>QCPZ01000004.1 GCA_003212345.1 SAR116 cluster bacterium AG-447-A06
ACCCAGCTATCTCAAATAATCAAATAAACTCTGTTGACCAATTTTGCTGAAAGCGGCCTGCGCGGCCTCCAAATTTGTCATCTGACCCTGCAACTTTGTGATCATCTCTGCGAGGTCAGTGTCACTTAAAGCCGAAACATCTTTTTCAATAGTCATCTTTCGGCTCTCGAGAATATTGCTTTGGATCTCATTCTTGCTCATCTGAGAAGCTACAATACTGCGTTGCTCTGAGATCGAGTCAATTGCATTCTTCATCGCGCCTGTATTATAGGCAACCAATTGATCTCTATCAGTTAGCTTTATTGTCGGCCCTATTTTAGTCAACGATCCGTCAAGTTTTGTAAAAGCTACATAGGATGAGAGAGCGTTTGCAGCTCTATCCTGACCCTTTATGGAGATGTCCTCCACAACAATCTCACCTTCAGTGACATCCGTTAAAATTAAATCACCTGTCGCAGCATCCTTTTCTGCAGAAACCGAAGTTTCAGCGGTTACGGCGTTTATAGCCGTAACGAGGGCGTCGAGATTATCTTTTGCTATATCAGCGGTTATAACTTTAGATCCAGCGTTCCCAGATAAGGTAAAAGTCCAGCTTTCCATTTTTGATGGGAGGTTGAAATCTAATCTGGTTTTGTTTCCACCAGATGCTTTCCCTTTAATATCTGCAGCAGTTTCGATGGAATTCATTGCAGATTGCATGATATCAAAAACCGAACGCCTGCCCGTTGAAGCCCCCGCGGCATCAAATGTCTCAACCCTCATAAAAGCTGAACCACCATCAATACCCGTAGCTACATTTAGGCTTTCAGAAATTTGAACAGTATGCTGGCCCCGGTCACCATGATATGAAACATTCCCATTAATATCTTTAACGAAAGGCATATCTACTGAACTACGCCCAGCAAATAATGGTCTACCCAAGCTATCCGACGTGTTTGCTAGGCTTAGTGCAACTTCTGACAACTGCCTCATTTCGTTCAAGATTGCCTGGTGTCCAAAACCATCATAAATACCATTGCCTGCAGTCGCTGTAAGCTCAGTCATCCGGGTCAATACTGTTGTTAACTCGTCAAGCGTCCTGTCACTCAAGTCCAACCGAGTATTCGCAACACCAGTGTTTCTCATAAATTGACTGATAACTTCTTTTTGTTCCTTGGCCACTGACAAATTTACGGCGCCTACAGGGTCGTCAGATGCTCTGTTTATATTTTTTCCAGAGGCTATCTTTTCCTGAATGCCTTGCATGTCAGATCGTATGTCTTGGAAACCTCTAACCTGTTGAGCATTAAAAAGTTTTGTACTTACCCGCATTTAAGATTCCTCAAACAACTTCAATTAAAGCTTGGAAGAGTTCCCGAGCGGTCGACAAAATACGAGCTGACGCTTGATATGCTTGTTGAAACTCCAACAGCGCTGCCGCCTCTTCATCAAGATTTACTCCTGAAAACTCAGCCTCTGCTTCCTCTGCCGCATTTCGAGCAGCCTCCGCAGACGCCAAAGTAATCTCGCCCGAACGAACACTCTCGCCTAGTTCAGCAACAATTGTGCCAAAAACCCTTTGAAACCCACCTGAATTAGCACCGCCAACATCAGAAAACTGCAAGTCCATTATTTTTTGAAGATTACTAGCGTCGCCGCCCCCATTTTTATTCTCTTTTAGGACGAACTCATCATTTAATTTTGCGTTACCTAAAACAGTAAATTCGGTATTATCGAAAGTCGTCTTTTTATTGTCTAAGGTTCGCGTCGCAATTGAATGCCCTGTAGCTAAGTCAAACATTTCCACAGTCGAACCATCATCCAAAAACTGCAACTTGATTTCGTCAATACCAATTTTTGGAACAGGCTCATCAAATGTAGCGCCCAAAGATCTCGCTCCAGCGCCAGTAAAGATCACTAGTAGATCTTCATGCGCTAGATTTGACATTTCCACCACCGAACCAGCAATACTGGTTGCTGCTGCGTCTACTTTAAAGGGAGATCCGTCATTTGCCTTCACTCTAATTTCATTTTCAACAACACTGATTGAGTGGTCAGTTACTTTAAAACCAAGCCGATCAGAAGGCTTTGTGAAATCAAGAGTGTTTTCAATCGCATTGAATTCTAACACTAAACGTCCCGTTGTTGAAGTGGCGCTTTCCCACCTGGCAGTCAAGCCTGATGTTGTAGGGGTTACCGTAACAGCACCAGTGTTTGACAATGCGACCGCCACGTTTGCACCATTAAATTTCAAGTTTAAATTTGCCATGCCATTAGCTAGTGTTTGGGTTTGACCGGCAAATCTTGTGGTGGAGGCGTCAATCCCGAACAGAGCCGCATTTGTGCTATTGCCTGCCACAATTGAGTCAGAAGTTACTGATATAGCCGCTCCAGAAAGTGTGCCGCCCCCATAAACTTGAAGTTTTTGATTAGCGTCAAAATAAGCGTTCAATCGCCCAGGCTCACCGCCAGTCACAACTATTTCGCTGTCTGCCATTGTCAACAAATACTGCTCACCATCAAACGTAAGTGAAACAGACTCCCCGTCTTCTGGTAATTTTTTGGATACTGAAGTTGAAACGAGAGCTAATGACCCTTGGGAACCAGAGTTTGCTGCGTCAGTGAAAGTCATTTCCTGAACAGTGAACGCTTCGCCTAATTGAGTTGAAGTAAGGATTATTTGTCGCGTCCCTCCAACAACTGCTTTGCTGGCTACCACGCCCAAACTAGCAGAGTTGACAGCATTCATAACAGCGGTAGTTACATCCTCGCCATTAGTCGCGGCAGTGCCACTGCCGTCAATATTAGTTAGATCAATCGGCACATTTGTGCCGTTAATCCTAACCGCTACAGTGTCTGCTCCCGAAACAACCGCCTCGGAACCCGCAAAACCATAAGTCGTGACTTGCTTTGATGCAGCTACGTTACTTGCAGAGAGCGACGATAAAGGAGCTTGCTGGCGTAGTGCGCTTGTTAATGCGCTATTAACCTTCGACTTGCTTAGTGACCCCATAGACCTAGCGTCAACAGTTGCCGAAAATTTTACGTTAGAAGCACTGGAAGGAATACTTAGGTGATAAGTGGCAGCAGCTGCCGTTGCACCATTACCATCGTATGAAGAGTCGCTTTCGTCGATGTCACTATTAACCTCATAATCTATAGTTTTAATATCACCATTTAAATTAGTCTTAACATCAGCCATTCCACCAAGGTTTTCATCTTTAGCCGAAATTTTCGTAACGCCAAGAGTAGCCTGTTGAAGAGTAAAACTCTCTGATGCTGTGTAAAACAGTTGCCCGGAGAACCGTGCGCTTTTAACTCGCTCACCACCAATGACACTTCCCATTTCTATCGCCGAATTGTTGTCAAGACCTCCGACCGTTATTGTTAGATTGTTGGCTCCGTCCGTACCACCAAGTGCTGATCCAAGGATAGTAAATGTGTCACCGACTTTGTACCCATTGCCTTTGGCATTTATCGCAAGGGTGAGATTTCCATTGTTAAGTGTGACATCAGCCGTTGCACCCGCACCTTCACCAGAGCTATTGTTGAGAGCGAATGTTTTGGTTGCAAGGGTCAATGTTCCAAATGAACCAGCGCCGGTCAAAGCTCCAATTTGCGTGATGGCTGGCAAATTATCTTTGTCAATGATGCGCATTGAAAATGTTGTGCTAGCCTCACTTAACTCACTTAAGACAATATCTTCTCCCTCTGAGCTTTCCAATATCAAGCGGGCTTTATCAGTTGAAAGATACGCTGTCACACCTGTAGAATTTGATATTTGGTTAATGGACGATGCGAGGTTCGTCAAATTTGTACTGGTTACATCTGCGCTGACTTTAACTGGCATCCGGTTCTCAGACTCAATTTCAAACTCTACAGTTCCAGAGGCAAACCCATAAAGTTCGGTCACAAGTCTTGCCTCAACGCTGACTCCAAGTTTATTAAATTTTTTATTTGCGGTTGCAGCTACCGCCTTTGCCGAAGCTCCAGCAGTCACTGCAACACTAGCCGTCTCTGCATTTGCCATGGTGATTTTTAAAGTATCTGCAGTCGCATTATTTGCTGGTATACCTGACGTTCCACCAACTGACCTAGCCAGAGAGCCATTACTCCCGCTCTCAACAAAATGCAAACCACCACTTCGACTGACGTTTAATGAAATATCTCTATACGCATTGTCCTCACGATTTAAGTAGTCTCCCCGATAGACAGCTTCCGGCGAGAAGCCGTTTGTAGTGCTTAATAGGTTGGTTACAATGTCTGCAGGTAATGCGGTACCAGCAATATGCCGACCTTCGCGCGTAAACACTTGAAAGTCAGATGCCACGACAGCATCACTTATAGCTGCTTGAACGGTTCCAACTCCTGCAGACACAGAAGCAACTCCACTTCCGGTAGAGACAAAATTTCCACTACCCGAAACAAGCGTAAAGTTCCCTTCCCTGCCAGAAACACGAATCCCTAAATCAGCCATTGAGAGATTTGCTGTGCTTTTGAGGACTCCACTATTTAAAAGATTGGCCAGTTCGGCGCTATCAGTCCACTTTGCCGATGACGATGCGTTTGGATAGGCAGTGCCATACTTAATATCAAACGTGTGCGGACCATTGTTATCTGATCCAGTGCGTTGAAACGACAGCTGCTGTAGGTTGTTAAGAACCAGCCCCTGAAGCTGGAACTTAGCTGAGGACTGTTTTTCAAATGATGCAATCTTGGCGCTAGGAGTTCCAGCAGGGATTACACTAACAAGCCCGCTAGACAAAAAATTGGTGGCTTCAATTGGTGAGAGTGAATTCTTTAATGTCTTGGAAATATCAAATGGGTCTAATTTTTTAACATTGTTGAGACTTGTGGCAACAACAGATGCTTCACTTGTGTTTTTCACCGCAGCCTCGACGGTCAGTTTACCAGAGGCTGCAATTTCCTGGGGCTTAGAAAGCAGTAAACTAATATTGGAAGCCGCTGATGACCCACGTGTGACTTCAAAAAAATCATTGTCTCTCGGAGAGCCCGTTACCACAATATTAAAACCCTGACCTTGAAGTTGTGTCCTACCCGTAATTGGTGTTGCCAACCCTTCGCCATTTAAAGTCCAGATATTTGATGCCTTATCATACCGAGCTGTTAGGGGACCAGATGGCAATGACATCGGATCGCTGACATCAATTTGAACTCTGAGGTCGTTGCTAGCTGAAGGACTTAGCTCTGCGCTTAGGCCAAATACAGAAAACATGGATTTACCTGTATTTCCATTGAGGTCTATTCCATTCTCGTGATGTTCGTTGACTGTGCTAGACATAAGAAACGCCAAATTATCAAGGTCGTTTTTCACCTCTTCGATAAGTGAATACGCGTCAACTGCTCCCGCTAAGGACCCAGCATCCACCTGACTGGTTGGGCGAAAAACCGATCCAGAACCAATGGTCACTTGAAGTTTTCCAAATGCAATATTATGCCCCGCACTATTAAATGTGGTATTGTCCACCAAAACAGGGCCCATACCACTAGAGCCAATACTAACCTTCGCAGAGCCGACATCCGAATACTCTACGCTTAGAGAAGTCAAAGATGACATTTCACTAATTGTTTTGTCTCTCAAATCCAGCAAAGAGTTTGGCGTCTGCCCACTTTGCCCAGAAGATAATATTCTCGCATTTATAGATGCTAACTCTTTTGCTAGGATTGATAGTGAAGAAGTCCCAATTTTTGTTTGCTCCAGGGCACCATTTTGGAGTTGTTCAAGTTGCGCTGCGAGACCGTTAAATGATGATACCAGAGATTTACTGATCTCGATCGCCACAGATCTTGAGGCAATGTCGGTTGGGGCTGCTGCGACGTCGGACATAGCAGAAAAAAACCGTCCCAATTGTTCGTTTAAACCACCCTCAGATGGCAGCAGTGTATTTTCAAGCTGGCGTAAATTATCGAGGAATATATCCACCTTTTGATAACTTGCGTTAGTTGAATTAGTTCGGCCTAGTAAAAACCCATCAAAGGCCCGCCGAATATCGGCAACACGCACACCCAATCCAGATTGATTTGCGAGACTGGTGATACCACCCTGGCTACCTGAAACTTCCTCGAGGTCGGCCTCGCGGCGCTTATAGCCATCTGTATTTATGTTGGCAATGTTTTGCCCGGTTACCGCCAAGGATTGGCGGTAACTCTGAACAGCACTTTTGCCTACATCAAATAAACTGGACATTCTAAAATCACCACTTAGTCAACAGACGGGTCTTTTGATACGTGTTCGAATTGCGCCACTAATGCTTCAGCAATCCCAAGATTGACATTTGAAGCCAATTTTTCAGCGCGCTCCTGATCAAGCATGCTCGTGTAAGTGTCGACGGCTTCGCCTCCGAGCAGATCATCGGCAAGTTTGGCCGAGCGAGCTTGTTTAAGAATCTGCTGAATAAAAAGGGCTTCAAAGCGCTCAGCAACCTGTTTTAGGCCGTCTAGCTTCTGCTGTTTTTGAAATAGTGAAACAGTTAATTCAGGGCTAATTGTTGAGAGTTTTTCCAATTTTATCCCCTAGATAATGATTAGTTCGGCACGGAGTGAACCGGCTTCTCGTAAAGCTTCTAAAATCGCCACCAAATCTGAGGGGGTGCCTCCAACTGCGTTCAATGCGTCGACAATGGACGACAACTCAACGCCTGGGTCAAAAACAAATGCCCTCGCCAATTCTTCCTCCGCCTGAATTTCAGTTTCAGGTGTCTCTACAGCCTCACCCTGCACGGTTGCGGCCACACCATCTGCAACAGCTATATTTTGGGCTTGTGTTATTTTTCTATCTTCTTTCACCCTAACGGTGAGAGAACCGTGAGTTACTGCTGCTGGCAAAACCCGAACATCCCCGCCGATTACGATCGTACCTGTTCGAGCATTCACGACGACCTTTGCACGTGGCCGATCAGGGTCAACTTGAATATTTTCCAGCAGGCTAACAAAAGATACTTTTTCCGCTGGGTTGACCGGTGCGCGCACCTTAACAGAAGTTGAGTCAAGCGCGGTAGCGACCCCTTCGCCAAAAATTTCATTAATAGCCTCAGCAACCCTTGTACTTGTGCTAAAATCTCCCTGGTGCAAATTGAGCAAGAGGTTTTCGTTCTCCAAGAACGTCGTTTCAATCATTCGCTCGACAGTACCACCACTCGGGATACGACCAACGGTTGGCACATTTACTGTCAAAGAAGACCCATCACCGCCGGCTACTCCGAGGCCGCCTACCATTAAATTACCCTGCGCAATAGCGTAGGTTTCACCATCTGCGCCTAGCATTGGCGTCATTAAAAGCGTTCCTCCGCGTAAGGACTTGGCCTGACCAACAGTCGAGACCACCACGTCTAATTTCTGTCCTGGTTTAACAAATGGTGGCAAATCGGCTGTAACGATAACCGAAGCCGCATTCTTACCATTCATGTTCGCAGCATTTGTTACAACACCAAATTGACTTATCATTGACTGCATTGCCTGCTGTGTTAGGACCGCATTACCATCGCCAGTGCCTGCGAGACCCACGACGAGACCATAACCAACAAGCTGATTAGACCTCACACCTGCTATTGACGTCATGTCTTTCAAACGATCGGCGTTAGCTGTGGCTAATGAAATGAACAAACAGGAAAAAACCAATGTCACGAAAATATATAGTCGACCTAACAAGTTCTGCACTCCTCTAAAACGGCGAAATGGTGCGCATAAGTTCACTGAGCCACCCTTGTTTGGAAGAATCGGCGAGTTGACCTGATCCGGTGTATCTTATTTGGGCGTCCGCTAGACGGTTTGAGGACACAATGTTAGTTGCTGAGACATCCTCGGGGCGCACCACACCTCGAACACGAACGTATTCATTTCCATTATTCAGCATCAACTCTTTTTGCCCCGCAACTTCCATATTTCCATTTTCAAAAACCCGTACAACTGTCACCGATAGAAGCCCAGAAAAGGAGTTTGATTGAACGGCGTTTCCTGCACCGGCAAAACTGCGCGTTGTGCCAGCTGAGAGACCCGCGCCATTGCCACCAGCATCCTTATCAAAACCGCCGGTCAAAATATTAGGGAGACCGGTTGGCAAGGTAACGGCAAAGTTATCAGCTTTAGTTGATGTTGCGGTTTGCGCTTTTGTCGCCGCATATGTCTCATTGAAACTAACCGTCAAAATGTCGCCCACTCTCCGTGCACGCTGGTCTGTTGCAAAGAGGCCATTCTGCGATGATTGGAATATCGCGCCATTTGATGCCTCAGACAAGTTCAAGTTGACAGGCGGTTCAACTGGCATAAAAGCCTGACCCTCAATATTCGCAACGTAGGTTGAACACCCAGTTGTGAGCAAACACACGAGAACTAGAGCTGGTTTTAAAAAATTAAGATTCATCACTGCACGCGCCTTATTTAATATTGGTGTTAAATATTCTGAGCAATAAAGCGCATCATTTCATCAACTGATGTGATGGTTTTTGAACTCACCTCGTAAGCACGCTGGGTTTCAATCATATCAACTAATTCTTGAACGACATTCACGTTGGAGCTCTCGAGTGAACCTTGAACTAGTCGTCCCATACCCTCTTCGAAAGGATTTGCTACTATCGGCGCTCCGCTGGCAGGCGTCTCAATGAGCATACTTTCACCATTCGGCTGAAGGCCTTGTCTATTTGGAAAGTCAGCTAATGTGATCTGTCCAACTTCCTGCGCATCGACCGCTCCCGGCTGCTGAACCGTGACAATACCGTCTGATGATACTGTAATAGTTGCAGCGTCTACTGGGATTTGTATTTCTGGCTGAAGCGCATATCCACTGGCCGTAACAACTGTTCCTTCTGCATTCCTCATAAAAGCGCCGTTTCGGGTGTAGCCAATTTGGCCATCAGGCATCAAGACCTGAAATAGCCCATCACCCTCAACTGACAAATCTAGAGAATTGCCCGTATTTATAAGGCTACCTTGAGAATGCAATTTTGTTGTGTTGAGTAGCCTTGTTCCTGTACCCACCGAAAGCCCTGAGGCAAGACTTGTATTTTCTGAGGTGTTTTCACCAGCGCCGCGCAAGACTTGGTAGAGAAGCGACTCAAAATTGGTTCTGTCTGATTTAAAACCAGTTGTATTAACGTTTGCAAGGTTGTTAGCGATAACCTGCATTTTAATTTGTTGCGAATTTAAGCCGGTTTTGGCGACATGCATTGCGAAAGTAGACATAAAAAAAAGCTCCACATTAAGCTGTTGGAGCTTCTATTCAGCAATATTCATGCCAACACGATTTAGTTATTAGGTAACCGCATAAGGGCTGAACCTGCCTCATCCATTTCTTTCGCAAGTGCAATCAACTTCACATTTAGCTGATATTGCTTCTGAATTTCAGTGTTATTGATTAATTCGTCAAAAACACTGACATTACTTGTCTCTAAATAGCCTTGCTTTAATCTAACATTTTGATCAGCATTGAACTGCTCCCGTATAAATCCACCCTTAGGCCTAATGGTGCCATCAACGTCTTTTTCCAAGTCAAGGCCATCCCCAGACGTCAGAGCGAGTTGGTTTACAAGAATACGAGTGCCGGCAGGGGTGCCAGCGGGTTGAATAAAAATTTGTCCACTTTCACTGACAAACAGTTTTTTAAATGCTGGCATGGTGATCGGCGTCAAACTTGTATCCAATACAGGTACGTCGGCACCATTTCTGAGTGTTTTGTCCAAACCGACCGTCAAATCACCTCTACGGCTTAAGCCGAGTTCACCATTTTTTCCTTCAATGAGAAGATAACCTTTGCCGGTTATGGCAACATCAGTTTGCTCGCCAGTTTGTCGAAGCTCTCCCTGTAAGTCAGAAAACAAACCAGGTTCACTTTTCTTTGTAAAGACACGAGTGCTTAATGTCTCATCGGACTCGAGAAAGATTGATCCAAACCGCCCACCAATCTCATCACCACGGAAACCTGGGACTTGAGCGTTGGCAAGGTTTTGTGAGCTAACATTTTGCCGAACACGTGCATTATTCAAGGAGTTCAATGCGGTATGTATCAATTTATCCATATTAACAGGGTCCTATATGAATTTAAGCAAACGGAAACAATTACATACGAATGTTAATAATGGTTTGTGTTAGTGTAGTGGTAGTCTCAATTGCTTTAGCCGAAGCTTGGAAGTTTCGCTGTGCTGTAATCAGGTTTACCAATTCTTCGGTGATATCAACATTTGACCGTTCCAACGAACCAGATAGGATATTTCCATAGCCCTCTGCTCCAGCCTCACCAACCTGGGCCTCACCTGAAACCGCAGTTTCAACGTAGGTAGCGTTACCAATTTGCTTCAGACCATTTTGGTTGTTGAAGTTAGCAAGAACGATTTTTCCTAATGGATTATTCTGACCGTTCGTATAGTTTGCTCGAATTGTGCCGGAGGAGTCAATTTCTAGACCGTCAAGGCGACCGGATGTGAAACCATCCTGATCAACATTCAAAACCGAGAATGGTTGGGCGAACTGCGTTGACTGGCCAAAATCAATGTCTAGAGCGATAGAGAAACCTTCTTCTTGGCGCTCATAATGCACCAAATTTTTCGGGCTGATGATCTGACCACCATTACTGAATGTGAGTTCACCTTCATCAATATAAAGGGGGTAATATCCGTCAACCAAATTTGCTGGCGGCGTGGTGACAACAGCTCCTTCAGAATTAACAAAAAGCGCCACACCGTCATCATTAGTAGCTTGAACAAGGTTGTAAATTTGAGGCACCGTGCCCACACCAAGATCTACATCATCGAGTCCAAACCTTGCGGCACCCTTCACTTTAATCGTGGACGTATTCCCTGTTGTTCCAGTTTGGAAACTAAAGTTATTCGTATCTGAATTATATTTCACAGTGACACCGCCAACGGTGTCGCCTGTAACTGGATCTTGGATTTGGTTAATTCGGTTCTGCAAAGCTTCAGCTAAAGTTGAACCAACATAAAAGCCTGTTGGAATTTCGATAACTCCGCTTATACCATTTACAGACACGTTAAAAACATTTTCTCCACCAGTATTTGTGAGCCGGAATACCGCGGTTAAATCTTCAATTGCGGCGTCACCGATTGAAACTGCGGGGCTAGAGGCAAGACCTTTACCTGCAGATATAACTGCATCAGTCTTCGACACACCAACAGACATCAGGTGATTGTCACCGCTGAAGTGGTCAGTGGCATCGATCACGGAACCATCATCGGTTGATAATGAGTACCGCCCAACAGATATGGCAGACGCTTTCTGCTGAGACGTAACACCAAGTGCACCGTTGGCCTCAATTAGCTCTCCTGTAGAACCACTTGCAAAAGTAAAATTCTGAGTATCACTGTTATAGTTTACCGTTACACCATATCTCTTATCGTTAAGCTGGATTTCTTCACCATCGGAGACAAATGGTTCAGTTCTCAAGACTTCTCCACCTCTGATCAATACAGTTGAAGCATCATCCTGGGTTGGCACGCCGAGATTATTTGTATCTGTGGCTAATGTCGAACCAAACACCGAGAATGAATTAAAGTTACTCTCTGTTCCAGTTCCCAGAATTGTACGGTCAACAGTAAATTCTAGTTTTTGCGTAGTTTCATTATAATTTATCTTGATGGGCGGGGCTTTTTCATCAACCCAGTCGGTGGATGTCGTCATATCAGAGGTGTTGTTGGCTTTATGTAGACCAAGAACATCGAGTGAACTTTTAGTTGCACCCGCTACCACCTGATTAATTGTGAACTGTCCACTGTCAACTTTAATAATTCCACCTGCATAATTTCCGCCAAGGGCAGCAATTTGAGCGTTACTGTAAGAATGTTTATTTGCATCACCAATTTCTCTAATGACTATCTTTTCACTACTAAAATTGACTTGAGCCCCCTCATAAACGTTTGAAGAGCCCTCAAAAAATGCCTCAATGGACTCAGATTCATCACTCATGACAAAAATATCAGCTTCGGTTAAATTGAAACCATCGTCCGGAAATGATAATCCAGTGGTATTTATTGTAATTATTTTGTTATTTGCGTCGGTTGTTGTGTCTACATTTGTAACTGTAAACTCCCGACCATTGATATGAGATGCCGCAATTGCGTCAGCGGGCAGGAACTGTCCACCAATACGGATTTTCTCGTTATTCGATATCGGCGGTGTCGTTGTTCCAAAATTAATCGTCATAGTATTTTGAGTTGCATCAAACTTGACAGTATAGGCTGGATTTGAATTTCCGGCATTAACCTGAGTTTTGTTATCATAAACGCTCACACTTGGCGTCTTGCCCTGGTACGAATAAACCATGTACTTATCAGATATTGTTGTATTATTTCCCGCCGGAGTCGATGATGACGAGACTGCATGCTTAAGATTTACAATCTGTGTCTGAGTTAATATCGCGTCCATCTTAGTGCCGACAGATCTCGCGAACATTTGATTACTCACACCGAGTGCGCTTGCACCAGCCGCCGTGCTAGCATAGGTATTCAGAGCATTATTCGTTCGTGCTTGAGCGTGGGCAAGAAATTGATCACGGGTAAAATCCGGCGAAGCACCCGTCAAAGTAATACCTTCAACTGTCGAAACATAGCTGTCGGCTAGTAAATCAACAGAAACTGCCGTAGATAGGCCAGTGGATGAACCATCAGCATTCAGCTTAAACAGGTTTACGCTGAGGGTGTCATCAATATTTTGAACGACTTGAATTTTACTATCATCGCCATAAGCTGCATTAATTGCCCGCTCAACTTCTGCCGCTAATTGTGTTGCATTGTACTTACCGGGCCTCAAATCAATGTTGACCGGTTGGTCACCGTTATCAACGTTTACTGTGAGAAAGTTTTTGCCCCAATAAACCCGGCTATCCGCATCACCACTCTCACGGGTCGCATTAAACTGAATCGGATCAGTGACGATTTCAACAAGCCTGTCACCCTCCTCACCAAAATCAAATTCTGTGGCCTCTCCCGTAAGTTTTGCGGGCTGTGAGTCAACTAAAGTTTGCAGGTTGTCTCTTTTATAAAGTGCGGAGCCCTTTCCCTCAATAAAATAGTTGTCATCTGGGACAGTAGTTGTCTGCATCCCAAATCTATCAATGAAAATCTGCTTTCCAGCGTCGTCAACAGAGGGAACTAAGTCAGGTGTAATGACGGTGTCATTAATAACAAGACGCGTGTCATATTTGTTAGTCGGGTCATCCGCTGATGCAGACTGGGTTTTGATGAAATACATGGTCGCGATGGTTGGGTTTCCCAAATCATCAAAGATTGTAATTGATGTCGAGTTAGTAAACGTATTTGGATCTGCTGGGTCAAACCTATACCCATCAGCGAAAGCGGGCCTGTCAGGAACCACATCAGCCGCGGCAGGAACGTTAACTCCAAGAGAAATATTACTTGTCGCTTGAGGATCACCGGAAGTGACTGGCAATTGCAAAGGTAGAGCACTATCGAGGTCTTTTGCCGTCACGGAACCATCATCGTTCACTGGGTAAACTAAAAGATACTGACCTGCCGAGTCCACAACGTAACGGTCATTGTCCACGTTCAAAGATCCATTTCGAGTGTAAACCTTTTGGTTGGAGGTCAAGGAAGGCTTCAAAGTAAAAAATCCCTGACCGGAGATCGCAAGATCGAGAGCATTCAACGACGAGGAAATATTACCCTGCGTAAACTGTTGTTTAATACCCTTCAAAATCGCACCCGAACCAATAGAAGACGACGCATTCTGCAAGGGTGAGGTCGCGAAAATATCACCAAACTCAGCTCGGCTGCGCTTAAAGCCAGTCGTTCCAACGTTCGCGATGTTGTTTGAGGTAGCAGAGATATCTGCACTAGAACCATTCAAACCAGTCAATGCGGTATAAAAAGACATTTAGTTAAACTCCTGATACGCAGCGTATTCTAAAAATTGTGTTTAATAGTCAAACAAGGTCACTTGCTAAATCGTTTCACATCACTTGCACTGATGTCACCATAACCGCGGACATCATAGACAACTCCATCAGACGAATTCCCTGCAGATGCTGCAAGAACCTCGCCAAAAACAGATGACCCAACTGACTTTAAGCCTGTTCCGGTATCAGCAAATGCCTCTACAGTAATATATTCATTATCATCGAGAACATTCTGCGGGATGTTTTCCCAGCGAAACCCGAGAAGCCCTGCCTTTTGCGGTCCTAGCTCCTCAGCATGAATAATGTCACCGTTCATTGACTTGTATAGAACGCTTGTGTTGGTTGAAGTGGAAGGGATGTCCAATGCACCTGAGATGGTTCCATCTGCATCTGGAAAGGCTCTGTTACCAGACACAAGAACTGAATGACCGAGCATATTCGCCGCTGTTGCAATCCGGAATTCAGATAATTGTCCAGAAATAGCCTTGATACTTTCGTTCATTTCAGTCTGCCCAGTCACCATAGAGAACTGCGCCATCTGTGCAATCATCTCCGTATTATCAGTAGGCTTGAAAGGATCTTGATTTTGTAACTGCGTTGTCATCAACTTCAGGAAATCATCTTGCCCCAATGTATCAGACGACTTTTTCGCCTCCTTTGGCTGATTAATCCCAAGCTTATCCAGAATTGAATTCAATGAATTATTATTGTCAACGGAACTCATTACCCAGTCTCCCAACTAACCTCTATTTACCCATGTTGATGGTTCGCATCATCAGCCCACGCAACGTGGAAATTACTTCAATATTATTTTGGTATTGCCGACTTGCTTCAACCATCTCAATCATTTCTTCGTTTTCATCGACAGCAGCCCGGTAAACATAACCGTCACCATCAGCCGACGGATGATTCGGCATAAAAACACGCTCTGGATCACGCGTGATAGCCTTAATTCCCACAACATCAACCGTTGACACACCATTGCTTTCAATAGCCTCAGAAAACTGGGTTTCAAACACAGGCTTCAGTGATTTGTAGGCCTCTTCCTTCGAGCCTGATATAGTGCCGGCATTTGCAAGATTACTGGCAACTGTATTCAAGCGCACCATCTGGGACGCCATTGCCCGTCCAGCGATGTCAAATACATTTCTAATCTCTGCCATCACTCACCCCTAATCGCAGACATCAATCCAGAAATACGATTATTCAAAAATGTCAAAGTCGTCTGGTAGCGCGTCACATTTTCAGAAAATTCCATCTGCTCGACGGCTAATTCCACCGTGTTTCCATCCATGGATGGATTAATTGGGTCGCGAAACAGGATACGGTCGCGCCCCACCGTGACTGCAGTATCAAGATGCTGGCCATGTGTTACTTTTAATGGGCCAGTTCCAGACGCGTGCTTTTGCATTTGTGCGTCAAAGCTCAAATCACGAGCCTTAAAATTAGGCGTTGCCGCATTCGCAATATTAGACGCCAAAATTTCATTACGACGCGATCGCAGCATCAACGCCTGTGCATGAAAGTCTAAATGTGAAGCAATTTTATTCATTAATTATAGCAATCCAAAAAAACGCTGGGGTTTCTGGCCAACAACGGTCAGACTTGGTGTGGAATTTGCAAATAGAATGCCAAAACTAGAAAGAGGCAGAAAAATGAATAATTCAATGGCTGAAGCTAAGGCAGGCACCTTATCGCCGTCCAAATTAGCGCCGGAAACAATCAGAATTCGAAACGCCTTAATCGAAAAATATGCAGATCAGCCAATTGAAGAGCTAAATATCTTTCTTCAACATGCTCTCGAAGCTGAAAAGGACGAATTGAAACGGTTGGGGCTATTGGCAGCTCGTGTTTATATTCTTCGCCAGAAAGTATTAAGTCTTAAAGCCTTTATTCGTGATGAGCGTATGAACAGCATCCCCACTCCCAACCTTGCACTGAGCGAGCAAATTTTGCTGGATGAGACCGCCCATAGTGATATTGACATTAAAAGCGAAACCGTCGCGGCGGGCGAATGGCATTCGCTTCAGATGATTGAACCAGGAGAGGTTCACGGGGTAAGATTTTTTGAGGGTACTATTATTAACGCAAAAGCCGAAGATGCTGAAAAGCTGATTTCTTCAGGCAAAGCAATAGTGATAGATGATAAGGGCAATCCAGTTGAGAACAATAAGGACGATAACGGCGATAGCAGTGATACTATTGACCAGGAGGTTGATACAGCTGATATCGGCATTCCATCAGATGATGAAAATTTAAAGGACACCAATTCTTTAGACGCCACCGTGGGCGTGGATGACAATGATAACAGTAATACGATTGATCCAAAAGCTGGCGTCATTGATAAGGTAGCGGTCGTTGACGCTGATGATGACAGCAGTTTGTTAGATGATGAAAATGCTGATTACTCCAATTCCTCAGACTCTGCGGTAGGAGGAGATGACACCGGTGATGACAATATGGCTGACTCAAACGCTGACGTCATGGATGAGCCCGCATCAGCTAATGCCACTGATGAAGACATTGTGTCAGAGGATAAAAATGCTGACGACAGCCAAGGCGAAGACGGTTCAGAAGAGAAAAAAGACTGAAAGTGCTGATCACTAAACCGGAGAAACGCATGATCCGCAGAGCGAAGCAAGATTCGGGTAAAATAAAAGCAGCAACCCATCTGCTATTCTTAATATGCCTTTGTTCCTGCCTGCCGGAACGTTTCAGACATGAAAAATATGATTGCTCAGGCAGCCTGCAAACCATCAACACCATTGTTATAAATAAGGCCAAGACCGGCAATCACGCCAAAGTCGTCAGCCCGACAAGCGAGACGGAGGCTAATATTACCCAGATTGATGAGCAAACAGCTTGGTTGACGTATAAAAACATGCAAATGAAAATAAACAGGAAAACCGGTACAATGACAATGGTTCAGGGAACCCAATATAGAAAAGTAAGTTGCAAGAAAACAGTCTTCACAATGTAGGTTCCGCTGGCACTGACGGAGCTTCACTGAAATAACTTTGACTTTACAGAGTCTTTCGGTCTGGTCGAATTAACCAGAGTCGTTGGGGCCATGAAACCTTGCAACAGCTTTAGCTTCATCAACACTAATCCCAGCCTTTTTAACTATTTCATCAACGCTTAATCCGCCTCGAGCAAATTCTATTGCTTTTGACAATTTATTATCGCTACCGACAGTTTTTGTCAAAAGCTCCTGTTCAAAGCGTACTTGCTCAACCATGGCTATAATTTGATTGTGCCTACTTTCGAACTTTTCAAAATTTTCAATACATTCATTCCAGCTGATGCTTAGCTTCGAGAGCCCATCAAGAGCATTGGCGACGTCAAACCTGATCTTCTTGATATCAGTCTCTAATCGTGCAACCTTTTTCAAAAGATGAAAACCCACAAAACCAATAAACAACAGCAAAAGCGAAACGCCAGTTGCTATCGTTATAAATGAAGGATTTTCTGATAGTAAGACTAGGTTTGACATCTGGTCACCGGATACAATTTACAATCTTGCAGGGTAAATGATCTGCCTTTTTATAGTCGCCTACGAAATATTAATTAAACAGCGCCATTCTTAGCACGGTTCCGTTCATTTGTCAGCGTCGACAATATATTTTTGCAGTTTTGAAGTGATATCAGTTTGCTTGGTAGAATAAATTTCTAGCATTTCTATCCGACTGATAATGCGCTCAAGACGATTTTTCAAGTCGCTGCTTACATCAACCAATTGGTTGAACGAGGTTTTTTGGGCTGAAACCGTTTCCATACATGTTTGAAGTTTTGAACATAACGCAAGAAATTCTGTTGAGTTTTTTCCACGCGTTTCAAGCGCATCGAGTAAGCCCTCAATACGCGATAAAAACCCAGCATCCAAAGGATTATGGGACACCTGGTAGCCTCCAGCAGCTAGCTCTTCATTTCCCGATATGCCTCCATCAGCGCATCAGAAACCCGATCAAGATCAATAGGGTACTCGCCACGCTTGATGGCGTCCTTGATTCGATTGACATTTTCTTTGTCAACCGGCGCTGCCGATGCCATATCTTTTACTGCAGACTGGCTTTCAAGTGAATTCAACTTGACACTTGAGCTAACATTCTCAACGGACCCTTTACTTTTCAGGGGCTTAGCTTCTTGCGAAACGTTGTTCCCAGCTTTTCGCATCTCCAGTCTGGTAACTGTATTCTTTACAATCTCAACCATTGTATTAGACCTCCGATATCTATGTTACGACACGTTATTTGATTTATTTAGTCAAAACCTTAATTTTTTTGCGAGAAACAACAATTCCTTCAACAAGTTTCCCACTATGCTGATTTTGAGCCTGCAACAACTCCCCAATCTGGGCATTACCAGCAGAAATTCCACTGCTTACAACAACCACTGGTCCAGATGTTGATTGGATTATAATTTTTTGGCCCTTTCGTATATCCCAATCAATTTCAAGATGTCGGCTTAAAATCATCTGGTTAACACCCAAATTTTTTTTCAACTTCCGACCGACAACATCGCTGACGTTGGCAAAATAGCCCGTGCGATTTTTTGTCCTAGCCACTCTCAAAACAACATCATCATGGGACAGAATACGTCCTTTCTGAACACTTCTGGCCATAGCTAAATACTTTTCTACAGCATTCTTCGGAAAATCTTCTACAAAAGTTTGATTTTCTACTTTGGTCGATGACGCTGACTCAGCGGTAATTTGATCTGCCTCACTAGTCAAAGATCCGATTTTACCTTTACTAACAGCATTGGTCCGCACCGCAATTTTAAACCCACCTGGATCCGGACAAAACAGTTCAACTGTTTTCATTCCCCCAAACATCGGGCGTATTAACACATCGGACTCACAAGCCGGAAATAATCTTTTTTCTGAAATCGCTGGTTTCCCGCTTAAATTCTGCGCAGCCAGAAAGGAATTGATTCTCTGTTTCATCTGGGTGCCACTAATCATTTCGCTCGCGACCGCAGCAAATGCATGAGGCGATCCGCAAACGGCCAAAACCACCATAAAAAACATCATATATTTCTTAGCCACCAAAGAAAAAGATCTCATTACGTGTCCCATTTTCAGATGCGTTTCTATTTTCTAATTTTTCCTTCGTGATTAGCGCCCGTATCTGATTCACTGACGGCAAATGAAGGGTTTTCCCTGCATAAAGAAAGTTTGGGTTGCCTCTAACAAAGGCAGAACGATTAAATTGTAAAATCGCAATTTGGACAAATGCCATATTAAGTCCACTGCCACCATAATAGTCAGACATTATATGACCAAGAGTTTCCGCTTCCAGAACTTCATGTTTTTTGAATTCATCAGGGTTTACCCGCATAGGATGCGAGCTATATTCATCCGACATTGTTCCGTAATCAGCCCGATTTTCACCATAGGTCAGAACAACAATTGGTTCGGCTGCCTGCGCGGCCACTATGTGCAACATCGCGAAAACAAATGTAAGTAGAAATACACGCATCAGTTAAACTCCAAAAAAGAAACTTTTTGCCCACTGAGCTGCGAAAGCGAACGCTTGCGGTTTAGCGGCTTTAAAACCGCGCTATTCATCGTAGTCTTTACCACCCTTAAGATAGTCCACGGTGTTGTTTTATTTGCGACAACCGCTAGCCGATTGTCCCGCAGTCCCTGTTGTGCTCCGATTGGGATATGCAACCCGTCTTCTCGCGCAACCATAATGGCGGCAAGCGGGGTGCACTGCATTGCAACTGTAACCTCAGCAACGTGTTCCAAAACAAGATTAGAAAATCTATTACGAACTTTTGACCGATTAGGAGATGTCACATTGCCTATAAATTTGAGTGCCGTTATATTTCGGAGCGGTATCCTAGCCTCATTAGTTACAGTTTGCGTTTCCTTAAAATCGCTATCAATGAAAACTTTGGTCTCAATAATAGCGTCAACAAAATGATTCTCTTGAAAGTTCTCTTTTTGAACTATTTTGTTCATCATTATATTTGTTGAAAATGCAAAATCACCATCCCGAATTTTAGTAACACCTGATGTGAGGGCTTTATAGCTGTAGCGTGAATCTTTTGTGAGACTCTGCGGGTCTAGGGGCACATCGGTTTTATTTATCATTTCGACATCGGATCTTTTCGCCATCTGGTCATAAAAATTTTTCACAAGACCAGTTGGTATATGGGACACCCAAGCTGGAACCTCATTATCAATGGTGATAACGGGTGCGAACATTGTTACATTATTTACTGGACGGTTTTGACATTCCGTTTTTCTTACCTCTCCAACCGCAGCCTCGATTGTGATTGCGTAATGCAAATCATCAGATTGCTCATTCAAAATATCATAATCAACAATTTTACTTGATGGCCTGACCACAAAATGATCATCGAGCTGAGTGCCAGCCTGAATCGAACTAAAGCCTTCAATTTTTGCGCCGCCAAGGAGCGCAGCACTATATAACGCGTCTTCAAGAGCACGAGACCGTGTTTCCTGAAGTTGCTCATCAGAAAGGATCGCCGCACGGCCTGTTGACGTAACAAGTTTTAAATTTTCCTCATTGGCCTCGGCGAATGGCAGTTGCGAGAAAAATAAACTTAGAAAAGTTATAAGGCAGTTGGACTTAACCATGGAGTTAGGCCGTTTTCCGTGCGGTTGTCAAAAGATAGCCGATAGTTTCCCGATCAATTTCCAACACGACCTCGTAAGTATCAGTTCCCGTGGGGTTGATCCTGACAGTGCGTGCACCCCTAATGGTCCCATTTACCATGCCTCGAAAAGTGTCATTTTGAACAATCAAATCGATAACAGTTGTACTTGAGTCCACCTTCAATCCATGAATTTGTTCAGCCAAATCACGCATTGCAGCCATCCGCGCGGACCTAATAGCCATCAAACGTTTTTGTGCTTCATTGCGGCCCGGTTGAGTGGATGTAACAGCATAACCAACCGCGGTGAGTGTTGGGATGTTTTCAGCACCTGCATTAAAAACGTCTTTAATGTTGACCAATGTTTGCGTTTGTGACGCTTCCACACTGGCAATTTTATCCACTACAACCGGCTCTTTTGTGACATGTTGGCAACCAGTAAGAAGAACCAGACCGATACTCATACTCACTGCTGTTGAAAATACCTTATTCATAAAAAGCTCCTGACGTGCTTACGCGTCTTGTTCATTAACCCTCATTCGCCATGCATCTTCCGTGCCAACTGAATTTTCAGACAATAATCACGAAAAAACACTCAATCCCATTCATCGGAATTCCGGGGAGTCTGACAAAATTTCTTTAACGGTTACATAAAATTGACCGTCGGTTCGTGCGCCCTATCACCTAATTGGTGTCATTGGCATGGAAATTGCCTTTTTCTCAGGGTGTATGCGCTTATTCGCTAAGCAAAAAGACAATAGATCACGGATACAAGTTGCTGATATTTCGATATTTAAAAAAAAACCAGCACCAATAAAATGAAACAAAATTGCACTGGGTTTTAAGAAACAAAGCACAAGGATGAAGTAAACGTCATGATTATGACACTACAAAAATTTGGCGGGGCTGGCCTGAGTTCAACGGTTTCTGCATTAATACTGTCAACCGGTATTTTAGTCCTAGTTGCAATGATGGTACTGCCATTACCAACCTTCTTGCTTGATACATTTTTTGTATCGAATATTTTACTGTCGATTTTGGTATTGATGGTCGCCCTCCACGCCTACCGTCCCCTAGACTTTTCAAGCTTTCCAAGTCTGCTATTAATCGCAACCGTACTTAGGCTTGGTCTTAATGTTGCCTCAACGCGGGTAATACTTGGTAAAGGTCAAGATGGACCTGAGGCAGCTGGGCAGGTCATAAATGCATTCGGTCAATTTGTAATTGCCGGTAACTATGCAGTCGGTATTTTCGTTTTCGTCATTTTAGTCATCATAAATCTTGTTGTCATCACCAAGGGCGCTGGTCGTGTTTCAGAAGTTTCAGCACGCTTCACCCTTGATGCAATGCCAGGAAAACAGATGGCCATTGATGCTGATTTAAATGCCGGCGTCCTAACTAGTGAAGAAGCAAAAGAACGTCGCGAGGAGATTTCACGCGAAGCAGATTTTTATGGGGCCATGGATGGCGCATCAAAATTTGTGAAAGGTGATGCCATTGCCGGTATTCTCATTCTCGCGATCAACATCATTGGAGGGTTGATTATTGGCGTAACGCAGCATGACCTTGATATTGGTCAGGCCTCAGAAACCTATATTCTCTTGTCAGTTGGTGATGGCCTTGTTGCACAAATACCATCATTAATGCTCGCAATCGCTACCGCAATTATAGTCACCCGTGTTTCCTCAACCGAGAATATGGCAGCTCATATCGGGACACAAATTTCTTTGTCAAGAGCTTGGATACCTGTTTCCGCCGTTCTACTTTTAATGGGTCTCGTCCCAGGCATGCCCAATGCACTATTCCTAGTTGCCGCTGCTATTGCAGGTAGTGCCGGTCTGGTGATGCGTCGCAAAGAAAAAACAACCGAAATTGACCTTGGTGAAGCTGGGTTAGCTACCGAAGAAGCCACAGAAAAAAAGCCTGACCAGATTGACCTTACTGACGTTACAGATAATTCCGCCCTGTCAGTTCAACTCGGTTATGGGTTAATAGAAATGGTTGACGAAGATACAGGTGGACCGCTTGTCAATCGTATTACCAGCATCCGCAAGCAGGTGTCAAAATCATTAGGCTTTGTGATGCCAGCAGTTCGTGTTCGAGATGATATGTCACTAAGTGCAAATGAATATCGTGTAAAGGTAGGTCAAACCATTGTTGGGGAGGATGTTATTTATCCAAACTGTAAAATGGCAATCCCGGGCGACAACACAAATGTCAAAATTTCTGGAATTGAGGTAAAGGACCCAAGCTTCAACATGGATGCTGTCTGGATTGAGCGCCACAAAGAAGCTGAAGCCGAGAGTAATGGATATGTAGTGATTGAGCCTGAGTCGGTTTTAGCGACCCATCTGTCACAAATAATGTATAAATTTGCGGCCGAGTTGGTTGGCCAGGACGATGTCCAAAAACTGCTCGACAACCTCTCTCAATCCTCGCCCAGCCTAGTGGAGTCAGTTGTGCCAAAATTGGTACCTCTGCACACGTTAACCGGCATTTTGTGTGAATTACTGAAAGAAAGGGTGCCTATTAGCGATCTCCGAAAAATCTTAGAAGCTTTAGCGAATATGTCGGGACAGAACCTTAATGTAATTGAAGTTGCTGAGGCGCTAAGGCCAAGCCTAGCTGGCCTACTGATTCAGCAGATTGCGCCCTTAAATCAGCCCTTGCCAGTCATAACCCTCAGTTCAGAGTTGGAGCATATGCTTATCTCCATTTCCAATCAGAGTAATGATGGCAACTTGTTGTTGGATGCAGATCTGGCTCAACGCCTGATTAAATCCATTTCCGAGGCCAGTGAGAAATCGATGGCCGACGGGCGCCAAGCAGTGATGATCGTTGCCCCCCAAGTTAGACGGCAGTTATCGCTGCTTTTGAGACACCATATCGACGATTTATTTGTCTTTGGTTTTACGGAATTACCAGACAATCGCAAAATTAACGTTATTGCCACCATCAGCAATGACAGTGAAGCCAAACTAGAGACCACGGAATAATTCAGCATTTCATGCTGCGTTTGAAAAAAGGATCGTAACCAATGCCAAAATTAACAGTTCAAGCTATGGATAGCGCCGCCGCTATGGACGAGATTGTTAGCAAGCTCGGACCTGATGCCGTCATTTTATCGACAACCAAATTGAATGGAAAAGTCGTAATGGAAGCCGCATCAGGTACAATCCCCAATCCAGCGCCAACTAAGGATGAGAAAAAATTTACTAATATTTTCTCTGAACAAATGATTAAAACACCCCACCGCAGATTAGCAAACGGTAAAAAGCTGGATCAAAATGTGTCCAACAATCACAACGATGAGGTTGTCGGCGAGCATATGGTAGCACGTAATAGTGAAGTGGATAATCTCCGAAAACAGTTAAGCGGTATTCAAAAGATGATGGACGGGCTTTTTGTAACGGATATTGATGGCCTTAATCAAAATTTATCGTCAAATAGCCGTGTCACTCTTCAGCAAGCTGGGTTTTCGCACCAAATTCTGAATGATTTCAGAAATTCATATTTAGGACAAAGCTACAGCAATGGTTGCAATGCATTTCTGACTGACCTCTCATGCCATCTGACCCATTCAAATAGCGAAAGCCTTTTAACCAAAAAATTTATATTTGTGGCAGGGCAATCTGGAACTGGCCGCACGACCATGGTCGGTAAATTGACTGCTACGCTGAAGGAGGCTCTCCCCCATAAAGAGATCATGACTGTAGAAATGGTGCCAGAGGGTCAGCGCCCCAATACCCAACTACAAGATTTTTGTCGATTACTAAATAGTCAGGTATATACGATTAGCCTTGACGCCCCCACTCCAGACTTGACCAAGATCAAACAAAATGAGGTCATGGTTGTTGATCTGGCAGTACCGATTAGCTATGCCGCGACAAAACTAGGAGACATGGTGGGAGAACTGGGCGCTAAAAATATTGAGGTTCTCGCGACAATTCCTGCAAGCACCAGTTCAAACATGATTACGTTGACAATGAATGAACTTGAAAATTTTGTGTCTATGGTTGCACTCACAAAACTGGACGAATGCGACATCACCACCTCTGAATTTTCCTCTCTTGCAACAGCAGACGCAAAAATTGGCTTATTTTCAGCATCAAAATCGATCATGGACGCCCCAATATTTGCATCGCAGAATGTCTTGATGCAGTATTTGAGGGAGAATCTTGAGTCCGTGGTGAAACAAGACCCCATTAGTGATAGGATAGACATTTAACAATGACCCTCTCAATTGCAGTAACAAGTGGCAAAGGTGGGGTTGGCAAAACCAACACCGCAGTTAACCTTGCAATCTCACTTGGACAAACAGGGAAAAAGGTTCTTTTGTTTGATGCGGATTTTGGCCTTGCCAACGTGCATGTTTTGTTGGGAACAAAGCCCGCAAAATCAGTTGCCGATTTCCTTGATAAGAAATGCTCGATGGAAGAAAGCATAACCACATTCAATAACAATTTAAAAATTATATCGGGTGGTTCAGGGCTTACTGAACTTTTAAATCTGGACAATCACCGCCGCCATCAAATTTTATCTGGCATTTCCCATCTTGACCAAAACATCGACTATTTGATTGTAGATTGCCCCGCTGGTGCGGCGGATAGCACCCTATTTTTTGCCAGCGCATCAGATCTTGTTGTTGTTGTTTTAGTTGAAGAGCCGACCAGCTTCCTTGATGCTTACGCATTGATTAAGGCAGCAAATATGGAAACAGGTGTGAAAAATTTTGCAGTTGTAGTCAATATGGCTGACAATAAAAGTGTTGCGAAAAGCAGCTTTGAAAAATTTCGTGAAATCGCAATGCGGTTTTTGGACGTAAATTTGCATTACGCGGGAATGATACCGCACTCAAAAGAAATAAAGCATGCTGTTGCTCGGCGAAGACCCGTTACAATTGACAAGCCAAACGCATTAGTATCAACGTCCTTTGGTGAGGTCGCCAAGAGATTGCTGAAGGTGCCTACAGCGAAAATTGAAGGTCTAAAATTTTTTGACAATGCAGGTGGAAAATGAGTCCAACAAAACGAGACCATTACGCTGATCAGAAAATAGATGTTGATGAGGTCATCAAGTTAAACACCAATCTGGTCAAAAAAATCGCCTGGCACATTTATGGTCGGGCTAGTCACGCGATAGAGATTGAGGACCTAATGCAAATTGGTTTTGCCGCACTTGTCAATGCAGCACAGCAATATACCCGGAAAGAAGGGGCAACCTTTGCTACCTATGCGTCTATAAGAATTAAGGGCGATATCATCGACCACCTCCGCAAGGCATCCAACCTTTGCCGAACAACAATATCAATGAAAAAGCGTTATAACAAGGTACTTACGGATCTTCAAAGTAAACTATTTCGCGAGCCAACATCTGAAGAGATCAGTACGGCGATGGGCATAACTGAGGTCGAATTCAGGGAATGGGAGCGCGCATTTCAGGCAAACTCTCATGAGTCACTGGATAGTGTTTACGACCAATATTCTGTTTGGTTTGCATCAGCCGAAGACTCACCTGAGGAGCTGTTAAACGACAAAGACCTCAAAGAAGTTTTAAAACAGGCATTAAAGCAACTTTCGGGAAATGAGGCGATGGTCATCCAACTTTATTATGTAGAAGAACTTAACGTTATGGAAATTGCTGAGGTTCTCGATGTATCAAGTGGCCGCGTATCCCAAATCAAGAAATCAGCGATAGCAAACCTCCGTGATGGAATGAAAAACCTGCAAGCGATTTAGCCGATGAACAAGCCGCAGTTTTTTGAGAGCATTAATGACATTGAAATGCGCGTCCATAGCGCTGAACACCAGATTCAGTCTATTGGAAATGCTGAGTGTCTGGCTCTAAAATTATCGTTAATTACGATTGCACGAGGGTCCTGTTCCATGGTCATATCACCCGGGCAGCCCAAAAAGGGACATTTTGCGAAATTACATATTCCGTCAGATCGGAATGTAATTGAAGCGGTGCTTACGCTACCGCAAGAGCATTTTGACAAACTTACTAAGCATATGTCACAAATCGCAGACCGTGTTGTAACCGCAAAAATTACTTTGGATAAAACGCTTGTTCTAGACCATCAAGGATGCTTGATTATCGAGGACTCAACTGATGCGCTGATAACTAATCTCGTCTGGACGTTTTCTTTAAAATAGCAGCTTTATTTCAGCCTAAATGAGCTTTTTCACCATTTCCGCCTCAGATTGGAGCAGTCGCGATGATCCGGAAAAAGCTTGTTGCGCACGTATCATGTTTGATAATTCTTCAGTGATATCAGTATTGGCCATTTCCAATGCACCAGAATGGATTTTACCGCGACCAGTAGCTGCCGGCACGCCCAAAATACCGAGACCTGACTCCTTGCTGTGTCGGAAGAGATTGGCTCCAACAGGAGTAAGTTTGTTAGGGTCACTAAAGGACGCCAACCCAACCTTGCCAACCGAAACAATATTGTTTCCACCATAGGTAGCCTGAATATTCCCATTTTCGGTTATCAGAATGGAGGTTATATTCTTCTCTTCTTCAAACGCGCGAAACCCATCTGCAGTCCGTATACCGTTGGCCTTTAAGGGTATATTGATGGGTTCGTTATTCGATGACATCAGGTTATAACCATCACGACTTACTACATTCCCCTCCTTGGTGAGGGTGAAAGAACCGTCGCGTGTGTATACATTAGCACTTGGATTTGCGATATCACGTAGGGCAAAAAGCCCCTCCCCCTCAATAGCCAAATCCATCACGGTATTGGTTTTTTGTAAATTACCCTGCTTTTGGCTCGCTCGGATCTCCGGCATTTGCACACCAATCCCTAATCGATCACCAGTCGCTGTTGCAATCTTCGTACTGTACATATCAGTGAAAGTTGCTTGACGCTTTTTATAACCCGTTGTCCGGGCATTAGCGATATTGTTTGATGTAACATCCAGATTTTGGATTGCTGCATCCAGACCGCTTCGAATTACTGACATCATGACATTGGAGCCCGCTTTGTTAAACATGATATTATAGCAAATTTTGTGCCAAAGAGTTGGCATTATTGCGGAACAAAAAAATTATCAAAACAAACTGCAAAGTAAGAAATTTACGGCAAGCTTTACTTAAAGATTCGGCTTGTTTAGACGTTGCTAATACATCATATTATGACGCTGAGAGACAAAGGCAGACGATGGCACAGAAACAAAGCACATCACTGGTACCGATCAAAAAGAAACTACCGGCGGTAAAAAGCACGGATAAAGGTGCCCAACCCTTTACCCTTTTTGATGGTGAACGCCACTTCACCGACCGTGAGGATGTTCGCGAGTTTTTACCTGATATATTGGGTAAAGCATTGGCAAGGACTTGGATTGATCCAGAATTCCACCAAGCTTTTGATAATGACCCATGTGGAACATTGGAAGCACACAGCATTTTTCTACCCGAAAATATGTCTATCGAATTTCAACGGCAAAATGCTGACCGGCCACGGATCGTTGTTTATGAGCAACGCCCAAATTCAAAATTCAAAATGCGAATACTGTACCTTCAACTTGTAATGATGGCAGGACGCTGATGGCCAACTTGTTAAGGACCTGCTATTGGGTATTCGGCGCTCTAATGATTGCAATCTACCTATATACTGGTCCGGCAAAGGCAAGCGACGAACAGACAAAGATGGAGAATGCGGCATTCAAGGAAGCCGTGCAAGCGGTTAAAGATAAAAACTATGCCCACGCTATCACATTATTTGAGGAGCAAGCCAAACTTCCGCGTCATGACGCTCAGTATAATCTCGCTGTCCTTCTGAATGCTGGCAAAGGGCGGCCACGCAATTACGTTGACGCACTCTATTGGTCATGGCAAGCACAGCTTGGAGACATAGAAGATGCTGAAGACCTTGCCAGTGACATTGTTGATTTACTGCCGCCAAAGATCGCTGATGAGGTGCGCAGCCGCGTTGGGAAAACATTGGAAGCCCGTATTGAGGCCAATGATGTATTGGCGATACCACAATTTGCTAATTTTCACCTAAAAATTCTAGCTGAACCTGATTACGGCAACGCCTACATTTGGCATTCTATCGCAGCAGCCCTAAGCCTACCAGGTAGTGGCGATGCTCGTGACGATGCCGAATCCCAACTAGATAGCAAAGACCTTGTCACGCTTCAGACTAAGACACAGAAAATATTCGAAAAACACAATTTTAAGCCAACACCAAGCATTGGCAAAGTAGGTACGGGAGGCGCAAAATGAAGTTTAAAGTTCAATGGATTATTGACGGCGTAATGGAAGTAGACGCAGAATCCGATGAAGCGGCCGAAGCTCTCGTTGATGAGAAGTTACGTGGCTTTATTGTTGCAAACGCCGAGTTAACTGACGTTTTAGGGGCATCAGCGATTCAGGGCCATGCTATTACCGACGATGAAGCAGACTAATCGAGCTTAACCGAAACTGTCCAGCAACTCAGAGATGGTCTTTTCTAAATCGTCATTGTCATTTTCAATTTCGGTTATTTCCTGGCGTAGCTCTTCAATGCGTTGCTTACGCTTTTCCATAACGTCCCGAATTTCCTCAAGAACGGTCGCCAGGCGACCACTGAGATCGGCCTCGCTGGCCTCATCTTCTGCCATTGAATTCTTTCCTTTTCAAACAAGGCAATGTCTCACCAGAATATAAAGGAGACAAACCTAGATCATTTCAACAACTTTTGTTAAAATTTGGCAACTGCGTTACATAACATCACGCTTGCAGATATTGTGCCAATAACAAAAGTGATTCTCCATAATGTTTTTATTTCGTTTGGCCTTAATCCCTTTCTCAAGCACCCAAAGCTGTAAGTTCGGTTTTGCTACCCTAATTTTGGCAGTGCTGGTGGCACATTGTGCCCCCCTTTATGCGGCAGAGAAATCCAATACTGTTCCATGCAATATAAAACTGGTGTTTGACATCGATGATAGTGGCATGTCCGTTGTATCCTATGATCTTGAAATGCAGATAAACAATAAACAAGGCCGCACTATTCATGGTGTGTCGGTGCATTGGCTGAACGCGCAAGCTGAAATTATTGGTAACAGTGATGCGGCTTGCGGGACCGAACATACTGGAGTCGAACTAGAACAATCTGGTTCATGCCGCCGCACGATTCAAAAAATTGGTGGGCGTTTGCTTGAACAGCTTGGACGAGAAACATGGACCAGCATAATTAATTCCCAGATGTATAATTTCCAGGACGTAAGATACTGTACCATCATCGGTTATCGATTTGGTAAGCCAGCGGTCAACCGCTACTGATGACGTGTACATCACTTTGTGTCCCATTTGTTATCAAAATCGCCTATTGGCATTAAAAATGCTTAGTGAAATTCGGTTAGCGGCAAAAACCAGCCTTCAACATGTAAGGCGTTACAAAATGGTGGCTTTAAAAAGGCATAAACTTAAATGGCAAACCCTAGTTTAAAAGCGAAAATCGAAGCAGCAAAGTCTGCTCTCAAAGAAGACCAACATAACACGCCACTTGATCGAAAGCGTGACGATACGATCGCACCAAAAACTGTTCTGAACTCTTCGCCTGATTCCGAAGCAACTAGCCCAGCCACAGCCGAAACACCAACCAAATTTGAACCAGATGCCGCTACACTTGATGCGCGCATCACCCGCCTTGAGAGTAAACTGGCGGAAAATCAACGTGATTTATACACGCTACTTGGTAAAATCCGGGAAGTCAGCCGCCTTCAAAACGACGCTCCAAAGAAAAATGGACCAAAAATTACTAGACCAAACGAAATCAGCCCGGACGAACAGAAGGTAAACAGGCGCCAAAGTCGCAAAATAGCCATCACACTTGCCGTACTTACCGGTATTATTTTAGGCGCTAGCTTTTTCCTCGCCTCCGATTTCATTGATCAGCATTTGATGCATCTCCGCACTTGGGCTATGCGATTTGCTGATTTTATCAGCGACATTATCAGGTAAATTGTCATGGACGATGAAGAACTGAGACCTCCACAATTTAGAAAATTGCAACGCTTTTTGTTACCGCTCACCATCCTTGGGGGCGTAACTATTGTTTTAATATTGTTTGCAGTTGGTTATTTGACATTAACAACACCCGAAACGCCGCCGGAAGACATCAGTACAATAATAGGAAAAGTTACAACTGAGCCAAATGAAAAAACCATTAGTGATGAAGCCGTTGAAGACGGTGAGACAGAACAAACAACTCAGTTGAGTGACGGTCAGTTTGACTTTGACAGGCATCGTTACTATAGCTTTCCTCTTCCGTTCGTCAGTAACCTTGCCAGTGGAAAAGGCATGCTAACAGTTGAAATTGCCATCGCAACTTATGGCAATACACTTACCGGCGAGGCCGTCATCAAAGAATTGGAATCATTCAATCCTAAAATTAGATCGGCAATTAATCTAAGACTGGCTCAGCAAAACTTAACCGACATTGATAGCGTTGAAAAACGCAAAAAACTTACTTCGCTATTGCTTGATGATATCAAACTAATTGTTGATAAGCCTAATACTAAACAGCCATCAGCCATCACTGATGTTCACTTTGTAAAATTTGTGATCAGTGAGGCATATTAGAAAATAAGGCTCTTAATGACTCGCGCCAGAAAATGAAAGAATTAGCGTTTCAAACGCGGCGCTTTCTTCTCGTGAGATTTCAGCCCGCCGCCTTGTCTCTTTTTGATTATAATGAACCGCCTCTCGTGGAAATGACCAACGCATTTCAAGCCGGTTATGCCGCGTTTTTCGAAACTCAATATTGATGTTTAGCGGGTCAAACAGTTGAGAAACTTGTCGTTGAAATTCTGGAACATTAAAAATTTGGATATTTTTAGGAAAAATAACGGATCGTTTTACCTCGCCGCCTTCCACGGCTTTTGGGCCAGCGTCTTCCAAATCCAAATCAAGTGATAACTGATGAGGAAACGGTAATGTGTTTAACGACTTATATGGCATACAACTTTCACTATTTTTTGTAAGATAGATGTCTGTGGAAAACTTACATTAATAATGAAAATTAGTCAATTTGAATAGATAGTTAAGCGCAATTATAGGTTGTGGATAAACATTACATGAGAGTTAGAAAATGCCTAACAGCGATATGGCCTGATGGAGTAAGCCCAAACCAACCCACCGCTAAAAAACCAATTACAAGCCAGAAAATATAACGCCGATTAAGGCGCTGTGATGGTTTCGGTTTTCTATTTATAGGTTTTTGACGCAAATCTAACTTGGACAAAAGATTTATCAGTTCAAGGATATATTGGCGATTTTGCTCCACATCACCTTCAAGGATAGCGAGCCTGCGGCCAAGCCGTTCAAACAACAAGGTCTCAGATTCAACATTATTGGCCTCTTCCAAGGATACGCCCAGCGCAAGCCCATCGATGCTTTTTGGCTGCTTTTGTCGATGGAAAAATTGAAATTCGTCGGCAGATACTTTCGCTGCTTTTTCGAGGGTATGATCGGCGCTTGGAGTGTCACATAGAACTGGTTTAGACATCATATCAACCACTCTGGTATTAATCGAGTCACTGGGCGGCACATCACCAGGCTTTATTCTAATCGGTTTTGGCTCAACTATCTCGGGTGAGACAGAAGATGAAGGAGCAAGCGTAGAAACATCATCTATTTCAGTATTAGACATGTTTGTCAGGCCACGTTTTGCAGCTTCAATTTGTTCTTTTAACTTTTTAAACTGGGTTTGCTGAGCCATGGAACTCTACCTTTGTAAACGGCACCATCTCAACGATGATTTGCAAAAACCCTGCCAAGGGCAAAAGTTGTTAGAAACCGTGAAAAATATGATGCTAGATAAAATAGCGCCAGGCAGTTTCTACCGCAAGCATAGCGGTCAGCATGATTGACAGGCACATTGTTGATAAAAAACGGGAGGAATAAAAGGAAACCAATCAGATGGTTGCTTTAACAGCCCTAAATACCATTAGCCAATGGTTCGTGGTGTAACCCGTATGATAGGGACTATAATTAGTTGGGACGCCTAACCATTCACTCTGATCATCAACATCCTCGTCGTAATCCAACTCATGATCTGCAAGAAGGGGACGTGACTGGCCCTGTGGCAAACCCATCTCATTTTGGATTTTAAGTAGATCGTTCATCATGCTCAATAGAACGGCATGACACAAATAAATTTTAGGCCGCTAGCAAGAAGATAGGGGCCATCTTATTCATGGTTTCTTTAAACATTTTTCTGAGCGGGATCTCAATTTAATTTAGCAGCGGTAATATCGAGGATTGTGCTTAACTTTATTTTTTATTGATATTGTTTTAAAGCCATCAATGGCGCGCGCGAAATCCAGCCTCCACCAAGCAATTGATTTGGGTTTGTGAATTCATATAAGGCAGCCGCTTGTCCAGTTGCAACACCAAACTCCGCCTGGTCCAACTGCAGCACTAACGAACCTGAACCCGCCCTCTCCCAAAATACCTTAGCCGGCATTGCTACAGCGGTATTGCGCAAACGCGCCAAAACAGCCGCGCCATCATCAGGCACCGCGTTAATCCAGTTCACATCACTTAAATACACTTCTTGACAGGCAAGTGCATCTCGCGGGCCAACTATCACTCTATTGGCGTCAGCATCAATTTCCAGCACATAAAGCGGGCCATCAGCCTCACCAACACCCATTCGTCCGCCAATGCCAAGTCCACGACGTTGTCCTATCGTATAATCAATAATCCCGCTATGACGCCCAAGCACACTTCCATCAATATGCACGATATCTCCAGCATCCACAGCACCCGGTCGCAATCGACGCACGACATCACCATACCGGCCGTTTGGCACAAAACAGATATCCTGACTATCCGGCTTTTCAGCAACTGCAAGTCCAAATTTACGTGCTAATGCCCGGGTTGTGTCCTTATCCAACTCACCAAGTGGAAAGCGAAGATATTTCAACTGTTCGCTTGTTGTCGCGAACAGGAAATAAGACTGGTCTTTTGTCGGATCAACACCGCGAAGAAGAAGTGGACCATCATCACCAACGGCCCGTTGAACATAATGGCCAGTTGCCAAACAGTCAGCCTTAAGATCATGCACCATTTTTAAAAGGTCAGTAAATTTTACTGTTTGATTGCACCGCACACACGGGATTGGCGTCTCACCACGCAGATAACTATCGGCAAAATCCTGCATTACCTGTTCATGAAAACGATTCTCATAATCAAGCACATAATGAGGTATTCCTATACGCGCAGCGACGCTGCGGGCATCGTGAATATCAGCACCTGCGCAACAAGCTCCTTTGGTTTGCACAGCAACACCATGATCATAAAGCTGTAGGGTAATCCCAATCACGTCAAACCCCTGTTCATGTAACAAGGCAGCTGTAACCGATGAGTCCACTCCGCCAGACATCGCTACTACCACACGTGTTTTGGCAGGCGGCTTAGCAAAGCCAAGTGCATTTAAATCGCCCAAACCGTGTCCCTCGGCGCTGTTTTTTACCGCCCGTATCGTCATGATCGACCTTACATATCCTCTGGGATTGCAACCCGCAAGCCATCAAGCGTTTCTGACATCTCAATCTGGCAGCCAAGGCGTGAAGTTTTTGTCAATCCAAAAGCTAGATCAAGCATATCAATTTCATCTTCGCCCGGAGCGCCAGTTTTGCTGAACCAGTCCTCATCAACGATCACATGACAGGTGGCACAGGATAAGCAACCACCACAAGTGCCTTCGATGCCAAGGCCAGCGTCACGCCCAGCTTCCATAACAGTAGCACCTGGTTCAACGGTGACATTATGTTCGCTGCCATCGGGCTTGATAAAAATAACGTGTGGCATCTTCAAATTGCCTCCTTGATCTATATAAGTTTCTCGACTGCTGTCAGCCAGTAAGATTTGTGTAACCCGCTAATTTAATTTACGCGGGTTGCTTGTACAGTTGCAGGAACACATCTGCAAGCGTTTCAAAGTCGCTTTTTACCGTTGCCCAACCCCCTGAAATGCGAATAGCCTCCTTAGCGCGTTCACCCGCCCCCATCGCCTCCAGCACGTGGCTTGACTTCACCTTCCCGGATGAGCAAGCCGCACCGGCACTGATGGCAATACCGGCGAGGTCAAATGCAATGATCATAGCCTCTGCAGCCTTACCAGCAGCCGCAATACAGCTCGTGTTTCCAAGTCGTGGAGCAGATTTGCCAAACACCGCAATGCCATCGCGTTTATCTAGCATCCGGGCTTCAAAATCGTTACGCCATGCCGCCATTTCATTATAATGACCGATATCGCCAAGCGCGTCTGCCGCAGCTGCGCCAAAACCAGCGATCCCTATCAGATTTTCAGTGCCTGGTCTCCGTCCGTGCTCTTGCCCCCCGCCACGCAGCAAGCTCGCAAGTCTACATCCTGGGCGAACCAGCAAAGCTCCAACCCCTGCGGGACCACCGATTTTATGTGCTGAAAAACTAGCATAACTAATTCCTGAATTGGTAAAGTCAAGATGGTTTTTGCCAAACACCTGCACCATATCACTGTGAAAGGCGAGGTTCGAACTGCGAGCCATTTCGGCAATCTGGTCAATTGGCTGTAACACCCCAGTCTCATTATTGGCCGCCATTACCGAAATAATTGTATTCGGTTTTACCGCATCATCAATCATGGAAATAGTAGCCGCCAGTTGATCAAGGTCAATGACACCATTCTCATCAACGGCAATCATCTGGCAACGGTCATGCGCATAGCGAACGGAGTCATGCTCAATCGCACTGGTAATCACATGGTCGTATTGCGCCAGCACCAGATTATTGCTCTCGGTGCCACCGCTGGTAAAGACGACATTTGTTGGACTACATCCGGCCAGCATCGCAACCGATTCACGCGCCGATTCAACAAGCGAACGTGCGTTGCGCCCAAAGCCATGAACTGATGATGGGTTTGCCGGCGGCCCCATCGCACCAAGCATCTCGGTCATTGCGGCGCTTCGCAACGGCGTTGTGGCATTATTATCAAGATAAACTTTCATGTCACGCATCTTTGATTGTCAAAATTATAATTGCCAACTAGCTGCTCGATTTCGGTTTGGTTTTTTGTTTTTCTTTTTTTACTGCTGCGGGACGGGCTAAATCCTCCAGCTGTTTTTCGAGGTTGCTAAGGGCTAAGCGCTGCCTTTGCACTTCATCAACAAGCGCCCGGATTGTCCGTTCACGCGGGTCAGAGTCAAGGCCTGAATGAACCGCGTAAGGCATGAAACTTATCTCACCTGACGACTTTGCATCACCTTTGCTCATCTGGCGTGCAGGCACCCCTACAACTGTTGCGCCTTCGGGAACATCTTTGGTAACCACTGAATTACCACCAACCCGCGCGCACCGACTTACCGTAATCGGGCCAAGAATTTGTGCCCCAGCTCCGACAACCACATAATCACCTAATGTAGGGTGTCTTTTGGCATCCCGCTGTTTTTCCGAATCAATTGCCGGCATAACCCCGCCAAGAGTGACATCATGATAAAGCGTCACATCACGGCCAATTTCAGCAGTCTGCCCAATAACCGTGCCCATGCCATGATCAACAAAGAAGCCCGGGCCAATTTTTGCCGCAGGATGAATTTCAATTCCTGTCAATATTCGCGCAATTTGCATTATCAACCGAGCAATAAAATGAAGTCCGATGCGCCAGAGACCATGTGACACCCGATAGGCAACCATGACTTGAAAACTGGGATACAAAAAGATCGCCGCCAGCCGGTGACTTGCCGCCGGATCGCGTTCCATTATAGCTCTGAGATCCCGGCATAAATTTGCATACATATGTCTAAATCCGATACTGGTTCTTTAAGCAAAACCTGTTTGACACTACAATTTGCCAGATGGGTCAATGACAAGGAACAGCTTCCCCGGTAAACAATACTCAAATAAATCACCCATTGGAGCACTGTTAGATGGAAAACGCCACTTGGCGTGCTATACATAGTAAGATATAAGGCCCAATTACGATAGTGCAAGATGATCGGAAAAAGTTATGCCAGAGGTGATTATTAACGGTCCGGATGGACGGCTGGAGTGTCGCTACATGCCGAGCGATGTAACAGATGCACCGACCGCCCTTATTCTTCACCCCGAACCCGATAAGGGCGGCACAATGAATAATCGTGTTACCTATGCACTATACAAACTTTTTCAGGCCCGCGGCTTTGCCGTGCTGCGTTTTAATTTTAGGGGTGTTGGGCGAAGTCAGGGTGAATATGATAATGGAGAAGGCGAATTGTCGGATGCGGCAACAGCAATGGATTGGCTACAAGCACAAAACCCAGCATCGCGCGAATGCTGGATCGCTGGGTTTTCATTTGGGTCATGGATTGGCATGCAATTGATGATGAGGCGCCCTGAAATTCAAGGATTTATAGCAGCAACACCGCCAGCATTGACGCATGATTTTTCATTCCTTGCCCCTTGCCCCGCCTCGGGCTTGATCGTGCATGGCGAAGAGGATGAACAAGTTCCACCTGATGCCATTTACAAATTAGTTGAACGTTTATCGATTCAGAAAGGCGTAACGATCGATATTGATTTAGTTGCAGGTGCCAACCACTTCTTTACCGATCACCTTGACCCGATGATTGAGCAGGTATCAACCTATCTTGACAAGACGTTAAACGAGCCAAATTTCGACCCGCTTGCCTGACTATACCCTATGGCTATAGATTTAACACAATAATCAGGGGCTTTTCTTGAAATTTCCATAACCTGGATCAAAAATGACCTACAAATCAAATCTCATCCAGCAATTTAGTGACCGTGGCTATATCCACCAGGCAACCAATATTGACGCCCTTGATGTGCTCGCGGCAAATCATATCATTCCAACTTATATCGGGTTTGATTGCACTGCTGACAGCCTTCATGTTGGTTCACTCGTCCAAATCATGATGTTACGAATTTTACAGAAGAGCGGTCATAAACCGATTGTTTTGATGGGTGGTGGCACAACCAAGGTTGGTGACCCATCTGGTAGGGATGCCGCCCGCCCACTATTATCCAATCACGATATAGAAACCAATAAAAATGGAATTAAACGCGTCTTTGAAAAATATTTAACCTTTGGCGATGGAACATCTGATGCGTTAATGGTTGACAATGCTGATTGGCTAAACAGCATCCAATATGTGAAGTTTTTGCGCGACTATGGTCCACATTTTTCAATTAACCGCATGATGGCAATGGAGTCGGTAAAACTTCGCCTTGACCGAGAACAGCCCTTATCCTTTCTTGAATTTAACTATGCCATTCTGCAAGCTTATGATTTTCTCGAATTACGCCGCCGGTATGGTTGCCAATTGCAGATGGGCGGATCAGACCAATGGGGGAATATTGTAGCCGGAATTGATCTAACACGGCGCGTTGACGGACAAGAAATTTTTGGACTGACCTCGCCATTAATCACCACGTCATCAGGCACTAAAATGGGAAAATCTGCCAGCGGAGCCATCTGGCTAAATGATGAAAAACTGTCCAGCTTTGATTTCTGGCAATTCTGGCGAAATACTGAAGACTCTGATGTTGAGAGATTTCTTGGCCTGTTTACTGAATTGCCAATGGCGGAAGTCCGCAGGCTTGGGGCATTGAGGGGAGCCGACATTAATGATGCTAAGGTCATCCTTGCCGATGAAGCAACGCGTTTGTGCCACGGAAAAGAGGCTGCAGAAAAAGCCAAAGCAACGGCTCAAACAACTTTTAGCGACAAAGGAATGGCTGACGGATTGCATCAAGTATGCATCACAACTGAGTCAGCCGCAGCGCTTTCGGTCATTGCGGCGCTAACCATGGTCGGCTTTGCAAAATCAAATGGCGACGCAAGGCGCTTAATCCGCGGTGGTGGGGCTCGTGTCAATGGCAGTTCTATCAGCGATGAAAACACTATAATTAGTCATGCAGATTTCAACCTGGGAAAAGTCAAAATCTCCGCAGGTAAAAAGCGGCACGCCCTAATCATTATTGAATAACCACTCTTTTGAAATAGGCTGCCGATTTAAAAATTGAACTGTTAAGATCGACAGCCAAATACTCTTCCACAATAGTCTAATCCCCAGCTTTGACCTTTTGTTTGCTACTGCCGGCTTTAATTTCAGCTTTGTCTGGACCAAATAAACGTTGCTCTTCACTGCCTAACCAGTTCGGTGAAAATAAATCACGGATCAATCCGGGTGCCACGCTGGTTACTGGATTTACTGACGTTTTCATATCATCAGATGTGCCAGTAACCTTGAACTGCGTAACAAAAATACCGCTCTTGTCAATGCCAGTAATTAAATCCCCCAAAAGGGGCAATCTACCAATAATTTTACTGATCTGATTCACTGGTACCAGATTTCCACTAACATCAATTTTTTTTGTAGTACGATCAAAGACGCCAAGCATCGTAACGCCGACAGCTTCGCCACTAGCCCTCATGCTAGAAATTTTCACAATCGGACCTCGCGTTTCTAAAACAGCGTGACCTCGCTGGAAAGCAGTACCATCCCCCTCAACGAGAGAATATAAACCTGCCAGACTTAAAACCGAAAATGCCCTTAGTGCTCGCGGTGCCTCCACAACTCGAAATTTAGCCAATTCGATTGTCGTGTCATACGATCTAAAATTACCCTCCTTGAACGTATTTGTCAGCCATAATTTTCCACCACGAACCGTATCCGTGACTTTAAGGCCGGAGAGAACTCGTCCGGCATTTTCAGATACAATCATCAGTTTGGGCGCGGCATTAGTTGACGTTTTGAAAGTCAGGCTTGCTTCGCCACCCCCAATCAAACCCGTACCAGTCATCATCTCTTCTCGCGAACCAAAGCGCATTTTCATATCGGCCTCGGTAATCAGAGGTTCCCCATGAACGGACAGCATTCCAAAAAATTCGGCATTACCAATACCGCTGCTGTCACGTTTGCCAGAAAGCTGGCCAGATAAAGTTATATCATCATCAACAACAATACGGTCGGCGGTGAAATCGAAAATCAACGTTTCACCGCCGCTAACACCCTCATTACGCCTCAGCGGCACCAGATTAACCAATTTGGCGGTTGCCCCTACTTTCCATGACTCTGCAGCATTTTGTTCAATGATTAGATCGCGCAAATCATTCCCAGGCCATGCTACGCGTTCAAAAAATGCTGCCTGAACTTGGCCATTTACACCAAAGGCTACTTGTCCCTGCGCAGACAAGCTGCCAGCAGCCATATCAATATTCTGCAACGACGTCATTTGACCGTTGCGAAGGGTGATTGTCATAATGGCTCGGCCATCTTCTGCCGGTAATTTTGCCCAGCCTATTTCTGGAACATTTATGGATGTTCCACGCAAATCAGCGGTCAAACCAATGCGGGCCTCACGTAACAAGGGGTCGCCAGAATAGGCAATTTTGCCACCAATGGCTCCAGCAATATCAATGCCAGAGATTTGCCCAACCGCATCGGCAAGCAATTCAGAGGGTGGAGCTTGAGCAACTAGGTCGACATGGCCTTTAATATGATTCAGGCCTAGACTAAATTCACTGGGCGCCCCATAAACATCTGCGGTCCCGGTAATCTGGCTATTTTCTTTTCCAACATTTACCACGAGCTCTGCATTTTTTATATTCATAAAGTTTGGCAGATTTCGGAAGATCCCATTACTGACGGTAGCGTCCATTGTTTTTATGCACTGCGCCAATGCCACCTTTTTTCCCAACGGCATTATGGCTTCTAAGGAGAATTCAATTTCTCCGTCAGCCTCAATCTTATTGAAATCAAAGCTGCCATATTTTGACAGTCCAACTTGACGGGCAAGATCGAGCGTGTCACTCATACCACCTTTTGCGGTAAGCGTAACATGTGCATCTTTTTCCACTTTCGCCAAAACTGGGGCAATAACCACCCGACCACGTTTTAAAGACACACTCCCAATACGCCCCTTTAAAATACTTGCGGAAAATTCATCATTATTCCAATATAAATCAGCGTCGATATTGGTAAGGTTGTCAGCATTTTTGGACCATGTTAAATGGGCATCTCGAACTTTGACGTCTCCCTCTAAATCATAAACGTTTTGCACTCCTTCGGCCGCACCGAGGTCAGCAGAAATTGATAATTTTGAGGCACGAACCCGACCCGTCGCAATATTGCTGACTACCCAGTCCCGGGTCTTTGTTGCCACCCAGTTTGGCCACAACGCCGAAAATAGCGGGGCATCCATGTCGGGTACATTTAAACGCAGCTTAAGATCGCGTGTTGCCAATGCATCATTCATTTCGAGAACGCCCTTGAGATCAAACCTGCCAGCACTTCCAAAGTTTAACTCCAAGTGCTCCAACTCCACTTTGCCATCGCGCAGCACTGATTTCATTTGTCCTGAAGGTACGTCAAGTCGTTCATATCCTGCCACCAACATTGACCCATCTTTAACATTAAGATCGACAAGCACTTGTTGAACGCCATCCTTGCCAACGCTCATGCCCAAATCACCGTCGATTGTAGCCACAAGTCGTTGATACTGACCATTCGACAAACTTATGCGCACAGCAGAAAATTTGCTTTCGAGATCTAACTTTAACAGGTCAAGCGTACTGGTTTGAGACTGAAAGACCCCTTCAAATCCTACTTTGACAACTTTGAAATGGCCGCCATTAAAGCGCTTTTTTATTGCTGTATTTAAACGAGGGGCTACTGAGTCCGGCCAATCATCTAGCAAAGCTTGAACGGGCAAATTTTTTGCCTCAATCATACCAGTGACAATTGATGAGGGCGCGTGGAAGTTCTTGACCGTGCCAATGAATGACAGCGCCCGATTGTCTGTCATTTCCAATTCAGCCTTGCTAACGATCAAATCATTACGCGCCATATCATAAGCAAAAATAAGATCAGCATTGTTAAAAGCAGCATTGCGGCGAATTCCAGGTACGTTCAAAATACCATTGATCAGGGTCACATCCGCACTTGCAGAAGACAAAATGCTATTTTCCATCTCAACAGCGACATGCCCGGACAAAACACCAACTCGGCTTAAGGAAGAAGGAAGGCCATCGATATAATCAATAATTCCAGCAGTTTGTAATTCAGACGCACTCAGATCAATCTTAAGGCTCTTGCTTCCAGGCCAACCATCGAAAGACAAGGTAAAGCTGCCAGCAGCCTCACGAGCTTCGTTTATCCGGCTGGCGCGCATGCTTCCAGAAACTTCGCCACTATCACCGGATGTGACATCAATATAAATATTTTCAAAGACCAAATTGGGGAACGCCCTATTTTCATAGGACAATGATAGGCGGTCAGTCTCGATTGCTATAAGTTTGACGCCACCAAGGTAACTTCTGGCGTTTTGCAACTGCACCGAATTCGGCCGTGTTTGATTAGCATTTTTTGCAAGTCTATCAAGAAACAAAATTGCGGGAGAGCCTGACCATCCACTACTTTTTTTCACGAGGTCAAGCTTAACACCACGTAAAAAGATGGTTTCCGGGCGCCCTCCAAGGACGCTTGTCCATCCAAATCCCATATCCGCTCTCGGCAAGTTGATTTGTTCACTATCCAGAGTAATCACAAGATCGCTTGCAGTTAGCTGTATAGGTTGACGTGATAAGGAAACACTGATTCGTGCGTCGCCAACGGTAGCCGTGCCCGAGCCAACCATCGTCGCGAGTTCAGTTTCGAGAATCCGACTGAGGCCCCCAACCTCGTTCACATATAGATACCCAGCCCCAACCACTGTTATAACCAGAGATGTGAAAGTAATGACTAAAGCCTTTAAAATACCCGTCACTGTAATTCTTTTTTGTGCAGACACACCGTGTCCTTTTTAGCTAGAAGACTGTCTTAACTTAACCATGTCCAACGCAAGCTGGCTTGCGATCTGAGAGGAACATATTATCTAGTACTATCTACAATTGAAACATTTTAAACGTCGCAATATCCTGTGGTGCGCGCTCCTGATAAATAGGACTTACAACATGCTTAAAATCGGCAGCTCTGCACCGGAGCTATCAATTCAAACAGATTGCGGCTGGTTTTCTTTAACCGAACAATTTGACAAAAAAGTGGTCATATTTTTTTCCACGCGCTGACTCATCTGGCTGTATCAAAGAAGCCATACAATTTTCCGCATTAGGTGATGCTTTTGCCGAGGAAAACACTGTCGTTATTGGCATTTCCAAAGATGGGCCAGCACGACTAGCAAAGTTCAGATTAAAGCATAATTTAACCTGCCTTCTGGGAGCCGACGATGAGACGGATCTATGCGAACAGTTTGGCGTATGGGTCAAAAAATCAATGTATGGGAAAAATTTCATGGGTGTCCATAGATCAAGTTTTCTTATTGATATTGATAGAAAAATAATTAGCATTTGGCCTAAAGTAAAGGTTGATGGCCACGCCTAAGACGTTTTGGCCTCAGTAAAGGCCCTCAGACCAAAACAGGATGAATGTGCTAGACTTAAAAAAAGAGACTAAAACGGTTTTACAAAACATATCTATTTTGAAAGGCACCAGAGCTTGGTTTTGTCTCACCCTTTTAAGCGGTCGTTTGTCGCCCCTCAAAAATCTGCAAAGGAACCCCCAAAGAAAATACAACAGCCTAGCGTCGATTACCGACACGAGCGGCAAGGCTGGCTTCGATGAAATCGTCCAAATCTCCATCGAGAACGCCTTGCGCATTACCTTTTTCAACATTGGTGCGCAAATCTTTAACCATTTGATAGGGGTGCAGCACATAAGATCGGATCTGATTTCCCCAACCGATATCAGTTTTACTTGACGCTGCATCGTTTGCAGCATCCTCACGGCGCTGCAATTCTCGCTCATAAAGACGGGCTTTAAGCATATTAAAAGCAGTCGCGCGGTTGCGATGCTGTGAGCGATCATTCTGGCATTGCACAACAATATTGGTTGGTAAGTGCGTAATGCGAATGGCAGAGTCAGTTTTATTCACATGTTGACCACCCGCACCTGATGCACGGTAAGTATCGATACGAAGGTCTTTGTCTTCGATTTCTATCTCGATATTGTCGTCAACAACCGGGTAGACCCATACGCTGGCAAAACTTGTGTGGCGGCGAGCTGAACTATCATATGGAGAGATGCGGACCAACCGGTGAACACCTGATTCTGTTTTCATCCAGCCATAGGCATTTTCACCTTCAACACGCATTGTCGTAGACTTAATGCCAGCCTCTTCACCCGCACTTTCCTCGATAAGTTGAATTTTGAAACCACGTGCCTCACTCCAACGGCTGTACATCCGCACCAACATCAGGGCCCAGTCCTGTGCCTCAGTCCCACCAGCACCGGCATGAACCTCAATAAAGCAGTGATTTGCATCCGCTTCACCCGACAACAGGCTCTCAAGCTGACGTTTTTCAGCAATACAAACCAAGGTGCTGAGCGATGCCTCAGCATCAGCTACGATCTCCTCATCATTTTCAGCAGCGCCAAGCTCCATCAATGCAACCAAATCATCCATTTCAAATTGCAGTGTATCGATAACTGATAATTGGCGCTCGAGCCGATTTTTTTCCCGCATCGTTTCCTGCGCATTCACCTGATCATTCCAGAAATCCCCATTGGTAATTAGAGCCTCCAGATCTGCCAGTCGAGCTTTTGCATCATCATATTTGACATGCTTGCGCAGTAGATCAACTGCCGATTTGATAGTGTTGATTTTAGCTAAGGTTTCGGCTTGCATGAGCTAACAATCCATTATCGGGTCAAAAAATACTAACTACAGCGTGTAACTACCGTGCCAGTGGGGGCTATGGCAAGTCATCACTTCACAGTTTCATGCCAGTAACTGTCAATAAAGGCCTTGCGTTGCGAGGCCGCCGTTTGGAGCCATCGATTTATTACCCAAACCGGGTGCAACATCAATCAGCGCACCACCCGGCCGCTGACCGGGTTTAAAAATTTCAAGAATTGCTGCCTTGTCTTTAGGCAGAACACGCTCACCTGTCTCAGCGTGAACAGGAATAACATGAATGTCATTTGGCCGCCGGAAGGGAATACTGGGCTTGTCAATTTGTGAGCGCATCAAAAAATCTCCAAAAATAGGCACAGCAACCGTGGAACCTGTTTCACGCTTTCCAAGCGGTCGAGGCCTATCATATCCGATGAAAACACCAATTGCGAGATCAGGCGTAAAGCCAATAAACCAGCCATTTGTATTATCGTTGGTCGTACCAGTTTTGCCAGCAACAACGAGCCCCAATTTTTTTATTGACCTGCCCGTGCCACGTTTGATGACGCCCTCCAGCATCGACACCATCTGAAAAGCAGACGCCGGATCAGTTAATTGTTCCCGCGAATCTGGTAATTTTGGGATTGCTTGGTTAGTCCAACCCCCGGGCGCCACACATGCCTCACAAACGCGTTTATCATGCCGAAAAATTGTTTTACCGTTGCGATCTTGAATCCGGTCAATGAGGCTTGGGGTGATTTTGCGTCCACCATTCACCAACATACCGTAGGCTGCCGTTAAACGTAGTAATGTTGTCTCGCCAGCCCCAAGTGACATTGATAACAGCGGTGGCAAATTTTCATTAAGGCCAAATCGTCTTGCGTAATCCTTCACACGGTCCATCCCAAGGGTCATGGCAAGGCGCGCTGTCATCAGATTGCGCGATTTTTCTATCCCAACACGCATAATCGAAGGCCCGTAAAACCGCTTCGTGTAATTTGCTGGCTTCCATTTGGGTTTGCCAAGCCCCTGATCGACAACCAGCGGTGCATCAAGTATCCGGGTAGTCGGACTATAGCCGGCATCTAAGGCGGCGAGATAAACAAAAGGCTTAAAAGCCGAACCCGGTTGCCGCATCGCCTGTACCGCTCGGTTGAATTCAGAATCAGCGTAATTGTAACCACCACTCATCGCCAACAACCGTCCAGTATGCGGATCAAGTGCAACTATGGCCCCTTCAACAGCTGGGCGTTGTCCGAGTGCAAAATGATTGGCTTCTGGTTTGAATCCATTGCGTATCAAATCCGGAGTAAAACCGGGCGGTTGCACGATTACAATATCATTTTTTGATAAGGCATTTCGAAGGTCACGCAATGGCGGAGGGCGAACTCCATCGTCGCGCCGCGGTGGATAGGCCCAAAATGCTAATTCGAATGGAATAATCGCCTGCCGACCCGCAACGTATATTTCTGCACTACGCCGTCTGACCTTGGTCACCAGTGCGGCATAATGATTAGGACGCAGTTTTGCGGTGTGTTCAGCAAGCACCCTATCAACATCAGCTCCGTCTTTTAGGACGTCAACTGGTCCTCGCCAGCCCTGACGTCTGTCTAGTGCCTCGAGCCCATGTTCAAGTGCCTTGTCAGCAACCTGCTGCAGAAATGGGTCAAGCGTTGTGCGCACTGACAAACCACCATCATAAAGTGATGACTCACCAAATTGTCTTATGAGTTGGCGCCGCACTTCTTCCGTAAAATATGGCGCATCGGCGCCGTCAAAACCACTTTGGCGGCTTATCTGCAGTGGTATGTTCTTCGCCAGATCCGCTTCGTCTTGGGAAATATAGCCATTTTCCTGCATTTCCCTCAATACCCAGTTACGCCGGACCGTGGCTGCACGCCGATTGTGGGTAGGATGGTAATTGTTTGGCGCCTTTGGCAAAGCTGCCAAGTACGCCATTTCCTGCAAATCCAGTTGATCAAGAGATTTATCAAAGTATTTCAGCGCAGCAGCAGCCACTCCATAACTGCCTCGACCAAGGTAAATTTCATTTAGATACAAAGCCAGAATCTGGTCCTTAGTAAAGGCCCTTTCCATACGTAGCGATAAGATCGCTTCCTTGATTTTACGATCAATCGACACCTCGTTTGTCAATAAAAAATTTTTTGTAACCTGCTGAGTAATTGTTGACGCCCCAACTGGACGACGGCCAGAACCATAATTCACAATATTAGTGATAACAGCGCGCGCCAACGCTCGAAGATCAACGCCAAAATGACTATAAAATGCTTTATCCTCGGCAGAAATAAAGGCTTGAATTAGCCGCGGTGGAATGGCCTCCACTGGAACAAAAAGCCTCTTTTCACTCGCATATTCAGCCAGCAACGCCCCATTTCCGGCATGTACTCGGGTGACTACAGGTGGTTCGTAATTAGCCAACTGCTGATAATCCGGCAATCCTTTTCCATAGGTCCAGAAAATCCACAATATGCTTGCTCCAGCAAGCATGGCCATGAGGACAGTAAGCGATAATGTTATTGAAATAAGCCTCAACATAAGTCCGACTTTATAACCAGAATTGGGCGCAGATAAGGCAAATATCAAAATTCTTCATCAGTTATTCAGCCCTCTGGCATTTTTGTAAGCTTGCCTTACCTAATTAACAGCATGCTCCCGTCAACGCCAATAGCCACCTATATCTTTGGGCCATACTCATTTAGGTATGAAACAATCGCCTTAGTTAGTCGACGCGATAAGTCCTGTCGATATGATTTCGATTTCAAATTGGCTTCATCTTTAAGATTTGACAAGAACCCCATCTCAACCAGCACTGATGGCATATCAGGAGCTTTCAAAACTGCAAACCCTGCAAACCGATGACCTCGTTTGTCGCCACCGGGCAGGCCACGAATTTGCTTTAAGATGGCCGCAGCAAAACGTGCTGATTGGTTCATTGACTCCCGTTGGAACATCCGCAATAAGGCACCCGCAGCATCAGGGTCTTCTGCGGCTAAATCAGGCCCACCGATTAAATCAGCATCATTTTCCTTGCGCGCCAAAAGCGCTGCCTCTTTATCTGACGCCGTTTCCGATAAGGTAAAAACTGAAATGCCGTGGGCCATTGATGAATGCGCTGAGTCAGCATGCAGTGAAATAAATAAATCTGCTTGGCTTTGACGAGCCAGATTTATACGCTGGCGAAGTCGTAAATATCTATCATCATTACGTGCTAGGATTGGTATTATTTTATTAGTCGCTTTTAATTGGCGCGCGAGCTCTTGAGCGGCAGCCAGTGTGATGATTTTTTCGTGTGTTCCTGCCTTGCCGATTGCACCGGGATCTTTGCCGCCATGACCTGCATCAATAAAAACCACCCATTTTTGTTTCCTTTTTTCCGAGGTTGGCCTCTTTATGGGAACTGATTTCGACGATGCCGGCACTACCAAAAGGTATGATGGCTTTGATTTAGGTAACGGCATTGATAAAGGTTTTGCAACATGCACCTGATCAGCGTTTCTAGCAAGCGCACCAGATGGCATCTGCGCCCCAAAATCTTTCTTCGGATTTTTAGCTAAAGCCGCGGCCGCAACCAGAAATGCCGTTTTTCCACGATCAAGCAGATCGATCACGAACCGGTTACCACCGTCAGATGGCGGCAAAGAAAATGCCCGTTCTGGTGCCGCCGGCTTTTCCAGTTCGAGGACCAAGCGGCCTACATTCGGGCGCGGGGTACCGAAACGATAGGCTGTACCTGGCTTCACCAGTAACTGACCACGCCGGGGTAATTTATCAACAGCCCAAATAGTTTCTGGCATATCGATCACCAACCGATATGGCGATTGAAGGAGTAGGAGACTAGCCTTTAAGGGGGATTGTGTCTCAACGACAAGACGAAACCCAGCACGCTCTTCAATTTGCACCACTCCAACCCGCATGCCGGTAACTTTATTTTTAGCAAAGACATTGCCTGACGCAGTCGTTACAAGCAGCATGACCATGATTTTCAGACAACGACCAGAGAGAATTTTCATTACCCATAAGGCAATCACCAATAGCATATTCCTCATGGCTTCTTTATCCAACCTACTTGGTATTTTTACCATCCCTATCTTTCTTGACACGCACACATAGCCAAACTGAAAACTAGCCCAAACTCAAGGTCGGGCAAAGTTAATTTCACCGTAATTTTCAAAACCGCATTACTTTGTTGGCAAAAAAGCTTTCAGCGGTATATAAGTATGGATGAGTGGATTTTGAAAGCGCCGTTTTTGTTTTCCTATGGGGCAGGTGCGCCGTAGGCTAGACACACAGACTGATGCTTACCAAAACGAACGACAACTAAATTTTTTGCCTGATGGTGTTTGGCTCAAAAGCCTAATATGCAGCCGTAATTAGAGACTTTTTGATCACTTTGCTGCATTTGGGTTTTTTTCTTATCCATCGACACTCTTGGGCTTACATAACGATATTTGAAACCTACGGACCTACCTTATGAATCACCCAAACAAACCGTATTATGAAAGCAGCTATCAAGGCCAGAGCTTTTCGATTAGCGGTGCGCGTGAAAATGGTCCCACCACAAAAAGCTTGTCATCCCTGATTGATCCACCATCGCATAATGATGTTGCAACAGGGCTGGCTGGGGAAAGACAAATAAATGACAAAAAGGCTTTTGATCGACGGACGGCAGACCGAGGAAACTCGGGTTGTGCTGCTCAGCGGAACACGCATTGAAGATTTTGACTATGAAACAGAAAACCGTAAGCAATTAAAAGGAAATGTCTACCTAGCAAGGGTCACGCGTGTGGAACCGTCACTGCAGGCTGCGTTTGTTGAATATGGGGGCAATCGCCAGGGGTTCTTGGCCTTCAATGAAATTCATCCCGATTATTACCGGATTCCCGTCGAAGACCGTGAAGCCCTAATTGAGGCTGACGAAGTCGAAACTGATGATGAGGGTTTGGAAGCCAACGCCGATAACGTTCCCGAAACTCTTGGAGGCGAAGGTACCGATGAAGACGATATCCTGCCCAAACGCCAGGTCAAAAAATACAAAATACAAGAGGTAATTTCGCGCAAGCAAATCATGCTTGTACAGGTGGCAAAAGAAGAGCGAGGCAGCAAAGGTGCAGCGCTAACCACCTATTTGTCATTGGCCGGGCGCTATTGCGTTTTGATGCCAAACAACAACCGTGGTGGCGGCGTCAGTCGAAAAATCACGAACTTAGTGGATCGCAAGCGCCTAAAAACCGTGGTAGGTGGACTTGATATTCAAGATGGTATGGCCGTAATTGTCCGAACTGCTGGCGCCAAACGCACTAAAACTGAAATCACCCGTGATTTTAACTATCTGTCAAAACTATGGGATGATATCCGAGCACGCACGTTAGAATCCCAGGCCCCCTGCATGATCCATGAAGAAGGCGATCTAATAAAACGGTCCATCCGTGATCTTTACACAAACGAAGTTGACGAAGTGCTGGTTGAAGGGGAAGAAGCCTACAAGATTGCCCGTAACCAAATGAAGATGCTGATTCCAAGCCATCTAAAAAAGGTAAAAAAATATGAGGACAATCAGCCAATTTTCCAACATTTCGATGCGGAAAACCAGATGGATACAATCCACAGTCCGCAAGTCACTTTGAGGTCTGGTGGTTATCTTGTAATCAATCAGACGGAGGCACTTGTTGCCATTGACGTAAATTCAGGAAAGTCGACGCGTGAGCGAAATATTGAAGAGACCGCACTGAAAACCAACCTCGAGGCAGCGGAAGAACTAGGACGCCAACTGCGTCTTCGAGACCTTTCTGGCCTGATTGTTGTCGATTTCATTGATATGGAGGAAAACCGTAACCAGCATGCTGTTGAGCGACGCATGAAAGATGCCATGCGGAATGACCGCGCACGCATTCAAATCGGGTCTATCAGTCATTTTGGCTTGCTAGAGATGTCGCGCCAACGGCTTCGGCTTAGCATCAATGAATCAATCAGCAACCTTTGCCCACATTGCGAAGGCACGGGCCGCATTCGTTCGATCGACACGGCCGCCCTCCAACTTCTACGTTCCATTGAAGAAGAGGCACAAAAAGGCAAGATGGATGGGCTGCATATTACTGCTCACAGAGATGTGGTGCTTTTCATACTTAATCAAAAACGTAGTGCAATTGCTGATATCGAAAACCGCTTTAACCTGATGGTTGTTTTATTGACGGATGACAGTCTAATAGCTCCTGAATACAAAGTTGATCGTGTTGGCTGGCAAGGACGATCGCAATCAAAGCAATCATCACGCCAGGTACAGCAAAGAAATCAAGATAACAAAAATGTAGTAGCCGATGAGAATAATGCGAATGATGAAGAGACAAGTGTAAACATTGCAGAGTCCCACCCTGATGATAAAGAGGCAGGAAGCGAAGATGGCAATACGAAACGCCGGCGGCGTGGACGACGCGGCGGTCGGCGAAGGCGGCGGCGGAATGAAGAAGGCGGACAAGCTGATGAAAAAGTAAGCTCTTCAGCACAATCTAGCGATACCACCGCATCTCAATTGTCCAATCAAGTATCCTCTGAAACTGCAAATGTAGCTAATGACCAGTTGGATGAAGAGGTCGCGCAGGCCAAACCAACCCGTGGACGACGACATAGACGGAGGCCGGCAAAAGGTGATGCTGTAAATAGCGAGGCTGTGAACAGCGGTGCCCCGGACGGGTCAACCTTTGATCATGTCGAGGCTGCCAGTACCAATATCTCAACCTCCAATAGTTCTGAACTTGATGACGGTAAAACTGCGCGTGGCACAAATCCAGAGACCACACCGCCCAACAAAGCAGCGCGCAGTGGAAAAAAAATAGCGAAGAGTTCCAAAACTGGTGCAAAAATTCAGGATTCTGATAGCAATGTACCGAAAGCAGATGAAACCCAAAATGTGGCTGATCCTGCTAAGAAAGTAAAAAAGTCAGCAAAAAAGGCAGCACGCAGCCACAAGTCAAAGGGTGAGGTCGTTGCAGCCCCTGACCAGCCAGGCGATAGAAAAAGAGCAACTGCCAAAAAACCAGTACCAAAAGCCGCAAAAAAAGCTGCAAAAAAAGCCGCATCAAAATTGAATTCAAAAGCTGAAGCAAAAACCATCAAAGCAAGCGGTCCTGAAGTCAAAAAAACACAAACAACACGAGAGCCAATTAGCTCAGCGCCCCAGGATGTAGTTGAAATTGGGAATGATGAACCGAAATCGCCACGTCGCGGATGGTGGTCACGGAACTAGGTATGTCTTTTTAGGATGGCGAGGCCAGCTAGGTTTTTGCGAACCAGGCATTAATACGCTGAACCGCCTTTTTCATTTCCTCTGTGCTGCCAGCGTAAGAAAGCCGGACATGTGTGTTACCGTGGCATGAGTCAAAATCAACACCCGGCGTGATTGCAACACCGGTTTCTGCAAGTAACCGCCCAGCAAATTCAACAGAGTTGTTAGTTAAGGCGCTGACATCGGCATAGAGGTAAAAGGCACCTTCAGAGGGGGCATGGTCACCAAGAAATATCTTTGGCAGCCCGCGATAAAGAAGATCCCGATTTTCCTGATACCGCGGAATATGGGCATCAAGTTCGTCATAACAGTCAAAGGCGGCAATTGCCCCCATCTGGTTGATCGTTGGCGCTGAAATATAAAGATTCTGCGCCAACCTTTCTGCTGTTTGCACCAGATCATCGGGAAGCACAACCCAGCCAAGACGCCACCCCGTCATACAAAAATATTTAGAAAAAGAATTGACGATGATGGCCTTATCAGTATAGGCGAGCGCTGACTGCGCGCGTTCATTAAAACTCAGGCCATGATAAATTTCATCCATAATCAGCCGAACACCATGCTGATCGCACCAGCGGCATACAGCCTCTAGTTCAGCATCTCGCATTACAACGCCAGTTGGGTTGGCCGGGCTTGCCAACAATAGCCCATCAGGGATGTCACCATCGGCAACCAGCGCTTCAAGGTTAGGCTTCCAGTTTTGCTTGGCGCGCGCGGGCAACAGCTGTGGGGTAATACCCAACGCTCGCATTGAATTGAAATAAGCGGGATATCCCGGGCTGGCAATGGCAATGCGATCGCCTTTATCAAAGGCAGATAAAAAGGCGATCACGAACCCAAGTGATGATCCAGGTGTTATTGCAATTTTTTGCCAATCTGCAGATATTTGATACCAATCACGATAATGCTCAGCAATCCGCTGACGTAAGGCAGGGTTGCCCATGGCAACGGAATAACCATGTGATGCAATGTGGCCAAGCGACGCCTCTAAGGCACTGCACACTGCTGCTGGTGGCGGTGATGATGGCTGGCCCACTTCAAGGTGAACCAGATCGCCTCCCGCTGCCTGCATCTGATTTGCTTGGTCCATAACCTGCATCGCAAGGAAGGCAGGGATTTCGCTTGATTGACTTATTTTAAAGACCATTGTCCATCCCATTAAATCCATGCCATTATCTAATCCGAACAAATGGATTAAAAGCACTGGACGAGCTGAAGGCATTGCTTGGACCAAAGGCTATAGCAGAGCGCTTATAAACAGGCCATATATTTATCAGAAAAGCCACCCAATGACCTATCTATTATCATTTTTTTTGACGCTATCACTACTATTTTTTGTTGTGATTTCGCAATCTGCGACGGCAGGTTTGATACGTGATACCGAGCTAGAAACAGGACTCCAAGAGCTCGCCGCTCCGCTAGTGAAAGCCGCTGGCTTTGCGCCGAAAAGTATTGATTTCCGCATTATCATTGATAGCAGTTATAATGCGTTTGTTGCGGGGAAAATGGCGATTTATATGCATTCTGGCCTCTTGCTGGATGCAAAATCACCTGAAGAAATTCTGGGCGTTATTGCGCATGAGTTGGGCCATATAAAGGCAGGTCATGTACCGCGGCGAGATCAAGCCATACGTGATGCTAGCAGTGCTGGTTCATTGGCGGCTCTGGCGGCAATTGCACTGGCCGCGGGCGGCGCACCGAGTGATGCGGTGGTAGGGGTGGCGATTGGCGGCACTGATCGAGCACGCCGGTCAATGCTGCAATCGTTCCGCTATGATGAAGCGGTTGCCGATGAGCTTGGGCTTGAGTACTTGGAAAAGGCGGGCATCACATCGGCTGGTCTGGAGCAGATGATGCGACGGTTGGCAAGCCAACGCGCCCTTCCCGAAAGTCATCAAAGCCAATATTACCAAACACATCCTGATGCTGCGCAGCGCCTTGCAATCTATCAGGATCACACCAAACAAACCAGCCACAACACCGCCCCAATTGCAGAAGATAAACGACGACTCATCGAGCGACTTATCAATAAATTAAGAGCCTATAGTGAGCCGGCACAGAACATTATTCGACACAACGATGACCCCGCCGCAGCCAGCACGCAGTATCGCAATGCCATTGCCCATTATAGGCGCGGCGACCTAGAGCTTGCCTATGGATTGATGTACGGATTGTCCGAAGCAATGCCAGATGACCCGTTTTATCATGAATTTCGAGGCGATATTTTATTGTCAATGGCAAAGCCAGATGCCGCAGCCATGGCCTATGAAAAGGCGTTGGCATTGCGCCCAAACAGTCCACAAATACAGCTGAGTCTTGGGCGTTCACTGATCGCCACAAATAACAAAAAGCATCTCCCACGTGCCATTGAGGCCATGCTTGCAGCAAAAAAGAACGAACCAGATTGGGCGTTTATCCACCGGCAATTAGCCATTGCCTATGGGCGTGCCGGACACATTGCTGAAGCAAATTTGAACCTTGCTGAAGAAGCCATCTTGCTGGGCAACGAACAGCAGGCGGCGCGCATGGCCAAGCGGGTCCTGGCAAGTGCAAATCTTGCCGATGATGTAAAAAATCGCGCGAACGATATTTTGTTTCGATTTGGGGTGCTCCAAAAATAGCGCCGGCCATTTGAATTTTTAATCACTATGCAAAAGCCCACGTTATCCGATACAAAGGTCCCTAGTGGGCATACAAAGGAACAGCTGTGCAAATAAGTCACCTGATTATAACCCGTGTTGGGGTCTCTCCTCATCTATTGATTATTAACCTAAGTATTGGCCTGCCAACCCATACTTGTTTAACCTTTACAAGGACTAACATCGATGTTACGTAACTCCATCCAAACCGTTTTTTCATTAAATATTCTGGCGCTTAAGTCAGATAAGGGGCTGAAAACACTCCTAATGCTTTTAGGGTTGCTGTTGGCTTTGGCCGGATTTAACAGGCCAGCCATCGCCGACCTTGACAAGGTTGATCGAGCCGCAATGCATCAAGTTATCAAACAATATATCATGGATAACCCCGAAGTGGTGCGTGATGCGTTAATTGAACTAGCCGCTCGGGAAAAACAAGCTATCATTACCGCGGGTCTGACAAAATTAAGGCGTGATGATGGTGACCCCGTTATGGGTAATGTTAATGGCAGTTTAGTGATCTATGAGTTTTCTGATTACAACTGCGGCTATTGCAAACGGATGTTCCCGACCATTCAGCAAGTTTTGGCCAGTAATGATGATGTCCGCCTGGTGGTAAAAGAATTTCCCATCCTAAGCCAATCATCACTAATCGCTGCACGGGCAGGAGTGGCCGCGCAGAAACAGGGAAAATTCCCAGCATTCCACAGGGAAATGATGATCTATCGTGGGCAAGTAAGTGAAGCGGCAATCATGACAGCAGCACGCACCGCTCAACTCGACCTTAACCAATTACGCCAGGACATGGACAGCCCCGCTACAAACGCTATTATCGACCGCACACGAGCCGGTGCAGCAGCTCTGGATATAAACGGAACGCCCGCGCTGGTGGTCGGTGAAACGATCATTTCGGGCGCGGTTAGCACAGAGAAGCTGCAGAATGTTATCAACCTTGAGCGCGCAAAACAGGGCTAGACCATTTGCGTGACCCTCTAATAAGTGTAAAGTAATATTATTATGATAAAAACAATAAATATCTGCGTGATTAATGGCCCAAATCTCAACATGCTTGGTATGCGTGAGCCAGGAATCTACGGCAATGTCACCCTTGCCGACATTGAAACTAAGTGCCGTGAGCTGGCAAGCCGGCACAAAATGGGCATCGATTGGTTTCAATCAAATTCTGAGAGCGCGCTTATTGAGGAAATCCACCGCTGCGTTGGCAAGGCTGACTGGATTATTATAAACGCTGGTGGCTATACCCACACATCGGTTGCGCTTCGTGATGCGCTGTCATTGTTTCCGGGTGGTGTAATCGAGGTGCATATATCCAATATCCATACACGTGAAGAATTCAGACATTCATCATTAATTTCGGGCATTGCCAACGGTGTGATTGCTGGCTTTGGGCCAACCTCATATTACATGGCAGTTGATGCCATTCCCAACCTGACTTCGGAGGCATAATCAAAAATGGCAACAGCATCGAAGAAACCCGCTGCCAAAAAAGCAGCATTGGATGATGAGACAAGACTTGTCAAAGATCTCGCCGATATCTTGGATATGGCTGGCCTTGCCGAGCTTGAATATAAAACAGAAACCTTGGCTATTAGGCTATCACGCTCGAGTGGTGTTGCACCGGTTCCTGCTATTCAGGCTGTTGCCGCAGCTTCGGCCCCAGAAAGAGCTGGCGACCTCGCAGCAAATGCTCCGGGAAATCCGGCTGATCATCCCGACGCTATCAAATCGCCTATGGTTGGCACCGTTTACACCGCTCCGGAACCAGACGCACCCACCTTTGTTAGTGAGGGAGACAGCGTCAGCCAAGGCCAGACCATTCTTATTGTCGAGGCGATGAAGGTAATGAACCCAATTACCGCGCCAAAAGCAGGGACAGTGGCGAAAATTTTTGTGCAGAACGCTCAGCCAGTGGAATTTGGTGAAGTGCTTGTTATTGTAGAATAATTGTTATGTTCAAAAAAATCCTTATAACCAACCGTGGTGATGTTGCATTAAGAGTATTGCGCGCCTGTAAGGAACTAAACATCCCCAGCGTTGTAGTGCATTCAACCGCTGATGCAGACTCAATGCCCGTGCGACTTGCCGATGAGTCGGTTTGTATTGGCCCACCAAGCAGTGCCGACTCATATCTAAACATTCCAGCCATTCTTTCTGCCGTGGCGATCACCGGTGCCGATGCGGTGCATCCGGGCGTTGGGTTTTTATCTGAAAATGCCGATTTTGCAGAAATTGTCGCGGCGCATGGTCTGACGTTCATAGGGCCGGAACCGCATCACATCCGAGCAATGGGTGACAAGGTTGAGGCTAAAATTACCGCTGCCGGTGCCGGTTTGCCACTAGTTCCGGGCTCACCCGGTGCCGTTCACAACATTGCCGAAGCCCAGCGTATTGGCGCGGATGTTGGCTACCCACTATTAGTAAAAGCAGCGTCAGGTGGAGGTGGACGCGGCATGAAAGTGGCTGAAACTGCCGATGATTTAAGCGACGCTTTTTCCGCTGCGCGCGCCGAAGCAAAGGCGGCCTTTGGGGATGATACCGTATATTTGGAACGTTATCTCGGCCAACCCCGCCACATCGAAGTGCAGGTGATAGCTGATCGTCACGGTAATGTTGTACATCTTGGAGAGCGCGAATGTTCGGTTCAACGCCGCCATCAAAAGCTATTTGAAGAAGCCCCCTCACCCGCATTGGACGCCGAGCAACGCGCCCGTATTGGCGACATTGCAGCCGAAGCCACCCGTAAAATGGGCTACCTTGGCGTTGGCACAATGGAATTTCTTTATGAGGATGGCGAGTTTTTCTTTATCGAAATGAACACCCGCCTTCAGGTAGAACATCCAATCACCGAAGAAATCACCGGCGTGGATCTTGTGCGAGAACAAATCCGGATTGCGGCAGGGCTTCCCCTTTCCTTTACTCAAGAAGACGTGACCTTTACCGGCCATGCCATTGAGTGCCGAATTAATGCCGAACATCCTGAGACCTTCATGCCAACCCCGGGCCAAGTAACCGCATTTCATGCCGCTGGTGGCCCCGGCGTGCGTGTTGAGTCCTGCCTTTATTCGGGCTATTCGATCCCGCCCTATTATGACAGTTTGATTGCGAAGCTAATAATCCATGGTGATGATCGGGCGCACTGTCTATCTCGGTTACGGCGGGCCCTGGAAGAATTTGTTGTCGAGCCTATTCCAACAACACTAACCTTGCACAAACGCCTTGTTGACGCCAGTGCAATCATGGATGGCACCTATAACATCCGCTGGCTGGAAGAAGTGTTTTTGAACGACCAGTGACCCAGAACCTTTTTTCGCACGGACGCATTGAATGGCTGAGCAGCATATTTATTCGCCCGAGACAATTATCAAAGCCTATTCACTTGGGTTATTTCCAATGGCAGATAGCCGCGAGAGCCCTGACATAAAGTTCTACGACCCAGATCAACGTGCCCTTATTCCCATCGATAATACGCTCGGCCGCGGCGTGCACATTCCTCGCCGTCTCCAACGTAGGGTGCGTCAAGCCCCTTATGCGGTGACAATAAATAAGGACTTCAACGCCGTCATCGACGCGTGCGCAGCCCCAACCGACCAGCGCGAGGACACATGGATCAACCCAGATATTCGCCGACTTTATATCGCACTTCACAAAATGGGGTTTGCACATTCAGTCGAAGTCTGGCTGGGCAAAGCATTGGTGGGCGGACTTTACGGCGTGGCCTTGCGGGCCGCCTTTTTTGGCGAGTCCATGTTCACAAGAAAAAGTGATGCGTCAAAAATCGCTCTTGTCCATCTCATGGCACGTCTGCAACGTGGCCGGTTTTTGCTGCTTGATGCTCAGTTTACCAACGATCATCTGCAACAATTTGGCATTACCGAAATTGACCGAGCAGACTTTCAGGACAGACTGGCCAATGCGCTTCTTACCGAGGCTCATCTGGCCCTTGAAATACCGAGTGCACAACTGGTTATCCCGTTCCTGAACAGTCTTGCCGACAAACCAGCTAGTCATCGACACAAGCAAGGAGCGTCAAATCATAAACCGGATGCTCAAGTGCCGATACTGCCGGACTAGATGAAAAAACCCAGCCTGAAAAAATCAGCTTTGGTTCCAGTCCGTTATAGCCACGATCGTGAATGGTTATGAATGCCGCATTTTCAGGTGGCTCTTCGGGCGGATGAAAGGCACAGCGATTTACCATCACTTCCAGCGTGCCAAAAAACCTTGACGCCCCGACGGGCGCTTCAACCGTTGAAATACGTGCAGTGATCTTATCAAGCGCTTGCAGACGGGCCTTACTGCCATCAATCCAAGTCACCGCAGAGGCACAGGCAGATCCAGCCCATACGTTCCAAAACAGAAAAAATACCGGCATGAATAACAGATATTGGCGCATTATTGCTTGGTGCATAATCACAGCTTTGGTTCGGCTGAACATGGTTTAATTCGCTGGGGAATACCCCGCTTAGTTAAGTCCAGACTCGGCTGAAAATACGGCCTTGCCAAGTAAATCGTTTATACTGACGGGATCACGTGTGTCATATATTACCGCACCGGCAGCAAGCGTTTCGGTGGCTGCACCGGGCATTAATTCCAGATAATTGCCACCCAGCAAAGATGCCTGGGTGATACGGGCGCTACTATCGCTGGGGATTTTAATCGCTGGATCAATAGCCATGGATATTTTGGCAACATAGGTGATTGGGTCTAGCTGCTGTGCCGTAATCCGCCCTACCTTGATCCCCGAAACGCGAACATCATCGCCTATGGACAAGCCCCCGGTACTGCCAAATTCAGCGGCGATCTGATAGCCCTCATTACCCTTTATGTCCGCCGCCTCATAAGCTAGCGTCATAAAGCCAGCCGCAGCCAACAAAACGATGCCTCCCATGACGGTTTCCAAGGTATTGCGATGCATTGCTTCGGCCTCCTGCTATTTTAATTTCCAAAATCATAACCCGCCAATGTTTCCATCATCAGCAAAAAGCAAACACTGATCAAAATGGCTTCCACGGCTCGTAATCACCAGTTGAGGAACTACGTTTTCCACCCCTCAGAATATGGCCTTGCGGGCGATGGGCGTTGACTGTTCCGGTGACGTTGGGCTGATGTTCCAGCTGCCACTCATACTTGTCATAGCCACCCTCTGGCGGCGGCAATGATTCGGTATGATGCAGCCAGCCATGCCAGTCAGCTGGTACTTTTGAAGCCTCGGCCATGCCGTTGTAGCGGACGTACCGGCGAGGCGGTTTTCCCCGACGGGCGCGACGTTCTTCATAATAGCGGTTTCCAAATCGGTCGGTGCCAACCTGCTGTGCCGTGAGTTTTAGCGTGATCAACGTTACCAAATCCATGAAACGCTTCCCTTACCTATGAACCATTGCTCTCGTTCCGCCTGACCATATCGGCTGACAATCCCAGTATAGGCGTAAGCAAGCCAACGCGTCCAGCCGTCAACAGGCCAAAACATCAAATTAATTTACAACCAACAGATGCCAGCGTTATTCCCGCACCGTCCTTCTCCCAAATAGGAGTTTTCTAGAAACACAGATATTTTTTCAAAAATTCTTGTCGGTAAGTTTCATGCCAGAGTGACAATGAAAACAACATTTGTTCAATGGCTTGGTATCAGTAGTGATACTTAAATGACAAGAGTAAAGGCCCATATAACCGCAATTTAATCACAATTTTTCGGGCATACCGGCGTTTTCTCTATTGTCCCTGACCCGCTAGATAATGTAGGTTAGTCGCTTGGCGCCCGCTAGATGTTGTGACATCTCCATATCAGTCGCTGTTAAGATATAGAAATCAAACGAATTTCATAGCCGGAAGAGCTGTGAGTCAATTACATCAGAGGAATCAAATAAATGCATTTTGAAAGACGGTTCACGACATCGGGGAAAGATGCCTACGCGAGTATCGAATTCAGATCAGCGACCAGTGAAATTCGGAATCCAGATGGAACAATCGTGTTTCAAGCCAAGGACATTCAGGTTCCAGCGCAATTCTCGCAAGTCGCGACAGATATTCTAGCGCAGAAATATTTTCGCAAAGCTGGCGTGCCCACAGCCCTAAAACGAGTTGAAGAAACTTCGATCCCATCATGGCTATGGCGCAGCGAGTCAGACACAAAGGCACTTGCCACGCTGCCAGAGGGTCAACGTTATTCAGGCGAGAAATCGGCCAAACAAGTGTTTGACCGACTTGCCGGCACGTGGACCTATTGGGGCTGGAAGGGTGGATATTTCACCAGCGAAGACGATGCCAGAACTTATTTTGACGAAATGCGCTACATGCTCGCTACCCAGATGGCCGCGCCAAATTCACCGCAGTGGTTCAACACTGGCATGCACTGGGCCTACGGCATTGATGGGCCAAGTCAGGGACATTTTTATGTTGATTACAAAACTGGTAAATTAACCCGATCAACCGGCGCTTACGAACATCCACAGCCACATGCTTGCTTTATCCAGTCGGTTAGTGATGACCTGGTCAATGAAGGCGGAATCATGGATTTGTGGGTGCGTGAAGCGCGTCTGTTCAAATATGGATCAGGTACCGGATCAAACTTCAGCCGGCTCCGCGGTGAGGGTGAAAGCCTGTCTGGCGGTGGCAAATCATCTGGCTTAATGAGCTTTTTACGAATTGGTGATCGGGCCGCAGGCGCCATCAAATCTGGCGGCACCACCCGCCGAGCGGCCAAAATGGTGACGGTAGATATAGACCACCCCGATATTGAAGCCTATGTCGATTGGAAAGTTGTTGAAGAACAGAAAGTTGCTGCCCTTGTGGCCGGATCCAAATTAGCCCAAAAACACTTGAGCGAGGTTATGACCGCCTGTCAAATTACGGATGGTTTGGATGTTGACGAGAAGTTTGACCCGAAAGCGAATAAGGCTCTGAAAAAGGCTATCTTGTCCGCGCGTAAATCTATGATCCCAGAAAATTATATCCAGCGGGTGATCCAGTTTGCTCAGCAAGGCTATACAGATATTGAATTCAAAACATACGATACAGACTGGGACTCAGAAGCCTACCTAACCGTTGCAGGACAAAACTCAAACAACTCGGTTCGAGTTAGCAACGAATATCTGCAAGCCGTCCTCGACGATGGAGAATGGGAACTAATCCAACGCCGTGACGGCGGCGTCGCAAAACGTATTAAGGCAGCTGACCTTTGGGAAAAAATTGCCCACGCAGCATGGGCCTGTGCCGATCCGGGCCTGCAATATGACACCACCATCAATGAATGGCACACCTGCCCAGAAGGCGGTAGGATTAATGCCTCTAACCCGTGTTCGGAATACATGTTCCTTGATGATACCGCTTGCAACCTGGCATCACTGAACCTGATGCAATTCCGCAAGGATGATCTTAGCTTTGATATTCCTGCCTTTGAACATGCAGTTCGGTTCTGGACATTGACACTGGAAATTTCAGTTCTGATGGCACAATTTCCATCGAAGGAGATTGCCCAACTGTCATATGAGTACCGCACGCTTGGTCTGGGCTTTGCTAATATTGGCGGTCTATTGATGGCCGAAGGGTATTCTTATGACAGCGATGAAGGACGCGCGATCTGCGGGTCTATTTCGGCAATCATGACTGGTATCGCATATGCTACATCGGCCGAGATCGCAAGCGAGGTTGGCGCCTTCAAGAATTACAAGAAAAACGCCAAAAACATGCTGCGTGTGTTGAACAACCACAGGCTCGCCGCGCATGGAAAAAGCGGTGGCTATGAAGGGCTAGAAATTCTGCCTGTGCCGCTTGACATTAAATCTTGCCCAGATAAATCGCTTACCGATGCAGCGAAAGCCGCATGGGATCTGGCGGTTAACCTGGGCAAAAAGCATGGCTATCGTAACGCACAAGCCACAGTCATAGCCCCAACCGGCACAATTGGTCTCGTAATGGATTGTGACACCACTGGTATCGAGCCTGATTTTGCCATTGTCAAATTCAAGAAGCTTGCTGGCGGTGGATATTTCAAAATCATCAACCGCGTTGTACCCGAAGCCCTTCAGCGTCTGGGGTATGGGAAAAACCAGATTGAAGACATTGTTAAATATGCAGTTGGGTCAGGTAGCTTGGAAAATTGTCAGTCAGTGTCACTGAACGCATTGAAAGATAAAGGCTTTGGCGACGAAGAAATAGCCAAAATTGAGGCCGGACTTAGCAGTGCTTTTGATGTGAAATTCGTTTTCAATCACTTCACCCTTGGCACAGAGTTTTGTAAAAGCAAGCTTGGCGTAACTGACGCACAGTTGAATGATTTTGACTTCAATCTTCTTGAACACCTCGGCTTCAGCAAGGATGAAATCGAAGCAGCAAACCTGCATGTTTGTGGTGCGATGACTCTCGAAGGAGCGCCGCACCTAAAAGATGTCCATTTGCCGATTTTTGATTGTGCCAATGTGTGCGGCCGTATCGGAAAACGCTTTTTGTCAGTTGAAAGCCACATTACTATGATGGCGGCGTCACAGCCCTTTATTTCGGGCGCCATTTCAAAGACCATCAATATGCCAAATTCAGCAACGGTAAAAGAATGCGGTGAGGCTTACATGCAATCATGGCGCCTGGGCCTAAAAGCGAATGCACTTTACCGTGATGGCTCCAAGCTCAGCCAACCACTGTCAGCCGGCCTTGTTGACGATGTTGATTTGGAAGACGAAAGTGATGACGCACCAATGGCAGCAGCCGCACCTCAAGTGATCGAAAAAGTGGTTGAGAGGATAATCCGCGCCGAACGTGAACGACTGCCTCATCGGCGGAAAGGCTATACCCAGAAGGCAACCGTTGGCGGTCATAAGGTATATCTCCGAACCGGTGAATATGAAGATGGTCGTATTGGCGAGGTATTTATTGATATGCACAAGGAAGGCGCAGCCTTTCGCTCATTAATGAATAATTTTGCCATCGCCGTCTCAATCGGCCTCCAGTATGGCGTGCCGTTGGAAGAGTTTGTTGAGGCTTATACCTTTACCCGGTTTGAGCCACAGGGCATCGTGACTGGAAATGACGCAATCAAAATGTCAACATCAATCCTGGATTATACATTCCGCGAATTGGCAATATCCTATCTTGATCGCAGTGATCTGGGTCATGTAAATGTCGATGATCTGGATGTAACGACAACGGGTGCGGGTGATAACCAGTCAGACGTGATGAACCGCGTCACAAGTCATGGTTTTATCCGCCGCCAAGGTTTAGTTGTCTATTCCAATGATGGTGGCGCAGCGGTTGCCGCTACTGGCGGAAGTGATAATGTGGAAACCTTGCGCGCAGGCGATAGAGAAGGAAGTACAATTGCCGATTTCGGTCTTGCCAGCGACACCGCCGGTGAGGTCGCTAGCAGCGCAAACACCTCAAAAAGCACCCCAAAAGCCGCCGACCTTGTACAGCAAGCCCGTATGCAGGGCTACGAGGGTGAGGCCTGCCCGGAATGCCAGAATTTCACCCTTGTCCGCAATGGCACCTGTTTGAAATGTAACACGTGTGGGTCAACCACAGGGTGCAGTTAAACTCTCCCTGCAGCGCAATCTGCAGACCTGGCCCCACGCAATTTCGTGGGGCCTTTTTATTTCGAAAACACCAGATTTATCAATCGATCTAGCTTGCCATTCAAGAGTGATTATGCCAGCTTCGCAAAGGAGATTTCGTTAGTAGGTCGGCACGGCCATCGCGACAGGAAATGCCGCTTAACCGCATATTTAAGAGGAGTGAGACCATGACAAGCAAGGTAGAACACAGGCTGCGATCAGCCGGCGTTACAATTCCCGATGCACCCAGCCCGGCTGCAAATTACCTGCCTTTCACCCGCACCGGAAACCTTATTTTCGTGTCAGGTCAAGTTCCATTTGTTAATGGTAAACTGGAAGTTACCGGAACGGTTGGTAAAAATGCCAGTGTTGAAGATGCGCAAGGCCAGGCAAAAATATGTGCGATCAACTTGTTGGCACAATTGAAAGTTGCTTGTGACGGTGATCTGGACCGGGTTGTTAGGGTCGTAAAACTTGGCGCGTTTGTTGCGTCAGCCGATAATTTTTTTGAGCAGCCTATTGTGGTGAATGCCGCATCTGATTTGATGGTCGAAGCGTTTGGTGAAGCTGGTCGCCATGCCCGGTTTGCCGTCGGCACCAATGCCCTGCCGCTAAATTGTCTTGTTGAAATTGACGGTGTTTTTGAAATTTCCTAGGCGCTCATGTCCTTTACCAGTTTTTTATGTTAAACGATTGCAAAGCGTGTTGTCCCTGTTTCTACGGGATCGCCAGTTCAAAAGCCAATGGGTGATAGCTCGTTAAATCTAAATATTGGCACGAAGATAGTCGCCATAGATGCTAAAGAATGGGATTCCATAGCGGGTAAAAAAAATCCCTTTGTCAGTCATGCGTTTTTAACCGCCCTAGAGTCTGGTGGGGCAGTTGGCGGTAATAGTGGCTGGAGCGCGATGCACCTACTTTTACGCAATGAAGACGGGCAATTGCTTGGTGCGATGCCGCATTACCTGAAACACCATTCCTATGGCGAGTATATTTTTGACCATAGCTGGGCTAATGCGTTTGAACGCGCCGGCGGTACCTATTACCCAAAATTGCTGGGAGCGGTTCCGTTTACACCTGCCAGTGGTCCAAGGTTATTGGTCCGTGATGGGCGTAGCGATCTGAAAGCAGCCCTTGCCAAAGGGGCATTACGCCTGCTGGACAAATATCAATTATCCTCAGCGCACATAAATTTTTTGCCCGAGCATGATGCTAAACTATTGGCCAATGATGGCTGGTTACACCGCACGGGTATCCAGTTCCACTGGCATAATCAAAACTTTGCTAATTTTGATGGTTTTCTGGCGACCCTGTCATCGCGCAAACGGAAGAATATTCGTAAGGAAAGAGCATCAATTGCTGCATCTGGGGTGACACTATTGCCACTGACAGGCGATGCCATTAAGAAAACCCATATTGATGATTTTTACCGCTTCTACATGTCGACAATTGACCGAAAGTGGGGGGGAGCTTACCTGAACCATGAGGTATTTACCCAACTTCACCAGACGATGCCCGATAAAATGCTTTTAGTGATGGCTGAGTACAATGGAAAAATCATTGGGGGAGCATTGAATTTCATCGGTGAAGACGCCCTTTATGGCCGAAATTGGGGCGCTGACCTTAATATCCCAAATTTACATTTTGAGGCATGCTATTATCAAGCAATCGAATTTGCAATCCAGCATGGGTTGCAGCGTGTAGAAGCTGGGGCACAGGGCTTTCATAAGGTGCAGCGCGGTTATTTACCTGTAACCACCCATTCAGTGCATTACATCGCACACGATGGGTTCCGCGAAGCGGTTTCGCGCTTCCTTGACGCTGAAAAAAAGGGCATTGAGGCTGAAAAAAATCAGATTGCACTGACTAGCCCATTCAAATCCGGTCCAACTTAAGCGAGGCCTTCAAAACTGTTTAATCCACTTGAGGGGCTGGCAATGCAGCCCGTTTTCGTCCGCCAGTCAGCACCTTTTGTGGCGGAGCCTTCACTGTAACGGTTAGCGAATCATCAGCAACATCAACAAAAACTACTCCGCCGCCAACAAGCCCGCCAAAAAGCATTTCGTCAGCTAACGGCTTCTTGATGTGTTCTTGCACGACACGGGCCAACGGACGTGCCCCATATTTCGAGTCATAGCCACGATCGGCAAGCCAATCTAACGCAGCATCGCTTAATTCGATTTCGACATTGCGATCCGCAAGCTGACCATCAAGCTGCATAATGAATTTGTCAACAACTCGCCGGATCACCTCTTTGCCAAGAGGGGAGAACGGGATGATTGCATCCAAACGATTGCGAAACTCCGGCGTAAACATCTTTTCAATCGCTTCAATATCGGCACCTTCATTATGGGTCCGATTAAAACCGATGGCCGATTTTGACAATTCCACCGCACCAGCATTGGTTGTCATAATCAGAATAACATTTCGGAAATCAACAACCTTGCCGTTGTTATCGGTCAACTTGCCATGGTCCATGACCTGCAGAAGAATATTAAAAAGGTCCGGGTGTGCTTTTTCAATTTCATCAAGCAGAAGCACAGCATGAGGTGTTTGATCTACAGCATCAGTTAATAAACCGCCTTGATCAAACCCAACATAACCCGGAGGAGCACCAATCAGGCGGGATACGGTGTGGCGTTCCATGTATTCAGACATGTCAAAACGCATGAGCTTTATGCCAAGCGCTTCAGCAACCTGGCGAGCAACTTCAGTCTTACCGACTCCAGTTGGACCCGAAAACAAGTAGTTGCCAACCGGTTTTTCCAATTCACGCAATCCCGCACGTGATAATTTAATAGCAGAAGCAAGCGCGGCGATCGCATCATCTTGGCCAAACACAAGACGTTTTAGGTCATCTTCAAGCGAGGCTAAAACCGCCTTATCATCGCGACTAACATGTTTTGAGGGGATTCGCGCCATCGTTGCAATGGTGGCTTCGATATCCTTTTGCCCAATTGTTTGCCTACGTCGAGATGGTGGCAACAGATTTTGAGCCGCCGCCGCTTCATCAATTACATCAATCGCTTTATCAGGGAGTTTGCGGTCATTAATATAACGCGCTGACAAATCAACAGCCGTTTTCAATGCAGCTCCTGTAAACCTTACTTTGTGGTGATCTTCATACCGGCTCTTCAACCCGTTTAAAATTTTGACAGCGTCGGGAATAGTTGGTTCAGCAACATCAATTTTTTGGAATCTTCGCACAAGCGCGCGGTCTTTTTCAAAGTAACCTCGATATTCTTTATAGGTTGTCGAGCCAATACAACGAAGCGTGCCCTCCTGAAGGGCTGGCTTCAAAAGATTTGATGCGTCCATCGCCCCACCAGATGTAGCACCAGCACCAATAACAGTATGAATTTCGTCGATGAACAGAATAGCATTTTCATCTTCAGAAACGGCTCTCATAACTGCCTTTAGCCGTTCTTCAAAATCACCACGGTAACGCGTTCCAGCCAGCAATTGTCCCATATCCAACGCATAAATCACCGCCGTTGACAACACTTCAGGAACAGCTCCTTCAAAAATCCGTAAAGCGAGACCCTCAGCAATTGCTGTTTTCCCGACGCCCGGGTCACCGACATAAAGTGGGTTGTTTTTTGTGCGCCGGCATAGCACCTGAATGGTCCTGTCCAACTCACGGTCACGGCCAATCAATGGGTCGATTCTGCCAGCCGCTGCCTTAGTGATAAGATTGACAGCAAATTGGGAAAGCGGATCTTTACCCTCAATTCCTGCCGTCTCCTGATCAACATCGTCTTCAGAACTTTTGGCCACGCTGCTCTCAGAGCCGTGACTAATGAAGGAGACCGCATCGAGACGCGTCATGTTCAGTGATTTCAGGAACCAAACCGCGTGACTTTCACGCTCAGAAAAAATTGAAACAAGAGCATTTGCACCCGTTGCCATCTCATGTCCAGATGATTGTGTATGTATGATGGCGCGCTGAATAACGCGTTGAAAACTCGCTGTGGGTTGCACGTCAGCATTACCCTCTGGGTCTACAATGGACGAGAGCTCAACTTCGATAAATTTGCTGAGTTTTTTTACCAATTCTCCGATATCAACATTACAGGCATGCAACACTTCCAATGCGTCACGATCTTCGGTAAGGGCCAAAAGCAAATGTTCAAGCGTAGCGAACTCATGGGACATGGACGCAGCGTTAGACATCGCACGGCGCAATGTTTCTTCGAGTTCGCGTGACAGCATCTAACTATTCCTTTTCTAGTTGCAATTGCAGCGGATGATCATTTTTACGCGCGTAATCAATAGTTTTCTGCGCCTTGCTCTCAGCAATTTCAAAACTATAAACACCACAAACGCCCACCCCACGCTGATGGACATTCAGCATAATTTGTGTTGCCTCGCCCGATGACCGGCCGAAGAACTTCTGCAATACGTGCACAACAAATTCCATCGGCGTATAATCATCGTTAAGCATGATCACTTTATACATTGAGGGCTTTTTGGTTTTGGTACGGCTATCAAGAATTAATTGTCCATTTCCATTACCGTTGTCATTGTTTTTATCATCATTAGCCATAGAATTTTTGACACCCTTGCCAATCATTTTCAAATTATTAACGCCTTGGCCTTCGCTGTAAAGTGGATGATATAAAGACCAAGCATCACTCGAAACCAACTATAGTATAACACAAAAAAGCTTTCTTTCCCTATTAAGATATTGGTATTCTAACCAATAAGGAAAAGAGGTTTCATAAAAAATAATAGGGTTTTTCTGCTGGCAGAACAAATGTAAATCAATCCATGAAAATGCTGCCAAGTTTCTTGAATAGATTACTAATTGCGTTACAATTAGATTCGTTGGAAATCTGGTTTTTATGACTTTGTCGACATAGGACAGGCCTTTATGCCACGATTAAACGTAGCAAAGATGCTACATTTCATTCGGCTGACACCGCACCGATTTGTTTATCGGCGCGGTAATCAAGCGCTGTTTAAGATTGTGCTGTTTTTTTTAACATTTGAAACACAACAATCTGGGCTTGCAAATCTGCAATTCAAACCTACGCTCCGCTTATTAATTGCAATGCTGGCTTTATTCGTGTGCCTCGCGCCGGGCATATCAACTGCACAAGTCAACAAATATGCCGCCATCGTTATCGACGAAGCCAGTGGTAAGGTTTTATTTTCGCGTAATGCTGAACACCTGCGTTACCCGGCATCCCTGACAAAAATCATGACATTATATCTATTATTCGAGGATATTGAAGCCGGCCGCATGACGTTGAAAAGTCGGATCCCAGTCTCCAGAACAGCGGCAGGCCGCTCACCTTCAAAGCTCTATCTAAAACCAGGCCAATCAATCAGTGCAGAACAAGCGATTTATGCATTAGTCACCAAATCAGCGAATGATGTTGCAACGGCGCTTGCAGAAAAGCTCTCTGGCACGGAACGCAAGTTTGCTCAGCGAATGACCCGCAAGGCCCAAGCCCTTGGAATGAAACGTACAGTGTTTAAGAACGCATCTGGCCTGCCCAACCGGAGACAAAAATCAACAGCCCGCGATATGGCTAAATTGGCGGTTGCGATGCGACGTGATTTTCCACACTTTTTTAAATATTTCAGCACGCGCAGCTTCAACTGGCAAGGCCATAAATTCCGTAATCACAACAAATTACTATCAAAATACAGCGGCACAGATGGCATCAAAACCGGCTACATAAACGCATCAGGTTTTAACCTTGTTGCAACAGTTGAACGCAAGGGTGTCCGATTAATTGGGGTAGTATTTGGCGGCAAAACCTCGCAAAGTCGTGACCGCCATATGATGCAAATTCTGGACAATCAATTCAAACGCGTAAAAACCGTCAAGTTAAGGAGAGCAAGTCTTGCCGTGCCAAAAACCCTGCCAATGGCCCCGCCTGAACGCGGCGAGAAGCAACCTGTTCACCAACCAGTTAGGAAAACAGTGAACCGCCGCAACTCATTCGAAAAACCAGAACAATTTATTGATCTGAGTTTAGCAAGCGTGGACAACCCCAACCTTGTCACAGCAACGAGTTGGAGCGTGCAAATAGGTAGTTTTGCCCGACGCGTCAACGCGCATCGTGCCGCGATTGCTGCTCGTCGCATGGCAGAAGATGTTCTTAGCATGACACCAGCAAATCTATTGCTTGTCACACGGGGCGAAATACCATTATGGCGGGTGCGCTTTAATGACCTCGATGAAAATCAGGCCCGCGCCGCCTGTGCCGCTCTATTTAGCGCGGGGCGGCCCTGTATTGCCGTGGCCGTAAAAACCACATCACGGGGCTGACCCCGCCTTTGGAAAGGTAAATTCGGTGACACAAGGCATGCTCTAATGAAAGTCACGGCTTTTTATCCGAACACCGCCACCAGTGCCAGCCTTTTGATCAATATGACGCAAAAATCCATTCAGGTTGAACAAGGACTCGGCAATGACATTAATTACGGCTTGCTGACGCTGTACGCGGCCAACCAGCCCCAGAATTTGTGCGTGTAATAATGCCTCACGATAGGTCTCCGTTAATTTTGGCCAGATAATGATATTCGCCGTCCCCTGCCCATCTTCAAGAGTTATAAATACCGTACCGCTGGCAGTGCCTGGGCGCTGGCGCATCGTAACAAGGCCAGCCAGACGAAGGCGTTCGCCATCAGGCACAGTTTGCACATGACTACACATCTGCCAGCCAGCCGCCACTAATGGCTTTTGCAGAAGATCAAGCGGATGCGCTTTTAATGATAGACCAAGGCTACGATAATCTTCAGTAACATTTTCACCAAGCCCCATCGGTGGCAACATTACTGCCGGTTCTATGCCAGCAAGCCGTTCATGACGTTGCCCAGCATGGGCAAATAAGGGCATATCATGCAGCCGGTGTCGGGCTAGCCCACGAGCTGCCCACAAGGCTTGACGCCGGTCAATATTAAGGCTGGAAAACCCATCCGCATTAGCAATTGCCTGCAATGATTTCACCGACACATCAGCCTGTCGCATGACATCATCAAGGCTGGAAAAGGCCTGCTTGACCTTGCCCGGCCGTGACTGATTGACTGCCACTGCTGCTTGGCTGGCTGCAATCCGTTCACCCTCACCACGTGGCAGCCCTCTTACAAGCCGCAACCCAAGGCGCAAGGCATGATGCCCTGTTTTATTATCAGGATCAAATTCCAGCCGGTGATCCCAGCTTGAAAAATTTACATCAACCGGCCGGACAGAAATACCACTCCGCTTGGCCTCAGCAATCAGCTGGGATGGAGCATAAAATCCCATCGGCTGAGCATTCAATAAAGCACAGATAAACACATCCGGATAATGACATTTCAACCATGCCGAAACATAAACCAGAAGCGCAAAACTAGCCGCATGCGATTCTGGAAATCCGTAAGTGCCAAAGCCTTCAATCTGACGAAAACAGCGCAAGGCAAAATCTTTATCATATCCACGCTTGATCATGCCATTAACCATTTTTTCACGGAAATGGCTAATTTCACCCTGTTTTTTGAATGTTGCCATCGCCCGACGCAATTGATCTGCTTCATTTCCTGAAAATCCAGCAGCGACAATCGCAATCTGCATTGCCTGTTCTTGGAACAGCGGGACACCAAGCGTGCGCTCAAGCACTTTACGCAGATCTGGCGATGGATAATTTACTTTCTCTAAACCAGCTCGCCGCCGCAAATAGGGGTGTACCATATCGCCCTGAATAGGACCAGGGCGTACAATTGCAACTTGAACTACAAGATCATGAAAACAGCGTGGCTGCAGGCGAGGTAACATCATCATTTGCGCCCTTGACTCAACCTGAAACACGCCAACCGACTGACCGCGGCATAACATGTCATAAACGGTCGAGTCTTCAGGCGGTACCGATGCCAGCGTTAATGACCGGCTATAATGGACACGAAGCAAATCAAAAGCCCGCCGGATACAGCTAAGCATGCCAAGTGCCAGCACATCCACCTTCAACAGTCCTAGTGCATCAAGGTCACCCTTGTCCCATTCAATGGTTGTACGGCCTGCCATAGCCGCAGGACTGATCGGGCACAGGTGATCAAGCCGCCCACGCGTAATCACAAAGCCACCAACATGCTGTGATAAATGCCGTGGAAATCGACTGATATCTTCAACCAGTCTAAGAACAAGCTGCAACCGCCGATCATTTACATTTAGCCCTGTTGCTACCAGCGAATCTCTGGCTAACCCGGCTTTCTCGCGCCCCCAAACTTCGCTAGATAAGGCAGCCTGAACATCACGACTAAGGCCAAAAACTTTTGCCACTTCACGGAATGCGCTTCGCCGCCGATAGGTAATAACACTAGCGGCAAGGCCAGCTCGATGACGGCCGTATTTTGCATAAATATGCTGGATTATCTCTTCACGGCGTTCATGTTCAAAATCAACGTCAATATCTGGTGGCTCACCACGTGCCTCGCTAACAAACCGTTCAAACAAGGGTTGTGACCGTTCAGGATCAACCGTTGTAATACCAAGGCAATAACATACTGCTGAATTGGCTGCTGAACCGCGTCCTTGACATAAAATACCTCGTCCACGGGCAAAACGGACAATATCAAAGACGGTTAGAAAATAGGCCGCAATATTTAACCGCTCTATCAGGGCTAATTCATGATTTAGATAGGCGCTAACTTGATCAGGAATTACATCTGGATACCGTTTTTCAGCACCCCGCCAGGTTTGGAGCGACAACTCCTGCATGATGGTTCGGCCACCGGGTTTTAGCTCGTCAGGATATTCATAAGACAGATCATCCATCGAAAAATGACATAAGTCTGCCAAAGCACTTGCACCCTCGAGAGCATCAGGCACATGTCGCCAACGCCGTTTGGCCTCATCACAATCAATCAAATGACGTTCGGCATTACGTGATAAAATATATCCCGCATGATCTAACTGTTGCTTTTCACGGATACAAGCCAACACATCGGCAAGGGGCCGGCGTGCAGGAATATGATATAGCGCATCTGCCGCAGCCGCCACACGCAGACCCAAAGTATTAGCAAATGTGCCAAGCATTTGACACCGCGCCGCATCAGCACCATCCCGGTAAAGACAGATGCCGGCAAATATCTGGCCCTTGGCAATCTGAAGGATTTTATCCAAATGCGCCTGATAGCAGGCATCCGGATGACGCGGTGGCATGGCCAGCAATGCCGTGCTCTCTGGTAAACGGGCAAGATCGGCAAGATAAAGCACCGGAGCCGCCTTACTGCCACGCATATTGGCCTCACTAAGCAGCATTGACAAGCCTTCATACCCTTCACGGTCACATGGATGCACTAGTACATCTGGTCCATCAACGGGGCGTAATCTGGCTCCAACAAGCAATCGGATATGATGATCACGCGCCGCTACATGCGCCCGCACGATCCCTGCCAGTGAATTCACATCAGCAATGCCAATCGTTGACCAGCCAAGCGCCGCTGCCGTTGCCACCATCTCATCAGGATGTGACGCACCTTTCAAAAAAGTGAAATTGCTATAACAGCCGAGCAAAACATGCGATCTGGCTTTGCCCTCTGGGATCACTGGTATCATCAGGCAAAAAACCCGTGCAAAAACCATGTAGGCGTTTCATGACGTTCGGGCAAGCCTTCACGATATAACCAAAACCCAGCCCCCTGATCATCGTATAGACGAAAATAATCTCGGGTCCGGCTACCTATCGGGGCCAGCCACCAAGCTGGCGCAATCCGTTCCGGGCCAGTTGCATGAATAATCTTATGGGTTCGTTTCTGCCAGATAAACTGTGCTGGCGGATGGTCGGGAAGAAGAGCAACTACATCAACCGGCTGCGGATATGCTAGCAACCGAATAGGCCGCGGCGGGACAGTGACACATAAAGGATTACCAACCCAGCCAGTTTTTTTGCCAGACCCATCAAATAGCTGTTCTGGGTTGGGCAATTCAAATGATTGTGCAATCTCAGGCTGCCAGCAGTCTTTTGGAGTCAAACGCACCACCGTACCATAGCCAAGACGAGCCACAAGCCGGTCAACAAGGCTGGCATAAGAATCACGTGCTGCTGCTGCGCCATCTTGCTGCTGTCCGACCATGCGCGGTAAAACTGTATCAATGGGAGCTAGCGGACTACAATCAAGCGCTTCCATCCATCCCGTTTCAAGGCCAAATTCAGGATTAATTCTATCACTGGCATTGGCCAACAACCGATGAAACAAGGCAGCATCGCGGCTTGGACGCGACAAATGCACATCATACGCAAATACCGTCTCATCAACCAGCTGCCAGCCAAGCCGTAACCGGCGCGTTGCCAGTCCCGCCTGTTCAAGTAAGGTGGCTATTTCTGTTGCCAAATAATCAATCATTGCTTTAACATCACTTGGTGCACTAATGGGTTCAGCAAATTGGCGGCAAATATAGCGGGGCTGTGGCGGGCTGACCGGTGTAAAGATTTCATCCTCATTGCCAAGCGCTTGATCAAGACGAAGCAGTACATCCGTGCCAAACCGGGCAGCCAACGGCGCCCGGGCAAGCCCAATAATATCGTCAATCAGCTGCAAACCTGCCTGCTGCATATGGTCGGCAACATCTCTATCAATGCGCAATGCTGCGATTGGCAAACGGGCCAGATAATGGCGCAGACGGTCGCGGCTTATCGTATATGCTGTTGCATCCAGTTGATTGGATACTGATTTTGGTGCGGTAATCACGCGCTGAGATGGCTGTCCATAATGTGCCAATGCCCATGCGGCGCCACAGTTTGGAGCCGCCGCTATCACCGCCCGAAGATGACTGCGATGCAGCCGCTTGGCACAATCTGCCAACAGCCCGCGTACCCCACCAAACAAATGTTCAGCACCAGCAACATCGAGCCATATACCATAGGACTCATGATCAATCGCGGTAAGAGGGCTATAACGACGTGCCCATAATGCTAGATGATGCAGATCAGCATGATCAGCAGTGGGGTTATAATCTTCTGTTATAACATCGGGACATAATGCCCGCGCATCGGCAAGCCTCATACCGGCAACGAGACCGTAGGATGCTGCCTTGGCACAGCCAGCCGCCACAATATCAACTCCCCTGATATTCTTAATCACTGCAAGTGGCAGAGCCATCCCAATTTCCCTTTGGATGCGTGATGCTGCCAAATAGGGAAACCAGATATAAATGATATGACGATAAACAAGCGGCATAATTCCATGCCTATATAGCTAACGTATGTGTAGCCGGGACATGAATATCCAAATCTGCCTTCACTGGCGTATCGGATGAAATATCAGTCTGATCTATGGCCTGCAAACTGGTGCTGTCCGCATGCCAGCTAACTCTGCATATATGCGGGCGCCCACCACGCGCACGGTACAGGGTTAAATCCCAAACACTATGTAACACCAATGCAGGGTTTGATTGCATTGCAAAATTAGGAGCGGGCTTGATCTGCCACGCTGTTTCAAAACCAGATGCCGCAATAGGGGCACCAAGAAGGAATGCTGTTGTTCCACTTTGTTCAGCCGCAAGCTGTGCGCGACGTGTAATACGCATCCAGTAGTCAGCAGATTTTTGTAACCCATCACATTCAATCACAACCGCAGCCAGCCCTTCGGTTCGCAAAATATCATCAAGTGCAGTAAGCCGCCGAGACGGACTGGGCGTATCCACAATCAATAAGTCCGCTGGATCAAGCCCCGCAGCGGCTAAACCATGCCCATATAACATTCCAGCGCCACTACGCTGACTTGCCGGACACCAGATGATAGGGCTCGTATCTTTATTTGGGTAATGAATGGAATGGATATTATTGGTTAGTTTTTTTACAGATAAATAATTCTTCAACATGCAAAGAAGCGCAATGGCAAACCCGCTTACCGCGCCATGAGCTTGCATCGCCCCTGATAAAAGATGCACTCGGCCAAGGGCAAGGCCACCAGCCAATGCACGATCAAGTGAATCGATGCCCAATGGCAGGCGCGCGCGCCTATCATGCCCACCAACCAATGCCAGTTTATGCCGCAAACGTGTTAGCTCAGATTCTTTTTTTCTATTATAAATCTGTTGATTATATATTCTCAAACCTGCTGTTTTCACGCTTGATATAGGCTGACTCATTCCGCACATACTGCCTACTCCTTATTTGATCTGATTATTTTTGTTCTTGTTTTGTTCTATTTTAGAACAACATAAGAGTCAAGATTTTCTAAGCTTGCATAACTGGGTGAATAACTAGCCTAGAACTGACTTCTTCCTTCTGAATTATCTCAATTCACAGATTGCGAGGATGCAATACGCCAGTTTTATTTTGGCAATTCGCTTTCAACCAGCCGTGCCCAATAGCTGGCGCCGGTTGCAAGCACATCATCATTAAAATCATAGCGGTCATTATGCAGCATTGCCCCTTCTTTTGCAGGGCCTGCACCAAGCCAAATATATGAACCAGGCTTCTCTCTAAGCATAAAGGCAAAATCTTCCGCCCCCATTGATGGCGGCAAATCAGTAATGATATTCTCCGCTCCCAAAACATCTGATGCAACAGATACGGCCCTTGACGATTCATCTGCATGATTAACCGTTGGCGGATAGCCCGACTGCCAGTCAATTTCGACCCCACAATTGAAGGCCCTGGCTGTAGATTGGGTTATATCACGAATTGACTCTTCCAAAAATTTACGGATTTCAGGTGAAAATGACCTAGCTGTGCCACCAAGCCGTGCCGCTCCAGGAATCACATTCAATGCACTTCCAGCGTCAAAAATGGTAACCGAAACAACTGCTGGTTCTAAGGCAGTAATGCGACGCGATACAATTGATTGCAGGGATTGCACGATTGCAGCGCCACAAGGTATGGGGTCAATTGTGAGGTCAGGGATCGCAGCGTGCCCACCTGATCCTGTAATATAAATTTCAAAAAAATCCGCTGCCGCCATACACGCGCCATTGTGGACGCCAATTTTTCCAACATCCATCCCTGGCCAGTTATGCATACCCCAAACTGTGCTCATATCAAATCTTTCAAACAACCCGTCTTTAATCATTGCCTCGCCGCCATTACCTCCCTCCTCAGCAGGTTGGAAAATAAAATATACCGTGCCATCAAAATTTCGGGTTTCAGCAAGATATTGTGCTGCCCCAAGAAGCATAGTGCTATGTCCATCATGACCACAAGCATGCATTCGCCCAGGCGTTTTTGACGCGTGCGAGAATTCATTCTTTTCCTGCATGGGTAGGGCATCCATGTCTGCCCGCAACCCAATCGCAGCGGTTCCTTTGCCAGAGCCATGCAAAACACCCACGATTCCGGTTTTGCCAATTCCACGATGGGTCTCAATGCCGAAGGATTGTAGCTTTTCAGCAATGAAATCTGACGTCCACACTTCTTCATAACTGGTTTCAGGATGCTGATGCAGCAGATGCCGCCACGTTTTCATTTCCTGTTCCCGATCTGCAATCGAATTTATTACAGCCATGATAGTCACCTCATCTCACTAAAAATATATCAAATAATTCCAAATTTCCTGATGGTCAGATACCACAATCCATAGTGTAAACAGTGTCGCGATATTACCCCGAAGGTCAAGCTGGGCGACATGGACGAAACCTCTTGCATGTCCCTGATTGACAATTGCCCATGTCCGGGCTTAAAACCAGCGCTTACATGTCGATTGAGACATACCGAATGTCGTTGCCAAGCTATGTGTTTCTTCGCAAATCAGCACTATAGGAATGTAAATCTTGGTATCTATGTCTTTACCGGGAACACCTAGTGTGGATTAAGATCAAAAGGTAGATGATATGGCGCAAAATCAGCCGGATCGTGGTCAACGTGGATTGCCAGGTGGTAGCCCTCGTTATTCAGCGTTCGCACTTGCCAAAAAAGCGATAAACTATCATCAGGACTGGCAGCGTGCATGGCGCGACCCAGAACCAAAAACTGAATATGACGCAGTAATTATCGGTGGCGGCGGTCATGGGCTTGCGACTGCTTATTATCTCGCAGCTGTGCATGGCATAACCAATACTGCAGTGATTGAAAAAGGCTGGATTGGCGGCGGCAATACGGGCAGGAACACAACCATTATCCGGTCAAATTACCTATGGGACGAATCAGCCGCCATTTATGAGCATTCGATGAAGTTATGGGAGGGTATGACGCAAGATCTCAACTTCAACGTAATGTTCAGCCAGCGAGGCGTTTTGACAATTTCCCATAGCGAACACGAATTGCGTGAAATGTCGCGGCGGGTTCACGCGATCCGGCTAAATGGAATCGACTCGGACATTCTTGGCCCCGCTGAAATCAAGAAATTTGTCCCAACGATCAATATTGACCAGTCAATCCGATACCCGGTTATGGGTGGGTTTTTGCAGAAGCGCGGCGGTACAGCGCGCCATGATGCGGTGGCATGGGGCTATGCGCGTGCGGCTGATGATTTAGGTGTTGATATTATCCAGAGATGCGAAGTTACCGGCCTGCGCAGGCAAGGCCGCAAAATTGTTGGCGTCGAAACCAGCCGTGGCTTTATAAAAACGAAAAAAATCGGATGCGTTGTCGCAGGCCATTCAAGTGTTGTTGCAGCGATGGCCGGCATCCACTTGCCAATAGCCAGTCGCCCTCTGCAAGCCCTTGTATCGGAACCGATAAAGCCAATTCTTGATACCGTGATTATGTCAAACGCCGTTCACATGTATATCAGCCAATCAGACAAGGGCGAGATGGTTCTGGGGGCTGGTGTTGATAAGTATAACTCATACGCCCAGCGTGGCTCATTTCCAGTGCCGGAACATATGCTAGCAGCTGCGGTTGAATTATTTCCGGTCCTGTCGCGTCTTCGCATGCTGCGTCATTGGGGCGGTATTGTCGACACCTGCCCAGACGCATCGCCCATCATTTCGAAAACTGATATTGAAGGCCTTTATTTTGATTGTGGATGGGGAACAGGCGGTTTCAAGGCAACACCTGGCTCTGGCCACGTTTTTGCCGACCTAATCGCCAATGACCGCCCGAATAAAATCGCCGCCCCGTACACGCTTGATCGGTTCCGATCTGGCCTGTTGATTGACGAACACGGCGCTGCCGGTGTTGCGCATTAGGCGGAAAGGATGGCACAATGTTGATTATCCCCTGCCCCTATTGTGGTCCACGTGATGAAATTGAATTTGCCTGTGGTGGCGAAGCTCATATAGCGCGCCCACTCGCTGAAAATACGATTACAGATGCTGAGTTTGCGGATTACCTGTTCATTCGGGATAACCCAAAGGGTATTTTTTTAGAAAGATGGCGCCATAGCGCGGGATGTAGACGTTGGTTCAATGTGGCGCGTGACACCGTAACACACAAAATCCTCGAAGTTTACCCGATGGGCAGCACCCCAAAAAAGGCCATCACAAAAGCCAGCTACGCTTCTAGTTGGCGCCGTAATACGGTAGCCGAAAAAGCGGCAAAACCCGATAAGCGAAACAAGGGCGGAAGGGTGAAATAATGTCGCGTCTTTCAAAAGCGCCAATGGGCCATCAAATCGCCCGCATTGATGCTAAATGTCGTATTGACCGCAGCGTGCCTGTTACCTTTACCTTTGACGGGCGAACCTATAACGGCTTTGCGGGTGACACTCTGGCATCTGCATTGCTGGCAAATGGCGTGCATCTTGTTGGGCGTTCGTTCAAATATCACCGACCACGAGGCATCCTGTCAGCGGGATCGGAAGAACCAAATGCCTTAATCCGGCTTGGCAAGGGCGCAGGCGCCGAACCAAACATACGAGCCACTCAAATTGAAATTTTTGACGGGCTTTACGCCGAAAGTCAGAACCGCACACCTTCATTAAAGTTTGATGTCGGAGCGATCAATTCCGTTCTTGGCCGATTTTTTCCAGCAGGATTTTACTACAAGACCTTTATGTGGCCTGCCTCCATGTGGATGCGGTATGAGCATGTAATCCGTCACGCTGCAGGTCTTGGTAAGGTAGCTGATGATCACACTGATCCTGACCGCTATGAAAAAACCCATGCGCATTGCGATATTCTTGTTGCTGGCGGTGGAGCAGCCGGATTGATGGCAGCATTGCAAGCGGCAAGCGGTGGTGCCCGCGTTATTTTGGCTGACGAGCAGAATGAATTTGGCGGCTGGCTTCTGGGCGAGGCCAATATCAGCATTGACGAACAACCTGCAACGAGTTGGATTGGCAAGATGACAAACCAATTAGCAGCAATGCCAAATGTGAAATTGCTGCCCAGAACCACAGTGTTTGGGTATATGGATCATAATTTCCTGACCCTAAATGAGCGTGTCACCGATCATCTTAGCAAACGACCCGCGCACCTGCCGCGTCAGCGCATGTGGAAGGTTAGGGCACAGCAGGTTATCATTGCACAAGGGGCGCATGAACGGCCCTTAGTATTTGCTGGCAATGATATTCCTGGCGTTATGCTGGCAGGGGCGGTGCGGACCTACATTAACCGTTACGGTGTTTGTCCAGGCCAACGTGCCATTGTGATGTGTAATAATGATGATGCCTATAAAACAGCAATTGATTTGCATCGCGCCGGCGCTAGAGTACTCATTGCAGATCTCCGTGCTCAGCCGACAGGCCCATTATTCCAGGCCGCCCACAATGTAGGCATCGACATTCTTGTTGGCCATGCCGTTATTGCCGCTTATGGAACACACAGGGTGGCGCGAGTTGAAATCGCCCCCGTTAATCATAACGCTACTGCCATCATTGGAGAGGTGATACACCGTGACTGCGATTTGGTTGCGATGTCTGGCGGGCTATCACCTGCAGTCCATCTCCACTCACAAGCGCGTGGCAACCTGCAATGGGATGAAGGTAAATTGTGCTTCCGTCCATCGGCCACACATGAACCAAGCTTTAACATTGGTGCATGTAACGGCAGCTTTGATCTTGTTGCAGGCCTGAAAGAAGCTGTCCGAGCCGGCACCAAAGCTGCGGCTGCGAGTGGGTTTAAAACCGCCAGTCTGACGGTACCCGATGTAACAACCGCAAAACAAAATTGGCGTTCAGCTGCCGCATGGAAAATTCCGAATGGGCATCTTGCAGGGCGCGGACCAAAAGCCTTTGTGGATTTTCAAAATGACGTTACTTCGAATGATATCACGCTGGCCGCACGCGAGGGCTACCAATCCGTTGAGCATCTCAAGCGCTACACTACAACTGGCATGGGAACCGATCAGGGCAAGACATCCAATATCAATGCCCTAGCCATTCTGGCCGATGCGCTTGGCAATGAAATACCTGAAATTGGTACGACAACTTTTCGTATGCCTTATACGCCATCAAATATCGGGGCCATTGCCGGCCGTGATATAGGCGCATTATTTGATCCGGTTCGCCTTACCCGCATGGATGATTGGCACCGGGCAGCCGGCGCCAAGTTTGAACATGTCGGCCAATGGATGCGGGCGTGGTATTACCCGGAAGAGAGCGAGACGATGCACGACGCGGTAAACCGCGAGGTGAGAGCAGCACGCACCAGCGCTGGCCTTCTTGACGCCTCAACGCTTGGTAAAATTGATATTCAGGGGAGCGATGCTGCTGAATTTCTAAACCGCGTCTACACTAACGCATGGAACAAACTTGGCATTGGAAAATGCCGCTACGGTCTAATGCTAAAAGACGACGGCATGATTATGGACGATGGGGTTACCACCCGCCTTGGCGAAAACCATTTCCATATGACGACGACTACTGGCGGTGCAGCGGGCGTTCTAGACTGGATGGAAGAATGGCTGCAAACCGAATGGCCCGATCTTGAGGTCTATTTAACATCGGTGACAGAACAATGGTCTGTTGCGACATTATCGGGGCCAAATGCCGCCAAAATCCTCGAGGAAGCAGGAATTGACATTGATTTGTCATCCGCAAACTTTCCATTTATGTCGATGAAACACGCACATATCGGCGGGCTGCCAGCACGTATTTTCCGTATATCATTTACTGGGGAGTTGTCCTACGAGATTAATGTTGCTGCCCGTCACGGGCTGGCATTATGGACCCATTTAATGAAAGCTGGAGCGGCTCACGGCATTACACCTTACGGCACCGAGGCCATGCATGTGCTTCGCGCAGAAAAGGGCTTCATAATTGTTGGGCAGGAAACTGACGGGTCGGTTACCCCCCACGATCTAGGCATGGACTGGATTATCTCAAAAACTAAACCTGACTTTATTGGCAAGCGCGCGCTTTCCCGTGAAAGCATGGGGTATAGTGATCGCAAACATTTGATTGGGCTTTTATGCAGTGATCCCAAAACGGTTATACCAGAGGGGGCGCATGCGGTTATTGATCCTGATCAACCCCTTCCCATGGATATGCTCGGACAGGTCACTTCCTCCTATTTTTCACCAAATTGTGGTCGCTCAATTGCCATGGCAATGCTTAAGGGCGGTCGCGCATTAATGGGGCAAACCGTCTATTTCCCCATGCTTGATGGAACTGTCCTTGATGCGAAAGTGGTTAACCCGATATTTTATGATCCAAAAGGAGCACGTATCGATGGCTAACTCCTTTGAAAGCAAGCCTGTATTTTCTGGCGAGACAGCACTTTCAAACCAATCTGCCAGCAAAAGCAACAATCCTAGCGGTGGTGCTGTGGGCCTTATCTTTCATGAGATGCAACACCTTGGCAAGCTGAATATTCGCGGCGACCATAGCCTTAAAGCTGCAATTAAGGCAGCGACGGGCTGCCATTTTCCACCTTTGGCAAACCACTTTGAAACTGCTGGTGAGCGGCGCATTGTCTGGCTTGGACCCGATGAATATTTATTGCTTTGCGAAAGCGGCAAAGAAAAGGCACTGCATGACACGTTGACAAACACAATCAAAAGAAGCCATTTTGCTATCACTGATGTGAGTGATAGCCTATGCGCCCTATCACTTAGTGGAGCAGCCGTTCGTGATGTTCTAGCAAAAGGGTGCAGCCTCGATCTTCTCCCCGCAAAATTTGGGGCTGGCAAATGCGCACAAAGTCTTCTTGCGCATGCAGGGATAACCTTGATGGCATTGCCAGATGATACGTTTATCCTCATTTGTCGTACCAGCTTTGCACCCTATGTACATGACTGGTTGGTTGATGCAGCACTAGAATATGGATATCAATTCACCGTATAGATGAATTGGAAAGGCCAGAAACCTCTATATTTTTATCTTGATAGGGCCTAATAATCAGTATCGGGCAATTCTTCTGTGCGCTTATCAATATAGGCACGCAGCGCTTCTTCAATTGCCGGATCCATTGCCGGGGCTTCATAGGCAGCAAGCATTTCAACCGCCTGTTGACGGGCCCGCACAATGCTGTCAACCGCACCTTCGGATGACCATTGCTCAAATGTTGTGTTATCCGCCATTTGCGAACGCCAGAATGCATCTTCAAAATTAGCTTGAGTATGGGACGACCCCAGAAAATGCTGTCCAGGCCCAGTTTCCCGTAATGCGTCTAGCGCCTGCCCATTTTCAGATAAATCGATGCCATTCACCAGTTTCGGCATCATCGTTAACTGGTCTGCATCAAGCAGCAATTTGGCATAATCCGCCACCAAGCCACCTTCCATCCAGCCAGCAGAATGGAGAACAAAATTAGTGCCACCCATAACAGTCGGTAAAATAGTGTGCGTGGACTCATAGGCGGCCTGTGCATCCGCAGTCTTTGATCCGGTTAATGACCCGCCAGACCGGAACGGCACACCAAGGCGGCGCGCTAGTTTTGCACAGCCATAAAGGACTTTTGCCGGTTCTGGCGTGCCAAAAGTTGGCGCACCAGTTTGCATCGACATTGAACTTGCAAAACTACCAAAAATAACTGGCGCGCCCGGGTTTACTGCTTGTGTGAAGGCAATACCACTCAAGGCTTCGGCAAGCGTTTGCGCTAGGGTGCCAGCGACCGATACGGGCGACATCGCTCCAGCAAGAATAAAAGGCGAAATAATTACCGCTTGATTATTGCGCGCATAGACTTTTAATGCGCCAAGCATAGTATCATCCCATGTCATGGGTGAATTGGCGTTTATCAAACTCGTTACAACCGTATTATTGGCAACAAATTCGGTACCAAACAAAATTTTTGATAATTCCACCGTGTCTTGGGCCCGGCTCGGCGCGGTAACGGAGCCCATGTAGGGTTTATCGGAAAGGCGCTGATGCGCATATATCATTTCTAAGTGGCGTTTCGTAACTGGCAAATCAACAGGCTCGCATATTGTACCACCAGAATGGTGCAGTCCCGGGTGCAAATAGGTTAATTTGATTAGATTGCGGAAATCTTCCATTGTTGCATAGCGGCGCTCATCATTTAGATCTCGGACAAACGGCGGGCCATACACCGGCGCAAACACCGTGTTCATCCCGCCAATGTCAACCGATCGTTCTGGGTTGCGCGCATGCTGGGTATATCCAGATGGTGCGGTTGAGCATAATTTGCGGGCAAGGCCCCGCGGAAAATGCACACGTTCACCCTGCACATCGCACCCAACCTCACGTAAAATTACCAACGCTTCGGGATCATCACGAAAATCAATGCCGATTTCCTCAAGAATGGTTTCAGCATTATTTTCAATTATCTCACATGCTTCATCGTTTAAAATATCAACAGGCGCAATTTGGCGTGTAATAAAGGGGGCAGCGGGGCCTTGATTGCCTGATGCGCGCGCGGTTCGGCGTGCGTCACGCCCACCCCCGCGCCGACTTCGGCGTTCAACTTTGCTTGGTTCAGTCATTTTATATTTCCTCTCAAAAACCTTGCATTGCACCTACGCACGTAGCTTTACGTTATTGGGATCATAAGGTGATTCTTCTAGGACCTTAGCTGATAGGCGCTGATCAAGAATATCGATCATTAATTTGGTGCCCGGGGTGGCGAGTTCCGGCCGCACCATTGCCAACGCCAGTGATTTTTCCAGCCGAAAACCGTAGCCGCCACTCGTTGCGCGGCCGACAACGGTGCCATCGGCCAGCATGATTGGATTGCCACCGATAGCATCAGCGTCAGTGGTGTCATGCACCTCAAGCGTAACCATGGTATTGGCAAAACCGCGTTCCTGCCATTCAGCCAATTGGCGCTGGCCCTTAAAATCACCTTTATTTAGATGAACAAATCGCTGCAAACCGCTCTCCAGCGCCGCATATTCGATTGACAGCTCAGTCCCAACCAAACGATACGATTTCTCCAAACGCATCGCATCCATTGCCCGAATGCCAAATGGTTTCAGGCCGAATTCAGCACCTGCAGCCATTAAAGCATCAAAAATATGGTTCTGATATTCGATCGGATGATGAAGTTCCCAGCCAAGCTCACCAACAAAATTAACACGCACCGCCATTGCAGGCGCCAGATTTACATCAATAGTTTTTCCAGACAGCCAGGGGAAGGCTGCATTCGACAAATCTGTACGGGTTACCTTGGCAAGTATATCACGTGCCCGTGGCCCCGCCAGAACCAGAACACCAATCGAATTGGTCAAATTGTCAAACCGGACTGACCCATCATCGGGCATATGTTTTTTGATCCAGTCATGGTCAAGGCGTTGTCCAGCACCTGCAGATACCAGATAAAAACTATCGGCACTTTCACGCTGAATGGTGAATTCAGAATGAACTCCGCCGCGCTCTGTCAAAGCGTGGCATAACGCCACTCGTCCTACTTTTTTTGGCAGTTTATTCGCGACCAGATAATCCAGAAATGCCTCGGCACCCTGGCCAGAAATTCGCGCCTTGGCAAAAGCCGACATATCGAGTAGACCAGCATTTTTGGCAACATTGCGGACTTCGTTCCCAATATGCTCAAAGTAATTGGATCGACGAAATGACCAGTGATCCTCCTGTGGGACACTCTCGGGGGCAAACCAGTTCGCCCGCTCCCATCCAAATTTCTGACCAAAGACAGCACCAAGCGCCTTTAATCGGTCATAACAGGGCGCAGTTCGCAATGGGCGCCCCTCAACCCGCTCTTCATCAGGATAATGAATTACAAAGACATTGGCATAGGCTTCTTCATTTTTCACTTTTAGGTAAGACTGGGTTGCATAGCTGCCGTACCGGCGCGGGTCCACGCCAAGCATATCAATCGTCGGCTCGCCCTCAACAATCCATTCGGCAAGCTGCCAGCCGGCACCACCGGCAGCGGTAATCCCAAAACTATGCCCCTCATTTATCCAGAAATTGGGTAAATCCCATGCAGGACCGACAATTGGGTTACCGTCAGGCGTATAAGCAATGGCACCGTTATAAACCCGTTTGACACCAGACTCGCCAAAGGCAGGTACACGGTGTATCGCTGATTCAATATGTGGTTCAAGTCGTTCGAGATCTTCTTGAAACAGCTCATATTCGGACTCATCACCGGGCCCGTCCATATAACAAACAGGCGCACCGGTCTCATAAGGACCAAGTATTAATCCGCCAGCTTCTTCGCGCATGTACCACTGGCCCTCTGAGTCGCGAAGCACACCCATTTCCGGCTCGCCGTCTTTGTGCCGTGCCTGAATATCGGGATGCGCCTCAGTCACAATATATTGATGCTCAACCGGAATGACTGGAATGCTTAGCCCGACCATTGCGCCAGTTTTACGGGCAAAGTTGCCGGTCGCACTGACCACATGCTCGCAGGTAATTTCGCCTTTATCGGTTGAGACCCTCCACATGCCATTACCGGTGCGGGCAATGCCGGTAACAACTGTATTGCGATAGATTTCGGCGCCGCGATCACGCGCCCCACGGGCAAACGCTTGGGTTAAGTCTGCTGGTTGTATATAGCCGTCCTGCGGGTGACGAATGGCTCCAACCAGCCCATCAACATTACACATCGGCCAATAATCCAGAACCTGCTCGGGGGTCAGGAAGTCAACCTCGACGCCAATGGTGCTGGCAACACCGGCATATTGACGATATTCGTCCATACGGTCCTGATTGCTGGCAAGCCGGATATTAGAGACATTGCGAAACCCCACATTCATGTTTGTTTCTTTTTCCAGCTCTTGATAGCACTGTACTGAGTATTTGTGGATCTGGCCAACCGAATACGACATATTGAATAGCGGCAATAAACCGGCTGCGTGCCATGTGGAGCCTGATGTCAACTCTTTGCGCTCCACAAGAACCACATCACTCCAGCCCTTTTTGGCTAAATGATATAAACTGCTGACACCAACGACACCACCACCAATAACAACAACACGTGCATGCGATTTCATGCGAGACTCCCAAGATAAAAATGAGCTTTCTTCAAGAAGCACCCCTATGGGGCCATCTCATTCAACAGCAATATAATAGGAAGAAAAATACAAAGTAGCGTCGAGTAACCGACGGTATTTTGACAAAAACAGGCGAACGCGGTCAATCTTGTTCATTTTTTGGTCTAATTGCCCAACGGGGATACGGGAGATGCTGGGGCTATGGGTTGAGACGCTGTATGCCCCAACTCCCATTTTCCTGTTTTAGGAACTGAAAACGATCATGCAAACGATGTTCACCATCATGCCAAAATTCTATTTCATGCGGCTTCAAACAAAATCCACCCCAATGTGGCGGGCGTGCAACAGCATCGGGGAACCGACTTTCAATACGAGCCACCTCTGACTCTAAAGCGGCTCGGCTGGCAAGCGGACGAGATTGTGCCGATGCCCAAGCACCAATCTGGCTTCCACGGCCACGGCTACTGAAATACTCATCAGATTGTTCAGCCGTGGCTTTAAATATTGCGCCGACTACCCGTACCTGCCGACGCTGACTTTTCCAATGGATACAAAAAGCAGCCTTGCCCGTGGTCAATAACTCCTCAGATTTGCGGCTTTCGTAATTGGTAAAGAACAAAAATCCATCAGGCGACCACCGCCGCAACAACACCATACGTACCGAGGGCATGCCCTCCTTGTCGACTGATGCGATTGCCATAGCGTCCGGATCATTGATCTCAGTTTTAACTGCCTCATCGTACCAGCTTTGAAATAGAGCAAAAGGGTCGGTTCCGGCGGTGATTTCCATGATTTTATGTCTCCAAACTTTATGATCGGATAATAATAATCCGGGACGTTTCTAATATGTAGGAAGCGATGGCTCATTTCGCAATGTGGCCTTTTTCACCCAGCCTGCCAACGAATCGCCCCACCGCTCTATAAACAGCCCCAAAATCTGACCGAAAGTCAGAAAGTAAACACATAATTGCCATATTCGATGAATACCTTCTCGTTTAAGAAGGCTGATGTGTCGGTTTGTAATTGTTAGTGAGTCCAGTTTAAAACCGGTGGCTGACGCAATATTTTATGCCAATGAATAATGAGATAATAATCCTTACAGATCCTAAACAGATATAGGTGGACCATGACCAAAATGACGACAAAGATGCCAATTCTCCAACTTACCATGCCCGTCATCGCGATGATGTTCTCTGCATCACTTATCTCCGGCAGTGCAACAGCAGAAACACGCGTTGAGACAGTCATTGGCACAGTGGTCGATACGATCACTCTAACGTCAACTTACGTTCGAAAAACACCAACTGATAAACGCACGTGCCACAATCAGGACGTCCCTATCTATGCACAGCAAGAAGGCGCGTCCGAGATAGGATCGATGATCATTGGCGGGCTCATTGGATCTGCCGTCGGCAATAAATTTTCAAATAATGATGGGGCCGGGGCTGCAGGCACTGTTGCCGGCGCGTTGATTGGACGCGAACATTCCAAAAACAAACAGAAAAACAGCCGTATCGTTGGATACAAGCAGCAAGAAACATGTTCCATCACTACCGTTGTGCTTGAAGAAAATATCAGTGAAATTTCCGGCTATCGCAACCATATCGAAGTTGATGGCAAAATCGTCAAGCTGGAAAGCAAAAGCCCGCTTATCGTTGGTTCACGCGTTGAGTTGGTTCGCCGGGTGAGCTACTCACTGCGGTAACGTGCATATGTCCGTCTAATGCTCAGAACTCGGTGAGTGAATGCCGGTGATTTTCACGGCATCTCTTGTATGTTTGGCCCGTGTTGGAGTAAACTCCAACTGTCAGACTGGCTCGCCATTGTAAAGGCTGCTTTTCTAAATTTACCTTTCGATTAAAAGGGCAGAAATTATGTCAAATACAGCATCATCATCTGGTGTCATGGCAGGCAAAAAGGGCCTAATCATGGGCGTTGCCAATGAACGTTCAATCGCTTGGGGTATAGCCGCCAAGCTTGCTGAACAAGGTGCAGAACTTGCTTTCACCTTTCAGGGCGACGCTCTAAAAAAACGCGTTGGCCCGCTTGCCGCTTCTGTTGGCAGCGACCTTGTCATGCCATGTGATGTAACCGACGAAGCAAACATGGATGCCACATTCGCAAATCTGCAGGAAAAATGGGGCAAATTAGATTTTGTGCTTCACGCCATCGCCTATTCTGACAAAGAAGAATTGAAAGGGGGATACGTTGAAACGAGCCGGGATAACTTTGCGCGTACCATGGATATTTCAGTCTATTCATTTACCGCTGTTGCACGCCGTGCCGCCGCCATAATGAATGATAATGGTTCACTGCTTACACTTACCTACTATGGAGCTGAACGTGTAATGCCACATTATAATGTGATGGGGGTCGCCAAAGCCGCTCTTGAAGCTTCGATTCGCTATCTTGCGGTTGATCTTGGAGGGCGTAATATCCGCGTTAACGGCCTATCAGCTGGCCCAATGAAAACACTGGCCGCATCTGGCATTGGTGATTTTCGTTATATCCTGAAATGGAATCAGTATAACTCTCCCCTTAAGCGGAACGTTACTCTTGATGATGTTGGTGGGGCAGGCATGTATTTGCTATCTGATCTGGCATCCGGGGTCACTGGCGAGACACACCATGTGGATTGTGGATTTCATGTTGTTGGCATGAAGGCGGTGGACGCCCCCGATATATCAGTTGTCTGACATGACAGACAACACTTTTGGCAAATTACTAAATGTTACGAGCTTTGGAGAGAGCCACGGACTGGGCATTGGCTGTATTATTGACGGCGTGCCGCCAAAGCTACCGCTCAGTGAGCGCTTGATCCAGCCATATCTTGATCGCCGCCGCCCAGGCACAAGCAAATTCGTGACTCAGCGCAAAGAAGATGACAAAGTTGAAATCCTTTCTGGCGTCTTTGAAGGCAAAACCACCGGCACCCCAATCAGCCTTTTAATTCGCAATAAAGACCAGCGGTCAAAAGACTATGGTGAAATCGCCAATCAGTTTCGCCCGGGGCACGCTGATTATACCTATCAGATGAAATACGGCCACCGTGATTATCGTGGTGGAGGGCGGTCCTCGGCACGCGAAACCGCCATCAGAGTTGCGGCAGGAGCGATTGCAGACATGTTCCTAAAACACGCACTTGGCAACAGTTATCAGGTTCGTGGCGCTGTTATACAAATTGGCCCACACGCCATCAATCGTGAAAATATGAAATGGAGCGAGCGTCATAATAACCCGTTTTTCTGCCCCGATGCAGCCATGGCAAAACAGTGGGAGTCCTATCTCGATGGGGTGCGAAAAGCCGGATCATCTGCCGGTGCCATTCTCGAAATCACTGCCGATGGCATTCCCGTTGGACTTGGCCAGCCGGTATATGGCAAACTGGATAGTGAGCTAGCCGCCGCTATGATGAGCATTAACGCTGTCAAAGGCGTCGAGATTGGTGATGGATTTGATCTCTCAGCAATTGATGGCAGTCTTGCCAGCGATGAAATGCGAGCAGGGAAAAGTCTTGAGACACCCACTTTTCTCAGCAATCATGCTGGTGGTATTCTTGGCGGCATTTCGTCTGGTCAGCAGATCGTAGTACGCATTGCCATTAAGCCGACATCCTCGATTCTGAGTTCCCGCAAATCAATTAATCGAGACAACAAGAATGTTGATGTCATCACCAAGGGACGGCATGACCCATGCGTGGGAATCAGAGGCGTTCCCGTGGCCGAAGCCATGATGTCTTTGGTGCTGGCTGACCTATTGATGCGACATAAGGCACAATGCGGATTTGGTGATTTATAGCATCGCCAAAATCAACATCAAATCTAAAAGGGAATTCACCCAAAAGAGGTAGACTTAAATCTTCTGTCCTGCAATGAAAAATTCCCTGTTTCCATCAGGGCCATCAATCGGCGATGGGGCCGTGCCAAGATGCTTCCATTTCATTTCAGTGGTAAGCCAGTTTTCGATGTCAGCAATAACCAAATCATGAAGCGCGGTATCGCGCACAACGCCTCCTTTTCCAACCATGCCTTTGCCGACTTCGAATTGAGGTTTGATCAAGGCCAGAATATATGCACCTGCAGCGGCCAGATTCATTGCCGCGGGCAGTAACTTTTTGAGAGAAATAAAAGATGCATCGCAGACAATAAGCTCGACCGACTTTGTCAACATATTGGTCGTTAAGTGTCGCGCATTCGTCGCGTCCATTACGGTAACACGCGGACTGGCCGAAATCTTCTCGGCCAACTGCCTACTGCCGACATCAACCGCTAATACATGCCCAACATTTTTGGCCAGCAGCACATCGGTGAAGCCGCCCGTGCTGGCCCCAATATCAATAGCATAGCGTCCAGCGATATCTACCATCGGAAAGGCTTTGAGGCCTCCAGCAAGTTTCAGCCCAGCACGGCTAACCCAAGGGTTACCAATTGATGTAAGTTCTAAATCACAATCGGTTGCCAATAATTTTGATGGCTTGGCAATTGGTACCCCGTCCACCAAAACCGCGCCATCAGCAATCAAGTCTCGGGCGCGTTCGCGCGAGCGGGCGAGCCCACGCGCGAGAAGCAGCGCATCAGCTCGCTGTTTTTCACCAGAATTGGCGTAATCCGGGCTACGGTCCCTTGTTGCCTTTTGTGATTTTTCCAAGCGTAAGAACCCTGTAAACCAAACCCTTCAAAAGCAGCTAAAACAAAAACTATTTAAGTTTGTGTCATGCGCCTTTGGCCTTTTTACGACCCAGTTTTTCATTCGACCGAGGTAATAGTTTCCTTGCAACCGAATAAATACCATCAGCATCAAGGCCGGCGAAGGCCAACTGGCCACTTTGACTATCATGGTCAATAAATACATCGGGCAGGGTCAGGGCCCGCGCTTTCAGTGGCCCATCGAGATGCCCCTGATTGGCGAGATATGTCATTACATGGGCGGAAAACCCACCGGGACTACCCTCTTCAACAATCAATAGCGATTCATGCGTTCGTACCAGATCATCAATCAGATCCGTATCAAGCGGCTTAGCAAAACGGGCATCGGCAATGGTAGCATTCATCCCATCAACAGCTAAAAGATCTGCCGCTTGAATAGATGCGGTAAGTCGGGTTCCAAGCGAGAGAATAGCAAGACCGCTGCCTCTACGCACTATACGTCCCTTGCCAATCGCCAATATCTCAGCAGCGTCGGGAATGGTGCAGCCAACCCCCTCGCCACGCGGATACCTCAGGGCGCTTGGTCCATCATCATACGCCGCTGCGGTGGCAACCATGTGGGAAAGTTCAGCCTCGTCAGACGGGCACATAATCACCACATTCGGCAGGCATGATAAAAAGGCTAGGTCATAAACCCCGGCATGGGTTGCCCCATCAGCCCCCACTAGCCCAGCCCTGTCAATGGCGAAGCGAACCGGCAAATTCTGCACAGCAACATCATGCACAAGCTGGTCATAACCGCGTTGCAAAAAAGTAGAATAAAGTGCACAAAATGGCTTCATCCCCTCGCATGCGAGTCCCGCAGCGAAAGTCACTGCATGTTGTTCGGCAATACCAACATCAAAAACGCGGCTTGGAAAGCGAGTTTTTACCTTATCAAGGCCAGTACCCGACGGCATTGCCGCTGTGATGGCAACAATTTTTGGATCACGATCCGCCGCCTTAATCAAGCTGTCAGCGAACACTGATGTATAGCTCGGTAGATTGCCACCAGATTTCTGCTGAGCACCAGTGACAATATCAAATTTGGGCACCGCATGGTATTTTTCTTCTGATGGACCGGCAAAAGGATGGCCATGGCCTTTTTCAGTTACGACATGAACCAGCACCGGACCGTGCGAACTGGAGTCGCGTAGATTTTTTAGAACCGGCAGCAAATGCCCCATGTCATGTCCATCAATTGGCCCAATATGGGTAAATCCGAGCTGGCTAAAAACCGAATTTCCACCCATCAGATCACGGGCCGCATCTTTTGCGCGGCGGGCAGTGAGTTCAATTTCCAACGGGAAATGGCTGGCAACCTCTCGCATTAAATCACGGATTGAGTGATAGGAACGCGATGTAATCAGCCGCGAGAGATAGGTACTCATAGCACCAACCGGTTGAGAGATAGACATATCATTGTCGTTTAAAATCACAATTAGACGGCTATTTGTTGCGCCAGCATTATTCATCGCCTCATAGGCCATGCCCGCACTCATTGCACCATCTCCAATAACAGCAACCACATTGCGGAAAATACCCTGCATTTCACTTGCCACCGCCATGCCAAGGCCAGCTGAAATCGAAGTTGATGAATGCCCTGCCCCAAACGGATCAAATTCAGACTCGATGCGCTTAGTAAAGCCGGATAAGCCGCCTTTTTGCCGAAGACTGTTAATACGATCACGTCGACCGGTAAGAATCTTGTGGGGATATGCCTGGTGCCCAACATCCCAGATCAGTCGGTCTTCGGGCGTGGCAAACACATAGTGCAGGGCCACAGTCAATTCCACGACCCCAAGACCAGCCCCAAAATGCCCTCCAGTTTTTGACACAGCCGAAATAGTTGCAGTGCGCAATTCGTTGGCAAGCTGAGTCAGGTCCCGCTCAGACAAGCGCCGCATGTCATCAATCTGCGTAATGTGATCAAGCAACGGTGTGCGCATGAAACCTATTGTCCTGTATTTTCAAACTTGGCAACCCAGAAACAAAAGAAGGATCCGGTAAAGCCGCTCGCCTTGCACCATTATTCAGTGGTATTTGCATCTGCCTAGCTATCCAACTAACCTTAAAAAAATCATGTTTCACGCGTAATTGCGAATTCTGCAAGGTTCTGCATATATTTAGCAGCCTCCTGCCAAGGTGCAAGTGCCCTGTTAGCGTCATGTATTAGCCGCCTTGCCTCAGCTGCTGCTGCTTTACGCCCCAAAAGAACAACAAACCCAGCCTTGCCACGGGGCTCATCTTGGCCTGCTGGTTTGCCCAAGAGTACAGAGTCACCATCATAATCAAGCAGATCATCAGCAATTTGAAAGGCTAGCCCAAGATGTCTGGCGTAAGCCGCTTGCGCCGATAGTAACGCGTGATCAGCCCCGGCAACAATACCGCCAGACAGAACTGCACAAGAAATAAGTGCACCTGTCTTCATCATCTGCATTTGTTTTGTTTGAGCAATGTCAAACGGCCGCTCTTCCGCCTGAAGATCAAGCATCTGTCCACCTGCCATACCTGCAAGCCCCGATGATTGGGCCAATTGCGCGATCAATCGCACCCGAACTGCTGCATCACTATGGGTTGAGTCAGCCGCTAGAATATCAAAAGCCATGCTTTGTAAGGCATCCCCGGCCAGAATTGCAGTTGCCTCGTCAAAAAGCCGGTGACAGCTGGGCTTGCCACGGCGCGTATCGGCATCATCCATCGCTGGCAAATCATCGTGAATCAATGAATAGGCATGAAGGCATTCAATCGCAGCCGCTGTTCGCAGCGCACCAACAGTATCCGTCATATCACCCGAAACCAATCGGGCGGCGCCCAACACCAATGATGCCCGCATACGCTTGCCGCCATTCAAAAGCCCATGTTCCATCGCATCGCGAAGCTGGCTTGCCGGCCCTTCAGACGTGGCAATCAACTGTTTCAAAACAGTCTCACAGGCAGCTGCATCAAGCTGAAATTGTTCTTGAAATCCGATCATGGCTTCGTTTGATCAGGATTCGCCCATGTCAAAATTAGACACGCCGTCGGGAGCCGAGCCAGCATCGGGCGCTTTAATTTTTTCAACCCTCATGCGCGCTTCTTCAAGGCGGGCCTGACAATGAGATTTTAGTTGAGTGCCACGCTCAAAGGCGGCAATTGCATCATCGAGTGATACTTCACCGCGTTCGAGCGATGCCACAATGCCCTCAAGTTCTTGAAGCGCATCCTCAAAAGTTACCTTTTTCAGCTGTGCAGATTCTGCTTCGGTATCATTCATTGGATTAATCCCATCATTTGAAATTATATTAGGATATTCTCCCGTCGGCGTTGTGGCAATTAATTTCACCAATTCAGAAATACGTTTCTGCGCAACGGGCCTTGCTATCAAAAAATAGCTCTTCAGCACATCAAGAAACTGACCCATGTCCCAAAGCTAGACTTTACACATCCAGTTGGTAGCAAGTTGGCATTTCTGAGATTAGTGAGAGGTATTCTGCAATTATGCATCAAACAATTCTGACTTCATACCTAATGATATTAATTATACAAACACCTGTCTTGAACAGTCACTGCCTGACCTAAAAGGCTGCCATTGAACGTTTAGTAAAATAGTGACAGTAATTAGATTGTGAAACAGTTAGATTTCTTCCAGTGCAGCCATCAGGGCATGCGCAATGCCACTTTCAAAGGTGGAATGACCAGCCGCATCAATAATCTGTAATTTAGCGTTTTCACCCCATTTTGCCGCGAGCTTGCAGGCAGTGACCGGTGGGCAAATCACATCATGGCGCCCTTGTACAATGATAGCCGGCAAATGGGAGACACGGCCAACATTATCCATGATATGGTTTTCTGGCATGAAGCAGTCATTGATAAAATAATATGCTTCGATGCGAGCCATGGTCAGCGCACCATTACCGCCTACATGGCGATCCCCCGCCCGCAATGTGGAACAGGATGTCTCATAAGATGCCCAAGCCTCTGCAGCTTTCTGGTGAACCGCCGGATTAGTGTCAACAAGCCGGTTGAAATAGCTGGTCAACAAATCGATCCGTTCTCCCGGGTCAAGGTGACCAATAAACTTGTCATAGGCTTCAGGGAAAAACCGCCCCATATCATGCAAAAACCAATCAACTTCCGGTCGAGTACCAAGAAAAATTCCACGCAAAATAAGCCCGCTAACATGTTCAGGATAGGCAATCGCGTAGGCCAACGCCAATGTGCTGCCCCACGAACCTCCAAATAAAATAAATTTATCAATATCAAGTGATTGACGAATCGCCTCCATATCATCAATCAGGATATCCGTACTGTTGTCATCAAGGCTGCCATATGGACGTGATTGCCCACACCCGCGCTGATCAAACAATACGACATGAAACCGTTTTGGGTCAAAAAGGCGGCGATGTGCAGGGGCTGTGCCAGCTCCGGGACCACCATGCAGAAACAAGACCGGCTGCCCTGAGCGATTGCCACATTGCTCATAATAAATTTCGTGTTTGTTACGGTTTAAAAAGCCACTTTGGAATGGCATTACTGGTGGAAACAATTCACGCTCTTGAATAAACGCATTGGCCATACCTCGAACCTACTCCATTTAGCGCACAAACTTACCAATCAACGACATTTTCTGTCGTCCAGCCTTTATTCGAGCAAAAGTGTGTTTTGGCCAGCTTTTAACTTAGTCTGTGTTTATCCCAAGCGATCCAAGAAACTACACGGACAGATGCGCTGCCAGCCCCATTCAACTAGCGAACACCTTTATGGTCAAATGCCATATTATAGCGCGGAAATACCTTCAGCTACGCCGCATCCATTAGATCTTCAAGCCGCAGCGCGGCGGCATTTTGATCAATCTTCTCAATAGCCGCAAATTCTCTTGCCAAACGTTCTAGTGCTGCCTGATACATTTGCCGTTCTGAATAGGATTGTTCTGACTGGTTCGTCCGACGGTGAAGGTCGCGCACAACCTCCGCAATTGATACAGGATCCCCTGATTTTATTTTTGTTTCATATTCCTGTGCGCGGCGTGACCACATTGCACGCCTCACTTTGGCCTTGCCCTGTAAGGTAGTAATTGCCTGCTCCATCTGCTTCTTGGAGCTGAGGGTCCGTAACCCAAGGCTTCGGGCTTTTTCTAACGGTACACGCAGCGTCATACGGTCATGCTCAAACCTGACGACAAGCATTTCCAGCGTTATGCCAGCAACTTCGCGTTTTTCGGTTCCCAAAATGCGCCCCACACCATGTGTTGGATAAACAACAAAATCATCTTCTTCGAACGAACTCTCACTTTTTTGTGTCATACTTTTCCTCAGTGCCACCCCGTAGTTTTGTATCGTGTAGCAACCCCTTCACCCATAAATAACGAAGATAGTGTAGCCGTCAGAGTCGTCAGCAGTACAATTCCGCCACAAGAACCGCCCAACCCTATGGCGCCCGTTTAATGCATCTTAATTTTAAGTTACCGGTGTTGTATACCGTAATTTAACGGAAAAATCAATCAACTGGCCAATAGCACAATTAGATTAACGCCAGTAGCCGACGTTAAGCGCCTTTACCGGGCTCCCTCGAGAAAAACTTGTCAAATTTACCAGTTTCATCTCGCATTTTTTCAGCATCCGGCATAGCATCGGCTTGCTGCACGATATTTGGCCATATTTCAGACATTTCGCGGTTAAGCTCAAGCCATTTTTCGGCTTCTGGCTCGGAGTCGGGCAGGATTGCCTCGGGGGGGCATTCAGGCTCACACACACCGCAATCAATGCATTCATCAGGATGAATAACCAGCATGTTCTCTCCTTCGTAAAAACAATCTACAGGGCAAACTTCCACGCAGTCAGTATATTTGCAGTTAATGCATAGATCATTGACAATATAGGTCATTCGCAAAGTTGCTCCCTAAAAAATTTCAGAAAGATTAAGTAAACATTTTTGTGCAGGTCAAGTCTTACAGCGATATTTCATTTGTATATTAACAAAAAAACCCCTTGTAAATACCCGGGTGGATTTTCGTCACAACCTAACGCTCATCATGTCCAACTTAAGTCAGCTTTAATGGTCGATTCCAAGTCGGGTTCGCGCTCGCTTGGCGGCCAGACCCGCTTCAACATCATCAATAAATAGCAGACCAGCGAGGCGTCGCATTAACTGAGATTCGTGTGCATCAATGTGACTATCAGCCAACACCACAACCCAGATCATTTCCAGAATGATGATACGGTCTTCCATTTCAGTATCAGTTCTGATTTGACTCACAAGACCATGAATTTCGACGCGCGTATTGTGCGCATCAATAGCCTCATCAAGCATCGTTTGCGCGTCTGGCGCAGCCAGCTCCAACTGGTCGGTCAGAAGATGCAGAATTCGTGATCGCTCATCTACATCAAGCGCGCCATCAGCCATTCCCGCCTCAACAAGCAAAGCAGTTATAGTTGCGACGAAATCATCATCCTCTGTCGGAACAGCGGAACCACTATCAGAAAAATTTTTTACCCATTCAGAAAATCGATTTAGCATTTAACCCTCATTATCATTCATTCTTGCCTTTAGCCTATCTGTTGCCCGGCGCTGAAGTTTCGTTGGTCGTCCACTGCCCTTGCTTCGAGCTTCAAATTCTGGCTGCTCTACCTTCTTGGTTTTTAAGGGTACATCACGCACCGGCGTTAAATCCTCATATAACAGGGAAGCTTCGCTCGCAGGTCCGCGTCGACTGCCCAAGGCCATGATTTTGATCACCCGAATTCTGTCACCTTGGATGAATGTCAAAACCTGACCACAAAGTGCCTGGCGATGCGGCTTATTCATGATCATGCCATCAAGCCGAAAACGACTGCCTAAAATGGCCTTGGTCGCAGCACTGCGAGTTTTGAAAAACCTCGCATACCACAGCCATTTGTCAAGCCGTAATAGCGCACCCTTCGCATCCGAACCCATACCGTTCAATCTTTATTTTTCAATGCGGCCAAAACAGCAAAAGGCGAGTTGGGGTCAGGCTGTTTTTCTGCTGGCCGGTGATGATTCGCTCGAGTTCTGACCCCAGATTTAAGGTTCCGGTTTTTGCCATTGTGATTTTGATCCTTTCGACCCTGTTTTGTCCTTCGCCCGTCGTGTTTATTTACCCTTCCAATGCGGTCATCTTTCGACAGGTAGGTCTTGCGTTTGCGCTCAAAGATTTGTAGCGCTGGCTTTTCCGGATCTTCACTTGCCTCCTCGCCAACAACCACACAATTCAGATCGAGTAGCATCTGCCCCATCTGTTCCCGGGTGGCCCCCGCCAACGACAACATATCCTCGGTAATTTTAAAATGCCCCTGGCGAGCAGCAGTGCGCACCAACATGGCAACACGTTCAACCATATCAACGCGCATAACCCGCTGACCAAGCCGCCGATAGCCCACAGCAAGCCAATAAGCATCCGGCACATCAGCAATTTGATCAATGGCCACCCGTCCTGCGGGCGGGGGGGTGCCGTCATAGAACTTGCCATTGACGAGGGCAAATAACAGGCTACGAAGTTCAATTTGTGCCGGTTTTAGCAATTCCGGCATATAAACAGTCTCAACGCCAAACCTTAAGCCTAACCGAGCCAGAAGCGGCTTGTCATTCTCCTGCATCGACCGAATAAGATGGATAATTTCTGGCGTCGGAACCGAACCTAACCGTTCAAACAAGATATAAGCGATACCTTTTGCCGCCCCGCTTAGACCAACCGGTGGTGCATTTTGTGTTTCGGTTTGGACCCCCTTGCTGACAGGCCTAAGATCAGAAACACCAGTGTTTGCTGATTCGGCATCTGATCCCTCTGGAGCTCTTTTTTCTGGTGCAGTATTTTCTGTGACTTTATCGCTATTCGCCATTTCAGCGGCTGCCGGGTTGGTTTTTGGCTGCGGTTTCGTGCTTTGCACCGATGCGACATCAGGCGCCTCTAATGCGACCAGCCGCCCAAGAGTTGTGTCAACATGCGTTGCAATGAATGTCAAAAGCCGTTTATTCATGCGTTGGATCTGGTCAATCGACAATAAGTCGCTGGTCACCAGTTCAGCGCGCGGTGCGTAAAGATTATCTCCTTTTACCAACCGGGCAACCATTGCCTCACGCCACTTGATCATCCCATCAAGGCCAAGCCGAAATGCCGGATCTGCCGAGGCCACAAAAGCACGCACACGCCGCTCAATTTCATCGGGGAGGCCACGCCTTGCGGCCGCCAGAATGGGAGCTTTGTCTTCACCATCGGCAACTGTTGGATAAAAAGTAAACCCATCAAGCTGGCCTACCTCTTCACCCTCTACAAGAACCATGCCATCATCTTTTACAGAGGCAATCAAATTTTTCGTTTCCTTCAATCTTCGACTCAAATGCGCGGCACGTTTATCAACGAATCTCTCCGATAGCCTGCTATGCAAACAGTCCGATAATCTATCTTCAATTGACCGGGCACGATTCTGCCACTCGATGGGGTTGTCTGTCCAGTCAGAACGGTGCGTGATGTAGGTCCAAGTTCTGATATAGGCGAGCCGCGTCATCAATGTATCAATATCGCCGTCAACTCGGTCAAGTTGAGTCATTGCCCGTGCGACCATGTCATTGCCAAGCACACCCTTGGCGACCAGAGTCAAAAACAAGGTGGCAAGCATATCATAATGGTTTTCATCAAGGCTTTGCCGAAAATCGGGAATTGAGGCAACCGCCCACAACAGGCGCACGTCGCGCGCCCCTGTCATGGCGCCACGAATGTCTGCACGTCCGGCAAGCGCGATTAGTGCTTGATGATCAAGTGCATCTCCTTTACGGAAAAAAAACGGCAATGGTGGAGGCGCTTCAAGGGATGCCAACAAGTGATCAACTGACGAAAATCCAAGATCTCGGCTGCGCCAATAAAAGGCCCGTAAATGAGCAAAACGGTGCTGTTCGATTGCGTCAATCATTTCAGGTTCGAGCGCCTCACAACCGTCGGTAACGCCAAAACTTCCATCAATCATATGGCGTCCAGCTCGCCCAGCGATTTGCGCCATTTCCGATGGCAATAGCTTACGCATTTGCCGCCCGTCAAATTTTATATCAGCCGACAAGGCCACATGCCCAAGATCAAGATTCAGCCCCATCCCAATCGCATCTGTGGCAATCAGAAAATCAACATCACCATTTTGATAAAGATCAACCTGTGCATTTCGGGTTTGCGGGCTAAGCCGCCCCATTACCACTGCCGCTCCACCGCGCTGGTGTTTTATGAATTCGGCAATCTGATACACATCGACGGCACTAAAGGCGACAACCGCACTCCGCCGCGGCAAACGGGTTAGCTTTTTTGGCCCAGCATATGTCAGGCGTGACAACCGTTTCCGGAATACGAATTTTGCATCGGGCAGAAGCGCCCTTAGCAGTGGCGTAGCCGTTTCTGCGCCCATGAACATTGTTTCGAACACCCCTCTTGCATGCAGAACACGATCGGTGAATACGTGGCCGCGCTCGCGGTCACCAGCAAGTTGAACCTCATCAATTGCTATAAAATCAAACCGGCGTCGAGCAAGTTCGCCATCAACATTAGTATCTAATGGCATCGATTCGACAGTACAGCACAAATAGCGCACACCCGGCGGCAGGATTCGTTCCTCACCCGTAATGAGCCCAACTTTACCGACGCCGAGGCGCGCTGTCAGACGGTCATAATTTTCGCGCGCCAATAACCGCAGCGGAAACCCAATCATGCCGCTGGCATAGCCGGTCATGCGTTCAAGCGCCAAATGGGTTTTACCAGTATTGGTTGGGCCAAGAACTATCGTCAGATTTTTGGAAGAATAGGTCGACATTTGACGCCGGCGTTTCCATACAACGGGAGGAAGTTAAGAAGGATTACTATAGCCAGCAGTCTTGTCTAAGGTCCAGCCAAATAGCCAAGGCCGAATATCAACTATTGACCTTTCCACTCCAAACTCTCATTTGAGCTTGCCAAAAGAAGAGTTTCAGTATGCCAAGAGATTATTTTGTTAGGCAGCAAGCTGGCGAAGCACATATTGCAAAATACCACCATTCTTGAAATAGTCCGCTTCACCGTCAGTATCTACTCGGGCAAGAAGATTAACCATCTCACTGCGGCCATCGGCAAACGCAAAGGTTGCTTTAACAGTCATGCCAGGTGTAATGCCGCTGGACAGACCTGTTAGGCTGATCAGTTCAGCTCCAGTTAACCCCAACGTTTCACGGGTCACGCCTTCCAAAAACTGCAATGGCAGAACGCCCATTCCAATCAAATTTGAACGGTGAATCCGCTCAAAGCTCTCAACAATTACGGCTTTGATGCCAAGCAAGGCAGTGCCTTTGGCTGCCCAGTCGCGACTAGATCCTGTTCCATATTCCTTTCCGCCAATGATGACAAGAGGTGTGCCTTCATCTGCATAACGTGTTGCTACATCATAAAGCGGGGCCACCTCGCCCGATGGCACATGACGGGCAAATCCGCCTGTCGTCCCAGCAGCCGCCATGTTTTTCAGCCGGATATTGGCAAAGGTACCGCGCATCATTACCTGATGATTGCCACGGCGTGCGCCAAATGAGTTGAAATCAACCGGACGAACCTGATGGTCAGTCAGGAAATCGGCAGCCGGTGTGTCGCGTGCAATGCCGCCAGCTGGCGAAATATGATCCGTTGTAATGGAGTCACCAAGAAGGGCCAGAATGCGCGCGCCGGTAATGTCGCTTGCTGTTTCCGGAATTTCGCGGGTCATCCCTTCGAAATAAGGTGGATTCTGAACATAAGTCGACCCGTCATTCCAATCATAGGTAAGACCGCCAGATGTATTGATTGCCTGCCATTCCTTGGTGCCTTCAAACACATTGGCATAGCGTGACCGGAACATTTCGGCTGAAATGACCTGATCAACGACTTTGCGGATGGCCTCATTGCTTGGCCATAGATCCTTTAGATAGACGTCATTGCCGTCCTGATCCGTGCCAAGCGGCTCGTCACTCAATATTTTCGTAACCGATCCGGCAAGCGCATAGGCCACAACCAATGGCGGTGATGCCAGATAATTGGCCGCCGCATGTGGGCTGACCCGGCCTTCAAAATTCCGGTTGCCTGACAGAACCGCGCTGACAACAAGCTCATTTTGGTCAATGGCATTGACAATCTCTTCGTCAAGCGGGCCTGAGTTACCAATACAAGTTGTGCATCCATAACCAACTGTATTGAACCCAAGCGCGTCAAGATGCTCGGTCAAACCAGCCGCATCAAGATAGGCAGAAACAACCTGACTTCCCGGTGCAAGCGATGTTTTCACCCATGGTTTGACGGTAAGTCCCTTTTCATGCGCTGCCTTGGCAACAAGACCAGCCGCCACCAAAACTGATGGGTTTGAGGTATTGGTGCATGATGTAATCGCGGCAATCATCACATCACCATCAGCGATTTCATAATTAGCATGGGAAACCGCAACTGATTTTGGCACTGACCGGCCGGTGCTGTCGGCCAATGTGCTCGCGAATGAAGCGGCAACATCAGGTAGGGCAACACGGTCTTGAGGGCGCTTTGGTCCGGCAAGTGATGGCACAACAGAGCCAAGATCAAGCGACAATGTATCGGTAAATTGTGGATCAGCCGCGTTTGATTCGCGCCACATGCCTTGTGCTTTTGCATATGCTTCAACAAGTGCAACACGATCATCATCACGGCCGGTTAGACGAAGATAATTGATCGCTTCTCCGTCAATCGGGAAAAAGCCACAGGTCGCGCCATATTCAGGTGCCATATTGGCAATTGTGGCGCGGTCAGCCAAAGATAGCTGGTCAAGTCCCGGGCCAAAAAATTCAACAAATTTGCCAACAACACCGCGTTTGCGAAGCGACTCAACAATCATCAGCACCAAATCGGTGGCTGTTCCCCCTTCGGGCAATTTGCCGTCAAGGCGGAAGCCAATGACATCTGGTACCAGCATCGAGATTGGCTGACCAAGCATGGCTGCTTCGGCTTCAATACCGCCAACACCCCAGCCAAGAACGGCAAGGCCATTGACCATTGTCGTATGACTGTCAGTGCCAACAACCGAATCAGGATAGGCATAGGTTTTGCCATCTTCGTCGCGTGTCCAAACGGTTTGCGATAAAAATTCAAGATTGACCTGATGACAAATGCCGGTTCCAGGTGGCACGACGCGGAAATTATCAAAGGCGCCCGCACCCCAACGCAAAAACTCATAACGCTCCTTATTGCGCGAAAATTCCAACGCAACATTTTTCGTCGCAGCGTCTTTGCCGCCGGCATGGTCGACCATGACCGAATGGTCAATCACCAGATCAACCGGTGACAATGGATTGATCTTTTCCGGGTTGCCGCCAATCGTCTGCATGGCATCACGCATCGCCGCCAAATCAACAACAGCAGGGACACCGGTGAAATCTTGCAAAAGGATCCGCGATGGGCGAAAGGCAATTTCGCCCTTCTGGCCGTTATCCGCCCAATTTGCCAATGCTTCGATATCGGCCTTGGTGACCGAACCGCCATCTTCATTGCGAAGCAGATTTTCCAGCAGAACTTTCAACGAATAAGGCAGCTTTTCCAGCGCCGGATAAGTCTTTGCCAGTGCGGCAAGCGAATAATAGTGATATGTTTTTCCGGCTGCATCTAGGCTAGCACGGCATGCATCGCGCAATGTCTCTGACATGGCGTTCTCCTTTTTGAGGTCGAACCTACAATAAAATGAAACGGCCAACCCGAGGGGTGCCTCAAAGTGGTCAGCCCTTGTTATAGACAAAATAACGCGAAGTTTCCAGAGGATATTTGTGCCTTTTGAAGCGGCTGTTCAAGGGACGAAAATGACATTGCGACACCAAAGCCCCTAGACCCAGAGGGGCAAGCGCGGCTAGATAGTGACTATGACAAATAATGATGACACGAAAACGGCACGCAAAACAGTACTAAGCACGGCAGATCATCACCTGCAGATCAACCAGCTAAGCGTGCTTCGCGGTATGGTTTTGGTTATCAGCAATTTGTCACATCAACAAAATGCTGGCGATATTTGCTGTTTGACCGGTCCGAACGGGGCTGGCAAATCGACCTTGCTTCGTGCGATCGCTGGCCGTCTTCCCGCGGCGGGTGGTGACATCAACTGCGTGGTGCCGATTTTTTATGTTGGTCATACCAATGGGTTGTCGGGTGCCATTAGTGGGCGTCAAAATCTGGCTGGTTGGGCAAAAATTAACGGGTTTTCGGCAACTGAAAATGCCATTGATACGGCGCTATCCAGCTTTGCTACCAACCGGTTTGCCGATCTGCCGGTACGGGTTTTATCACTAGGCCAGCGCCGCCGGTTGGCACTTGCCCGATTGGCGCTGGCTCCGGCGAACAGCCTTTGGCTTTTGGACGAACCCAATGCCGGCCTAGATCAGGCATCAAGCCGCATTCTTGACGACATTGTGCAAAAACATGCAACAGCTGGCGGCATGGTGCTAGCAGCAACGCATCTTGATTTTGCCGCAGCGGCAAAGCCACGATCATTGCATTTGCCCGGGCTGGAAACATGAAACCATTTTTTTCACAAATCGAACGTGATCTTCTGATCGCCTGGCAGAACCGGCAAGATATTGGGGTGATGCTGGTCTTTTTTGTGATCATCATTGCGCTTTTCCCACTGGCGATCGGCGCCAATGCCACAGTTCTTGATCCACTTGGCGTGCCAGTGATTTGGATTGCTGCTTTGCTTGCCATTCTTGCCGGATTTGACCAGCTATTTGCCCAAGATGTTCGCGACGGTTGGCTCGATCAAATCGCCCTTAGCCAGCTGGGGCTGGGCTGGTATGCGCTTGCCAAGGCCATTTCAAATTGGCTTACCGCCGGATTACCGCTTTTTATCATGACCCCGTTAATGGCGATGATGCTGAATATTCCGCCGCAACAATGGCCACCCCTTTTAATCGCCCTATTGATTGGCAGCATGGGATTGACCCTTCTTTGCGTGATTGGCGCAGCCCTTGCCGAAGGGGCGCGGCGCGGCACCGCATTGATGGCTTTATTAATCCTGCCGCTGGCGGTGCCATTGCTGATTTTCGGCACGCTTGCTTCGCAAAATGATCGTGGCATCATCAGCCCACATCTGATGCTTTTAGGTGCCGTTTTTGCGTTGCTTTTGGCCTTGGCACCTCTGGTCGCGGCGAGCGCCTTGGAAATTGGCGAAACCGAAACCGGTCTTTGACATTAATGAACGCAATCATTCAGCAATCGAGCATCTTTTCACTAACGGAAAAACAGGATATATCTCGCCGTCATGTTTGATTATTTTGCCAATCCGTCGCGTTTCATGCGCATTGCCAACCGGTTACTGTTACCGCTTGTTATCCTTAGCCGGATCGAAGCTGATGACCGCACCTTTTCCTATCGCATTACTGATACGGTTAGCGTGACGCAAAATGATGTTCGCGCAATCCAGCTTGCCAAGGCCGCGCTTTATGCAGGGTTCCGCCTGTTGATGGATAAAATCAATATCCGTGAGGTCGACCGGGTTGTTCTGGCTGGGGCGTTTGGCACGCATATTGACCCGAAATATGCGATGGTTTTGGGTATGATTCCTGACTGTTTGTTAGCTAATGTGCGGGCGGCAGGCAATTCAGCTGGTGCGGGTGCGCGGATGGCCTTGTTGAATCAGGCCGCGCGCCGCGATATTGAAGCGGTTGTCAGACAGATTGAAAAAATTGAAACAGCGGTCGAAGCGTCTTTTCAAGACCATTTTGTCAAGGCAATGGCGATTCCGCATAAAAGTGATCCCTATGCCAATCTGGCAGCGGCAGTTGATTTGCCAGTGCGGATTTTGACTGATGAAGATGCACCGGCGTTGGCGAGTGGCAGGCGTCGCGGCGGGCGGCGACGCTAGGAATTTTCTAGTTTGTAATTTATTGGCGTGGGTGTCTCTAATCTGAATTTTTCTATTCTGAGTTCTTTGGGCTTGCAGGCGTGCCAGCTTGTAATATGGCAAGCTGTTCTGCGATGGTTTTGGCCTTGCGCCAGCTAGCATAATTTAGCCAGCCAAGGCAAATAACGGCAAAGCCGTAACTGCCCCAGATATAGTTTCCAAAACTGCCCATATCGAAAAATTCAGCCATTAGTCTCCTCCCGGGTGGAGCGTCAGCGCAGCAAGGCGGCGCTCGATCAAAAGCGCGCGCATCCGCAAAATCACCAGAATGGCAAAATAGGCATGAGTGGCAATAAGCGTTAGCACCAGCGGTGTTAGCATTGATGAATCAATCGTTGGACCACCACTGCGAAGCAGGCTTGCCGGTTGGTGAAGCGTATTCCACCAATCAACCGAAAATTTGACAATCGGAACATTGATCATGCCAACAAGCGCCAATAGGGCGGCTGGACGGCTGCCGCGTTCGGCGCGGTCAAACCCATTGGCCAAGGCGATAAAGCCAAGATAGAAAAAGAACAGGATCAACATTGAAGTCAGGCGGGCATCCCAAACCCACCATGCGCCCCACATCGGTTTCCCCCACAACGAGCCTGTAACCAGCGTCAAAAGGGCAAAAACCGCGCCAACAGGGGCGATTGCCCGCGCGGCAATATCGGCAAGCGGGTGCCGCCAAACAACGTAAAAAAGGCCGCATAGCCCCAGCCCAACATAGCCAAATAAGGCCAACCATGCTGATGGAACATGAATATAGATGATGCGAACTGTATCGCCTTGCTGATAATCGGCAGGCGCAACAAATAAACCAACTCGACAATATCTTCACTATTCAGGCCAGCCTGTTTTGCCGCACCGTCAATCAGCGTTTGCAAACCGGCAATCACCGCCTTGGTCATTTCGGCCGAACCGCCCGGATTCATGATGCCATATGATACGCGGCTCATCAAATCCTCACCAAATCTAATTTGCGGATTCATCGCCCCCGTTGAGGCCACCACCGTACCGGTAACCATATCGCACAGATGCGCCGACATAGTGGTCGATCCCACATCAATGGCAACACCGGCAATCTGGTCTTTCAGGCCAGGCCAAATGGCCACAATCTGATGCCCGCCACGAAGCGCCACTGTTACATGCCATTTGCCTTGACGTAAAGCCGGCTGTAACCTCTGGATAACACTCAGATCACAAGTGATATCACCAGTAACGCGATCCGGCCATTGGCCTTCTAAGGCTTCGATCAGGCGGCGTAAATCGCCGGATGGTTCATGCATGTCGGGTTCACGCACCTCGACAAAACACAAACGGACAATCGGATCCATTTCGATTGAACGGCCATCGGCTTCTTTGCGAACAAGTTGATTATGAACCTGACTTTCAGGGGGAACATCAATTACCGCATCATCTAGTAATTTTGCCTGACAGGACAATCGTCGCCCATCAATCATGCCGCGCTTGTCGGCATATCGGGTTTCAACAGCCGTTACCGCAGCTAGGTGATCGGCCCCCGATTTCAAACCATGTTTAGCAAAATCACCAATGCCAACATCGACCTGACAGCGGCCGCACATGGCCCGTCCACCACATACCGAGTCAATATCGACACCAAGTTGGCGTGCCGCGGTCAAAACCGGCGTCCCAACTGGAACATATCCTTGCCGGCCAGATGGGGTAAACACCACTTTCACCTGATCAGTGGCTGCCTTATCGGATGTCATGGCAGCTTCACCTTTGCTTTTGCTCATCACGTTGCCACCAAATTAGAACGGTTACGCGTTTCGGCGGCGGCGGGTCTGGCGACGTTCGCGCCCGCCTTCACCCGGCACAACAGGTTCGCGGAATTTTTGAATCCAACGACGACATTCTGGATCATTTCCGTTCATCACATTCGCGCCCATGATGCCGGTCATTTCTTCGGCGTGAAGCGGGTTCATAATTGCCGAGGTCATCCCCGCCCCCGCCGCCATTGACAAAAACGCGGCATTCATTCCGTGACGGTTTGGCAGGCCAAAAGAAATATTTGAGGCCCCACAAGTGGTATTCACTTTTAATTCGTTGCGAAGACGGAAAATTAAATCCAGTGCGGATCGCCCCGCCATATTAATGGCACCAACCGGCATGATCAACGGGTCAACAACAACATCCTCTAACGGAATTCCATAATCAGCGGCGCGTTCAACAATTTTCTTGGCCACATCAAAACGTACGTCTGGATCTTCAGAAATGCCCGTTTCATCATTTGAAATTGCAACTACAGCCGCACCGTATTTCTTTACCAAAGGCAAGACTACCTCAAGCCGTTCCTCCTCGCCAGTGACTGAATTGACGATTGGCTTGCCCTTATAAACTGCAAGCCCAGCCTCCAATGCAGCAACAATCGAGCTGTCAATGGCAAGCGGCACGTCAACGGTATTTTGCACCAGCTGAATTGCCTCCGCCAGTATTGCTGGTTCATCAGCCATCGGAATGCCAGCATTCACATCCAGCATGGTTGCCCCCGCTTCAACTTGCGAAACCGCATCAGAAAGTACCCGCGAATAGTCTCCTGCAGCCATTTCAGCGGCAAGAAGTTTGCGTCCAGTGGGGTTGATTCGTTCGCCAATTACGCAGAATGGCGAATCAAATCCAATGGTAATTTCCTGTTTATCAGACGAGACAATTGTTTTAGTCATCAGATATTCTCCAGAATTCCGGCCCTTTAGGTCGCAGTATCGATAACGTCAAAGCCACCCTTCGGCAAAAGCTGAATACTGCCGGAAGCCACTGCATTTGCGTAAATTGCGGTCTTAGCAAAGCCCCCAAACGGATAAAAGTGAAAATTCTCAATCAGGCAATCAGAGTCATTTGCCATGCCCTGTGCCAAGTCAGATAACAAAACGTTTGGTGATTGCACAGTCATCAATTTTGCCACATTACGTGCCTGTTTTGAGATAAAGCGCATTGAAGGACCAATGCCCGAAATCTGTGCAAATCTGAACAAGGTCTTTATCGTCGCTGGCCCCGGAATACCAATGCGGATTGGTAATTCATTTCCCGCCGCTCGAACGGTTTTTTCCCATTCAAGCACAATTGGCGCCTCGAAACAGAATTGCGTTTCAATGTACATGTTCAGACCCTCACGCTTGGCAAGCGCATTTTTTGCGCCCAGTGCTTCGGCTATTTCAATCTCGCTGATATCGGGACTACCCTCAGGATGACCAGCCACCCCAACGCGCCTAATACCATGTTTCTGCAAAAGACCAGTTTCCAAGATCTGAAGCGAATTATCAAACGCCCCAATCGGCTGATCAACACCACCGCCAATGATCAAAACTTCATCAACGCCAGCTTCCGCCCGGTAAGAGGCAAGCAACGAGTCAATTTGATCGGAGTCTTTTAGTGATCGTGCAGCCAGATGGGGCACGGCATTCATCCCCTCATTATGCAGTCGTTTTGCCACCGCCACAGTGTCCATCGGGTCGGATCCCGGGAGAAAGGTTACATTGACCGTTGTCCCCGGTAAGAGGCATGCTGCAAAGCTGTCAATCTTGGTTGCACCGGCTGGCGTCACTTCAATTGACCAACCTTCGGCTGCTGTTTGTATTTGCGGAATGCTGGCCGTCATTTCTATCCCCATATCATCTACCTAATAGCTAACCCGTTAAACAACCATCCCTTATACCTAAAACGTGCCGTTTGTTATTAATTTGCCATTCTGGTCACATACGATCCTGCGCAGAATGACCGTTTGATGACTTACAAGATGGCTCGCCAACGTCTTACAATTTGCCGATTACGACATCATCATTGGTATATCATCATTGAACATCAATAAACATTGGTGTATGCAACAAACCAGCATAAGATGCGGATCCTTACCGTGCCAATTAAGCGAGAAAATTTAGCCCGTGATTTAGTCTTTCCTGCTAGCTATCAATTTGCCACCGTTTTCAACAAGCGCACGAAGGATTTCGGAAGTATATTCGTCACCCAGCGCGGCGGCCCGCACGGCAGCTTCGGCCTCAAGATCCTCGCCGCATTCTTCGGGCTCGGCTCGGCGCCACTCCGACAGATAATCATCGGTCGAATCTACACCATCGCGCATCGCCGCGGCATCAATGGCAACCGAAAAACGTCGCGGCAATTCAATCTTTGCCTGTTCGCGTTTGCGCCCACGGCCCCGTTCAGCAATTACCTGCGCCGGAATATCACGCCAATAAAGAGTAATCAGATTTGCCATTCTGCCGCTCCTTGTTTACAGATGGTGCGTTATCTTTTGATTTTTTTGCTGACCGCCCTGAGGCGACAAACCACGGATGAACCCCGCAAATTCTCCATAGCCGGCGTATCGGTATTCATAATCAAGGCCCAGTTCGGCGGCCGCCTGAACCGCCTTGGCCCGTAATTTTTTGCAATCGGTCTGGGCGATGTAAAGCACACGTGTATAATGCCCAAAATACATATTGCGCAACTCAGGGTGTTGGCGGATCCCCATTCCTTTCATCACGATACGTTCAAAATGACGCACCATATAATCAGTCAGAAAAAATGTGCCAAGTGCTGTGTCCATCTCGGCGTCAAAATCTACCTTACCAAGAAACATCTCGTAACAATGCGGTCCCGCAATACGGGGGATTTGTTCGGCCTCAAGAAAAGTATCAAGCGCCCCGCCAGTGCCGCAATCACCATAGGCAACCGCTATTTGCATTCCCTTGCGCCGTGCCGCCACCACTTTACGCTTTAGGCCGGGCACTATTTTTTCGGGGTAATTATGCCAAGCTGCGGGTAGGCAGGTTAATGAAACCGTGCCATCCGGCAGTTGATCGATTAGCGCCATTAACTCGCGCGCCAACGCGCCGCAGGCAATGACCTGCAATGTTGCAGGCTCATCTTGTTTAGCCCGCTGCTTGTTCACGATCCAGTTTTGCCTTGATCATCTCCTTGGCGGTTTCTACTGCCACAGCCGCATCACGGCAATACGCATCAGCACCAACAGACTCTGCAAATGCCTCATTCAATGGGGCACCGCCGACAAGAACGATATAATCGTCCCGGATGCCTTTTTCTACCATAGCATCCACAACGACCTTCATATAAGGCATTGTTGTGGTTAACAATGCCGACATGCCCAAAATATCAGGCTTGTGCTTTTCCAACGCATCCAAATAATTTTCCACCGGGTTGTTGATACCAAGATCAATCACATCAAAACCGGCACCCTCCAGCATCATTGAAACCAAGTTTTTTCCAATATCGTGAATGTCGCCCTTTACTGTTCCAATCACCATAGTGCCAACTCGTGGCGCGCCCGTTTCAGCAAGCAATGGCCGCAAAATAACCATACCGGCCTTCATGGCATTTGCCGCCATCAAAACCTCTGGCACAAAAAGAATGCCATCGCGAAAATCAATGCCGACAATGGTCATGCCTTCAACCAACGCCTTTGTTAAAACATCATATGGTGTCCAACCACGATCAAGCAGAAGTTTCACACCCTCAACAATTTCATCCTGCATACCATCATAAAGATCATCGTGCATCTGCTGGACAAGTTCGTCATCATCCAGATCGGCAAGGATAATTTCATCTTCATCAGTCATGGTTATTCTCTTTTCTGCTTCTCGCGAATCTCAGCCGCAGATGACAACCCGGTAGGTCACAAAATCAGGTTCCAAAATCCAAACACAATTGAATTTTGCTATTTTGCCTCAAACTAACCCAAGTTTTGAATAAACTCCTCTCATGTTTGTGAAAGCAGGACGACTGAATCTGTACTGAGATCGACAAAATGTCATAATTCACACAGAAACTATGGGCTGCAAACCGACAAACGACGCTAGCCACCCGGCACCGAAGCCGACTACTATCATACGCTGCAACGATAGCAAAAATCGCATTTACTGATCTTGTTGTTGATGTTTTTGGATTACTGGCAAGGTCAACACAACAAAGACCAGTGAAATGCCAGTAAGACCAAAGACCTTGAATGTTACCCATGCGTCAGTGCTTAGATTACGCCACGCGATTTCATTAGCGATGGCCGAACAAACAAACATCGCCACCCACAGCCAGCTAAGTTTACGCCAACCTTCATAATCTAGCCTCAGCTGGGAACCCATCAGTGCGGCAAGGGGATTCCGACCAATCAACCGTCCACCAGCAATGGCCGTCGCAAACATGAGAGTTAAAACCGTTGGTTTAACTTTAATAAACAGTTCATTATCGAAATATAGCGTTAAGCCGGCAAAAAACACCAGCGCCCCACAACCAAATGCTGCCATCATCGGAATACGTCGTTCATAGGACCAACTTAAACCCAGCGAAATAACCGTTGCCACAACCAGTATTTTGACGCTGAACATCAAGTCCTGATATATGTAATTTGCTCCAAAAAACAGCAATAGTGGGCCAAAATCCAAGAGCGTGCGTCGGCCGTTTGATGTTGGCCGTGAATTATCTTGTGTAGATTTTTCAGTCATAGTTTTCCAATCTAATTGTTTTTATTGTTGACTGTAATTTTTAGACATTATTTCAGTTGGCATTGGTTACGCGGCTATTTGGGCTGCCAGCGCCTCACACTCATCACAAGCTTTGCGAATAAATGACCCAGCGTGGTCAGCGAGACGGGCCTGTTCGCCGAGCCGGCGGCGCCAATGCCTTGCCCCACGCTGACCAGCATATAACCCAAGCATGTGACGTGTAATGCTATGTAATGGCACTTGTTGTTTCGTCATTCGATCCGCGTACTCCGCCATCGCCTGCGCCACTTGGCGGCGGCTTGGCGGCGGTGTGGCAAAAAAATCCTTGGCAATCGTTGTTAGAAAATAGGGTGTTCGGTAAGCAGTTCGACCAATCATAACCCCACCAAAATCAATGACTTCGGCATTTATCTGCTCTGCCGTCTCTAAGCCACCATTTAAGATCACGGAAAGATCGCTCCGGCGGGTAGCAAGACGTCGGGCACGATCATAATCCAGCGGAGGAATATCCCTATTTTCTTTTGGGCTTAGGCCATTTAACCACGCTTTACGTGCATGGAGATACACCACATTCACCCCCGCTTCAGCAACCAGATCTACAAAATAATCAAGCCCAGTTTCAGGATCCATGTCGTCAATCCCAATCCGGCATTTGACCGAAACCGGTAAATCACAAGCCTCTATCATCGCACGGCAGCAATCCGCCACCAATTTTGGTTCCGCCATAAGACACGCCCCGAACCGACCAGACTGCACCCGGTCAGACGGGCATCCGACATTCAAATTGATTTCACAAAAGCCTCGGCCAGCGGCGCTTTCAACCGCCATTGCAAGCCTGTCTGGCTGGCTACCGCCAAGCTGAAGTACTAGTGGGTGTTCAACCTTATCATGGCCAAGAAGTCGGTCAAGGTTTCCATGGATAATGGCCTCAGCAGTCACCATCTCAGTAAAAAGCAGCGCGTCAGGTACAAGGTGCCTGTGAAAGACGCGGCAATGCCGGTCTGTCCAATGCATCATTGGTGCCACACAAAGGCGACGGTCAATGGTTTCTCTTATTTTATTCTCCATCATACAGGACTCTATACGCCGGTTGGAAACAATTGCCAAATAACAACCCACCTCAAACATACAGCGGGTCAAAAAAGTCACAGAGCATCGAAAGGGTTACGAGCCTGCACATCACAAACAGCTATAATAAAAGCATCTTGATCCATTTTCACTTCGTCAGCAAGGCGTATCAATGCAGCTTCAGCATCCACCCATTCGGTATTCGTGATGATATGCCATTCGTATTGGCCTTCAAAATTTAGGCTCCGCGCGAGCAATTTATGGCGACCGTCTAGCGCGTCAATATGCACAAATATCGCACCGGCATCAGGATCACCGCGGCGTGCAAGGACGCAATCAATAAGCGCTTTATTGGCATAGCGTAGGGCCGCACTTACTAATACTCCTGACTTTACTCGTGCCATAGCCACGCCTTATCTGTTAATTCGCTCAGCTGGCTTTATGCAATTATCAGCATGTTCGATATCGACTGACCTAAAAATCGGTGCAGCGTCCCTTTTGTTCCCAATCCCCATAGCGAGTTGGTTCTGGTCCTTTCGGGCCATTAATTTCATCTGGTATTTTTTGCTCAGAAGCGTCCCTCGCTCCAGCTGTCAATGCACCCTTGGCATCTGCATAATCGGAGCTTCTTTTTTTTACTGTTGGCTCTTCGGCATCAATAACCGTGTTTTTCTTGTTTCTTTCCATCTTTGGGTATATGCCCCTTCAAGCGATCAAAAACAAGTCACCAGCGTTATAATGCAGCTGGACCATTGGAACCTTTGAATGCCTGAGCAGAAAAAACCAACTACCTCAACCCGCCTCGATAAGCCCGTGTTGCGACTATCCAAAGAGAAGGCCCATAGTCAAGCTCGCACCAACTCCAAAGCGGATATAAAGTCCAACGCTAAGATTGACGAAAAAGCTCGTTCAAAAAGAAAAGACGGAGCTCTAAACCAAAAACCAAATAAGCATAATGCCAAAAAGGTAGTTTCCGCCGACCTAACTAGTCGCCACATTACTTATAACATTCTCGTTGCTGTTGAAGAAGGCATTCATCTTGATAAGGCGCTTGCCGCTAATCAAGTGCTCCCAAAACTGGATGACCGCGACCGCCGCTTTGTTCGGCTTCTTGCCACAACTAGCATTCGCTATCGCGGCCAACTCGAAAAGGTGCTGGCGCCGCTGGTGGCGCGACGTCCCTTTGGTGCGCAGGCAAATGCCAATTTGATTTTGTTGATGGGCGCTGCCCAA
>QCPZ01000005.1 GCA_003212345.1 SAR116 cluster bacterium AG-447-A06
AGCCTTGCGAGTTTGCGCGCTGCATTTACCAAGGATGGGTTAGTTACTGCAGGCAACTCATCTGGAATCAACGATGGCACAGCTTCACTCGTACTAGCAAATAGTGCTGCATTAGAAACACATAGAGTAAACCCGTTAGCACGAATCATTGCCTATGGATTTGGGGGGGTGCCGCCGCGCATCATGGGCATGGGACCAGTGCCTGCCAGTGAAATGGCATTGGAACGATCGGGCTTAAGTGTTGATGACCTTGATCTCATTGAGAGCAACGAAGCCTTTGCGGCGCAAGCTTGCGCCGTATCACGCCAATTAAATCTTGATCCGGCACGAGTAAATCCCAACGGTGGCGCGATTGCGCTCGGCCATCCTGTTGGGGCGACCGGTGCAATTATAATGACCAAGCTGATCCATGAGTTACATCGCATCAATGGGCGTTACGGTATGGCGACAATGTGCATCGGTGGCGGACAAGGCATTAGTGTAGTCATCGACGCGAAACCATAATCTAAAGGATTTATCTTTTTTATTTCACATCCCGTGAGTCAAATTGGAGCCTCTTAAATGTATAAAGCACCACTTGAGGATTATCAGTTCCTGTTGGAACGTGTTATCAGTTTCGATAACTTAATGGCGGACATCGGCAATGATGATGTAAACCGCGAACTTGCTGACGCTGTGCTAGAAGAAGCTGGCAAACTCGCTGGTAATGTGATTGCGCCATTAAACCACAGCGCGGATATGAAAGGTGCCAAGCGCCTTGATGATGGAGAGGTTCGAACTCCCGAGGGATTCTGTGATGCCTATGCTGCGATGGGTGAGGGCGGCTGGACAGCGATGGAAGCTGCCGAAAAATTTGGTGGACAAAATCTACCGATGACGCTCACCACGGCGGTGAATGAATTATGGCAATCTGCTAATATGGCCTTTGCTTTGTGTCACCTTCTGACGCAAGGGCAAATTTATGCATTACAAAAATCAGCAAGCCCAGAATTACAGCAAACCTTCATCCCACCCATGGTAGAAGGGCGTTGGACTGGCACGATGAACCTAACCGAACCGCAAGCCGGTACCGACCTTGCAGGCATAAAAAGTCGTGCCATTCCAAATGGTGACCATTTTCTGATTACCGGTCAGAAAATATATATTACCTATGGTGAACATGATATGGCTGAAAATATCATCCATCTTGTGCTAGCACGTACTCCCAATGCTCCCGAGGGGATGAAAGGCATATCTGTCTTTATCGTTCCAAAATTTTTACCTGATGATGCGGGTAACTATACCAAACCAAATGACCTACGATGTCTATCCATCGAGAAAAAGTTAGGCATTAAAGGGTCACCCACCGCAGTTATGCAATATGGCGAGGCGGGAGGAGCCGTTGGCTATCTTGTTGGGGCAGAAAACCATGGCATTGACATCATGTTTGCTATGATGAACCACGCACGTATTGCGGTTGGCTTGCAAGGACTCGCAATCTCTGAGCGAGCCTATCAACAAGCGCGAGGCTACGCAAAGGACCGCGTACAGGGCGTACCTTTGGACGGCAAAAAGGGTGACGCTATTGTTAATCATCCTGATGTGCTGAGACTTCTTGGCGGCATGAAAGCTGAGATTGAGGCGATGCGCGCGCTCATGATGGTTGGAGCTGCTGCCATGGATAAGGCGAGGCATGCCAGCTCCAATGTAAAGAATGATCACGAAGCCCGCGCCGGCTTGCTAATTCCCATCATCAAGGGTTGGATGACTGAACGGTCGCTAGACATCACCTCGGATGCACTTCAAATTCACGGCGGCATGGGCTTTATTGAGGAAACTGGAGCTGCCCAGCACTACCGTGATGCTCGCATTCTGCCAATATATGAGGGCACAACCGCGATCCAGGCTAATGATCTAGTTTTCCGGAAAACCATCCGAGACAATGGCGCTGCGGTGAACAGCTTATTAGATGAAATTGGTAGCGAAATGACTGCCCTTATGAATCATCAAAACCCAAAAATTGTCAGTGCAGCTGAGAATATTATCGAGGCGAACAACACAGCACGCAGCGTTGCCGCCCACATTCTTGGTGGAGCAAACACGCCGCGGCGTCCCGCAACAAGTGGCAGTAATTATTTGATGCTACTTGGTACCCTTTGTGGTGGCTGGTTGATGGCACGATCCGGCGCGGCAGCAGCTGATGCCTTGGCAAAAGGTGAAAATGGCGCAGTAGGTAATGATGACTTCATGACAATCAAACTAACCACTATGCAAATTTATATGACACATCATTTGCCAAAGATTTCAAGTCTCGCTCGCACCATCACAGATGGTGATGGTGCGGCATTAGCAATGCAACCCAATTGGCTTTAGTATATCTACGCACGAATATTAATATTTTCTTTGAACATGATTTTCACCCAATCCTCCCACAAGGTCGACAGAGCTGCATAATCACAAGGACCAAGGCCGTTTGCCTCAGCAATTTCATAAGGCACATGCGAAGCTGAAATAGCAAAAAGCGGCACGCCCAATTGTTGGGCAGTTTCAAGGGCGAGGCACGAATCTTTTCGGGCATTCGTTACAGACATACCGCCTTCAAAATTACCTGCATTCATGCGCTCTTGCACCCTGTGTACAAGAGGCCTCAACATGCCCTCCTCACGGTTCAGAATCGAAATAAAAGTATCATTGGGCACGCCAAGCTTTTTAGACATAGAAAATGCCTCAATTAGAACCACCATAAGTGCGTGCATCACCGCATTATTTACCACCTTGATACCCATTCCAGCTCCCGTTTTGCCAAGGTCATAGATACCGGCCGCAACCAGTTTCAAAATTGGTTTTGCCATCGCTTTGGACTCATCATCACCTCCCACAAAAAAGGTCATCTGGCCATCGGCCATACTGGCAACACCGCCAGCAATCGCGGCATCCACAAACCCTACTCCATGCAAGGAAGCAAGGCTTGCACAATCACTCGCTGTTTTTGGCGTGACGGTACTTGTGTCGATGATAAGCTTTGGTCGAGTTTCAAGGCCAAGCAGTTGTTCGGTCACTGAAAACGAAATTTCAGGATGCGGCAATGACAGAATTGCAACATCGATAGCCTCCGTAAAAGTGTCAAACTGATCATGGGTAATGATGCCTATTTGTGAAGCAGAAAACCGCTTAGCTTCCTCAAGATCATACCCATGCACGGGCATCAATTTAGCCAATGCCGATGCAATCGCATGGCCAGCATTACCAAGGCCAATGACCCCTAAAATGCTCTCTTTGGACACGTGATCAGCCATATTTATACCCCCGTTAAATTACACCGATTTAGCTTAAATTTTCTTTTGCCACCGAGCATTTATCAACAAATTATTCGTCGACAAGACCCGCAGTTTCAACAACAGCATGATATAACACATTAGTACTTGCCGCTGCCCATTCCTGGCTAATTTCCTCAGCTTCATTATGAGACAAGCCATCAACGCAAGGGCACATTACCATTGCGGTTGGAGCTATCTTGCTCATCCAAAAAGCATCATGTCCGGCTCCAGACACAAGATCCATGTGTGAATAACCAAGCCTAGCCGCCGCCGCACGAACACTGTTAACACAAGCGGAGTCAAATTCTACTGGATCAAGAGCGCCGGCCTGCTCATAAGAAATATCAAGGCCAAGCGTTTGCGCAATCTTACCAGCACCACTCCGAAGTTCTCTATCCATAGCGGCAATCACCGCAGGGTCTGGACTACGAAAATCTATTGTAAATACCGCTTTGCCAGGAATGATATTGGTCGAGTTTGGAAAGATTTCACAATGCCCAACCGCGCCAACAGCTTGCGGGGCGTGTGATAGCGCAATTTCATGGACAAGCATGGTTATTTGGGCCATGCCAAGACCAGCATTTACCCGCGATGACATTGGTGTTGATCCAGTGTGTGCTTCTTTTCCAGTGAGCGTGACGCGCATCCAGTTCAACCCCTGGCCGTGCGTTACAACACCGACATCAATACCAGCATCCTCAAGGATCGGCCCTTGCTCGATGTGAAGCTCAAAAAAGGCAGCAATCGGCCTTCCACCAACATCGGCATCGCCAATCCAGCCAATACGTTCAAGCTCATCACCAAAGCGAAGGCCCGACGCATCAGTCCGGCTGTAAGCCCAATCAAGACTATGCACACCAGCAAACACCCCAGATGACATCATCGGTGGGGTAAACCGGCAACCTTCCTCATTCGTCCAATTTACAATTTCGATAGGATGCAGCGTTTTTAATCCAGTTTCATTTAAGCTCCGGATAATTTCCAATGCCGCCAAAACACCGAGCGGCCCATCATATTTGCCGCCAGTCGGTTGGGTGTCCAGATGGCTACCAACCATCACTGGTGGCAAATTAGGATCAGCGCCTTCCCGCCTTCCAAACATATTTCCCATTTTGTCAGTTTGTAGGCTTAACCCTGCATCGCTACACCATTTTTGAAATAGGTGGCGGGCGGCTGAGTCATCATCGGTAAGAGTTTGACGGTTATTGCCACCAGCAATACCAGGACCAATTTTGGCCATATCCATAAGGCTTTGCCATAAGCGGTCCGAGTCAATGCGCAAATTGCGGCCGATGATCTGGTTTTCACTTGTCATAATATTAACCTCACTCTATGCCTCTTGGCCTTATTCTAGCTACTCCAATGTCCACTGTCTGCGGTACATTAATCATCCCGGTATCTGAAACGTCAATGATGCCCAAAGCGACTCCCACATCGCTAATGGCCGGCCACCGATGGTGTTGGATCCCGTTGATGGTCGTAAAATTACAGAGTCGACAAGATAATCACGTCCGGGAAGCAAAGGGAAATTTGCCCGACCGTTTGTATCAGTTTGATATTTTGTCGATTCGACATCTCGCGGATTATGCCTCGTGAAAACAGTGATTTGTGCATTTGCCAGCGGCTTACCAGCGGCAAAAAGGCGGATTGGCATGGTTGTTGGCGGTGGAATTTGATAGGGATTTACTTCGGCAACCAACTCAATGGCAAGGCCAAGATGCCTGTCCTTAGCCATCTTCGCAGAAACAGCATCGCCAACTGCGATCAAACTTTTAGCAAAGCGCTGGTATTGTTCAGTGATTTTGCTCAATGAAAGACCTCTTTCCTGATGTTTTGAAAGCGCATTTTCAAACCCTTTTTCGCGGGCAAACCGATCAAATTTGTCGGCCGCAAGATATGTTAGATAAATCGGCGCAGTTTGATGTAAAATGACATAAAGACCAGCCTTGTTAACGGCCATTGTCGCTGCTGGACGATCACCGTAACGACCCGTAATTTCATTCCGCTCAATCGGCTTGTCTGCCATTGGGCCTAAAAGCGCAAACACTTCTATCTGATCAGGCACATAGATCTCAGATACGCCCAAAAAATCAGTGCCAACAAGGAGATCTGCGGTTATGCTTTTATTGAGTTCAGGTTGAAATGAAGATGGCTCGATCCAAAATTCATGCGCCAACAACGGCCATGGCAGTAAAAGGGAGCTGACCACTGCAAAAAAATTTATGACAAAATGCCTTAAAACTGGATGCCGTGCTTTTGCGGACAAACCCACAGAATATTTTTGAGCGCCTTTTGGAGCCCCTGTTTCAACACACTTAACTTTCATAATTAAAGATCCAAAAATAGCGGAAAAAATCATCACAATTTTGAAAACCCCTGGATCAACCACGCCATGTTATTGATACACTTCAGAACATTCACCGCAAATTGTAAAGCCTTCCTTTCCCTGCTTTCATTTGGCTTATTAGGCTCGCTAATATTAGCATCTGGGCAAACAGTGGCGCATGAAATCCGGCCAGCAGTAGCCGATCTTTCAATCACGTCAGCAACTACTCAAGACCAGTCATTAGGCCGCCTCGTTATCGTCATTGACTTTAATGTCGAAATGTTTCTGGCTGATCTTGATGCCAGCGTTGTGAGCAATACTGATGACGCAAAACAAGGCGAGGATTATGATGCTTATCGTAGACTGTCAGTGGCTGACCTTTCTGTACAGTTTAAAAAGCAATGGCCAAGATTTGCAGCAAGTTTAATCGGGCGTGCTGGCCGAGAGGCTTTGGCTTTTCAGCTAGGAGGAATAGAAGTTGAAAATAATGGAGACCTATCTCTGCCACGAAGCAGCAAGGTATCGATCTACTCCCTCCTTCCCGACAATAACAGCCCCATAGAATTTGGCTGGGATGCCAAACTTGGGCCACTTGTCGTACGCCAACAAGATGTAACAGCAAACCCTGATGACCTATATACAGCCTACCTTGCACCGGGGAGCATCAGCGCACCAATTCCGCGACGAGGACAAGCGGCGCAATCAACACAGGCAATTATCACGAAATACATTAAGAATGGATTCATACATATTGTACCGAAGGGGCTTGACCATATTCTATTTGTTTTAGGCCTTTTCTTTTATGCGGCACGCTGGCAGCCCCTATTGGGGCAAGTCACGTTGTTCACTCTGGCTCACAGTTTGACCCTGTTTTTGGCTAGCACCGGCTACATGGTTGTTTCACCAATCGTGATCGAACCGATGATTGCTGCCTCAATCATCTACATCGCTTATGAAAACGTTCGGCGCCAGCAGATGAATGCAATTCGCATTCTTGTGATATTTGTATTCGGACTTTTGCATGGTTTGGGATTTGCCAGTGTGTTAGGCGATATAATGATTGGTGATAGCATGCTAAATGCTGGCGGTTTTGCGAGTGGCCAGTTTATTCTAAGCCTTATTGGTTTCAATATAGGGGTTGAACTTGGCCAACTGGCCGTGCTGGCACCTGCCTTTTTGCTTTTTGGTGTAATTGCCAACAACGCATTATGGTACCGAAAACTCATTGCCCTTCCAGCCTCATACCTGATTGGCGCCACCGGCGCATGGATGCTTTTTACGCGGGTTATCAGTGGCTAAAGGTAAGATCTAAAGAGAGGGAGGATTTTTTTGATTGATAAAATGCTAAGCCGAGTGAATGCCGATGCGAGGTTGGTGCATCGCGGTAGATGGGTCAATCTAACCTTTGTTCTCGGGATTGGTAATGATGATTATCTAATCAGCATTGTCGCGGGCAAAATCACCGCTATCCGGCGGCGACACTTGGCAACTGATACAGGTGAATTTTCAATTCGTGCTAGCACAAAAAGCTGGGCAAAACACTGGCAAGCTGTTCCACCACGTGACTACCACGATATATTCGCAATGTTGCCAAAACAGATTGCCAAGATTGACGGGCGACTTGAGCCATTGATGCAGAATTTGCAGTATTTCAAAGATGTCATTGCCAAAATGCGGACCGAAGAGGGAGACACAAATGGCCATTGATTTTGAACCAATGACGGGTCGCTATTTTACTCTTAATTCAGGCGGCAGTGAATATCGGATCTACATGGAGGAGGCGGGAATCGGTATTCCGCTGTTATGCCTTCACACCGCCGGATCGGATGCGCGGCAATTTCGGCATATCCTGGCTGACCCGGACATCACTAGCCGCTTCAGGGTCATCGCATTCGATCTTCCTTGGCATGGAAAATCAAACCCGCCAAAAGGATTTCGTGACAGCGATTACAAATTAACGGTTACTGGCTATAAACAGATAATTAGTGATGTTTGTTTTGCGTTAGATTTGCACTCACCGGTGGTCATGGGCTGTTCGATGGGCGGTCGTATTGTTTGCCATTTGGCCCTAGAAAATCCAGAGTATTTTCGAGCGATGATCGCATTGGAGGGCGCCGATAAGCTTGAGCCTTATTACAATCTTGATTGGCTTCACCGGCCAGATGTTCATGGTGGTGAAATTCAGGCTGCTTTTGTCTCATCACAGATTGCACCAATGAGCCCTGATGAATATCGTTGGGAAACCTTATGGCATTACATGCAAGGCGGACCGGGCGTTTTTAAAGGTGATCTTCATTTTTATTGGCTCGATGGTGATTTTGATGAACGTTCGCCACAAATCAACACAAAAGCCTGCCCGGTGTATCTTATGTCCGGTGAGTATGACTGCTCATGCACACCCGAACGCACGTTGGAAACAGCAAGCCGAATAAAAGGTTCAAAAGTAACCATTATGCAAGGCATGGGGCATTTCCCCATGAGCGAGAATCCAGCTTTATTCAAGACCTATTTAATGCCAATTTTATCAGAAATAGCTAATATTCCCGCATGACAACTTCAAAAGTTGGTTAAAGGTCATTGCGTGGCGCGTCATAATTGTCAATGATGTTGGGGCATAAATAAAAAGACAATCAAAATGGGTAAGGCTTGGGCAATTGAAGTGAAGCCAAAGTTGAAAATAAAAGGGAGAAATTCATGAAAAGATTTATAACTGTTTGCGCAATAAGTGCAGCAATGACTGCCGGAACAGCATTTGCTGAGACGGTAAAAGTTGGCTATATGACCACGTTGTCTGGTGGAGCCGGCATTATCGGCAAGCAGATGCAAAATGCTGTTAATCTGGCAATGGAGCACAAGGGCGGCAAGCTTGGCGGCATGGATGCCGAAATAATTTTTGCTGATGACCAACGCAAACCAGATGTTGCCAAACAATTAGCGAACCGTTTGATGAAAAGTGACAGGGTAGATGTTGTAGCGGGAGTGATCTGGTCAAATCTACTAATGGCAATACATAAGCCTGTGACACGCAATGGCACTTTGTTGATTAGCTCAAATGCTGGCCCCTCACCGATTGCTGGCGCTCAATGTAACAAGAATTTTGTCTCAATGTCATGGCAGAATGACCAGACCCCAGAAGGTATGGGAAAACACATGCAGGATGCGGGTATTAAATCTGTTTATTTGATGGCACCGAATTATCAGGCTGGTAAGGATATGCTAGCAGGCTTTAAGCGCTATTATAAGGGCACCATCAAGGGTGAGGTTTATACAAAACTCGGCCAATCAGATTTCCAGGCCGAGCTATCTGCTCTTCGCGCAGCAGGCGCCCAAGCGACTATGATCTTCCAACCGGGCGGCATGGGAATTAATTTTGTTAAACAATGGAAACAGGCTGGCATGGACTCAGTAAGCAAGCTCTACACCGTCTTTTCAGTCGACGGGGTATCATTGCCAGCATTGAAGGACGCCGCTATTGGCATTCTTGGAACGCAAACTTGGTCACCTGATCTTGATAATGCCATTAACAAAAAATTTGTTGGTGACTACAAAGCTAAATTTGGTGCCTACCCTTCATTCTACGCTGCTCAGGCCTATGATACCATTCTAGCAATTGACCATGCGATTGCGAAGTCCGGCAGCAAAGATACGGCTAAAATGCGTTCAATTCTGGCTGCAGGAAATATTCCAACAACTCGGGGCAATCTGAAAATGAACACAAACCAGTTCCCAATCCAGAACATCTATCTTCGCGAAGCGGTAAAAGATGCTGATGGAGTTGTCACAACTAAGGTAACTGGAACAGTTTTTACCGACCACGCCGACTCCTACGCCTCACAGTGTAAATTCTAACCATCACCGTCAGCCAGCGATGCTAGGCCATTGCTGGCTGACCTAATAGTGTCCAATGAAAAGCGTACTTGACGCGAGTGGTTTCAACTTATGACTTTCACTCTTATCCTTGAACAGACCTTTAATGGCCTGCAAGCTGGCGTGACCCTATTTCTGGTTGCTGCGGGACTAACCCTAATTCTAGGGATTATGGATTTTGTGTTTTTGGCGCATGGTTCACAGGTGATGATTGGTGCATACGCCGCCGCCGCAATCACTTTAGCGACTGGTAATTTTTATCTAGGCGTACTGTTAGCTATACCGGTGACTTTTGCTAGCGGCTATTTACTGGAATATCTGATCATCCGGCATTTGTACCGACGTGATCATATGGAACAAGTTTTGGCAACTTTTGGCCTGATACTTTTTTTCAATGAAGCAATCCGAGTCAGTTTTGGGCCTGCAGCATTGTTTTCTGACTTGCCACCGTCACTTTCTGGCTTTGTCGAAATTCTGCCTGCAACGCCCTATCCAGCCTATCGCCTGGGGGTAATTGTTGTTGGGCTTTTATGTGCAGTTGGCATTCATTTGCTTGTTTCGCGAACCCGCATTGGTGCAATGGTGCGAGCAGGTGCCAACAACCCAGAAATGACTGCTGCCTTGGGGATTAATATCAAAATACTGTTTCGATTTATTTTTGCCACTGGCGCCTGTCTTGCTGGTGTGGCTGGGATGATGCTTGGCCCCCTCACAGCGGTACAACCCGGCATGGGAGAACCCCTTTTGATCCTCTCCTTGGTCGTAATAATTATTGGAGGGATCGGATCAGTACGCGGCGCCTTTGTTGCGGCAATTATTGTGGGGTTGGTTGACACGCTGGGGCGGGTTTTTTTGCCCGCTATCCTGCGGTTATTTGTCGAACAGGCAACTGCCGATGGCGCTGGACCAGCACTAGCGTCAATGCTGGTTTATATTTTGATGGCAGTGGTGTTGATCTTCCGGCCAACGGGCCTATTTCCAGCAAAGGGTTAGCCGCATGTCTGGTTTGTCACATTTTCTAATTCTTGCCAGCGACGGTATGAAAGCCAATCGGCTATTTTGGCTCCTGATCGCTGGATTCGCCTTATTTCCTATTTTTACTCATTTTGCCGATTTACCATTCTGGAATGATGTAGCGATGCGGATCATGCTACTCGGAATGGCGGCTATGGGACTAAATCTCGTGCTTGGATATGGTGGGATGGTGTCTTTTGGCCATGCTGCATTTATTGGCATTGGGGCTTATTGTGTTGGCATCGGAGAGTTTTACGGCCTGACAAATGGTTGGGCACATATTCTACTTGGCATAATTGTCTGCGGATTGATGGGACTGGTGATTGGCTATTTAGCGCTTCGGACAAGCGGTATTTATTTTATTATGATCACCCTGGCTTTTGCACAAATGCTGTTTTTTTTATTCGTTTCACTAGAGCAGTTTGGAGGCGATGATGGGATGAGCATTGACCGCGCCGAATTTGGCTTTATTGATCTTTATAACCCATTAAGACTGTATTTCCTGATCTGGGTGATACTAGCACTCGTCGGTTTGGGTCTGATGTTCATTGTCCATTCGAGGTTTGGGGTAACTTTGCGTGCTATTAAGAGCAATGAGTCACGAATCGAAGCAATGGGTCTAGAGCCGCTTCAATTCAAGATCACCGGCTATGTCGTTTCAGCAGTAATTTGCGGGCTGGCAGGTGTTCTATTCGCTAATTGGCAAGAATATGTATCCCCCGATATCATGCATTGGACGCGCTCTGGCGAGTTAATGATTATTATTATTCTCGGCGGGCTTGGCACCTTGGCAGGCCCGTTGTTGGGCGCAATTGTTTTCTTATTGCTGGAAGAAAGTCTGCCGATCATGCTGGGTACGGTTGCACCAGCCTATGCAGAAAACTGGATGATTATATTCGGCCCTTTGCTGATCATGGTGGTGATGTTTGGTCGAGGCGGTCTTGTTGGACTGCTCGCTGCCCAACGCCAATCAAAAAATAATCCAAAGCGCGACAAGGCAGGGCAATGATATGACTCAGCCCGTTCTGAACCTTCAAAAGCTGAACAAATCCTTTGGCGCATTGAAAGCAACAAGTGATTTATCAATGACTGTTATGCCCGGAGAAATCCATGCCCTGATTGGGCCAAACGGTGCTGGCAAGACAACACTGATCCAGCAAATTTATGGTGCCTTGAAGCCCGATAGCGGACAAGTCTCCCTTAATGGGAGTGAGATTACGAAATTATCGGTGCCTGATCGGGTCAAGGCAGGCATTGGCCGATCATTTCAAATCAGCAATGTGCTTATGGATTTCACAGTTATGGAAAATGGTATAATTGCCGAGCAGGCCCGTCTTGGACAAAGCTTTGGGTTTTTGCAGCCTGCTTTCTCAGATGCGGTTTTAATTGAAGGGGCAAAAACCATTTTGCAGCGGGTAGGGCTGGAGAAACGCGCGGAACAAAGGGTTGGAGACCTAGCCCATGGCGAACGACGCATGCTAGAGCTTGCCCTCGCCCTCGCGGCATCGCCGAGCCTGCTTTTGCTGGATGAACCAATGGCCGGTGCCGGCCCTGAAGACAGCCAGCGCATGGCAGAGATTATAGAAGGGTTGCGCGGTAAGGTTGCTATTTTGCTTATAGAACATGATATGGATGCTGTATTCCGCCTTGCTGACCGACTGACGGTAATGGTTGAAGGCGCAGTGATAGCCGCTGGCACAGTTGCAGAAATCAGTGCCAATGAAGCGGTTAAACTGGCCTACCTTGGCGGTGAGGAGTAAAGATGCTTCAACTTCACGCAGTTGAGTCTGGCTATGGAATGGGACAGGTTCTTTTTGGGGTGTCTTTATCAATTGCGCCCGGCGCCTGTGTGTCGCTAATGGGCCGCAATGGTATGGGCAAAACCACAACAGTTCGTACCATCATGGGACAACTGCCGTTAATCGGCGGACAGATCCACCGATTTGGTGATGACCGGCCAGATATTATGCCATTTGAAATTGCCCGTGCCGGTATTGGCCTTGTGCCAGAGGGGCGACAAGTTTTTTCCAACCTGACAGTGGCAGAAAATTTGCAAACTTTTTTTCGGCCACCGCATGATAAGCGTCAATCGCACTGGCATTTCGACCGAGTACTTACTTTGTTTCCAAGACTTGCCGAGAGAGTTGGTCATTTGGGCAATCACCTGTCCGGCGGCGAACAACAAATGCTGGCAATTGGGCGAGCCCTAATGACAAATCCAAAATTATTGATTCTAGATGAAGCAACCGAAGGATTGGCACCGATTATCCGCAGGCAAATCTGGGATTGTCTGAACACGCTGAAAGCCGAAGGGCAATCTATTCTGATTATTGACAAGAACGTAAAGGCAATAGCCAAGCTGGCTGATCACCATTATATTATAGATAAGGGGCGCATCGTCTGGGATGGCGATTCGACATCCCTACTCGAGACACCAGATTTGACAGCCCGCTATCTTGGCGTTTGAGCAAAACCATATCCATCAAGCGCTGAAACCAGAAAAATAAGGGCATCGCCAGCAGAAAGACACCATGGACGCATTTATTTGTGATGCAATCAGAACACCAATCGGCCGTTACGGGGGAGCCTTGGCCAAGATGCGCCCCGATGATCTGGCCGCTCTGGTTATTAAAGGGTTGGTGGACCGAAATCCCGAACTTAAACCAAAGGCAATTGATGAGGTGATTTTTGGTGCCGCGAATCAAGCCGGTGAAGACAATCGCAATGTAGCGCGAATGGCCCTGCTTTTGGCTGGGTTGCCAGTGGAAGTTCCAGGGAGCACAGTAAATAGACTTTGTGCATCGGGGATGGATGCAGTGGCTAGTGTCGCGCGAGGGATCCGCGCTGGTGATTATGAAGTGGCCATCGCTGGCGGTGTTGAAAGTATGAGCCGCGCACCTTTTATAATGCCGAAAGCAGATACTGCCTTTAGCCGCGGTAATCAGATTTTTGATACAACTATCGGTTGGCGGTTTATCAACCCTAAAATGGAAGCCTGCTTTGGCGTCGATACAATGCCAGAAACAGCCGATACTGTCGCGTCTGAGTACAATGTTGCCAGAGCGGATCAAGATGCATTCGCGCTGCGGTCTCAGCAGCGCTGGGCTGCCGCAGACGCAGCAGGTATTTTTGTTAACGAAATTCTACCAGTGCACATTGAGCAACGGGGTAGCGGCACAATTGTAATTGACCGAGATGAACATCCGCGCCCTGAAACAAGTCTGGAAAAGCTGGAAAAGCTGGGCGGGATCAACGGGCCTAAATCGACTGTTACTGCTGGCAACGCATCCGGCGTTAACGATGGTGCGGCCGCCTTACTTTTGGCATCCACAAAAGGGCTGAAAACCCATGGGTTGAAATCAATAGCACGTATTCGGGGCGTTGCCGCCGCCGGCGTTGCTCCCCGGATAATGGGTATTGGTCCTGTGCCAGCAACACGCAAGGTGCTGGCTATGACGGGACTTGCTATTGATGATATGGATGTGATTGAAATCAATGAAGCCTTTGCGGCTCAAGGGCTGGCCTGTTTAAGGGAACTGGGCGTCGCCGATGATGCATCGCATGTAAACCCAAACGGCGGGGCGATCGCCCTTGGTCATCCGCTTGGCATGTCGGGAGCGCGGCTGGTGCTGACCGCAGCCTATGAGCTAAAACGCCGAGGTGGCCGATATGCACTTTGCACGATGTGTGTCGGCGTAGGCCAGGGCGTGGCAATGATTCTTGAGGCCTGTTAGGTCAAAATTTACCAAAGGCATCTAATCGCCCCTGAAGTTAGGTGAACGTTTGGCTAGAAAAGCCCTTACCCCTTCAGCATAATCATTAGAACGGCCAGCCTTTCGTTGTTCCTCTGCCTCAGAGTCCAAATGCGATGCAAGGCTGCTCGAGAGAGCCGCTCGCATCAAAGACTTGGTGCCGGCAAAAGCAGCTGTGGGGCCACTAGCAAAATTAGCTGCAAGCGCGGTGGCTGCTGGCATTAATTCTTCGTCTGGATAATTTTTCCAAATCAACCCCCATTTTGCTGCCTGCGGTGCATCTAGCGGATCACCCGTAAGCGCTAGACCCATGGCCCGCGCAAGGCCAACTCGGTTTGGCAAGACCCAGCTACCACCCGCATCAGGAACCAATCCAATTTTTGAGAAGGCCTGAATAAAACGAGCAGTATTAGCTGCGAGGACTACATCACAGGCCAAAGCAAGATTTGCCCCGGCGCCAGCAGCGACACCGTTAACTGCGCAAATAACCGGCATTGGCAATTCGGTAATCAGGCGCACCAACGGGTTGAAATAAGTTGCTAGCGTGTGTCCAAGGTCAGGAGGCCAGTCCTCACTATCAGGATTGCGGTCTCCAAGATCTTGACCCGCGCAAAAACCACGACCCGAGCCAGTGATTAACACCGTGCGCATGCACTCACAATTTTCCAATGCGGCCCGCAAAGCCAAATGCATTTCCACGTTTAATGCGTTCAAACGGTCCGGCCTGTTCAAGGTTATTTTGGCCCATTGGTCAATTTTCTCAACAATAACAGTATCACTCATAAATGCCTCATTTTTTGGTTTTTTTGCCGATATTGAAATTATATCCCACCTTTTTAACCAAGATTGGCCTGAGCAAAGATCCATTGTCAAAGAGCAAATATCCTGCATTAATACAGTTATCAGATCCTAGAGGAATAAAGAGCCAGCAGAACGATAAAAGAAGACCGTTATGAAAGCGCATATATGTCATGGCATTGCATGAGCCATTGCAGTAAAGACGAAAAATCGGACAAAGAGGAGATCCAGCGCATGCCAAACTCATATCACAACGCTGCGCATTATTTTATCGAAACCCACCTCGAAGCTGGACGAGGGGAAGCTATAGCCTTTATCGAGGCAGCCAGTGGCAAGCGTATTAGCTACAGCACATTATCAGCCAATAGCAGTAAAGTTGCTGGTGCATTAACTAGGGCCGGCATTAAGCGTGAAGAGCGCGCTGCTATTTTGATGCTAGATTCGATTGATTATGTTGAAGTTTTCTGGGGGTGTTTGAAGGCCGGTGTGATCGCCGTACCAATCAATACCCTCTTGGCTGGTGCCGTCTATGACACAATTCTCAGCGACAGCCGCGCGAGTTGCCTTTTTGTGTCAGCCGCATTACTTCAAGCAGTAGCACCAGTCTTAGCGAAAAATGACCATATCCGCAAAGTGATTGTGGTAGGTGATCACCCGCTTGAAGACGGGTTTGAGAGCTATCAGACCTTCACCAAAGGGGCGCCTGAACAAGCGGCGGTGGCGGTTAGCCCTGATGAAACAGCCTTTTGGCTTTATTCATCTGGATCAACCGGCCAGCCAAAAGGTGTAAGGCATGTTCATAGCAGCCTCCAAGCTACTTCAGACACCTATGGTGCCAAGATCCTCGGCCTTGTTCAAAATGACATTGTTTTTTCCGCGGCAAAATTGTTTTTTGCCTATGGACTTGGTAATGCCATGACCTTTCCGATGGCGGTCGGCGCGACCACAATTTTGTTTGACGGACGCCCAACTCCCACTGCGGTGATGGAGATTTTTACAGGCGACCCGGCTCCAACAATTTTCTGCGGCGTACCGACACTTTTCGGCGCAATGCTTGTACATTGCGACTCAACAGAACAACCCGCACATCAACTACGCTTATGCATTTCCGCAGGTGAAGCCTTACCAGAGGAAATTGGCAAAAAATGGGAACAAAAATTTGGCACCGAAATCCTGGACGGAGTTGGGTCAACCGAAATGTTACATATCTTTTTGTCGAACCGCCCGGGCGATGTGGTTTATGGCACATCTGGGGTGGCTGTACCGGGCTATGAATTGCGGCTTGTAGATGAGGCCAATAAAGATGTTGGGGTTGGTGAGATAGGTGAGCTTCTGGTATGCGGCGACTCCGCCGCCGAGGGCTATTGGAACCAACGCGCGAAAAGCCGCGCCACTTTTGAAGGCCGCTGGACACGCACTGGCGACAAATATGAGATTAATGCAGAAGGTCGCTATATCTATTGTGGGCGGACCGACGACATGTTCAAGGTATCAGGGATCTGGGTATCTCCTTTTGAAGTCGAACAGGCACTTTTAACCCACCCAGCCATCCTCGAAGCCGCAGTGGTTGCTGCGATTGACGATGAAAAATTACTGAAACCAAAAGCCTATATTGTGCTTCAAGAACGGGCTAACTCTGACGGACTGGAAGATAGTATAAAGGCCCATGTAAAAGACCAAGTTGGTAAATGGAAATATCCACGCTGGATCGAAGTGATGGAGGAATTGCCAAAAACTGCGACTGGCAAAATTCAACGCTTTAAATTACGGGCACAAAGCTGATGTCAAATTTTGTTTGGTCAGCAGATTCGGTCAATCGGCTAGAGTCTGACGGCAAATCATTGGAATATGCATGCTTTGGGCCAAAACCAGATCAAGCACCGACAATCCTTTTGCTTCATGAGGGGCTCGGGTGTGTTGCCCTCTGGCGCGATTTCCCAGCAAAGTTGGCAAAGGCCAGCGGACTCGGCGTGATGGCTTATTCTCGCGCTGGTTATGGCCAGTCAGACCCTGCAGACCTACCGCGCCCTCTTGATTACATGACAAGAGAAGCCGTTGTTTGTTTGCCACAAATAATTGCTGCTGCGGGATTGCAGAAAATTATTTTGCTTGGCCATAGTGACGGGGCAAGCATTGCCGCCATATATGCTGGCAGTGTTGAGGATCACAGGGTGCGTGGGTTAATCCTAATGGCACCACATTTTTTTACCGAAGCCATGGGGCTAGCCTCAATTGCCGACGCCAAAGTGGCCTATGAGAACACCAATCTTGCCGCCCGTATGAGCAAATATCACAAGAATCCAGATAACACCTTTTATGGTTGGAATGACAGCTGGCTACATGCAGATTTTAAGAACTGGAATATTGCTGATGTGATTGATTATATTCGGATTCCAGTTCTCGCCATTCAGGGGCGTGAGGATCAATATGGAACCACCGCTCAGATTGAAGCTTTGGAAGCCCAACTATATGCCCCCCTGGACATTGAATTATTGGAAGATTGCAAGCATTCTCCCTTTTTGGAGCAGCCAGATCTGACATTGGGTTCCATAAACAATTTCTGCGCAAGACTGCACGCGATCGAAACTGCGCAGTCCCCCACCCGATAAAACCACAAAAGTTGTAAATCTTATGTAAGTCAGGTTTCAAATAGATGTAATGATGATCACAGATAAACCAGACACAAAAACCACAGACAGATTGGTAATAACTGAATTATTTAATGCTTTTGTTGCTTTTCTATTTGCCGCATCTGCACCGGTTGCCATTATTCTTAGTGTTGCACTTGGTGGCGGGCTTGATGAAGCAGACATTACTTCTTGGCTCTTTGCCGTCTTCACCTTTAACGGGTTACTGAGCATTGCGATGTCAGCTAGTTATCGGCAACCAATGGTTTTTTTATGGACAATTCCAGGCGCTATTTTAGTGGGGTCGGCTCTTCAAAATCTGTCATTTCATGAAGTCATAGGTGCCTATGTAATGACCGGCCTTTTACTGTTACTTCTTGGACTAACTGGCTGGGTTAAAAAAGTAATGGACTGGCTGCCAATGCCAATTGTCATGGGTATGGTTGCTGGTGTTTTTGTAAAATTTGGCCTCGACTGGATCCACGCATTTGCCGATGACCTTTTACTAGTTGGAACAATGTCAGCTGTTTTTTTCATTTTAACTGCATTCCCGAGGATACCAACATTATTGCCCCCGCTAATTTGGGCACTGATTGCGGGATTTGCTGTCATTATGATTGAGGACAAGACCAGCTATGGGAATATTAATTTTGTTATGACATTTGTAACGCCACAGGTCTATGTCCCAGATTTTTCTACCGCCGCAATGATGGAGTTGGTTGTGCCGCTGGCAGTGACCGTTATTGCTGCGCAAAATGCGCAAGGCATTGCCGTTCTCAAGTCTGCCGGGCATGATACACCAATCAATGCAGTCACATCGTCATGTGGTTTCATGTCAATGCTAACCGCGTTATATGGCGGCATTTCAACCTGCCTCACTGGTCCAGTTAATGCCATTCTTGTGTCCAGTGGTCGGGCCGATCGGCACTGGATAGCTGCAATCTTTCTGGGTGTTTTTGCCGTTATATTCGGAGCCATGGCGCCAACTTTTACATCTTTGCTGATTGCAGCGCCAACTGCTTTTCTAAGCACCTTGGCTGGACTTGCAATATTGCGCATATTGCAGTCAGCGTTCGAAAGTGCATTCAGCCAGTCCTTTCCACTTGGCGGCTTAATTGCGTTTCTAGTCACTCTCGGCGGCTTGCCATTTCTAAATATTGGCGCTCCATTTTGGGGGTTGTTATTCGGCGCTCTGGCTAGCCTATTGTGTGAACGTCGTGCATTGTTATCTTCTACACGTTGACGCGCGAATACAAAATTACGCGGTGAAGTAATGACACAAAAACCAGCTCCCTGGCAAAAATTAGGGCTCAACCTAAAAATGGGTTTACGCGCCTGTGATGAGGCGCATTGGCTACCTCTTGATGATTTGTTTGATGATGATAACGCCCGAAGACGCCAGCTTTCAGCCAAAGCAGATTTATTGGATCATCGTCACGAGGACGTGTTCTCAGCCTTGCCGAATTCCACTGCTGCCAGCGTGGAAGTACTGAAAATGATCACTGGGCATCTTGTTACTAATTGCCCAGATCTCTCTCTAAACGTGGATCCCTCACTCCATCCACTTGAAGCGGCAGCAAGACTGTTACCTGAAGATTTGTTATTGCTTGCGCCATGCCACAGCAACAACGGCACACCTGCTTCTAAAGTACATTGGTGCCTCATTGCTGGAGCGTTATGTTTCCCAGCGCATTGGGTCTTAAAGAAAAAAATGAACAAGCCACTGACTGAAATTCATGAACCAGTTCCCCATTATGCCGAGGTGCTCGGAAACCCCGTTGAGCGGTTTTTTAACTCTATGAAAATTGGTCCAATTAGCATGCGGATGAATTGGTCCCTGCAAGCAAATGACGCGCTTTATGCCCCTGTGAGGCTACACCAACCAGATTGGGTCCCGGGAGTAAATCATGATCAAATTTACCTACGTGTTGAGCGTCAGACATTTCGGAAGTTAGCGCGAAGTGGCCATATTCTATTTACCATCCGCACCTATCTAACACCAGTCTCCACATGGCAGGACAACGACGAAGCTATTGAAGATTTGCTGTCCGCTCTTGGCGATATGTCTCCTGAGATGCGTCATTACAAAGGGGCCGATCTTTACGAAGACACCTTGCGGAAAATGCTGGTTAAACCCTAAACACTTGTTTTCTGGTCGTGAGAAAGTGATGAGCATCGATACTTTCAATATAAAAATAATACCTGATGGGCAAATTGATAGATTGACAAATGCCGGAGAGGCTATTGTTCTGAGTTATCCACTAAGCCGATTATTACCTGTCATAAAAACTTAATTTCTTACGGCGTGGAGTTGCGATAAACTGTTTTTTGCCGTCACAAGGGGATATGAATGAACACACGATATATTGTTCAGGGCCAGCTAAAACGGGTGGTTGCAGAGCATTCACCAATGCCTTTTCCAGAGGAAATAGAAGACGATGACGAATTGGACCTCTTTGGCCTCGACTCATTAGCATTTATGGAGTTGCTTACTGGTATTGAAAAAGAGTTGGGTTATATCCCACGCTCAATTCTTGAGGGTGATCTCTATCCAGAAACTTTTGGTGAGCTCGTCTCCGCATATGGCGCTGAAGCAAAATGATGAAAGCCGCAGACCTCCCAACATACTACAATATTTGTGAAATCCTTGAACATAATATTGGGCCTCGTGGAGATAAAACTGCTTTGTTGAGCGAGCACGGCTCCCTCACTTTCCGTGAGGTCTCAGAACAGGTAAATAAAGTGGGAAATGCTCTTATTCGATCAGGAGTAAAGTTTGGCGAATGTGTTGCCATTTTATGCCCAGATCGCCCAGAATGGGTTAGTGTGTTCTTTGCTACAGCCAAAATTGGTGGAGTCGCCCTTGGACTGAATACACTTCTTAGAATTGATGAATACGACCATATTCTTAGAGATGCGCGTGTCAAAATCCTAGTGGTCCACGACAGTCTTCTAGCACTGGTCGAACCTGTCATCAAAAAACATGACACCTTGGTCGAGCTCATCATCGTCACAGATAGTAATAGCACAAATTACACCACCTTTGCTGAATGGATTGACAAGGAAAACAGTGAACTTGATCCAGCGACGACGCATCGCGAGGACTTTTGTTCACTTCACTATTCCAGTGGTACGACTGGTATGCCAAAGGGGGTCTTACACATGCACAAGGACTACCCCTTGATTGCCCAGTTATCTGGTGTGGACCTGTTTAGCATTAGCGAGAATGATCGAACGTTTTCAGTTGCTAAACTATTCTTTGTTTACGGTATTGGTGGCAATCTTATCTTTCCCTGGTACGTGGGAGCAAGCTGTGTTCTCTACGCTGGATCAGCCCGACAAGCACCAGCAGTCCTTAAAACGATCGCCACTTTCAAACCCACGATATTTGTCTCCGTTCCCACAATCTATAGCGCCATTCTCTCGTTACCTGATTTCAGTAAACGCTACGATATTGGATCGTTAAGAGTTTGCATTTCTGCCGGTGAGCCCTTGCCCGTGCAGACTTGGAATACTTGGAAAGATGCTACCGGAGTTGAAATACTTGATACGATTGGGTGCACTGAAACATACCATACATTCATGGCAAACAAGCCGGGAGAAGTGCGTCCCGGTAGCAGTGGAAAACCAATAAGAGGGTATGATGTAAAGCTTGTGGACGATGAAGGCCAGGATACCAAACTTGGAACTGTCGGCAACCTTCTGGTTCGGGGAGAGTCAACAGCCCTTTTTTACTTGCATCAATCGGAAAAAACTAGGCATTCATTCCGAGGTGAGTGGTTATTTACTGGCGATCGATATTTGCAAGATAAGGATGGCTACTATTGGCATCAAGGGCGCGTAGATGACATGCTTAAGGTTGGAGGACTCTGGGTTTCGCCAATGGAAATTGAGGAAGTTCTGAACATGCATGACAGTGTTGCTGAATGCGCAGTCGTTGGCCATTATGACAGTTCTGGACTACTTAAGCCCAAAGCTTTTGTTTGTTTAAGAAGTGATTTTGAGCCCTCGGACAAATTATTTGAACAACTCCTCAAGCTATGCGCAAAAAACCTCGACGCCAACAAACGCCCCAGGTGGCTTGAATTCATCAATGACCTGCCACGCACCTCGACAGGAAAATTGCAGCGTTTCAAATTGCGAGAGCAATAACCTATGACTAGAGGAAAACAACAACATAAAAATCGTATAAGAACACTGAAAGATGCGCATAATGAAATAGAGCGTTTGCGCGCAAAAATTGACAAACAGGCTGGCGGAGAAGGCCCGCGAGAACCTATTGCTATAATTGGCATGGGCTGCCGCTTTCCCGGACGTGTCCGAACACCTGACGACTTTTGGAAATTACTAAACTCAGGCCGCGACATATTGCGCGACATACCCGGTGATCGCTGGGACATCGATGAACACTACAGCCCAGAGGTAGCTGCACCAGGTAAGATATATGTGCGACAAGGTTATTATTTAGACGACATCGACCAATTTGATCCACAGTTTTTTGGTTTATCGCCGCGTGAAGCAGAAAGCCTCGATCCTCAGCAACGTTTGGTTATGGAGGTCTGCTGGGAGACATTAGAGCATGCTGGAATAGCTCCCTCTTCGCTCAAGGGTGGAAGCACTGGGGTTTTTGTCGGCCAATATTGGGATGATTATTCATCACAAAGAATTTATTCCAACGATAATCATGAAATTGATCGTTACGCACAGCTTAGCGCTCTTCGCGGTCTCACGGCAGGGCGGATTTGTCATATTTTAGACTCACATGGTCCGGCAATCCAGCTGGACACCGCATGCTCATCCTCGTCTCTTGCCGTGCATTTGGCGTGCCAATCGTTGAGAACCGGTGAGAGCGATGTGGCCCTAGCAGGTGGCGTTAGCTTGATACTAGCGCCCGAGCATTTGATCGGCATCTGTCAGATGGCGGCGTTGTCTCCCGACGGTAGATGCAAGACTTTTGATGCTAGCGCTGATGGATTCGGCCAAGGTGAAGGTTGCGGCATGATCGCCATGAAGCGGTTAAGTGACGCTCAAGCTGAAGGGGACAATGTGCTTGCCGTTGTACGTGGATCTGCTGCCAATCACGATGGTCAGGCCCGTACGGTGACAACACCGAGTGGACCCGCCCAACGCGCTATGTTGAAGAATGCACTGGAGGATGCGGGAATTGAGCCACATCAGGTGGACTTCGTTGAAACTCATGGTACGGGGACGCCGCTTGGCGATCCAATTGAAGTTAGCGCCATTGGACGAGTGTTATGTAAAAACCGAGAAAAGACACTCTATTTAGGGGCAGTTAAAGCTAATGTTGGGCATCTTGACTCCGCTGCTGGAATTGCAGGCTTAATTAAAGTCGTGTTATCGCTACAGCATAAAACCATTCCTGCACATCTTAATTTTTCTGAACCCAATAGGCATATCCCATGGAATGATTGGCCCATCAAGATCCCGTTAGAAAATACCACTTGGGAGGGCAAAGAACGCGTTGCTGGCATTAGCGCCTTTGGGATGAGCGGTACGAATGTTCACATAATTGTTAGTGGAGCTCCAGAGCCAATCGTGCCCGATGGAGACCAACTCCCAAAATCCACAACAACACAATTATTGACGCTCTCCGCCCATACCGATGTAGCTTTGTCCAATCTCGCAAAACAATATGCTGATATGCTTAACGCCGAAGACAATTTGAAAGAATTGAGCCTCGACAACCTTTGCTATTCAGCGGCCAGCGGTCGTTCCCATTTTTCTCACCGTGCTGCGTTTGTGTCCGACAATTCCTCGAAGCTAGCAAACACACTGAATGATTTTGCTGCTGGTAGAGCGACGCATGGTGCAATAAGTGGGGTCGCAGGACGTCGCGCGCCTAAGTTAGCCTTCCTTTTTACGGGTCAAGGTGCTCAATCCACCGGCATGGGCAAAGAGATCTACGAAGCTCACCCAATTTTTCAAGAAGCACTTGACCGATGCGCTACGCTTTTTGACAACTACCTAGAGCATCCCCTCCTTGAAATTATGTGGAATAGTGAGGCTTTGAACCAAACTGAATATACGCAACCTGCTCTGTTCGCGATCGAGTATTCACTTGCGAAACTTTTGGAGGAATGGGGCATAGTGCCCGATTTAGTTTTGGGGCATAGTATTGGTGAATACGCGGCTGCATGCGTTGCTAACGTATTTACACTTGAGGATGCGGTTCGGATGGTAGCTGCGCGTGGGCGTTTGATGCAGTCCCTGCCCATGAATGGAAAAATGGTCAGCGTTGTTACTGATGAGGTCTCAGCCAAAGCCGCGATCGCTGAGTTTCCATCTGTTTCTATTGCTGCTGTCAATGCGCCACAAAGCATCGTTCTTTCGGGTGAAGGCCAAGCGATTGATTTGATTGTGGACCGCTTAAACAGCCAAGGCATCAAGACAACTGTACTGAATGTAAGTCATGCGTTTCACTCACCATTGATGGAACCGATCCTTCATGAATTTCGCATCATTGCGGAAAGCGTGAATTTCAACCCACCAAGCATCAAACTCCTCTCTAACCTCACAGGTGAGCCTTGGGATGATACACAACTTTCTCCTGAATACTGGGTGGAACATTTGCGGAGTGCGGTGAGATTTTCGGATGGTATCGATTATGCAAAGTCCAAGAACATTGGGGTATTTGTGGAAATTGGCCCTAAACCAACGCTTCTTGGGTTAGGTCGTAACTGTGTCCCCTCTGAGTTTGGCATTTGGCTGCCAAGTTTAAGGCCGAAGTTTGAGTGGTCTACGTTATTGGAATGTATTCAAAAACTTTATGTGGCTGGTGTTGATCTTGATTGGAAAAAATTTTTTAAGTGTCCCAAATTAAGACGCATTCACCTACCCAATTACCCCTGGCAATATCAACGTTGTTGGACTGAAGTGGTTACTAATGGACGGAGTGGACCAAAACTTCACCCACTAATCCACCAAAAGATTGAGAATGCGAGTAAAAGTATAATTTTTGAGTCCACCTTAAGCGCCAATAATCCGGCTTATCTCAATGATCATCGAGTTTTTGGTGAAACAGTTTTCCCTGCCAGTGCATTTTTTGAGATGGCAACAGTTGCTGCTAATTTGGTGTTTGATCACGATGAGGTGGCATTAAAGCATGTCACTATAGGTCGCGCTTTAGTGCTATCCGACGAACCAGTTAAAGTGCAGGTAATTGCCACACCAAACGAAGACCATTTTGATTTTGAAATTTTTAGCCGTTCTGCTAGAGACACGGACGGAGAGTGGATCCAGCACGCAGAGGGAACACTCGAACACAAGTCGCCTAGCTCACCACGCTCCATTAATATCGATGAAGAATTAACGCATTTCACTCATCCAGTGGACACAGAAGAACTTTCAGCATGGTTTAAGGCCCGAGGGCTCGAGTATCGCCCCCGTTTTGAAGCAATTGAAACTATCTTTTTACAAAAAAGAGACTCAAGTGATGAGTTTAGGAGCGCCATTGCACGTATTAAGCTACCGGTTGATACCGTTTTGGCTGGTGAAAATTACAAACTGCACCCCGTTATCACCGACTCAAGCTTTAGGATTTCGGAAGCCATTTTTCAAGAACAAGAAGTCGATCGGATTTTTCTACCGTTTGGTGTGTTAGGCTTTAGTTGCAACCACTCAATCAGTGAGTCGTTTTGGGTCAAAGTAACTGCGCGGCAAAAAGCCCAAAGTCGGATTGTAGATATACAACTCTTTGATGATGGCGGCAAACGTGTTGCTACAGTAGAGAGTCTATCATTACGTCCAGTCAACATTTCTGGCCTGAGAAATACCTTTGCTAAGCAAAACACAGTGCGCGCCGCACCGGCTGATTGTTTGTATCGACTTGGATGGGAAAAGGCAGAGTTGCCTGAGTCCGCTGCGAAGTTGGGAAACTGGCTATTGTTGTCAGACAAGGGCTGCATATCCGACTCTCTGTTCTCCGCAATGAAAATAGCTGGGCACGGGGTACATATCGCCAGTTCAGCAGATGCTGCATGTGAATTTTTAAGCTCAAAAAACGCCCACGATCTAAACGGAATTATGCACCTTTGGGGAATGGACACCAGTGAAGAACATCCAGATGGCCCTCTTTTCGCAAGTTTGAAAGTCGTGCAAACGTGTATTAAAAACAATATTTCCGGAAAAAACTGGTTTGTGACAAAAGGAGCGCAGGCAGTTGAAGCTCAAGACACTGTATCGCCTTGGCAAAGTCAGTTTTGGGGCTTTGGCCGGGCGTTGCAATCAGAAAATCCAACAAAATTCGGTGGTTGTATTGACCTTGACCCAAATGCAAAGGAAACATCTGGTATTTTTGGAATGCTTATCAACGAACTATGTTGCGTCAGCAACGACACAGAAATTGCGTTTCGTCAAGAGGCGCGGCACACCGGTTACCTCCAAAAACTTGCGCCCATTGAGCGTCTGCAGCCTTCTTTAGAGCTAAGCCCCGATGCTTCGTATCTAATAACCGGTGGGTTAGGTTCACTTGGATTAAAAGTTGGGGAATACTTGGCAACTCATGGCGCTCGTCATTTAGTTCTTACAGGTCGCAGTGGCGTTTCAACCAAATATCAACGTACTGCATTAAAAGCTATTGAGGATATCGGTACCACCGTCGAGGTGGTTACCACGGATATCAGTGATGCGGCAGGTGTCAAAAAGTTATTGGCAAGCCTGCCACGCCTGCGAGGAATAGTCCATGCAGCGGGCGTTTTGGCTGATGGAATGTTGATCCAACAAAGCTCTGAAAGCTATGAGAAAGTTGCTGGGCCAAAGGTCAGGGGCGCTTGGCACTTGCACACCCAAACCCAAGATCGACCGTTGGATTTCTTTGTCCTTTTCTCTTCAGTTGCCAGTATTATTGGATCTCCTGGTCAGTCAAATTACGCAGCTTCAAATGCCTTTATGGATGGCCTCGCACACTTCCGTAGAAGGAAGGGTTTGGCAGCAACCGCTGTCAATTGGGGACCTTGGGCCAATGTTGGTATGGCGGCTTCTGATCTAGTAATGCAACGTTTGTTAAAAGATGGCTGGCAGCCGATGAATGCCAACGAGGGCTGCAGTTACATGGGACAACTTTTGACAATACATGATTTTCCACAGGCTGCCGTTTTGCCAGTTGATTGGGTGCAATTTGTTGCGAACACACCCGGAGCCAACAAATGGAGTACGTTAAAGCATTGTATTCTAGAAGAGCAAGCAAACCTTCCGGTTGATGACTCAGCAGAGTTGGCCGCAAGAAAAGTAAAAGATGCACATCCTGATCAACGAATTGATTTAATTGTTTTTTATCTTCTCAAACGCATCGCCCAAACCTTGAGGGTTCCTGCTACTAACCTTGATGAATTTGCAAAGCCCGCTGATCTGGGCATCGACTCATTGACTGCTGTTGAGATTCAGATTTGGGTTAAGGGTGATCTTCAAGTTGAAGTCGAAGTTGAACAACTTTTTACCACTCCAAACATTAGAGATCTCGCCCTTACTATAAATCAATTATTCGAGGGCAATCCGGGTTGTGTTGAGCTGGGCGCATCGCCTTTGCCCTCGAGTCAAGGTCGCTGGGTAATTTGCCCTCACCCGCGCCCAAAGGCAACGCTTCAGCTCTATTGTTTTCCATATGCTGGGGGAGGAGCATCCGCATTTAATGCATGGGGTAAAATGCTTACTGATCAAGTTGAAATTTGCCTTATTCAAATGCCGGGGCGTGAAGAGAGGCTGAATGAAAAATTGATTAAGGATATGCCACAGCTAGTGGACGCCCTGGCACAAGAGATAAGTGTCTTTTCAAAAAAACCGTACGCTTTTTTTGGTCACAGCATGGGTGCAATTGTCGCCTATGAAACGGCTCGGCGGTTAAACGCTATGGGCGTTAGCAAGCCGGCACATCTATTCTTGTCAGCCAGAGCCGCCCCGCATTTGCAAAAGAATACTGATCTCCTTCGGTTTCTTGACGATGAGGCTTTTGTCGATAAGCTACAAACAACTTATGGTGCAGTTCCAGAAGCTGTCCGACAAAATCCAGAGGTGAGAAAAATCTTTCTTCCTATTCTCCGAGCCGATGTCGAATTGCTGGAAACATATCACGAGACCTCCCCTGAACCACTTGATTTGCCGATATCGGCAATGGGTGGAATTAGTGATCCCGCCATATCAAGAGCCCAGTTGGAGGGTTGGCAGGCTCGAACAAGTGCCAAATTCACATATCATGAATTTCCAGGCGACCATTTCTACATAGATGAAGAGCGCGAGGCAGTAATGGCAGCCATCAAAAATGATCTCGCCCACAACCTCTAACAGATAGAGCAAGACAGTATGCAAGATAATAAGGTGATCATTGCCGGAGGAGGAATTGGTGGGCTGACTTTGGCCTTAACATTTCACCAAATTGGAGTGCCTTTTTTAGTATTGGAAACATGGCGAACTATGCGTCCGCTGGGAGTAGGGATAAACATTCAACCTAATGCAGTTAGGGAATTTTTTGAATTGGGCCTGACTTCGGAAGTGCTGGATACAATCGGCGTGTCGGCCAAAGAATGGGCTTTAGTGGGACTCAATGGCCGAGAAGTCTACGCAGAAAAGCGCGGTTTGGATGCTGGCTATAAGTGGCCCCAATACGCCGCACACCGTGGTGAATTACACATGCTTTTATACCGAACTTTGATAGAGCGTGCGGGAGCCGAGTCTGTAATGTTGGACGCAAAGGTTGATAAATATTTCAAACAACCATCTGGGAAAGTGGACGTATCGGTAAAGCGAAGTGATGGTTCACAGTTTCAAATTTCCGGCAGCCTACTCATTGGCGCAGATGGGATCCACTCTGCCGTGCGAGCCCAAATGCACCCAGATCAGCCGCCAATTCACTGGGGCGGGGCAATTATGTGGCGAGGTACAGTACGCGCGAAACCTTTACGCACAGAATCATCTTTCATCGGCCTTGGCACCCATAAGCATCGTATGGTGATTTATCCAATTTCAAAGCCAGAGGCGGATGGAATGGTTCTCACTAATTGGATTGCTGAACTTACAATGGATAGTAACAAAGGCTGGTTGGAAGACACTTGGTTCAAAGAAGTACCAATTCAGAGTTTTGCTCATCATTTTGATGATTTCCGTTATGACTGGCTCGACGTTCCGTCGATGTTGTATAAATCAGATTGTGGCTATATGAATCCGATGATTGATCGTGACCCAGTTGCAACCTGGGTAGATGGGCCAGTCGCATTAATGGGCGATGCTGCACACGCGATGTATCCAACCGGATCTAATGGAGCTAGCCAAGCCATAGTCGACGCAAGGGTTATCGGCGCGACGATTCTCAAGCTGGGTCTAACTCCTGATGCCCTTAAATTATATGATAACCTGTTGTGTAAAAAAGTATCAGAACTGGTGCTCCGGAATCGATCAGCTGGGCCATTTGGCCTGCTCGATATCCTGAACGACAGATGTGGTGGGATCTTCGAAGATATTGAGACCGTAATTTCTCTGGAAGAAAGAAACGAATTTATGGGCAAATATAAAATGGCGGCGGGCTTCGCAATCGAGGCTTTAAACGAAGCAAAGCCAACAATTCCGCCAAATGCCAAGTTCAGTTAGTTTAAGTAATCAGTGCTTTCATGAGCTAAGTTGGCGACGCAATTTCAATTAAAGCCATCCTGACATAAGTAAGCGTCGTATAACCCATGCTAGCGCCGAGACTCACGGAGCAATACTAATCGATACAGAGTCCCAGATCTCTTCAGCAGACACTTATTGCAATTTTAATGAGTAGGTTAACCTCGTCAGCTTGCAGAGTCGTGAAAGCTCTATACTTAAACGCTGGTTTTCCTGTCTCCTATCCAAAACTAACGAAAAAAAAGACAAAAATGCATGCAATATAACGCATTATTATGATGGCTCTTCTAAAAAAATAGGATCATAATCTCAATAAAGAGCATCATAATGCATCAAAAGTTTGACGATCAGGCAAAGGTTAGGGTACGTATTAGTTCTCATCAGGAGAGGTATTTCATGGGTGAAATGATTAACTTCGAAACAAATCCATCTCAATATCGGCACTGGCGCGTCGAATATGACGGTGATGTAGCGCAACTTTTCATGGATGTTGACGAAAATGGTGGTCTATTTGACGGCTATGAATTGAAATTAAACTCATACGATTTGGGTGTTGATATTGAACTGGCTGACATTGTCCAGCGTATGCGGTTTGAGCATCCAGAAATTCGGGTTGTGGTTCTTCAATCAGGCAAGGATAGGGTTTTCTGTGCTGGAGCAAATATTCGAATGCTAGCTGGCGCTCCACACGCTCACAAGGTCAATTTTTGCAAATTTACTAATGAAACTCGAAATTCAATGGAAAATGCAGAGACTGAGTCAGGCCAAAAATATGTTGCTGCAATCAAAGGCGCCTGTGCCGGCGGTGGCTTCGAACTCGCACTTGCTTGCAACCACATTATGCTTGTTGACGACGGGGCATCTACCGTGGCTCTACCTGAAGTACCTTTGCTGGCGGTATTGCCAGGTACCGGCGGTCTGACGCGACTAACAGACAAGCGGCAGGTCCGCCGGGACCTCTGCGATGTTTTCTGTGCGATGGAAGAAGGAGTGCGTGGCACACGTGCACGTGACTGGCGCCTTGTTGATGAGATTGTTGGCAATTCTAAATTTGATGAAGTTGTTGCCGAGCGAGCGGCGGAATTTGCGTCCGAATTGATTAAGCCAGCTCACGTTGGCATCTCGTTGACGCCGCTTCAAAAAACCATTGATAAGGATGGATCAGTAAATTATTCGACCCTCACAGTCGACGTTGACCGGGTGGGCGGCACGGCGACACTTGTGATAAATGGACCCAATACTGCGCCACCAGCAAGCATGGAAGACTTTGAAAAAGCTGGCAGCGACTCCTACATGTTGCGTCTAGCCCGCGAATTGGATGATGCTATCCTGCACTTGCGCCTGAACGAGCGTGAAGCAGGCCTTTTGTTATTCCGCAGTCAGGGCGATCCAGCGGCTTTTCTAGAGCATGAGGAACAACTGCATAAAAACTCCAGTCACTGGCTAGCTAACGAAGTGCTGGTATATTGGAAACGGATTCTAAAACGTGTCGATGTTACTTCGCGCTCCATGGCTGCGCTTGTCGAACATGGGTCGTGTTTTGCTGGACTTATAGCTGAGCTGCTTTTTTCTGTAGATCGCACTTACATGATGGAAGGTGAATTCGAGGGCGATAATCGTCCTATCGCTACCATAATGCTCTCATCGTCAAATTTGGGCACTATGCCGATGGCGAACGGCTTAAGCCGTCTAGCAACGCGTTTTCTAGGTGAGCCGGAAACGCTCGCTGCGGTTGAGGCCGCAGTCGGTATCCCGCTAGATGCCGATGCTTCACGCAACCATGGGCTCGTTACATTTGCCTATGATGATGTCGACTGGGAAGATGAAGTGAGAATTTTCATTGAAGAGCGTTCCAGTTTCTCTCCGGACGCGATGACCGGTATGGAAGCAAATTTGCGGTTTGCTGGTCCAGAGACAATGGAAACACGTATTTTTGGTCGTTTGACAGCGTGGCAAAACTGGATTTTTCAACGGCCAAATGCGGCAGGGGAAGAGGGAGCATTGCAGCGTTACGGCACAGGTATGCGGGGTAAATACAACATGGAACGCGTTTAATGGCGACTGAATCAATGGATGCTTCAAACGTCAACACTGTTATCAAATAAAGGCTTTGACATATGCAAAATGTAATGAATGTAAGTTACGACACAAAAATCCCAAACAATGTCAATCTGTCATCTGACAGGCGGGTACTGAAGGCGCTTGAAAAATGGCATCCAGGATATATCGATTGGTGGACTAGATTAATCCCAAAACAGTTCCAAGAGGCTAATGTTTATCTCCGTACCGCTGTCGGCGTTGAGACTGGTGGTTGGGCAAAATTCGATTATGTAAAGATGCCAGAATACCGATGGGGTATCCTTCTCGCGCCTCAGGTAGAGGATAGAAAAATTGCTTTTGGAGAGCATTCCGGTGAGAAGGCTTGGCAGGAAGTGCCCGGCGAATACCGAGCTATGCTACGCCGCTTGATCGTTATCCAAGGCGATACCGAGCCCGGCTCAGTTGAACAACAACGCTTCCTTGGGCTAACCGCTCCGTCTCTTTATGACATGCGCAACCTGTTTCAGGTCAATGTAGAGGAAGGTCGACACCTATGGGCGATGGTATATTTGCTGCAAAAATACTTTGGCGCAGATGGACGTGAGGAGGCAGACATGCTTCTTCGTCGCAGTTCGGGCTCTGATGATGCGCCGCGCATGCTGGGCGCATTCAACGAAGAGACACCGGACTGGCTGTCATTCTTCATGTTTACTTATTTCACTGACCGTGATGGCAAGATGCAGCTGGAAAGCTTGGCTCAGTCAGGGTTTGATCCGCTAAGCCGCACATGCCGTTTTATGTTGACCGAGGAAGCACATCACATGTTTGTCGGTGAGACTGGCGTTGGGCGTACCATTCAGGCGACTGCCGATGCGATGAACAGAGCTTGTATTACAGATCCATATGACATCAACTCCATTCGCGATCTTGGGGTAATTGATCTGCCGACGATTCAGAAAAAGCTGAACCTGCATTATTCCCTGTCGCTCGACCTGTTCGGTCAGGAAGTGTCGACCAATGCGGCGAACGCCTTTAATGCCGGCATCAAGGGTCGTTATATGGAGCACCGCCTCGAAGATGATCATAAGCTCTCAAATGACACCTATGATGTAAAGATGGTTAAAGACAACCATATCATTACTGAACAGATGCCAGCACTCAACGCTATCAACATGCGCCTACGTGACGATTATGTGAATGATGCATCGGGAGGGCTGAGTCGTTGGAACAGGACATTGAAGCGCGCCAACATTGATTTTGCATTTACTCTGCCGCATGAGGGTTTCAACCGAAGTATCGGCGTGTTCTCGCCGGTTAGCATTGACCCGCAAGGCAACATTATTTCAGTCGATGAATGGGCATCGCAAGCCTGCAGTTGGCTGCCAACTAAATCCGATGGCGCGTTTATTCAGTCACTCATGAAGCCTTGCTTTGAGGCTGGTGAATATGCGAGTTGGATCGCCCCTCCCAAGGTTGGCATTAACAACCAGCCGGGTGATTTTGAGTATGTGCAGCTTCACATGGCTTAAGCATATGATGACTTGTTCGTTCCAATGCCCGCCAGGTCTAACCTTCGTCTTGAGATAGCGATGACCAAAACTCAAGAATGTAAGGTCATGGAGACAAATCAATGAAGATCAACATTGTCTATGCAACAATTCTAGGCACTTCGCAAATGGTAGCCGAAGAACTTGAAGACGCCCTTTCAGACCAATATGAAATAGAAGTACAGGACATTTTGGAGGTCAGTCCAACCGAGCTCAAGGATGACGAATTTCACGTTTTCATCTCCTCTACAACGGGTCACGGCGATATGCCTGACTCAGCATATGATTTCGTCAATGCTATAAGCAAGACAGGGTCCGACCTCTCAAAGATCAATTTTGCGATCTTTGGACTTGGTGATCAGGGATATGCCGACACCTTTAACATGGGCAGTGAGAAACTAGCCGATTTGTTGCGAGGTGCTGGTGCAACGCAAATTGGTGAACGTGGATTGTTCGATGCTTCGACTGTCGATATGCCAGAGGACATTGCTATTCCTTGGCTAAAAGATATCCTTGCAAACATGCCAGCGCTTGCTGAAGTGGTGTAGGCGCGGTGCCTGTCACTTTGCCGCCCTTTGAGGCCAACCCAGGACTTGTCGAGCTATCACTACGCATTGGTGGCCATGTGCGCACGCGGCGCCAAGCTCGCGGTATGTCCCGCCGCATGCTGAGTAAAAATTCGGGCGTTTCTGAACGGTATCTGGCGCAACTGGAAACCGGTAATGGAAATGTTACTGTTGGCATACTCCATCGCCTCTCTCTCGTTTTTGGATGTTCCGTGGAAGATCTAATTGGAGGTGGCACGAAGCCAAATTTGGAAAAAAGTCATCGCCTCGCGCTTCTCGGGGTTCGAGGCGGAGGAAAAACAACGCTTGGCAAGACGGTTTCAAGTAAACACGGCATACCCTTTATCGAAATTTCCAATCAAGTCAAAGCTGTTAGCGGGATGGATGTCGGCGAAGTAATTTCTCTATACGGTCAAGAAGGCTTTCGACGGTATGAAGAGGAGGCCATTGCCGGTATTATAGAAGACTATGAAAAGGTGATTATTGCGATCGGTGGTGGCATAGTTGAAACAGCCGAAAACTATAACCTTTTGTTGCGTCATTTTCATACTATATGGATAAAAACGAGCGCCGCAGAACATATCAGTCGTGTGCGCGCCCAGGGCGATGAACGCCCGATGGCGGGGTTCGCCGCAGCAGAGGAACATTTAGCCAATATGCTTTCACAGCGCGAGGCTGAATTCAGCCGGGCTGATCTTGTTATGGATACCAGTCGAGTTCCTGTTGAATGTTCTGTTGCAAAATTGACAGAGTTAATAAGTAGCAATGCTATCTTTTAATTATCGCTCTTGTCTGGCCGAAAGATCCTTTTATGCGTATTGTTTATGACCTTGCATTTGGAGGCCTAAATGGCTGTTACATGGCATAATCACGAAAGTTGTGGATTTGTTGTTCTAAACAACCCACCGGTTAACGCAATCAATCATAATATGCGAGCAGGCCTTATAAGTGCGGTAAAGTGGGCTGAAAGGGAGAAATTAAAACGCGTAATCCTATCGGGCTCGGGGCGTGGCTTTGCTGCTGGCGCCGATACAAAGGAATTCGACCACCCTCCCGTTTCGCCGCATCTACCTGATGTCATAAACTGTATTGAGGCAAGCACCGTTCCATGGATTGCCGCCATTCATGGAGCCGCACTAGGCGGTGGCGGCGAACTAGCACTTGGATGCCGCTATCGTATCGCTCGAGCTGATGCCACAATCGGATTTCCTGAAGTGATACTTGGCCTTGTACCAGGCGCCGGCGCGACGCAGCGTTTGCCACGCTTGATCGGGCTTAACGAAGCATTAAAATTAATCCCAACGGGAAAAACCATGTCTGGCAGAGCAGCCATGGCCATTGGATTGGTTGATGCTATTGATGATGATCCAATTAATGCTGCAAAGCTGATTGATCAGAAGATATTAAGTGAGGTGGTTCCATTAAATCTGACGAGGGCAGGAGCAGACAAGACAGTAAATTATGACGTCGCTCGACAAATTGCCATTAGACGAATGCGCGGTCAAGAAGCACCTTTAACGGCCATTTCATTACTGGAGACGGCGCAAACAGCTACCTTTGACGATGGCATGCAAAAAGAACGAACCGCATTTCTTGCCTTAAGGGCATCATCACAAGCCCGTGCGCTTCGCCATATCTTTTTTACCGAACGCGCTGCCAAAAAGCCGCCAAAAGCCATTGCAACGCAAAAATCCAACCTAAAGCCGCCAGACCATGTGGTGGTGATAGGTGGGGGCACAATGGGAAGTGGCATTGCCTATGCGTTTTTGAATGCCAACATCAGAGTAACAATTCTGGAGTCTGATGATCCCGGCATGCAACGGGCAAATACAGCCATTGACACAATCATATCCGCCAGCCTCGCCTCTGGCCATATTGACCCGCAGGCTGCCGCCGATCGGCGCAATCGTTTGAAAGTGATGATGATCCAGCCCGATCCGGATACAGGAAAGTTAGGCAATGACAATCTGACTAATGTTGACCTTGTGATCGAGGCTGTTTTTGAGGATCTTGCGATCAAGAAAGAAATTCTACAAGCCATAGAACCCGCGCTTAACCCTAATGCCATTATAGCAACCAACACATCTTATCTTGATGTAAATAAACTTGCCGCATGCCTCGATAATCCATCTAGGTTTGTCGGGCTTCATTTCTTTGCCCCAGCGCATATTATGAAGCTTCTTGAGATTGTTAAAGGTAGCGAAACATCACCAGTGGCATTAGCAATGGGATATGCTGTTGCAAAATCACTCGGCAAGATGCCAGTGGTGGCTGGGGTATGCGATGGTTTTATTGGAAACCGTATTCTTGCAGCGCTACGCGAAGCCGCCGACGCAATCTTGATGGATGGCAGTACACCTAGCGAGATTGATGAAGCGATTGTTGCTTTTGGCTATGCAATGGGACCTTATGAAACACAGGACCTTTCTGGCCTTGATATTGCCCATGCAAATCGGCGGCGCCTTGATGCAAGCCGCGATCCTTCCCGCCGTTATATCCCCATTGCCGATTATCTGGTCACACAGAACCGACTTGGGAAAAAGACAGGCGCTGGATGGTACCATTATCCTAATGGCAAGATCGCTATTGACCCAAAGGTTGAAGATATCATCTGCCGCGAGGCAAAAGCCGCAAACATCAAACGCCGTCATTTCAGTTCAGATGAAATCCAACAACGTTTGCTGCTAGCAATGGTCAATGAAGCTGCCAATATTCTGAATGAGGGCATTGCCGTCTCCGCCGCAGATATTGATCTCGTAATGGTTCATGGATACGGATTTCCCCGTTGGCGTGGTGGATTAATGCATTATGCCGACCAATTAGGCGCAACACTTGTTATGGCCGAACTCACTCAACTATGCAATGAGGACCCACTATTCTGGCAGCCAAGTCAGCTCATAATTGATTGCGCCAAGACGGGACGAGATTTTGCATCATATAATAACCAATCAGCCAAACAACCTAATGCCTAGTAATTCAAGTTGACACATCCTGCGGGTAAAAACTCTCACCAGACACTCTATTCCAATAAACGGCCAGCCGAGGGTCATCAACTTTCTTACCATCAATTAGCGCGTTAATCTCAACACGCGGGTAGATTTGATCAGCGAGCAAGATTTTACTTGCTGAAACTCTGCGCACAATATGACGCCGATTCAATTGACTCGGATGCTGCAAACCTGCTGACTCCAACATCTCAGCAACTGCTTCCACGCTATTCTTATGAAAATTGAACACTCTTGTAGCCCGGTCTTCAACATCAATGACTCTGTACCGCTTGGGATCCATTGTTGCCACTCCACTCGGACACCGGCTTGAAGCACAATCACGAGCCTGAATACATCCAACTGCAAACATGAATGGTCGTGCCATGTTACACCAATCAGCGCCAAGCGCGCAGTGCCTTACGATATCATAAGCGCTGACAATTTTAGCTGAGGCTGCAATTTTTACGCGGTCACGCAAACCAGCCCCACGCAGGCAATTATCAACAAAAACTAACGCATCACGGAGAGGTGAGCCAATATTATCTGTGAATTCGACCGGTGCTGCTCCAGTTCCACCTTCAGAACCATCTACGGTAATAAAATCGATGACTATTCCACTATCAACCATCGCCCTAACTATTGAAATAACTTCCCACGGATGACCAATACAAAGTTTGATTCCAACGGGTTTTCCCCCTGACAGTTCCCTCAGTTTATTCGCAAAAGTTAACAATTCATTTGGCGTTGAAAACTCGCTGTGTCTCGATGGTGAGATTACATCTTGATAAGCTGGCACACCTCTAGCCTCCGCAATCTCTGGCGTTACTTTCGGTGCCATTAGCATACCGCCATGCCCAGGCTTTGCGCCTTGGCTAAGCTTTATTTCAATCATTTTTACTTGATCAAGTGTAGCTTTCTCTTTGAATTTCTTCGGGTCAAATTGGCCACATTCTGTTCGACAACCAAAGTAACCTGTTGAAATTTGCCAAATCGTATCACCTCCACCAGCTTCGTGATATTTTGATAATGATCCCTCCCCAGTATTATGCGCAAAGCCCCCCAGCCTTGCACCTGCCGAAAGCGATTGAATAGCGGGGGGCGATAATGCACCAAAACTTGTACCAGAAATGTTTAATACCGAAGCATCATAGGCTCTGTCACCTTCGCCGACACGAATCCGAAAATCTCTCATTTCAATATGTGATGGAAGCAATGAATGGTTTAACCAGTTAAAATTCTCGGCGTACATATTTTGATCAGAGCCAAAAGGTCGAGTAGCCAGAATACCTTTAGCTCGCTGGTAAACCATTGCGCGTTGATTCCGAGAATAGGGAAGCTCGTCAGTATCAGACTCCCAAAAATATTGGCGTAATTCTGGACGAACTGACTCAAAAATAAACCTAAACCTACCAAGTAAGGGGTAATTTCCGAGTACAGCTCGTTTTTTCTGCGTGTAGTCCGAAATTCCCAAAAGTCCAAGGGCTCCAAGAACAACGGCAGGGACAAAAAACATCACGTCAACGAGACCAAGTGCGGCAAACGCAATAGATCCTGTGACAGTATATGTTACTAAAGAAAATCGTCCGAAAAGATATTCCATAATCACCCCCACACCAAAAATTTCAGTTTATACGAGCAAAACTTATGGAATTTTGCAAGGGTGGGGTTATCTCATTCCAGAGCAGTAAGTTAACTATTTCTGCAAAAAACCCTTGGTCTTTAAAAAGTCCAACATATGTGGCCGGGACTCCTTGCTTAGCATTCCTGACATTTGTTCACTCCAACTCATCGATTTTTGATTGCTGGATCGAGTCGCATAATAGCCACGCACAGCCTCATCATAGTTGCCAAGATCTAGACCGTCTTCTTCAATGCCGTAACTATTTTCCCGCAGCACAACATCGATCGGTAAACGTGGTTTCACCTCTGGATTCTGATCAGGCCAGCCAAGGCATAGTCCAAAGACAGGATAGGTGTCATGTGGCAGATCAAGAACCGTTGATACTTCTGACGGGTTATTACGAAGCGCTCCAATATAACAAATACCAAGCCCGGCAGACTCTGACGCCACCACAATATTTTGCGCGACAAGTGCAGCATCAACCGTTGCAATAATAAATTGTTCAGTAAAACCTGTATTTGCTTCGGCTCCATGTAAATCACAACAGCTCGCCGCGCGGTTCATATCAGCACAGAACACTAAAAATTCGGCAGCTGTCTCAACATAAGCCTGATTATTGGCAAGACTGGCCAATTTCGCTCGCTTTTTCGGGTCAGTCACCCGTATTATAGTAACCGCCTGAAAGAAATTGGACGATGCAGCAGCCTGACCAGCCTTGATCAAATCTTGGAACAGGTCCGTTTGAATTGGTCTATTCTGAAATTGCCTAATCGAACGATGACCTTTTAGCAGCTCAATTGTTGGGTTCATGAAACTACCTCAATTGGATCTAAACTGAGTCATTTCTTCTTCAATGATCGTTGAGATCACATCACAATCACCAATTGAGAAGGTCAATGGCACCCGCATATCCAGAGTTTTTTCTAGAACACGCAACGTTGTTGGAAGGACCGGAATATCGTCAATGTAGCGCCAACTATCATATCGACTGGTAAAAGCCTTGGGCTCATCATCACCAAACCATTTCAATTCAACCCCACGTTTGGCACATGCGGCCACAAATTCTGGGATTGCCGATGTGGCCAGCCCTTCAGCGCGGAACTGGATTGACGATCCAACATAAAATTCATCTTGTTTACGAGCTGGAATTACCACGCCCGTCATGCCAGAAAGTGACGCATGAAGACGATCATAAAGCTGATTCCAGCGAGACAAATTATTCTCAAGACCAGGCAATTGAGCGCGTAAGATTGCTGCCCGCATATGGTCCATCCGCCCAGAATAATTTGGCGCATGAAGGCGCACTTTTTCGAAAACCTCTTCAGCAGGAATGGCGCCATGGCGACCATAAAGCATATATGAACCTGAGGAGACAACTGCTCGCGCCGCAAGTTCCGGATCATTCGTCGTCAAAAACCCACCCTCACCAGAATTCATATGTTTGTATGTCTGGGTTGAAAAAGCTGCCACTTTGCCAAAATTACCGGATCGAATTCCGCGCCATTTTGCACCCATGGTATGAGCGCAATCTTCGATCAAGCAAAGATCATGCTCCGCACAAACTAACATCAACTTTTCCATATCAGGGATATGGCCGCGCATGTATGACAGTAACAGATATTTAGCACCAGATTCGCCAGCCTTTGCTGCCAAATCATCAAGATCAATATGATAGTTTTCGTCAATATCAACCAGAATCGGCACGCCACCTACATTGTGAATTGCACCCGGCACCGGTGCCAAGGTATAGGCATTCGCGAGAACTTTATCACCCGGTTCAACCCCGCATATTCGCAGTCCCAACTGAATAGCATATCCGCCTGATGTACACGCAACGCAATAATCAGCCCCCTGCCATTCAGCATACTCCATTTCGAGGGCGGCCGCCTCACCTGCTTCGTCCGGCAGCAAATTGTAACGATGCAAGCGGCCAGTTTTCAAAATGTCAACAGCTCGCTCAATACCCGCTTCCGGAATGGCTTCCTGTTGTGTAAATGGTTTAGTGAAAATCATTTTTGTCATTACTATTGTCACTTTGTCTCGGGCATTTTGTGTCGTTACATTTTTGGTTAAGTCTGCTTTGGAAAATAATCCTCAAATACGCTCTCACGGTTAACATCAGCCGTGCAACAATGCAAGCCTCCACCAAATGCATAAGCGTCGCGTAAATCCACCTCGATCACATTCATCCCAAGTTTGTCCATTTGCTCGGCCTGATAAACTTCCGATTTTTCCACACATACCGTTTTTGGATCAAGCACCAAAACGTTCATGCTTAGCCAAACTGATGAATAGCACAAGGCTGGGGGTGAGTTATGAGCTGGCTGCGCTGCATCAACAATTTCCCATCCATTATCATTGAACAATCGGCGCTGTTCATCCGGAAGGCGGCGATGGGGATTGTTTAAAATCAATCCAGGGCGCAGCGGTGTAAATGTCGCGTCAATATGAATTGGATAGGGATCACCGGGAAAATTTACCGCATGAACACGGTGATCAGGGAAATGCCGTCTTATCCATTCAATGCCCTTCATATTTGTGGTAAAACCATGTTGCACGACGAGGTCTTTGCCAAAACGCAAAACATCAGCCGCATCAAATAACGGCTCTTCCTCGGTTGTGACAAAAAAACGTTCAGCTGCCCATTGTAACCGCTTCTCAACACCTATTTTTTCCGAGAGGTAATCCGGGTGGTAATCGGCATCAGTTAAGCGTGGTTTTGGAGCAGCCTCATGGCGGAAATTTGGATCTTCATCCCAATATTTTTGCATCAATGGGCGGTAACAAAGATATTCAAACCACCGGCACCGATATGACATCGTAGCCTCAAGAATTTCACTGCCAACAGTTAGCAAAACATCGCGAGGTGGCATACAACCAAATTGACTTTCAGTATGAAAATCCGGCGTCGAAGCTGGTTGAGAAAAATCAATGGGAGTTGGGCGATCAACTGTTATTCCACGTTGTTCGAGCATGTTAGCAAAATTATCTAACAACTCATTTGCCCGATCGATTGTTTCCTGCGGGCGACGTCCCCATTGGCCCCGCATATCACTGTCTTCGGGAACCTTGGCATCCAGCGCCGGCTCCTCAGGTGGAATGTGGCAATCATCAGCGCGGCCAACGATCACATGTTTTAATGGATCCCATTCATTCCAACTATTTACAACTGTTGACATCTTCTTCTCCACTCAACTCACAAAACATGAGCTATCGATGTAAATCTTGGACTTGATACAACAATTTTATTCCAGCCTAAACAACATATTTTATTAGTGTTAGATTGTTGCTGATGCATTCTAGGAAGCCATTGCAGAACAAACCCAAAAATCCTTTATAAAGATGAAAAAGTGGTCAGCCTATGCCTAATCAAAATAGCGAACTCTCATTTGTAAAAACACTTGCGTCTTTTTTAATCTTGGGTAATACAAATTACCAAGGTTTCGAGCGATGGCGTCGCTCCAGCCCCGTTAAATTACGCGGTTGCGCCTTACACAAATGTCCTGAACGCCGGGGCCTTCTTTTGAAACAGTCAATGGAGGGTCTTAATGACTTCACGACCAGAAATGTACCGTTTTCACAACGGTGAAAAATCAAAATTACCATTCCTAAATTCAGAATATGAAACCCGTCTTGCCGGCCTACGTTCGATTATGGCGAAAACTGGGGTTGAGGCGGCAGTATTTACCTCCATGCATTCCATCGCCTATTATTCGGGCTTTCTGTATTGCTCGTTTGGCCGACCATACGGGTTGGTAGTTACCGCCAAAGATCATGTCACGATCTCTGCAGGCATTGACGCCGGTCAGCCATGGCGGTGGTCGCATGGCGACAATATCACCTATACCGATTGGCAGCGCGATAATTTCTGGCGGGCCGTTTGCAAAGTTGCTGGGAAAAAGAGTGTCATCGGCTATGAAGGTGACCACCTAACCCTTGATCAATTTGCAAAACTGAACTCGACCCTCGAACCGAATAACACAATAAATATATCGGTTTTAATCATGCAACAACGCATGCAGAAATCGCCGGCTGAAATAACATTAATTCGAAAAGCAGCAAGGATTGCCGATATTGGCGGCTACGCTGTGAAGGATGCCATAAGGGAAGGGCAACGTGAAATTGATATTGCTATGGCGGGTCGAAATGCGATGGAGTTAGAGATTGCGAATGCGTTTCCTAATGCAGAATATCGGGACACATGGGTGTGGTTCCAATCTGGCATTAATACCGATGGCGCCCACAACCCAGTAACAGGCCGCAGTTTGCAACATGGTGATATTTTATCGTTGAATAGCTTTCCAATGATTTCTGGCTATTATACCGCATTGGAAAGAACCATGTTTCTGGGCGAGGCAGACCAGGAAAGCCTCAGAATTTGGAAAGCCAACATCGCCACGCATGAATATGGCATGAGTTTGCTGAAGCCCGGCGTCACATGCGGCACAGTCACACGTAAAATCAACGATTTTCTTGAAGAACGTGACTTGCTGCAATATCGAACCTTTGGTTATGGCCACTCATTTGGCATTTTATCTCATTATTACGGACGCGAAGCAGAACTTGAGCTTAGGGAAGATATCGAAACCATACTCGAGCCAGGGATGGTCATTTCAATGGAACCCATGCTAACAATTCCCCAAGACCAACCTGGCGCAGGTGGTTACCGCGAACATGATATTCTTGTCATCACCGAGGACGGAAACGAGAACATTACGGGCTATCCCTACGGACCAGACTTTAATATTGTCAGCTAGTTTCAGTAACAAAATATGGTCAAGCCCAATCTAGGGTTTGACCAGCGGTCGAGTTTAAGGCAGGAGATCAGATTACTTCCCCTTCCATACCGGATCACGCTTTTCAGCAAAGGCCCGCGCTCCTTCAAGCTGGTCCTCAGAATTATATAATGTAGCCACAGTAGCAAATTGGCTTTTGGTAATGCGTTCCATGGCATCATGAAATTTCATATCTTCGGCCTCACGCACAATTTCCTTTATCGCGGCATAAACGAGTGGGGGGCCCGCAGCAAGCATATCAGCTAATTCACGCGCTTTTTCCATCAATTTAGCAGCAGGATAAATGTGGTTAACAATGCCCCACCGCACCGCCTCTTCCGCGTCAAGCCAGCGTCCGGTAAACAACATCTCCATTGCAATATGGTAGGGGATGCGCTTTGGCAGTTTCACACTCGCCGCATCAGCGACTGTGCCGGACCGGATTTCAGGAAGTGCGAAGCTGGCATGATCAGCAGATAGAATCATATCCGCCGAAAGTGCAAGTTCCAATCCGCCGCCACAGGCAATACCATTGACTGCCGCAATCACCGGTTTATTCAGATCACGCAATTGCTGAAGACCTCCAAAACCACCAACACCATAATCACCATCAACGGCATCGCCTTCGGCGGCGGCTTTTAAATCCCACCCCGGACAGAAAAATTTTTCACCAGCCCCGGTGATAATGGCAACGCGCAAATCGGGGTCATCACGAAAAGACTGAAACACCTGTCCCATGATTCTGCTCGTGGCAAGATCAATAGCATTCGCCTTTGGCCGATCAAGCGTCACTTCCAGCACATGGCCCCTGCGTTCAGTTTTGATTGGGGCATCTGTCATATTGTCTCTCCTTGTTTGATCAGGGCGTCAACGGCAATGGCACCATTCTGGACGACAATCAACGGGTTGATTTCAAGTTCTTGCATCGATGATCTATGAGTTCGAACATAACTTTGAATTGCCATGACAGCATCTATTACTGCCTTTCTATCGGCAGGTGGTTTGCCACGGAAACCATCAAATAATGGCGTAATTGCTAATTGTCCAAGTGCCAATCGCACATCATCTTCACTAATTGGCAATATCAGAGTAACGTGATCTTCGATTAATTCTGTCATAATACCGCCGGCACCAATGGTAAGCAAAAACCCATGAGCCGGATCTGCAACCACGCCAATCAATAGCTCAGCCAAGGGGATACCAATCATTTCCTCAACCAAATAACCATCAGGGGCTGCGTTTTGGCGAGCCATCTCCTGGGCAGCCGCAATCACGGCTGCTGCATCATCTAGCCCCAGCGCCACCGCTCCAGCTTCAGTTTTATGCACCCACCCTTGTCCTTTTAGGACATAGGGAGCCGCCAACTGGTCTAGGGCAGTTTCTAATTGGTCAATTCTATTTACCAGCATGCTTGCTGGCACATTTACCCCGGCGCCCAACAGCTCCACTTTAGCTGAAGCATCAGTGATATTTTTCCCGCCACCATTTTTTGGAGTTGGCCAAACAGGGGGTGGAAAAGGCGTCGCAAATGCTCGGCCAATCCTGGCCGCCGCTTCAATTGCGACCACAGTTTCACCTAAGCCACATAAAACAAATGTCCCATCAGCTCGCAGCTTGCAGATCAATTCTTCATCAATATTTTCTGGCAAACTAGTAGAAATAATTAGCGGCTGTTTTGTTATGCTGCGAGTTGTGGCCACTGCGTTTAAAACGCACTCCCACGCCGATGGATCACATAGATCACTGCGGGGGAAATCAACCACCACCACCCCTAAATCCACCTCCCCCTGCATCATAGCGGTATAGACGCCCCCCATCGTCTCATCATCACCCCAGATGTAGGTATGATAATCCAAGGGATTTGCCAAAGTGACTCTGTCGCCAAGTAAAGACGCTAATTGCGACTTCTGCGCTTCATTTAAAGGGGTAAATTCAAGTTCTCGTGTTAGAGCAAGATCAGCAATTAGACTTGCCTCCCCACCAGAACAAGATAGCGAAGCAATACGATTGCCAGCAAGTGGACCAACCCCATCAAGCAATTTTAGCGTCTCAACAAAATCACTTAATCCGTCCACACGTGCGACACCAAGGCGGCGTAGCAAAGCATCAGCGCCGGTATCACTTCCCGCAATTGAAGCAGTATGAGAAATTGTTGCTGCCTGTGCCTCCGCTGAACGGCCCACCTTAATTGCCACAATGCCCTTACCAAGATCATGCGCAGTTTTTGCCATTGCTTCAAACTTGGCATGATTATCAATGCCTTCGATGTGGAGGCCAAGGGCCGTTACGCGATGATCCCGCAAAACATGCTGGCCTATATCAGCAAGGCTTGTTTGAGCCTGATTTCCAACAGTTATCATGTAAGCAACGCGAAGACCACGCTTCTGCATAGTAAGGCTTATCGCCATGTTCGAACTTTGTGTGATAATCGCGACGCCACCTTCCACATGAATGCCACCATGCTGATCAGGCCAAAGACAAACCGAGTCGAGATAATTAATAAAGCCATAGCAATTTGGACCAAGAATTGGCATATCACCTGCTGCGGCTGCGAGTTGAGCTTGTAAATCTGTTGTTTCATTATCCGCGCTACCATCTGCGGTCTCACGAAAGCCAGAAGCAAAACAAACTGCACCACCAGCCCTCATCGAGGCCAATGCGCCAACAACTTTTATGGTGGTCTCCCTATTCACACCTATAAAGGCGGCATCAGGCGGGTTTGGAAAATCTGTCACTTGATGGTAGGGAGTGATTCCCTCTATCTCGTTTGCAGTGGGATGTGCAATGTAAATCTCTCCAACAAACCCAATTTTTCGGACCTGCGTAATTAGCGAACGGCACCAGACACCGCCCCCGATCACCGCAATACTTTTTGGTGAGAGTAAACGTGAGAGAGACCGCATCTAAGCCCCCAACGGGCGGAGTAATTCGCGGCTAATAATATGACGCTGTATTTCGGATGTTCCATCCCAAATACGTTCCACTCGTGCATCGCGCCAGAATCTCTCAATTGGGTAATCATCCATCAACCCCATGCCACCATGAATTTGCAAGGCAGCATCAGTTACCCTTGCCAACATCTCAGTGGCATAAAGTTTAGCACTTGCAATTTCGCGATTTGCCAACAGCCCCTGATCAAGCCGCCATGCCGATGCAAGGGTCATGAAATCAGCCGCGTCAATCTCAGTAATCATGTCGGCAAGTTGAAAACTTACCCCCTGAAACTTGCCAATCTGCTGACCAAATTGTTGGCGATCAGCAGCAAAATTTAGTGCATAATCAAAACACCGGCGGGCTCGGCCAATGCTCATCGCAGCTACAGTTATACGGGTTGCGTAGAGCCATGTATTCATTACATCAAAACCGCCATCAACCGCACCTAAAACTTGTGAGTCGGGTAAGCGACAGTCATCGAAATCTAGAATCATATTTTTATAGCCGCGGTGGCTAACTGATTTATAACCATCACGAATGGTAAAGCCAGGTGTGCCCCGATCCACAAGAAATGCGGTAATACGCTTTTTTGGGCCTTTTGGTGTTTCGTCCTCGCCAGTTGCAATAAACACAATTATGAAATCAGCGTGCTCCGCCCCAGAAATAAAATGTTTTGTGCCATTCACCAGCCAGTCGCCACCATCACGAACAGCATGGCATTTCATACCACGCACATCCGACCCCGCATCAGGTTCAGTCATTGCTAATGCATCCATTTTTTCGCCGCGAACCGCGGGAAATAAATAGCGTTCACGCTGATCCCCCTCACAGGCCATCAAAATATTCTGCGGTCGACCAAAAAAGTGTGTAAGCGCCATTGAACCCCTGCCAAGCTCTCGCTCAACAAGGGCAAATTCAAGATGGTTTAGACCAGCACCACCAACCGTTTGATCAAAATTGCAGGCATAAAAACCCATATCAATGGTCTTTTTTTTGATCTGCATTGCTATCTCAGCTGGCACTTCGCCACTTCGCTCGACCAGATCTTCGTGCGGATAAATTTCATTTTCAACAAAGGATCGAACTGTTTGCACAATCATTTCTTGTTCTTCGCTTAGGCCAAAATCCATTATCCCAGCTCCTTGCCAAGGGTGACAATATTTTGCGCAACCGACCCAACGGGGTCGCAACTACGGCGGGTTTCAAGGCTAACATGCAGCAGAAACTGCTCACAAATATTCAATACTTCCTCATCACGGGCCCGTCTCATCACATGGCGCATCTTTAGTTTTTTACCAGCCGCAAGTAGAATTTCGGTATCTACAAAAATCTTCTCGCCAGCATGTGTTTCCTGCAAGAATTTAACGTTAGTTTCCACAGTGAAATAGCTATGTCCATTTTCAACATACTCGGCGCCAGCGCCAAGTGACTGTAGCACCCGGTCTGCCGCATCAGAAAAAACCTGCCCGTACCGGCCCTCATTCATATGACCGTTATAATCAGTCCAATCTATCGGCACAGTGCGATGCACAGATCGCAGCTTCACCGCCAGTTTAGGGACGTCGATCAGATTAGCCTCATGAGCATTAATAATTGTGCCTGCCGCCTGACCCTGCTGTTTTAAGGCACGAAGCAACGCAACAAGATTATGATTTCGTTTGGTTTCCAGCTCAGCAATACTATGCTGGCCTGATTGTGCGTTTGATTGATTACTGATTTTCTGGACCAAATCATTAGTCAGCTCCGGCACGTCCATGAGTTTAGTCCAGGGCCATTTCAGACAAGGGCCAAACTGGGCAATAAAATGCGCCATGCCAGCCTCACCACCCGCAATTCGATAAGTTTCAAATAAACCCATTTGCGCCCAGCGCAGACCAAAGCCAAAGCGGATAGCGTCATCAATTTCTTTGGTTGTAGCAATGTCATCATTGATAAGCCATAAGCCTTCACGCCAAACCGCTTCAAGAAGTCGGTCAGCAATATGCGCGTCAATTTCCTTTCGCACATGCAGTGGCGACAAACCAATAGAAGTTAATAGGTGAGTCGCCACTTTAAGATGCTGCGTTGACGTTTTAGGGCTGGGCACCACCTCGACAAGGGGCAATAGATAAACCGGATTGAACGGGTGACAAACCATGATCTGTTGGGCAAAAATGGATCCTTGCTGCAATTCAGATGGTTTGAAACCTGATGTTGATGAAGCAAGCACTGCCTGTTCGGGGGCATGCGCCTGAATGTCCGCAATCACCGCATGCTTGACATCCAATCGCTCAGGTACACTTTCTTGAATCCAGTCAACACCGGTTACCGTTTCACCAATATGGCTGCAATAGGTCACACTGCCTTCGACTGGCAGACTTGTCTCATATAGCATGGGGAGCGCGTGACGCGCCTGATCCAGAACACCATTTATTTTTCGCTCGGCTTCAAGGTCAGGATCAAAAACCCGCACATTCCATCCGTTAAGCACAAACCGGGCCAGCCAGCCGCCACCTATCACACCACCACCGATAATTGCCGCTGTCATTGCCATATTTAATTCATTCTCCCAAGCCCCAACATATCTTATTAAATACCACTAGCTGGCCCGTGGGGACTGTTTTGTTAGATTCAATTTTTGGCGCACTTGATCTGGTCCAATCACAGTTGCCCCAAGCCCCTCAATAATGCCAACCGCCCGCGCAACAAGCGCTTCGTTGGTTGCAAGAACTCCCTTTTCAAGCCACAGATTATCTTCCAGCCCTACCCGGACATGCCCACCAGCAAGCACTGAAGCGGCAACGTAGGCCATTTGATTTCGGCCAAGAGCAAAAGCACTAAATGTCCAAGTATCAGGAACATTATTCACCATGGCCATAAAAGTGTTAAGATCATCAGGTGCGCCCCAAGGCACGCCCATACATAATTGTACAAGAACATCATCATCGAGAACCCCATCTGAAACCAGCTGTTTCGCATACCATAGATGCCCGGTATCAAAGGCTTCAACCTCTGGCTTGACGCCAAGCTCAGTAATCATACGACCCATAGCTGCCAACATGCCCGGTGTATTTGTCATTACATAATCAGCTTCAGCAAAATTCATCGTACCGCAATCAAGTGTACAGATTTCCGGCAGGCATTCCGCAATATGAGCAACCCGGTCAGTCGCACCAACCATATCGGTTCCAGCGACAGGTGGGAGCGGATGATCAACCCCACCAAACACCATATCACCGCCCATTCCCGCGGTTAAATTCAAAACAACATCAACACCTCCATCCCGAACACGTTCGGTAACCTCTCGGTAATATGACAATTTACGGCTTGGCAAACCACTATCAGGATCACGCACATGGCAATGCACCACAGCAGCCCCGGCTTTAGCAGCCGCGATGGCACTATCAGCAATCTGCTTAGCACTGCGAGGCACATGCGGGCTGCGGTCCTGTGTGCTGCCTGATCCAGTAACGGCACAGGTGATAAAAACCTCTTTGTTCATCTGTAATGGCATGTCCACCTCCAACAAAGCTTGGTTTAGTTTAAATCAGTTTGCATCGTAACAAAGATGCCTCATCAGTCATTTATCATGCAAATTCGGACAAAATTACCAAAAATGCAAAATAACGTTGGTTCTGAATTTTTGAGTAATTTTCTGATATTTTCTCTGGAAACTAGCTTGATCCTCTCCGGACAGCTAAGGATTTGTAAGGATGGTATATTTTTGATTGACCGTTTCAAAAAAATTAAAAATTCATTTTTGGCGAGTTGGATCAAAAATCACAGCTCTAGCCAGAGCGCCACCAGCGTGCCAGACGTAATCGTGCCAGAACTAACCAGGCCAGCAATCCACCTGGAATCATAACCATCAAAATAGCGGTTTGGATTGGCACTATATCACCCAAAAAGCCGATCATGATTCCACCAACTGTCAAACTGCCGAATGAAACACTGGACCACCATGTCATTACCCGCGCACGGTAATTTTCATTTACATCCAACTGAATCAAGGTTTGCGCTCCAATACCAGTTACTGTCGCGGTGAAACCAGCAAATATGAAAATTAAACTCATCGGCAGCAGTGATCCTGTCGCGTTTAAACAGGCCGTTACAAAAAGTCCGCTTGCCATCATTGGCCATAAGCAGCGGCGGATGAAATCAGGCGATAATCTGCCAAGCCCGATCCAGATCGATGCCAACAGGGATCCAACACCGGCTGCAGCAGTTGCGGTTGCCAATGCTTGACTATCGCCGCCCAGAATTTGCCCAACAATTGCCGGCTGAATTTCCAACACGCCCCGGACAAAAAAACTATTCAATGCGACTACGCATAAGGCGGTGAATATAATGGGAGTCTTTATGGCCACACGCCCGCCATCCCGGAGTTTCTGAAAAAACCGATCGGCATTGGGCTTTGCCTTTGGACGAAATTGTAGTGGCAGAAGAGCCAACGCAACGATCAGCGGTACATATAAAATCACAGCCATACAAAATGTGTTGGCAAGACCCAAAATCACAATTGCAAAACCGGCAAGGCCCGGTCCAACCACTCGCGACATATTCCATGACACCGAACTCAAACCAATAGCACTGGCAAGGTAAGGCCGAGGGACCACAATTGAGATGAATACCAGCCTTATCGGGTGGTGCACGGCACTTAAGAAGCCCAGAGCCAGCGATGTTATCAAAAGGGTGTGCAAATTATGCATATCAAAATATTGCAGGACAAAGATTACAAAACTGACAAGCATCATCAGGGTTTTTGTGATCAGAAATGCCCGCCGCATATCCCAACTTTCAGCATAGACCGCAATGAATGGCCCAATAATGCCTACAGGCGCCATCAACGCAATCGATACAAAACTTGTCCAAAATGTTGACTCTGTGATCTGCCATGTTAGCCAGCCAAGCCCAATTTTTTGAATCCAAGTTCCAAGTAATGACATTGTGTTGGTCAAAAAATAGGCCACGAAGGGGCGGATGGTTAATGCATTCATCTGTTCCGTCATGTTGTTTTTACCGCTCACCTAAATGCTCTCGAGAAAGCTGGAAACCACCGCGTTAAACTGAGGCACATCTTCACAATAAGGGGCATGGCCCACACCAGCCAGTTGAATATGTCTCGCGTCGGGCAAGCAAGCCCGGAGAGCGGCACCAGCGGTTGCTGAGACGACGATATCCATCTCACCCGTTAAGATCATAACCGGCGCAGTAATTCTTTTGAGCAGGCTCGTTGTGTCTAGGTGATGCATGGCCGTGCCGCCCGACATAATTCCCTCAGCCCTGACATCGCCCGCTACCGAAGCCAGGAAGGAAAAAATTTCTGGAGCAATATCTCGAGCCAGCATTTTTTGGATCCGTAGTCTGCCATAAGCTGCATCATCCATCGTCTCGCGCTGACGGAGTCGTTCCAACACTGCTTCATCCAAGGGGGTGCCAGATGGGTGGGCATGCCCTTTGTGGGTGCAAGACAGGACTAAACCTGCACATAAATCAGGATGTTTAGAAGCAATTATTTGTGCCTGCATGCCACCCATCGAATGCCCAATTATAACCGCCGGACCCAAATTAAGATTTCTAATCAGACCTGCAGTTTCATTGGCAATTGCTGCCATACTTTCACCGACAACATCCGACTCACCAAATCCTGGCGCATCAATGGCAATTACAACATGTTCGTTAAAATAGGAAATCTGTTGGGACCAGCTTTTACTACTTCCATTAAAACCATGAAGGAAAACCAATGCAGGTTTAAATCTTTCATTGCCCGAAACTTTTAGGCCAGCATCACTCATACGATAAGAGGTTACGGCCCCACTTTTTTTATCAACATACAGTTTTGAGGGCGGCAAAAACCTCAAAGCATCCTGAAAGGAGCCCATGCTGAATCCCTTCTCGAATGGAATACAAACTTGAAATATCACTTGTAGACAAATCTGGCGAAGTGTAACAGAGTAAATCGTTCGGCTCGTGGATTGCCGTATAAGAAATTCAATAAAAGGGAGAGTTAAATGAAATTTTCACGATTTTTAGCGGTCAGCATTGCAGCGATAGGCTTGTCAGTCTCTGCAAACGCAGCTGACCTTCGTGTTGGTTTAAAGTCGGAGCCAAGTTCTATAGATCCTCATTATCATAACCTCGGCCCCAATAATGGGTTTGCAACTCATATTTTTGGAACTTTGGTTGGAAGTGATGAAAACCAGCAACATTACCCAGACCTTGCTACGTCCTGGAAACCAGTTAATGACACCACTTGGGAATTTAAACTTCGTAAAGGTGTAAAATGGCATGATGGAAGTTCATTCAGCGCCGATGATGTTATGTTCACTGTTGAGCGCGCTCAGAATGTACCTAACTCACCCTCAAGCTTTGTGACTTACTTAAAGGGCAAGACTTTCAAAAAGATTGACTCCCACACAATTCATGTTGTCACAGCAAAACCTTACCCTTTGATGCCAAATGACCTTAGCACGGTGAAAATAATTTCTGCAAAGGCCGGCAAGGGCGCAAGCACTGAAGATTACAATAGCGGCAAAGCAACAGTCGGAACTGGCCCCTACAAATTTATCGAGTGGGTGCCTGGTGACCGCATAGTGCTTGAGCGGAACGATGCTTATCATGGCACTAAAGCCGCGTTTGATAAGGTGACTTTTAAGCCAATCAAGGCAGGACCGGCGCGTATCTCGGCCCTTCTAGCTGGAGATGTTGACTTTATTGACAATGTTCCACCCCTTGATGTCGCTAGACTTAAAAAAGATAAGAACGTTCAGTTAAGTAGTGGGCCATCCAATCGTGTTATTTATTTACACATGGACCAGTTCCGGGAAAATTCCCCACACATAACAGCAAAAGACGGTAGCCCAATCAAAAACCCATTAATGGATGTGCGGGTTCGAAAAGCTATATCACTATCAATTAACCGTGATGCAATCGTATCACGTGTTATGGAAGGTATAGCCGTCAAGGCAGGGCAGCTCTTACCAGCAGGGTTTCATGGTGTCTCTGACAATATGAAACCAGACCCATACGACACAAAGATGGCTAAAAAGCTGATGGCTGATGCAGGCTATCCCGATGGATTTAAAATGACTATCCATGGGCCAAACGATCGTTACATTAACGACGCAAAGATTGCCGAAGCCCTCGCACAAATGCTAAACCGTGTCGGTATTGACGCAAGCGTCGAAACTATGCCGAAAGCTGTCTACTTCAAACGTGCCTCTCGGGGCGGCCCAAACAAATCACCTGAGTTCAGTTTTATGCTTCTTGGGTGGGGTGCAGGTTCCGGTGAAGCTTCTTCTCCACTCAAAGCCCTTCTTCATACCTATGACAAATCAAAAGGTATGGGGGCAGCTAACCGGGGACGCCACACAGACGCCAAAGTCGATGCCCTTATCCAAAAAGCGTTGGCGACTGTTGATGCTGATGCAAGAGGCAAGCTGCTTGCAGAGGCAACTGAAAAGGCCGTTGGAGAAAATTACGGTGTGATCCCAATGCACTATCAGGTCAATACTTGGGCTGCAAAGAAAGGTTATAGTTACTTGCCGCGTACTGATGAGCGGACAATCGTAACTGGCCTGTCTGGCAGCTAAAGAAAACGACAAAAACATTAATGCCTCACATTGCTTTGAAGAAAATGCAGTGTGAGGCATAATTTTTCCTTTAGGATCGAAAAATGACAGCATTCATTCTCCGACGATCACTACAGAGCATTATTGTACTTTTCGTAATGTCAGTAATAGTCTTTGTTGGCGTGAATCTTGTCGGTGACCCTGTTGACATGTTGATCAACCCAGAATCCGATCAAGCTGAAATTGATCGAGTTATTCGTGATCTTGGGCTTGATCGACCTGTTTCAGAGCAGTATTGGTATTTTGTTGTAAATGCATTCCAAGGTGACCTTGGACGCTCATTCATTTTTGGAGAGCCCGCGCTGAAATTAATTATTCAACGCATGCCTGCAACGATGGAACTAGCATTGTTTTCACTTTTAATGGCTGTTGTATTTGGGATTCCCCTCGGAATATACGCTGGATTAAAACCAAACAGTAAAGTGAGCAAAACGATAATGGCTGGATCTATACTGGGATTCTCAATGCCAACTTTCTGGGTTGGCATTATATTGATTATGTTTTTTTCTGTAAGCCTTGGTTGGCTGCCATCAACTGGGCGTGGAGAAGTTGCCACATATTTGGGCATTACAAGTTCTATTTTCACGCTTGACGGACTTTCACATATCTTTTTACCGGCATTCAATTTAGCTTTATTTAAGCTATCATCAGTGATCCGGTTGGCCCGAGCGGGAACACGAGAAGTAATTCTCCAAGACTATATAAAATTTGCACGCGCAAAAGGCGTGGCCGAATCTCGGGTAGTTCGTGTTCATCTTTTGAAAAACATTATGATACCCGTTATTACAATCATCGGCTTGGAATTTGGTTCACTGATAGCGTTTTCGACTGTCACTGAAACGGTATTTGCCTGGCCTGGAATGGGCAAGCTCATCATTGACTCAATTTATAATCTCGACCGACCAGTTGTGGTAGCTTATCTTATGATTATTGTGGTAATCTTTGTTACCCTCAACTTAATTGTTGATATACTTTATTCAGTTCTTGACCCACGCGTCAGAATAAAGGGGGTAAGTTAATGAGTGCACCCTCACAAACGCAGAATGCAAGCCTTCCAGCATCAGGTTTAAGAAAATTTTGGTCGGATTTCTCAGAGAGTCCCACTGCTGTTATCGCGCTTTTCGTCTTTCTGCTAATTTTGTTCATCGCCATATTCGCACCTTGGGTCTCACCATCAGACCCCTATGACTTAACCAGCGTTGACATAATGAATAGTCGCTTGCCACCAGGTTCTGAAGATTTTTCAGGAAACTTTTATTTATTGGGGACAGACGGTGCTGGCAGAGACATGCTTTCTGCTATCTTTTATGGTCTCCGAGTAAGCTTGGGAGTTGGAGCACTCTCTGGATTTGTTGCCCTCATAATTGGAGCTGCATTGGGCTTGTCTGCAGCATATTTTGGTGGCCGGTTTGAAACTATCACGATGCGAATCGTAGATATTCAATTAAGTTTTCCATCTATTTTAATGGCGCTAATTATTTTAGCCGCTTTCGGTAAAGGTGTTGAAAAAACAATAATAGCACTAATTTTAGTCCAATGGGCCTATTATGCCAGAGCTGCGAGAGCCAGCGCTTTGGTTGAAAAAAACAAAGAATACGTCGAAGCCGCACATTGTCTTGCGTTAGGCAACAAACGCATAATTTTAAGCCATATTGCGCCAAATTGTATGGCGCCATTGATCGTGGTTGGCACTTTACAAACTGCGCACGCAATCTCACTCGAGGCCACTCTCAGTTTTTTGGGTTTGGGGCTGCCAATCACAGAGCCATCTCTCGGCCTTTTGATCGGAAATGGCTTTGAGTATATGTATTCTGGTGATTTTTGGATAAGTATTTTTCCTGGCGTTGCCCTCCTGATCACTATTGTTTCAATAAACTTAGTTGGTGACCAACTGCGTGACATGTTCAACCCTCGCCTACAAAAATGAGACAGACCGTGGAACCAATTTTAGAAATTAGCGACCTACAAACGCATTTTTTCACGAAGGCCGGAATTCTGCGAGCTGTGGATGGTGTTAGTTTTGAAATTGGGGCCGGTGAGATCGTGGGTCTTGTTGGTGAGTCTGGCTCAGGAAAGTCAATAACTGGATTTTCTATAATTGGTTTAGTGGACTCCCCTGGAGAAATAATTGGCGGCACCATCAAATTCAAAGGCGAAGATTTAAACGACTTGTCAAATGAACAAATGCAGCACGTTCGTGGCAATAGAATTGCGATGATATTTCAAGATCCAATGATGACGCTAAACCCTGTATTACGTATCGAAACACAGATGATTGAGGCAATTCAAGCGCACGACAACAAAATTAGCCGAGAGGATGCTCGTATTCGATCGCGCGATGCTCTTGGGCTTGTGGGGATATCTTCACCAGATGAGAGGCTTCGAGCCTATCCCCACCAATTTTCGGGAGGCATGCGCCAACGCGTTTCAATCGCAATAGCTATGTTGAACCGCCCCGACTTGATAATTGCTGATGAGCCAACGACCGCTCTGGATGTTACCATTCAGGGCCAAGTTATTAGTGAAATGCAAAAGCTATGTCGCGAGACAAAGACTGCTTTGCTATGGATTACTCATGATCTCGCCGTTATAGCCGGCATCGCAGACCGAGTTTGCGTTATGTACGCAGGGAGAATAGTTGAACAAGGGTTGGTTGCCAATACAATTGCCAATCCCCTGCACCCCTATACTCGAGGGTTGATGGGAAGTGTACCGAGCCAAAATCAACGCGGCAAACCGTTGCAACAAATCAACGGTATGGTTCCCTCCATGCTCAGCCTTCCACGAGGATGCGCCTTCCAAAATCGTTGTAGCTATGTAACAGAAAAATGCTCAAGTGGACGACCAGACATCACACACCTAAGCGATGAGAGACAAGTTCGCTGTTTTAACGTTTCCGAGGTGCCAAAATTATGATGCCAATTTTAAAGGTAGAAAACCTCTCAAAAGATTTTGTGAAGTCATTAGACCTCGTGGCTAAAGGTTTGAACAAGATTGGACAAAATTACAAAGAAGAGATTGTCCACGCTGTTGATAGCGTAAATTTTTCAATTTTTAAGGGTGAAATCGTTGGCGTGGTTGGAGAGTCAGGGTGTGGAAAATCCACTCTTGGGAGAATGGTTGCGGGTATTCTTCAACCTACTGAAGGAAGGGTTGAGTTTGATACAGGTCAAGTTAAAAACAAAGAAATACCCAACGCCCTGCTGACTCAAATGATTTTTCAAGATCCGTTCTCCTCTCTCAATCCTCGCAAACGTGTTATTGACATAATCACAGAAGCACCCCTCTACCACAAGTTGATAACCAAATCCGAGAAGCGTGCATTTGCAGCAGAGATGCTGCAGCGAGTTGGTCTTGACCCTGATACATTAGAGCGTTATCCCCATCAGTTTTCTGGCGGACAAAGACAAAGGGTTGGCATTGCACGGGCGCTCGCTGTATCCCCAGAGTTTTTAGTTTGTGATGAGTCAATTGCCGCACTGGATGTTTCAATTCAGGCCCAAATCATCAATCTGTTTGTTGAGTTGAAAGACAAATATGACCTGACCTATCTTTTCATCAGCCATGATATTGGTGTGATTGAGCATATCTCAGACCGTGTTATCGTTATGTATTTGGGAAGAATTGTTGAGACTGCGCCAATCAAAACCTTTGTCAAACAGCCAAACCATCCCTATACCCAAGCTCTTTTAGAGGGGGTGCCGCGCCTTGAAGTTGGAAAGCGGCAGTATGAGCCGATCAGTGGAGAGATTCCATCACCCCTATCACCACCAACGGGCTGCCATTTTCACCCACGTTGTAAATCCGCAACAGCGCGATGTGAGAGAGAAAAACCTGCATTACGGGAAATTGCCCCGGCACATTTTTCTGCGTGTCATTTGAATGATGAGACACAATCTTTGTAATCAGGATACTTGCATTGTCTTATTTGCCAGACCCATTACGCAACCGGTTAATACGGTTGCGCCCTTCGCAATAGCTTCAGAGCTGGTATACTCTTCCGGGCAGTGACTCAACCCATCACGGCAAGGAATGAAAATCATTGCCGCTGGAGCAATTCTGGACAGATGCGCGGTATCATGGCCTGCCCCACTTGATATATTAATCGCAGAGAGACCATTTGCTTTCGCCGACTCCTCTAACATTGTCATCAAATTACCATTCATTGGTGCTACGTCTGCTGCGGCAAGCTGTTGAACCGTGACCCTACAATTACGTGTTTTGGCAGCCTGATCACAAGCCCGTTCAAATGCCTCAAAAAATGAAACTCGAGCGCGGGCATTCACGGCGCGTAAATCAAGGGTCATTTCAACCTGCCCAGGCACTATGGCAGCGCCATTTGGAAAAACGTCGATTTTCCCAATAGTAGCAACGAAATGCTGATTTTCATCGCGAGCAATCTCGCTGGCTAATGCGCTGGTCTTTTGAATAATATCAGCTGCAGCCACCAATGCATCTTGCCGTTCGGCCATGCTTGTTGTGCCACTGTGGCCAGCCTGACCAATGATTGAAACACCATAGCGGTAAATCCCCGGTATGGCAGTCACAATACCTATATCTTGGCCATTGCTATCTAAAATTTTAGCTTGCTCAATGTGAAGCTCGAGGCATGCCTTTATCTGACTGGCATCTGAGCGCGGTCCATCACTTGCTTGACCGCTTCCGCCAATGCGGGATATCTCAACACCAAGGCTGCGGCCATCAGAGTCAATTCTCTCGAGCATTTCAGATGTGATTAGTCCAGCCATATGCCGGCTACCGAGACAAGACGTACCCCAGACATTCAACTCTTCGCCAAGATAATCGACAATTTCTAAATCAAATGGCAGTTCTATCCTTTTTTCATTCAGATAATGCACCACCTCCAACGCGGCAACCACACCTGCAATCCCATCAAAACGGCCACCTGCTGGCACAGTATCAATATGCGATCCGATAATAACTTTTCCAGCGTTATCAACATTCTGCTTACCCTTGCGAACGCCAATCAAATTTCCACCAGTATCAATATGGCAAGAAAGCCCAGCAGCCAAGAACGTTTTACGTAGCCACTCCCGCCCCCGATCAAATTCGGGGCTGAACACGAGGCGGGTATGCGGACGGTCAGGTTCAGTTATGGTAGCAAGATGGTCAACTGCGCTGGTAATCCGCGATATCTGGTCTGGGGCTGTAATTTTCGTCATATTAAATCATCATCTATGGTTTTATTATGGTGATCAACAGCGTACCCTTTGCACTCGGATGTTGTCGAGCCGAACATGAACAGTTTCTGCAGTAAATGGTTGATCATGAATTGTAATCGATCATACCCTAGAGATCTCGTACTCGTAAGATCGTTGTCAGGAGATACGGATGAAATTAGTCGATGAGCTGAAGTCCAAAAAAGACGAGCTAGCAACATGGCGCCAACATCTGCATGCAAACCCAGAAATTGCTTATGAAGAGAAAGACACATCAAACTTTGTTGCGGCTAAGCTGGAAAGCTTTGGGGTCGAGGTACATGGTGGCTTTGGTGGCACTGGGCTTGTTGGAGTTATTCATGGTAATCAGGGCGACCCAGCCAGCGGCAATGCGATAGGTCTTCGCGCCGATATGGACGCACTTCCAATGTCGGAAGAAACGAACCTTACTTATGCATCACAGCGCCCCGGCCGAATGCATGCTTGCGGTCATGATGGGCATACAACGATGCTGCTCGCCGCCGCCAGGCACTTTGCGCAAACGCGAAAGTTTCATGGCACCATTTATTGTATTTTTCAACCAGCCGAAGAGGGCGGCAACGCTGGTGCTCGGTCGATGATCGATGACGGGCTGTTTGAAAAATTCCACATGGACTCCGTCTGGGGCATGCATAATTGGCCTGGGCTTGAGGTTGGACGTGCAGTCGCTCATTGCGGGCCAGCTATGGCAGGAGCCGATATTTTCATTTTAACGATTGAGGGTAAAGGTGGTCATGCTGCGATGCCACATCTGACTCGAGATCCGGTTGCGGCAGCGGGACTGTGCATTGTTGCCTTGCAAACGTTAATTTCACGCCAGCTTGACCCATTTGATCATGCATTAATTTCATTAACAAAGCTCGACGCTGGAAGCGCCTACAATGTGATCCCTGCAAACGCCACCATTGGAGGTACCTTACGCACGATGGAAGCAGATACGCGCCTTCGCATGATCCGTGATATTGAAGCGGTCGCCCAAAATGCGGCAGCGACAGTGGGGTGTAATGTTTCCATGGAATTGCGCCCAGGCTATCCGCCAACCTTAAATCATGAAGTTGATGCCCTTTTTGCGCGTGATATCATCGCCGATATGCTTGGTCCAAATGGGTTGGAGACGGGGATGAAACCAGTTATGGGTGCCGAAGACTTTTCATTCATGTTGAACCAAAAACCAGGGGCCTATATCTGGCTGGGTGCAGGTCTTGAGTCAGAAAACCTGCACAGCCCACATTTTGATTTCAATGATGAAATTTTAACAATTGGAGCCAGCCTCTGGGTTCGGCTTGCCGAATCCAAACTTGCCCAAACCCGATAGTGCTAGATCACATTCTAAATGCGTTTACGCCAAACAAACTGGCTAAAAACTTTTTGAAACTCAATAATATTGAAACCAAGATCCTATTCCGGTTTTGCAATAACCGGCGGTGACACCTCGGCAGGAATTGGGCATTGATAGGGTGTTTTCGCCTGGCGTTCGTCATGCACCATGCGGGCTGCTTTCAATGTTTCTGGCGACTGAATTAATGCGCCTGCTGTTGCTGCCATTACCTTTGCCGCATGCACCATGCCCTTATGAGCAGCAGGTGCCTTTCCCTGCGCCACTGTTTGCCAGGTATGGAAGGGTGTGCCAACAGCACAAGTAGCAACACGCGCCTGTACCGTGGGCACAACCCAGCTAACATCACCAACATCAGTTGAACCCTCACCTCCATTATTTATCCGGTCGAGTGGTGCAACAAAATCACAAAGCGGTAGATTTTCGGGGGTTTCACGTCCAATACGTTGAAAACTTGCAGTGATATCATCTTTGGTCAGAGTTTTGCGAATGTCATTGGCAAGGCCGACATCATCTGCCTCAAAAGGCACCGGACCAAGTTTCTCAAATTCATGCTGCATCACTTCTTCTAGCGGGCGATTACCAACTAAATTTGATACACCTGAATAGACCTTCGCCTCAACAGTTGTGCCAGTCATCATAGCAGCGCCATCAGCAATGCTGCGCACCCGCGCTACCAAATCACGCAAAGCGTCCAGGTCAGCAGCCCGAACCAATTGTCTCACCGTGGCTTTTGCCTGGACTACATTTGGCGCAACACCACCAGCATCCAGATAAGCATAATGCACCCGCGCAGAATCCGGCATATGTTCACGCAAATAATTTACTCCTATATTCATTAGCTCACATGCATCGAGCGCACTGCGACCAAGTTGTGGGGCCGCAGCCGCATGTGCAGCCTTGCCATGAAAGGTAAAATCAATGCGCGAATTAGCAAGCGAATGACCATGCTGAACCGCGTTGAAGGTGGATGGATGCCACGAGATCGCTGCATCAACATCATCAAAGAGTCCATCGCGCGCCATGTAAGCCTTAGCAGCACCACCTTCTTCAGCAGGACAGCCATAATAGCGTACCCTCGCCACAATCTCGTTCTCGGCAAGCCAGTCCTTGACTGCGGTCGCGGCCAAAAGCGATGCAGCTCCAAGCAAATTATGGCCACAGCCATGCCCGTTGCCACCTGTTTCAATTGGGCTTGGTTGAGCGACACCGGGAGCTTGGCTCAACTCTGGTAACGCGTCAAACTCACCAAGGATAGCGATCACCGGCCCCTTATCACCAGCCTCACCCATCACCGCCGTGGGCATGCCACAAATTCCTTCCGTAACCCGAAATCCCTCACTTTTTAGCATGATCATATGCTCAGCCACAGACGCATATTCATTATAAAGTGTTTCCGGTGTCTCAAAGACCCTATCTGATAAAGCAATAAATTCTGCTTTTTTAGCGTCAACCATTTGCCAGATTTGTTCTTCGTTCTGCATCTTCATATTATCCCCATCAACGTGGTTGCCAGACCCATCTCCAGAGCTTGCCTTAAGCACCCTTTGCAATGGGTCCCAAATCACTTCCCCCAAATGGTAAAGCTAAAATGCATTCGCACACAAATATAAATAGACAATATTTTTCATATAACTGAATGGTTCAAGAGCAGTTGCATCAACTGGACCCACTCTAAGACTTTTGAGACCGCACATCGTAATTAAAATTTTAATTTGCAATATATCACGCCACAGATCTTATTAATTTTTTTGGTGTCTGGGACGGCAACTGCGTCGGCAAATAAATCCCCTGGAAATAGGCAGTTTTTTGCTCAATTTCTACGTCTATCGATTGCATCTGCGAGAACACACATCAGTTCAAACATCAAAGATGCGCCTACCCAAGCAGTACCACCTGAAGCATCGAATGGCGGTGAAACTTCTACGAGATCGGCTCCTACGAGATTTAGCCCTTGCATTAACCTAATTGACTTTTGGGCTTCAAAGGTATTTGGACCTCCAATTTCTGGAGTACCTGTACCTGGAGCATAACTCGGGTCGATAAAATCTATATCAAATGAACAATAAGTCGACTCCTTGCCAACTATAGATTTGGCTTCTTCCATGACAGATTCAATCCCACGGTCAAACAATTCCTCTACACGAATTATTCTTACACCCTGTGCTTCACCCCACTCTATATCATCTAAATTGTACGCAGTCCCTCGAATGCCAATCTGAACAACTCGTTTTGGATCAAGAAGCCCTTCTTCTATGGCGCGTCTGAATGGTGTTCCGTGCGTATATTTGAATCCCCCAAAATAACTATCAAACAGATCTGTATGAGAATCAAAATGGATCATCGCTAACGGTTTGGCAGCTGCCAGTCCGCGCAAAATAGGCAGTGAAATAAGATGATCCCCGCCAGCAGTCATTGGTATAATATTTCTTTTTTGCAAATTTTTAAAAAAAGATGCCACACGATCCATACTGTCTTCAAGATCAACCGGGTTTGGACTAACGTCACCGAGGTCTGCACAATTTGCGAGAGTAAAAGGATTTATGCCACTAGCAGGATTCAGTGCTCTAACCATTGTTGATAGATCCCGTAATTGCCTTGGGCCATGCCTTGGGCCCGGCCTATTCGAAGTTCCTCCATCCCATGGAACACCCACAACCCCTAATTCAACACGTTTAGTCTCCGGTGCATCCATTGATAGATGTGGCAACCGCATGAAGGTCGGCATTCCTGCAAAACGAGGCATTTCGATACCAGACACAGGCTGAAAAAAGGGATCATATTGCACATCTACCTCCAAAATTTTCTCATTCTCCAATCGATATCATTCACTGTTATTCATGTGGTTTGATGCAATAGAGGAAACAAAAATTTCTTGCTCTTTAGTCTCAATCGCCCCAGGTCGAAATTGTCGAACAATGTCTATGGCCAATTGCGCAGGGATACCAAGATCCCTTAAAATTATTGCAGCAACAGTGCCAGACCTGCCCAAACCACCCATACAGTGAATCGCTATTGAACTGCCTGACTTTATTGCTTCATAAAGCCTTGGCCTAAGTTTATTTAGCCTATCTAACGTATCATTTTTTGGTATGCCCAAGTCGACTATCGGAAGATGAACACAATTAATTGATCTTTTTTTTGACTCAGATAAAAGCACCCCTTGGTCACAGTAATTACTGAACTCTGCCGCTTCAACTAAAGAGAGAAAATATGAGCAGCTTTCTTTTTTTAGGGCATTTAAAACACCCAGCATATCTCTCATGGAAAATGTGTTGGATGAGGTTCTGCCTGGGAAAGCTGTAAGTATTAGGCTTGCCTCATGGTCTGATATTTTGACTTTTGAGAGGTTTTGCGCATTTCCTTCCAATTCTAAATATTCCTCCAAGCCTGAGTTCGCTTGAGTAGGAACGTCGATATAATTGTATGAATTCCACGCACGAGAAATGAAATATACACAATTAACATTGCCATTGCCGCTGCGCCTGCAACATCACCCTGCTCATCAAGGTGTATCGAAGAGACCGATGCCAACGTAGTATCATAAGAGTATAGGAAAATCACACCCGAAACAGTCGTCATCGCATTACAAAAAAGGTAAATAAAAATATCAAACACGGTTGGCAAACAAACTGGTAGCGTCACACGGAAGAACATTTTATAGATCGGAACTTTGAGTGAAAGTGAAACTGACTCAAACTCATTGTCCAGTTTCTTTATTGCTGTGATAGCAGACAAATGAGACACAGTATAAAAATGGACTACAGTATTTATCACAAGTATTGCCATTGTCGCGTAAATGAAATTAAGAGGGTTATCTTTCATGTTAAAGAAGAAAATATATGCAAGTCCAAGCACTATTCCCGGTATTGCCATTGGCATCAGAGCAATCATCTGAAGAATATCCCGCAGGCTTTTATCTGCGCGCATTTTTTCTATCAGGTAACTTCCGATAAAAATTATAATTGTCCCAAAAAATGCCGCGTAAAGTGACATGCGAACAGAATTAAAAAACGAGTCCCAACCAAGGCCCGCCACTTCAAAATTATAGTGCTTCAGGGTTAATGACAAATTGTACGGCCAAAATTTTACCAAAGCCCCAAACTGAGCCATACCAAGCATCAAAAAGACCAATGCCGTGATAAGCAAACAATAACAAAGGAGAAGATTGTCACGCAGTCTATGAGGCTTTGGCACATAAACGACTGCCCTGGAGGTTAATTGGGACGCTTGCCTTTTTCGGGAAAATTGATCAAGAGCAAAAGCAAGTAATGCGGGGATTAGTAGCACTATGGATATAACCGCACCCATTTGAAAATTTTGCATGCCAACCACTTCTCGGTAAATGTCTGTGGCGAGTACATTGTAGTTTCCACCGATAACTTTTGGAACACCAAAGTCAGTGAAAACAAGAATAAACACGACAAAGGTAGTGCTTATAATACCGTATTTGGCACCCGGTATAGTCACTGTAAAAAATGTTCTAAGCTTTGAGGCCTTGAGTGCATCAGAGGCCTCATAAAGGCGTGCATCCGACAAAGATAGCGAGGTAGACAAAATCATCAGCGCGTGAGGGAAAGTCCAGTAAACCGATGCCATTATAATGCCGATAGGGCCGTAGATTGAGTGTCCCAAGAGCATTTCTTTAAATATTCCTTGGTTGCCAAACCAATAAACAAGCGCGATAGCAGCAAGTATGGATGGGCTTAGCAATGGAATTAAGGAGACAACTCGAAACAATCCCTTAAATGGGATGCACGTACACTGTAAAGCAAATGCGTATAGAAATCCAAGACAGACAACTATAATCGTAGAGACAAATGCAACAAAAAGACTATGAAAAAAGGATTTAAAGAGGGTTGGTTCTTTCAAATAGAGTGCAAAATTTTCTAGACCAACAAAAACCCCCTCGGCGTTTTGCATACTTTTAGACATTAATGCGAAGAGTGGCAGAACCAGAAAACAAAAGAACATAGCCAGATAAACAAAAACTAGAATTCTACCAATCTTGTCTGATTTATCAGCTGCCCGAGATTTGGACTTAAAACTAAACATTTTTAGTTATCACACTCATAGACGTTTAGGTGATTTGGTGACAACGTAAAGTTTAAATTATCGCCAATAGCAACGGATTTACTAAAATTATCAATCATTGGCTTGTCAGCTATCAAAGGTTGATCTGGCATAATTGAGGTTTCCAGATGAATTCGAAGAAACGAGCCCAAAAACTCGACATCAACCACCCTCCCAACAAACGTATTACTGCTGTTTTTCTCGGCAAGTTGAACATATTCAGGTCGAGCAGCAATAATAACTTTGGTGCCCTTTTTGTGGCTATGGGAGTTTATAGCTATTTGTTGATTATCAACTTTTATTGAGTCCTCGTCTAACACTTGTCCCTCAATGAAGTTAGTCATCCCAATAAAGTTGGCTACAAATGGATTGCTCGAATTGGCGTAGATGTCCTCGGGAGTTCCTGACTGCATTATCTTCCCGCTGTCCATCACAAAAATACGATCTGCGATAGATAAAGCTTCCTCTTGGTCATGCGTTACCATAACTGTTGTCAAACCAAGCCGTCGGTGAAAATTTTTTAGCTCTTGCCGCAGGTGAACCCGAACCTTAGCATCTAGAGCAGAGAGAGGTTCATCCAGCAACAAAAGATTTGGTGATGTGGCAATAGCGCGCGCCAGCGCAATTCTTTGCTGCTCACCTCCAGATAACTGGCTCGGGTATTTTGCGCTGTGATCTGACAGTCCAACGAGCGACAACAATTCGTCTACGCGTTTTGTTATATCTTGCTTTTCCCAGCCAAGATTTTCTAGGCCATAAGCAATATTATGAAAGCATGAAAGGTTAGGAAACAGGGCATAAGACTGAAAAACAATACCAAAATCACGTTGGGAGGTTGGTAAATCCGAAATTATTTCTGAATTTTGAATAATTGTTCCACTTGATTGGACTTCTAAACCAGCAATGCAACGCAGTAATGTGGTCTTACCACAACCTGATGGGCCAAGGAAACAAACAAACTCGCCAGCGTTTATGTCTATACAGACATCGTCTAAGGCCAAAAATTTTCCAAAGGATTTACTTAGATTTTCTATTGATAGGTAAGAAACTGTATTTTCCATCACTATTCTTGAACCTTTCAATCGTAATAGTAGGATACGGTACCATCCAAACCTAAATCCGGCAATTAGGAATCCGTATTGTAAAAATTAAAACAACATATTGATAAGCGGATTGTGATGTGGCGCCCAGTGGTGCTTAAAATGCATCACACATAAGTCAAAATAGAGGTATCCCCCAAGGACAGTTTCACAATAGACTAAATCTATTGTATCATTTCATTAAAGCTATAGAAAATCAAAGGGTATAAGGAGGAATAAAAATGAGGTTCAGTTATAAAAGATTGTTAACAGGGGTCCTGGCATCAATGATGTTTGTTGGCGCTGCAAACGCAGGAGACCTTTTAGTTTACTCGAGCACTGATGCCGATAACCTGAAACATTACATGGATCAGTTTCAGAAGGATAATCCTGACATCAAAGTGAAAGTGGTTCGCGAGTCCACTGGCACAATGGCTGCAAAAATGATGGCAGAAAAAGATAACCCACAAGCTGATGTACTTTTTGAGATGGCCGCAACCGTTGCATTAAACATGGAAGCTCAAGGCATGTTTCACCCATATACTCCAAAGGGAATGGATAAGATTGATCAACGATATGTTGACAAAGAAGGAGAGGTGAATTGGGTTGGAAACTATGGTTGGGCTGGCTGTATTTGCTGGAACACAGTTGAAGCAAAAAAGCTTGGCTTACCAAAGCCAAAAAGCTGGGCAGATTTAACCAATCCAGTATATAAAGGCTTAATTTCAATGCCGAATCCAAACTCATCAGGAACAGGTTTCCTGGATGTGTCAAGTTGGATACAGATCATGGGTGAAGACGCTGCATGGAAATACATGGACGATCTCCACAAAAACGTCGGTGTTTATACTCACTCCGGCTCAAAGCCTTGCAAGCAATCTGGCTCTGGTGAATTCCCAATTGGTATCTCTTGGCCCGGCCGCGCCATCAAAATTATCAAAGCAGGCGCTCCAATGGAAATGATTATTCCCGAGGAAGGAATTGGTTGGGAGATGCAAGTCGTAGCAATCATGAAGGGAACAAAAAACCTCAAGGACTCGCAACGGCTTATTGATTGGACACTTGGTAGAGGGATGAAGCTTTTTGGTGAGCGCCAATCAATAATAGCCGATACATCCAAAATCACGCCAGACCCTGTGCTTCCAGATTTCTTTAAGGAAGTGAATGCTAAACTGATTGATAACAAATTTGCTTGGGCGGCTGCTAACAAGAACCGCATAGTGGCCGAGTGGAAAAAGCGTTACGATGGCAAAACAGAGCCTAAAAAATAGGCTCCAAAATGAAAAGTCTGGTGCAGATAGCGCTTTTGCACCAGACGCTACCAACGCTTAAGCGCAATATATTATTGTAACGCCGACGACCAAGAGCGTAACCAAAATAACCTTATCCAATGTGAACCTCTCTTTTAGTGCCAGAACGCCAAGCAAGACAGCGAAGAGTATCGATGTCTCTCGCAGTGAAGAAACCAACGCTACGGGTAGGTGTTGATAAGCACTGAGAACAATCAAATAACAAACAAAAGAAATTAGGCCGCCTAAAATAAAACTATGCTTGTAACCGCTTGCGAGACGAGGCAAAAAGTCTCTTTCCAAAACAACCAGATAAAAAAATAAAAACAAACGATTGAATAACGCCATCGCTCCGAAGAAGGACAGGGCGCTTCCAACTGTGCGAACACCATAAGCGTCAGTGATGGAATACAGCGCAATAAATAGCCCCGTGAATAGGGCAACTGTTACCTCCCGACTTTCTTCCCTTTTTTGCCACAACTGAAATAACCCATAGATAACCAAGCCTGAGCATATGACAAAAATCCCAGTAAGTGTCTCTGTGGAAATTATGGAATCAAAAAAAATATAACTTAAGCCAAAAATAAACAGTGGTGCGGAGCCTCTTGCGACGGGGTAAACACTGCTTAGTGGTCCTCGGTCATATGCCTTAAAAAGTGATATGCTATACCCAGTTTGTAAAATTGCACTCAGCAAAATGACGGGTAAAGCTGTCAAGTTTGGAATCCCTGCAATCAAAAGCCCTCCCAGAGCCAACGGGAGGCTACTAAAATAAATCGCCATTACAGCAATGGGCTTATCATGTGCTGATTTTAGGATTAGATTCCAAAACGCATGCAGAAATGCAGCAACAAGAACTAAAATTATGAAAAATGCTTCCAGAACAACCCCTCAGAATTAATCGGTTTAAACCACTCAAGTTTTTATTTTTAATTCTGCAATCATAGAGATCATCTCGAACATAACAGCAGCTGCAACCATAGAAGTTATCTGATTAGGGGTGTCTTTTGTCGGCATCAAACAAACAACATCACCACCGATGATATTCATTCCTCTAACCGCATGCAAAAGCTCAATCGCTTCATCAACCGAAAAGCCATTTACGCCTGGCTCAATGTTAGAAACAGCTGGCGCTGCAGACGGGTCAAGACAATCCAAATCAAATGTGATGTAGACAGGCCGACCACCAAGAACAGTTTTTACCTGTTCAATTACATCGATAGCGCCCCGTTGCCGATACTCTTTCATAGTTACAATGTTATAGCCATAGTCATATGATGGCTGCAGCCAATCAAGCGTTCGTGGGTGACCACGCAAGCCAATTTGCATCGAATGTTTTGGATCAACCATCCCTTGATCAGGCAAATACGCACCCCAATGGGCTGCAGATTTTTTAGCACCCAAAAAATGATCTACTGTAGTAAAAACATCAGTGTGAGCATCTAGATGTAAAAAACAGACTTTCTCTCCTTGTGTTAGAATGCCATTGGCAAGTCCCTGAATGATACCTCCAGTAATCGAATGGTCACCTCCAATCGAAACAGGACGTGTATTAGAATTATCAATTGCTTTAAAAAAATCCGTTATTTGTTCAATGCAATGTTCATTATCATTTGCCCTGGGGAACGGGACATCACCGGCATCTATGATTTTTACTTCATTCCATGGATCAATCTTGAAGTCGCCATGCGCTCGACGTTGGAGTGCGGACACATTCCTCACAGCACGTGGGCCCAGGTGCTGATCACGTTCAGTTGTGCCATTACCGGTCGAATGAGGAACCCCAACAAGTGCAATATCAGCCGTTTCAAGCTTGTCTTGCGGACACCGAAAAAGAGTTGGTATGCCCCACCAATAGAGATTTTCCATCATGCTTAAATCATGTTTTTCAGCCATTTTTCAAACTCACCAAGCTTGTTAGAACATTGTCAATATTTTGTGCTGGAACCCATTTATTCTGAACAGTTAATTGGAAACAAGCAGAAAAGGCTATATTGCTGCGGTAACGGTGAACTCCACTAGAAGTTCCTCAGAGGCCATTTCGCTGCGGCCGCAAGCTCGGGCAGGTGCGCAACCTTCCGGCACCCAATTTTCATATGCAAGATTCATAGCATCAAAATCATCCATTGTTTTTAACCATACAATCACCTGCAACAAGCGTTCATTTGAAGTGCCCGCCTCAGCAAGCAGCGCATCGATACGGCTAAATGCCTCAGCGCACTGCAACTCGATAGAGTCGCCTCGATTACCTACCTGCCCACAAAGATAAACTGTGTTACTGTGGATGACAATTTTGCTCATCCGGCGGTTGGTGTGCCGCCTGTCGATTGTTGACGTCATATTTCTTTTACTCCCTACATTGAGTCATTGTCGACGCACTAAGCGCAATAATGAAGCTTACATTGGCCGAAGTTGCCCCCCATTGCTAGCCTGATAATACTTGCCAGTTTTTATGGGGAATCCACCCCCCATTATAGACCATTCCTACTTTGGTTTTCAGGCCAAATAACTTTACAAAATTTTAATTCACCTACTAATACCATCCAGTCGCACTACCTTGCGTTTATTCAAACACTAGCATACGTTAGTAGTGGGTGAAATTTAGTCATGATTTCCAACTACTACTATCGGACTTTCATTCGAAAAACTAACTGACGGTGGCAATCATGGAATTTGTTTTTGACGCGTGGTATGTAGCAGGTTGGTCACGCAACTTTCAGCACGAACTTGTTCCCCAAACTATTCTTGAACAAAATCTGGTTTTCTTCCGGCAAAGCGACGATAAACTGGTTGCCTTGGAAGACCGTTGTCCGCACCGGCTTTTACCACTAAGTAAGGGCAACCTTGTTGGTGATAATGTGGAGTGCGGTTATCACGGCATGACTTTTGATGGCAATGGAAAATGTGTACGCATACCAGCACAGGATAACTTGCCGCCAAGTGCCTATGTTGACACTTACCCAGTTGAAGAACGGCACGGCATTGTTTGGGTCTGGATGGGTATTAAAGAGAAGGCCGACCCCAATCTAATTTTTAGCATGGATGAATTTAAGGATTCTTCCTGGCATAAGCATCTTGGCGATGCCTTGCATATCGAGGCGCATTATCTAAATGTCGCGGAAAATCTGGTCGATCCAGCACATGTCAGTTTTGTTCATCCTACAACTCTTGGGAGCGCAGCGTCCCAAGATGTTCCAGTTGAGGTGTCGACAACGGATGACCCTATTGCCGCTTGGCGCTGGATCCGGAATGCGCCACCAGTTGGTTTCTTTCAAAAATTTGGTAGTTTTTCTGGCAACGTTGACCGGTGGCATTATTATTACCTTCATCTACCATCAACTGCCGTTATTGATTTTGGCAGCGCAGCGAGTGATCTACAGCTAAAAGAAGACGAACGTCACAAAGGGGTGCGCATTTTCGCGATCCATTTTGTGACACCAGTTACCCGTGATTATACAATTGATCACTGGATGCATATGCGCAATGCCGCAGTTGGTAATGATGACGCCTCGAAGCAAATCGATGACCTTTTTCGCATTGCATTTGAAGAGGATAAAGAGATCCTGGAAGCCATCCACAAAGAAGAACAACGGCAACAGACCCGTGCACCCATTCGGATTGCGATTGACCGCGCACCACTTGTTTACCGAAAACGTATCAAGGAGTTAGTAAATCTTGGTAGCCAGCAAAGGTAATTATCCGTCACTAAGCAATACCAAGTTCGGCTATCAAAAACCTAAAACTAAAATTACCAGAGGGTTCAACCTTTCTCCTACTGCTCAGGGTGTACCCTGGCACGCGGTGGACCAAGTATTTTTATTAACGTAATTCTACTCAGCTCTTTATTTTGTTCCATACATTCGGTCACCAGCATCTCCAAGCCCTGGCAAAATATAGGCATGATCATTAAGCTCCCTATCAATGGCTGCCGTTACAATCTGAACATCTGGATGTTGGCCTGAGAACGTAGCCAAACCCTCAGGTGCAGCAAGTAAACAAACAAATTTAATCCGTTTTGCACCAGCATCTTTTATACGTTGCACACCCGCGACTGCTGAATTGCCTGTTGCGAGCATAGGGTCAACTACCACACAGAGGCGTTCTTCTAAATTGTCTGGCAGTTTAAGGTAATATTCCACCGGCACTAAAGATTTTGGGTCTCGGTAAAGACCAACATGGCCTACTCGTGCCGATGGGACCAGGTCAAGCATTCCATCTAAAAGTCCGTTGCCTGCTCTAAGGATTGAGATAAAACACAGTTTCTTTCCAACAATCTTTGGCACTTTAACGTGTTCAAGCGGTGTCTGAACACTCACTTCTTCCGTTTCTAAATCGCGGCAAACTTCATATGCAAGCAATAGGCTAATCTCACGAAGTAGTTCACGAAACTTTGCTGTTGGTGTTTCAACATCCCTCATTATGGAGAGTTTGTGCTTAATTAAAGGATGATTTACCGTGATAATATTTTCACTTTTCATAATGTGTTCTCACTTTCTCAAAAAATAGTACCACTACTATGGAGGTTTAAAGGTGGAGCGCCACCCTCACGAAGCTGGCTTGCAATCCGCCGCCCCGCTGACCAAGTGCCACCCTGCAGTACACTTGCAAGCGGTAAACTCTCGGCGTCATCACCCGTGCGGAAACGCACTTCATCGGCGAGTTTGTCTAGAAGAGCTACCGTCAACGCTCTCCACTCAACCACTAAAGAACTTTTTAACTGATGGGTGGAAAGCAAATCTTTCGAATTAATAGTTTTAAGAACTTTGGTATCGAGGAAAAGCCCACCATTTCGGTATTCAGGAAGCCCAGTTAAGTCATCCAAATTAATTACCCTCACCCCAGATTCCTCGAGAGGCTCAATCAAAGAATAAGTCATCCATTGTGAGAGCTTATGGAAGGGTATAATCTTATTTGTTATGTCGTCGCGTACTAAACTACTGTGATGTCCAACATCCCCAATAGGAATGTCCCCCAGCCATTCACCATCGGTCCATATATGGCCAATTCCATGCAGTAATGCGATGAGAATATCGCGAGCTTCAACTGCACCCCCAACTTGCTTCTTTGACAAGTAATCAAAAAGGTTGCCCGGACGAGATGTGCCATCACGGCAAAACATCTCAGATTTTTTTAGTAAGGCGCTACCCAGTCGATTTAGTAAACTAGTTCTGTTATCAAGACCGAGGAGGGGATTAACAGCACTGACTTGGAAAACCTCTCCGAGTTTCTCTGCACTCAATTTTTTCAACGCTTCCGCGTCTACACGAAAAGGTTCATCGTCACCATGAAGGCTAAGCAACCCACTTTCCAACAGTCTAATGCTAGCCAGGGCCAAACCCTCAGACCTGCTTTGAACAATTCCCGTTTTTTTATCATTGTACCGCCAATCTGGTCCCGCACCTGCGTCAAGCAAAACTGATACAATTGCCAGATCAAAGCGACGACGAGCATTTTCAACCTTTGAGACTTTTGGGAGACGTTCCATTAACTCAAACCAAAGATTGTGACGGCCAAATTCAAAATGACGCCATCGACTGTGGAAAGGGACTTTTACATTGGGGTAATTGACCTCAATTTCTTTAAGCACTAATTCAACCGCATCATTCATATATTCCATATGAACTTCAAAATGATCGAGTTTAGATGTTTCTGCCAATTTAAAAATCTCATGACACCGCCCCCTCACAGCTTCGGGTGTCAACATAGCGAAGGCAAAATCTAGGTCATCAGCTTTCATTCTTCCATTTTCCTGCCCTTAACCTCACTTAAATCTTCTCCTTTTTTTGGATCTTCATTGGTGAAATATCCGGCAGCTTTTTTAGCCTCCATTTCAACATGAGCATCCTCAGGTATTAAATGTGATGGAATATCCAACCGTTCACCAATTTCAATGCCTTGACCAACAAGTGCATCATGCTTCATGTCACTCATTGAGGCAAAACGATCAATCTTTGTTATACCCAGCCAATTGAAAATATCCGGCATCAATTCCTGGAAACGAGCATCTTGAACCCCAGCAACACACTCAGTCCGTTCAAAATACGTTGCCGCACTATCTCCACCCCTCTGTCGCTTGCGAGCGTTGTAGACCAAAAATTTAGTTACCTCTCCAAGCGCTCTACCTTCTTTGCGATTGTAAACGACAAGGCCGTTACCACCATCCTGAGCCATTGCCACACATATTTCGATCCCATGTGTTAAGTAGGGACGACAGGTACAAATATCAGAGCCAAAAACGTCAGATCCATTACATTCGTCATGAACACGGCATGCCAGTGGTACCTTCTTATCACTTAGTTTTTCAGCATCACCAAAAATATAAGCAGTGATACCACCAATCGGGGGCATAAAAACTTCAAGGTCAGATCGCGTTACAAGCTCTGGATACATCCCCCCCATCTGCTCGAAAATCACTCGCCTAAATTCATATTCATCAACCCCAAATCTCCTGGCGAGCCCAGGAATATGCCAAACAGGGTCAATTGCTATTTTCGTAACCTTTATATCCCCGTTCTCAAGAAGCACCTGACCATCAGGCCTCAACCGTTCCTCTTTAATTGCATCGCGCACCTCCATTAATTTCAATCTCGCTTGAGTGACCGCAATGGTCGGCCGAATATCAAATCCCTCTTTAATCTGGTCTTTAAATTCACTCGCAACAACATGACCCCAAGGATCTAAAGACACAATCTTATCAGGATCAAACCACTGTGGATAAGGTCCTATATTTATTGTGGGAGACGTATTTGTTAAATCAGCAACATGAGTGGGATCAAGCCTCCCAGCCGCAACAGAAACCGCTCTATAAACTGAATAACTGCCAGAGTGGGTCCCTATAACATTCCGATGCATAGGATCAGATACGCTCCCAATGAGTGGGCCACGACTGCGAGGGTCTTCTGCTCCCCAGTGAATGGGCGAGAAATGATTTGACCCAGGCCTTGAGTGAGAGGTTAAGACTATAGGGCGAGATTTGGACATTTTTTCACCTTTTCTAACTAACGCTACTAACTCAATTTCAAATTTAAGCTAAGCTAAAAATTTCTAACAAGGCAACGCATTGTTCGCTGCGATTAGCCTAAATAAAATTTGACCAAATGGTCAATTTTTATTTAAAATTTTTTATTTCATCCTCAAACCCGTAATGATAATTTCTGTGACGGTCTCAACTGCGATGACGTGATCAACCGCACCAATTTCTTTAACGCCTAAGACTGCTGTAATCTGCTTATTAAAGTCTGCATAGGTCTGTGTAACTGCCCAAATCATGAAAAAGACATGTTGAGGTGAAATTGATACCATTTCGCCTCGCGACTGCCATACCTTGAAAACACTTGCTTGCCTATCAACCCAACTTTTCAAATCTTTTTCAAGATAATCTCCAATAACCGGAGCCCCAGCGATAATCTCCAGTGCAAAAACCTTTGAAGCGTTGGGCCGACTAAATGAAAGGTCCATTTTGGATTTTATATAGCTCTCAATAGCTTTTTTAGGATTGTCCTCGGCAGATATCTCACCGAGAGCTTCGAGCCACGTTTCCAGAATATCTCGGCATACTGCGCGATAAATATCGTCTTTACTCTGAAAATAATACAACAAATTTGCCTTCGGCAAACCTGCTTCATTTGCAATCTCAAATAACCTAGAACCTTTGAGGCCTTGCTGGGCAAAGACCTTTTCTGCCGCTTTTAATATTCGGGCTTTTTTTTCAACTGTGCTTAATCTCTTTACACTGCTTCTTACGACTCTCTTCGCCATGAAAGCATCAGGCCTTTATGATAAAATGAAGTTCCGATGGTTTTGCATCTGCGCCATTGATTGGATTTTTATCCTGCGGGCAGGCAGACATAACAGCAATTAAATCTTCCAGCACTCTAAACCCGAAAACATCACCTTGCGATGAGACTGTCGCCTCAAAGGAGGTCTGGCCATCTGGTGAAATGGGGATATTCATCCACAAGTTAAATGGGTCGGGGACATGCGGTGCCTCGAGTCCTATTGCAATTAACGCCATCCGCAGGTTGTCCGTGCAATTATCGTGATACTCCGTGCATCCCAACAATTGATATCGCGTCAAATCGCAACAAGACATAACCGTATCGTGCACACCAGGTGACGTGTCATTGATAATCTCTAGCACTGGCTGACGACAGTTCGTCACGAGCCGGTCACCAACCTTGGGGAAAACCGACTGTAGCCATGTCCGACAATGCGACATAGATAAGAATTGGCCCATGTCAGCAGCAAGATATGCCCAGAAGTCGCAAACCTGCGTACCATGAGTATTTTCAATCTGTAATTGCTGTCCTGCTTGAAGTTTGACGGCAACACCGCAACGCGGTGGAATACGATATTTCACGCCAATTTCAGGGCTACCGTCGGGCGAAATAGCGCTGGTTAAGCTGGCATTGGTTCCATCATATTTTGCTGGATCATAAAAAGGCGCTATCAAGGCTCAATCCTCTGCAATATCTTCGGCCCAAAGTTCGGGCTTTTCGCTAATAAAACGTTCCATCAAGGCAATGCAATCCGGATCATGAGCAATCACAATTTCTACCCCATGCTGACGTAAAAACGCTTCATTACCGCCAAAGGTTTTATTCTCGCCAATCACCACTCGCGGAATGCCAAATTGGATAATGGTTCCGCTACACATCATGCAAGGACTGAGCGTCGTGTAAAGCACTGTGTCACGGTAGGTTTTCTGGCGGCCAGCTTTGCGCAGAGCATCCATCTCACCATGAGCTATCGGGTCCCCTTTCTGAACACGCTGATTATGCCCACGCGACACTTCCTGCCCACCACGTGCCAGCACTGAACCGATTGGGCATCCACCTGCTTCAAAACCTAAACGGGCTTCGTCATAGGCAATTTTCAACATGTTCCTGTCCGTATCATTTAGCATGGTGATATCCTTTCTTATTCCACGCGCCCAATTGGTGCTGTATAGTAGGGCAATGCCTCGCGGCGAGGAACATAGGCCCCGCTGGCCACTATTCGATCCAAGTGATCGGCAATTTCATCAAGCCTCGCAAACCAAACATCTTTTGTGTTTAACGTTTTCTCCAACCACGTTTCCACCTGTTTCCAGCGAGCCAACCTGCCAGTTAGAAATGGATGAACAATAAGCACAAAAAAACCACCTGCGTCATAAGCTGCATCAAACTCCTCCCAGAACCCAGACAATCCTTTTGATGGGCCTGCAACCGGCATCATATAGCCAATTTCAGAATAGTGAGCAAAAGGTGGCCAATCATCAGTTCCCCAATGCACCGGCATTTCCCAAAGCTGACCCCTGCTGGTTTCGAGCCGATAGGGAATATCATCAGCCATCATCGAAGAGTCATATCGAAACCCGTGTTCAACCAGCAAATCCAAAACTTCCTGATTGATGTTATAGACTGGAGCTCGGTATCCAGAGGGTGTGCCGCCGCAATATTTGTGATGCGCCTCTAACGCTTTTTCAAACCAGGCGCGTTGATCAGGGGCGTCAATTGGATCTTCATGTAAGTATCCATGATGCCCAATTTCATGCCCGCCTTTTAAAATAGCCTCTACTGCATCAGGGTAGGTCTCAATGCACCAACCCGGCACAAAGAATGACTGCTTGATGCCAAGCCTCCGATAGGTTTCAAGAATACGAGGTACAGCAACCGTTGGTCCATATCGACCCATACTGATTGGATATAACCGGTCATGAGAGTCTTTAGGCCGGGCGATATGAATTAGACTATCAGCGTCCATATCAAAAGAAATCACACAAGCACAGCGTGCACCATCCGGCCATGGAACAGGATTACTAATCATCAAACTCTCCCTAAATCACTAATCAGCACCGATATAATGCGCACGCTCCGGGTCCCAGCTTACAAAAACCTTACCCATATGCTTAAGGTCCATATCGGCAAGCTCTCTTTCTTGAATCTGCACTTTAAACTCGCTACCGTCTCTGGCCTCAAGAAAAAGGGTGACCACGGATCCGATAAATTCTTCTGAAATTAACGAACATTCTATTTGGTTGCCAGCACGCGGCTTTTTTGACGAAAGGCGGACAAGATCGGCGGCAATAACAAAACTGCCCTCACTTCCTGGCGACGGCTTTGCCCTACCCCCAAGACTTACCTTAAAATCACCAAGGCTCCCATTGATCAAAACACTCTTACCGCTGGACGATTTTATCTTACCGCTTATGATATTATTGCGGCCAACAAATTCCGCAACAAACCGATTATCAGGGGCACGGTAAATATCTTTTGGCGTCCCTATCTGTGCAATCCGACCGCGTGACATAATTACCACCCTATCGGCCATTGCAAAAGCTTCAGACTGCGAATGAGTGACATAAACAAAAGTAATGCCAAGTTCGCGCTGAAGACGAGTCAACATTGATTGCATGCGAATAACAAGGTTTGCATCTAATGCGGAGAGTGGCTCATCAAGTAATAGAATTTTTGGCTCTGTTACCAGTGAGCGGGCCAATGCAACACGCTGTTTTTGGCCGCCAGAAAGGCTGCTGATATCACGCTCAGCAAACTCACCAATCTCAAGACGATCCAGCCAATCAAGCGCTTTTTTGCGGCGGGTAGCGGCATCAACGCCACGCATCTGTAAGCCAAATTCAACATTTTCCCGAGCATTCAAAAAAGGAAACAGCGCCAGCGATTGCCAGACAAGGGGAGTATCACGTTCATGCGCCGGCACCGCATTCATCACCCGGCCCTGCATTCGTACTTCCCCTTTGGACGGCTGTTCCAGTCCAGCCAGCATACGAAGTGTTGTTGTTTTTCCACAACCAGATGGTCCCATAATGGCAACAAATTCACCCTCATCAATGGTGAAATTCATTCGTTCCACCGCGGTGAAATCACCAAATTTTTTGACAACAGAGTCAAATTCTACTAATGCATCAGCCATGTTTTTCCTTTTCTGTCTTGTTCTTTGTCATCAGAACCACCTGAGCGATAATTACTAATGTCATCGAGGTCAGAAAGACAAAGCTTCCGATGGCATTTACTTGCGGATCAATATTGCCGGTTACAATTTCCAAAATCACCACCGGAATAGTTTTGTTAAGTCCAGATATAAACCAAGCAATTGCAAATTCATCAAATGACACGGCCGCCGTTAGGCAGAAAGATGAAATAATAGCCGGTCGGCAGAACGGAATGATCACACGCCGCAAGGCCCGCCATTGATTAGCGCCAAGATTCCATGCCGCCGCTTCAAGGCTTTCATCCATCTGGCTAAGCCTCAAACGGATAATAGCCATTGCAAAAGGTGCTGTTAATACGGTGTGGGCAATGATAATTGAGAACACCTGCCCAGAAAGACCAATCTTAGCAAACCAGGCTAGCATCGCTAGCGCCATTATGATTAACGGAATGGTTGGCGGCAAAAGGATCAGCGCAAGATAAAGTGGTTTTAGTTTGAAGCGATACCTATAATCGGTATAGGCGGTTGTAAACCCCAAAAAAGTTGCAATTGTTGCAACCGAAAATGAAACAAGAAGGCTTGTCCTTGCCGCTTCCCAAACATCAGGGTCCTGCCAGATTGTTTCGTACCATTTCAGAGTAAACCCACCAAGGGGAATGGTTGGAAACCGGTCCGAATTAAATGAAAAAATGATGCTGAATAAAATTGGGGAAAAGATGAAAACAAACACTAAACCCAGATATCCATAAAGAAACCATTTTAGCAGACGATCCGGTTTCATCTAACCCTCCGCCGATAGGCAGCCGCGATACCACCAAAGGCAACGATGAACAACGTCACCATCATAACCACTGCCACCACGGCGGCCCGCGGCCATTGCTGGCCGGACTTAACGGTATCGACAATTAAGATTGGCAGGGTTGGCGGTTTTGACCCGCCAAGGTAATAGGGGCTGACAAAATCACCAAATGACAGAATGAAACAGAAGACCGCCGCGATGATTAATCCAGTTCTGGCCAGGGGCAGCACAATACGAAATACAGTTCGCCATGGCCGGCATCCAAGGTTATGCGCTGCTTCTACGAGCGACCGGTCAATATTGGCAAGCGAGAGCGTTTGCAAAATTATGACTAGTGGTAACGTCAGTGTCATATAGCCCACAATCGTACCAAACTTTGTGTTCAACATGATGTAAGGACCAAGGCCAATATAACCCAGCATGGCATTGATCACACCACTCTCGGCGAGGATCACGTACCATGAGAAAATGCGCACAAGGTAGCTAGTAAAAAATGGGATGATTAACAAAAAGACAGCCCAGCGGCGGGTGTTTTCTGACACCTTAAACGCAAGCGTGTAGGCGGCCGGAAAAGCCACGGTCATCACCACCAGTGTCGCTAGCGTGGCAAGACCAATAGTCAGTCCATAACTATCCCAGAAATAGTCCCGACCCATCATCTTGAGCCAATTCTTCATTTCAAAGGCTTCAGTCATCCGGTAATTACGGACAATGAAGAATGACATCGCTACCATAAACATCAGTGGCGCAATAAAAAATAATGCCTGCCAGATAATGATGGGAAGACGAACCGCGTTTTTGAATGTCAGCAGGTGGCTGAGCAAACGTTTAGGCGTGGTTTCAACCAATGCCGATTGCGTTCTTTTCCCCGAGACGGGCATGGCCTGCCACCCTAGCTTTTTGTGCTCTTAAAAAATGAAGCGAGGGCAGGGGTTTCCCCTGCCCTGCCCTGCATTCTATCATGATGATTATGCGTTTTTATATTCAGACCAAAAGTCGTTCCAATCTTCCAGCGACTGCTGGACCGGGATATTTCGATAATGTATCCGGCCTTCTTTGACCAGTGTGATCGGATCATTCGCCATACCATCAATCTGACCCGTACGTTTAGCTTCCTTGCGATCCACTTCAATAAGCTTAGCACGCCCAGATTTGGTAATAGCAAAACCCGGGTATGCTGCCATCTTTGCTGATTTTACCTGACCAGCTGGAGACAACATGTACTGAATGAACTTTTTCACAATTTCTGCTTTTTCAGAGCCTTTTCCAATGCAATAGGACTCTGTCCATTGGATACCGCCTTCTTTTGGAACAACGGAGCCCACCGGCGCGCCGTCTTTTTCTAACACACCGGTTATCCAGTCACCAATGCCGCACATAGCTTGCATCTCACCATTTTTCAGTGAGTTGAAAGTTCCACCGTAGTCGAAGTATCCCCCAACCTGCGGACGAAGCGACAGAGTTGTAGCCTGAACCTTCTTCCACTGGCTGCCAGAAAGATCCCAAAGACCCGCACCATTACCATCATAAAGGCTCATCATACCGAGGCTTGGCAAATGCCAGTCAAAATGGCCAACCTTGCCCTTCACTTCAGGCTTCCAAAAACAAGAATAGCTCATCGCTTCTTCGGCACTAATGGCGTTTTTATTATAGGACACACCAAGATGTCCAAAGCGAACCATCATCGAATACAGCTTGCCATCTTTCCAATGGCCGGGAAATTTCTGGAAATCCCCATAAAGCATGTCATCAAATGGATAATCAGCGGCGTTCAATTCTTCGATATAACCTGCTGCGTTTAGCTGCTGCACAAATTCACCATCTGAAAGAATGACATCGTAGGTTCCGGGCGGTGACTGCGCGATTAGGCCAAGCATATTATCACCACCTGCATAATATTTTGGCTTAAATTTAACATTGTTGGCCGCTTCAAACTCACTGACGATATCCGGTTCACCATGTCCGTACCAAGCCAGCATATTGATCTCAACCGGTGCCGCCCAGGCCCTAGAGATAAACGGGGTAGACAACATTGTTGCGCCGCCATAGGCCAGTACCTGACGACGTGACGGTTTATGTGTCAAGATTGATCCTTTGGTTTTCATAGCTGAGACTCTCCTATTGTTGCTTTGGTAGGAAATAAGTCTTCACCAGATTTACGGAATTTGCAAAAATATTCCTCGCAAAACTATGCTGTTTGATGAATATTTGAGCAATCTCAACCGTGAAATGTAGTTTTAGTAAACTAGATAGGTGAACCGTGAACAGGGCAGAATTCCATGATTTCTTCAAGAATTCAGGACCAATTATCCTGCCAGTTATTCATGTGATCAGCAAAACTCAGACCGCGATCAATATTAACAAGCTTATCGATGCGGATATAAAAGGCTGCTTTTTGATTAACCATGATTTCGATATGGAAACATTCTTGCCCATAATCCGTTCGATTCGCACAGACTATCCAGATTTTTGGATTGGCATTAACTTCCTTGCCGTTACCGGCCTTGTCGCATTTCCAATTCTCGCGTCCCTAAAAAATGAGGGGTGTCGTATCGATGCTTATTGGGGCGATGATGCGCGCATTGATGAGCACCAACCTTATCAAGCCGAAGCCGAGGCAATCTCAAAAACTCGACAAGAATGTGGTTGGGCGGGGCTTTATTTTGGTGGCACTGCCTTTAAAAAACAGCGTCCCGTTGATCCCAAAGATTACGATATATCAGCTATGTTGGCGGCCGATTATATGGACGTTGTTACGACATCAGGCACTGCAACAGGCAACGCAGCCGAAATTAGCAAAATCACGACATTCCGATCTGCACTACCCGACACACCTATCGCACTTGCTTCGGGCATTACTTCAGACAATGCGCTAGATTACAAAATGGTAGATTGTTTCATGGTTGCGACGGGGATAAATATTGATGATGATTTCTATAATATCGATTCGCAAAAGCTTACCCTGTTAATTTCGCAGTGTAAAAAAATGGAAGGCCCAGACTGATGGCGATAACGAAATCAAACAACACACAGACAAAAAAGGACAGATGGTATCTCGATATCATGTCACCTAACACCAAGGGGGAAAAGTTTGCGTGGCTTGACCCAACGTCAATCTATATAAATGGGGACGCGTTTCACGATTTACTCAACGATCTTGTGCTAGATCTCAAGAATGTGAAATGTGATGTTGTTGCTGGCCTTGATGCAATGGGCTTTGTCCTAGGAACGGCACTTGCCACTCGTCTCAACGTTGGATTTCTTCCCATTCGTAAAGCCGGTAAGCTATGTGTCGATACTGACAGCGTTACCTTTACAAATTACTCAGGCCGCACTCAGGATATGGAAGTACGGACTCCAGCTTTTCTCAGCGGCACTCGCGTTTTGCTGGTTGATCAATGGATTGAAACTGGCGGGACAATGGATGGGGCAATTCGCCTTGTTAAACGGCAGGAAGGCATTGTTGCCGGCCTTGTAGCGATTGCTATGGAGAGTAATGACAAAACCGATGAATATCGAGAGTGCTTTCCTTGCATTACCGCAGTGCGGCCAAACACTGAGCTCCAAACACAATGTGACCGTCAATCGCTCGATAGTTTCAAAGCCTATAAACCCGAAATGGCCTTTCCAAAGTTACTCGGCTAAAAATAACAAAAAAGCCTTTCGAAAACAAATTCGTCGAGTACCAATTAGCCCGCCAAACAACAAGTGGGTTAACAAAATGAACTTTAAACACTAAGATGCCGTTATCAGAGGGAATTCAACAATGCTTGAAAAGTGTATAAAAGCTGGGCTCCGAATGACGAACCAACGAGTGTCGATAGCCACAACGTTGGGTGAGTCTCTTGATCATCCAGATGCGGACGAAATATACCGAAGGGCGCATAAGGTAGATCCAACTATATCTATTGCAACTGTTTATCGGACACTCGGAATTTTTGAAAAAGCTGGTTTGATACAGAAAGTAACAGTCGGAGACGGACGGTCACATTACGAAGTGGCCCGCGATGATCACGAGCATTTGGTTGACATTGAAAACGGTCAAATTCATGAATTTCAGAGTGAACAACTCCAGACTTTACTGACCAATATTGCAGATGAGATGGGCTTTGAGCTCACTGGTCATAAATTGCAGGTCTATGGGAAAAAACATGGAAATGTCGCCTGCAGGTGCATTCAAATAAAAGTTTACTGAGACTAAAGAAGACAATCAATTAACTGTTTTCATCCAGTTGGTCGTTAATTTCCACAAGGCCATTTATTAGGGATCCAAGACCTGCTGAACGGATAGGCAAATAAGGTTTAGCCATTCTTTTGCAGAGCTTTTTGGCTTCAAGTGCGCTCGAGTGACTGACACAGTTGGTAGGGAACAACACTGCGTCTGCACCTGAAACCGCACTTGATAAGGAAGCCAGTGAGTCCTCTTTACCACCGTCGTGATAAACTAAATTACCATTCATTTTCTTCACAATGTCGCACATGCGACACATTGCGCCACGTCGGCCACCGATATATAGGACACATTTTCCAGCCAAATCACATGACTTTGAACCAGCTAAGCCTCTTGCTTGAATATTATCAAGCATCAGTTCAATAGACGACATTTCAGTGTTCAACAAATCTATTTGACTATCTTTTTCATCTACCTCAGCGCGCAACCTGGAATTTTCAATTGTAATTTGTTCAACCTTGCTGGTCATTTTTGAAATAATTTTCTTTGCCTTTTTAAGCGGCAAGACATCGGCAGAATTCTCTTTTGACAACAATTCACCACTAAGCATCACACCGTTACTAAACGCCGAATCTCTATCCTCTTCAATAGATTGGTTCAGTCGCGTTAAACGACTCTCAAGATCCTTGTTGATTTGATTTAAAGCGATTATTTTTTCTTCTTGAGCGTTTATTATATCTGTCTTGTTCATAACTTTGACATTGTTGCTGACAATAAGTTTTTTAATCTTGTCGTGGGCATTCGCAAGCTCAATCTCTAGCTCCGTAATTCTTACAATATTTGCTTGATTTGATGACCCAACCAAATGGGACAGCATATGGACATCCGAATACACCTTGACGCCAACCTCCTTGCTGAGACATGGGTGACTTAATACCGCCCAATAAGGCCCGGGAATGTTTCCAACAGAGAATGCGTCTCGCCAGAGGGACAGCAATTCGTCGCTATCCTTGCAAGGCTTAAAAACTTTTATGGAATTGTCGAATTTTTTATTGAGAGTTTTATTGATTAAACGAGATGCCCAATTTTTTTTTGCACATTCCTGCACCAAAACTGAATGGATAGTGGCATCGAGGTCCTCTTTATTTGGGCACGTGACATTAATCTTTTTACCAATTAATCGGGCCTCACCAAGAGACAGGCAAGTGCCAACGATGGAGCAATGTTGTGTGGAGGGCATTTCCCATATTGACTTTTGTTTGTGCGCTTCTGGTGGCATTGCAATACGATCAATTTTCATCTTTTGCTCCATTATTTTGTTCCCTCAAAGCGGCAGACCAGAATATGCAGTTAAGACTCATTCTTATAAATAGGCTTGACGAGGTGGTCAAGTAAGATTAATAATGATTCTCATTATCATTGATTTCCAAAAAATCCTCTGGTAGGTACGCACTTAGGGATAGGCCCTGATCGTCTCTTTCAAAAAGTGAAAAGAAGAAAAATGCGGAAAGTAAAATCGTATTGTAGGGGGTGCTTTACACCGAAAAAAATGGAATTTCGACGAAAAGACTATTTTGTTGCTCGTACAAGTGACCCGACGGCAACCTTAGTCGGTGCGCCAACGAAAATAGAATTAGAGCAGAACAAACACGCTCAGGCTGTAACAAATCGTCCCTTCAAAAAACAGAACGAGATTAGGAGCTTTTTAACACTTCAAACAATTCAAAAAAAACAAGTTTTCACTCTCCATTAAATAACACTTGAACCCAAAATCCACAGACACTCAAATGAAGGAGTCAGTTCAATGAGCGGATTAAAAAAATATGGAATATTAACATCGCTGTTAGTTTTTAGCAGCATAACCACAACACATGCATCTTCGGAAGTGTACGCAAATTTTCCGATAACGTTAAAAGGGTATAGCGGCGACGTCAAAACATCAGAGTCATATGGCGGTCAAATGGCACGTCATATGCTTCATAATGGGCTAAAAAAAGCTGCATCCTCCGGCGACTTGTCGAAGATGGAAATGTATTTTAACGGAGCAAAAAGTGTACCCATCCTAGATCCCAAAAGCTCCAGTAAATTCCCAATCAAGCAAAAGCTTGTTGAAGAGTTATCGGGCGGAAAAACCCTTGTGAAAAAGACGTACAAGGGAAAGGTTATTGGCTGGCCGGGAAATATGACTGGTGCAGAAGTAATTCAATTTATGATGGAAAAGGCGGCTTCGGTGCCAAAGGGTGTCGATACCCTAACGGGCTATAATTACCCCCAACTAATTTCCAAGTTTGCGATGGGTGCAGTTTTTTACAACCAGGCATGCACTAACTATCTCGGGGCGAAAAAGCTCAGCTCAAAATCCAAACCAAACGATGCTCCGTACAAAAAAGGTGCAAGATATACCGGCAAAGAACATGTTTGGGATGAGGCATTTGGCTATTGGGGTGCGGCAGCTCACACGTTAACCCTAAGCGCTAAGGAAAGTTATGAAGTTGCGAAGAAGAAAAATCTGGCAGCAGCAGATTACAATAAAGATGGGATCGTCGACGCGGGAACCGAAATGACTTACGCACATGCTTATTACGCGTCTGGCTTTGATAAAGGTGGAAAAACCAACTATCTGGAAACGGTCACAAAAGCGTTTCTTGACGGGAGAAAAACCATTACGTCTGCCAAAGGCGCTAAGATGGGTTTTAATGGAAGAAACAATCTCAAGAAAAATGCTGCAATCATATGTTCGAATTGGGAAAAAGTAATTGCAGAAGCAGTGTTTAAATACGCGGGTTCAGTGTATAAGGACCTAGATAAGTTAAACACAATAATGGAAGCAAAAGGCGATACAAAAAAGGCTTTTTCAACCTACGCAAAGCACTGGGGCGAAGCAAAAGGATTTGCAATGGCATTGGAGGCGGGCGCAACAGACCGCAGCGCTGTTTCAGCAAAGTTAACCAGCTTACTTGGTTATGGACCTTGGCTTCCAAATCTGTCCCAGGTCACGGACATTGCAAAGGATGGCTCCTACGTTAAGGACGAAGCGTCCACCCTGGAAGCTTACCAGCTTCACATGTTAAAAGTTCAAAAGTTGATGGTTGATGAGTTTGGGGTTGAAGCCAGAAGCAATGATATGCTGGGCTCAATGACAGATTTAGCAGCAAAGCTTGGTGGTTCTGGATACGCTGAAAACGACTAACTGTAAACTAACCAAGGGCCAAGTGTTGAAAAACTTGGCCCTCATAACTCCAAGATCGGATAGAATAAAGGCTGCCTCCTTTGATGATAAATGTATTTTTAGATTTTTGGAATGGCCTCTTATCAGAAGCAACCAACCCTCAAAAGAGAGTGTTCATCGGTTACCTTGCGTCTGCCCTTTTTATTGCCTTTCTCTGGCTTTTTTTTATAGAAAAACTAAAAATCAAAGACGCTACATCACTTATTTTTAGCAAAAAAATTTGGTTCAGCAAATCAAGCAAAGCTGATTTTAAATTGCTCTTGCTGAACCGCATAATCCTCTCTGCAGGGGCAGCAGCGGTTGTAACCCAAGTAACAATTTCAACATTCTTATACGAATGCTTGAGCTCACAGGATTTTGTCCAGCCATTATTATTTTATTCAACCCCGGCAAGTATAGTCGCTGCTCTGTTTACCCTATGTTTCTTTTTATTCGACGACTTCTCGAGATTTTTTGTACATCGGCTGATGCACAAAGTGCCCTTATTATGGTCCTTTCATCAAGTGCACCACAGTGCAGAAACAATGACACCGTTTACAATATTTCGAACCCATCCTGTTGAGGGCGTAATTTTTCTTTTACGCACCTCTGTAGTTCAAGGGGTAGTCATATCCCTATTTATCTACCTGTTTGGAAATAAGGTTGATTTGATAACTGTTTTTGGAGCAAGCGTTGGGGTTGTGCTTTTCCACTCACTTGGATCAAATCTTCGGCATTCACACATCAAGATCCGATATCCAAAATTTGTTGAACGGATACTCATATCACCGGGCCAACACCAAATTCATCATTCCGTTGAACAACAGCATTACGATAAAAATTTTGGTGTTGCGCTTGCCATATGGGACCTAATGTTCGGCTCACTGGCTTTTTCAGAAAAAAAAGAGCACAAATTTGGGCTAAACACCAAATTCGGTAAAAAGCAAAACTTACTACATTTATATTTTTACCCTTTCAAATCAGCTTCTCATGTTTTTAAGCTGACTTCTAGATTCAGAGGACGCTTTTGAGCGATTTAATTATGTCAAAAACGAATTACGCACCAACGGTTAATTTTCTATTGCTGACAGTTTTTTTCATTGGGATGCTATTGGGTAGTCCGAAAGCGATCGGCGGGGAAATCAATATTTATTCGCATAGACAGCCATATTTGATAGAGCCCTTCCTCAAAGAATTTACTAAAAGAACAAAAATAAAAACTAACGTTGTTTTTGCTTCTAAAGGCCTCGCCCAGAGGTTGCAGGCGGAGGGTGAAGCGAGTCCAGCGGATTTAGTCCTGACTGTAGACATCAGCAGATTAAAGCAATATGCGGACAAAGGCTTGTTTCAACCATTTGTATCAACAGTGCTGGAATCAAACATCCCAAAAAACCTGAGGAGCAAGGATAATACGTGGTATGGTTTCTCCAAAAGATCCCGAGTGATCGCTGTTTCAAAATCACTCAAAAACTCAAATGAGATAACAAGGTTTGAGGATCTCACTGACGCAAAATGGTCTGGTAAAATTTGCTCACGGCCCGGCAGCCATGTATACAACCGTGCTCTCTTAAGTTCAATTATTGCAGCAAATGGGAATGAAGCAGCCTTCGCTTGGGCTAAAGGCTTAGTTGAGAACTTTGCGCGGTCTCCTCGTGGCAATGATAGATCTCAAATAAAAGCAATTTTTTCTGGTGAGTGTGCCATCGCATTGGTCAACCATTATTATTATGGAAAGCTAGTAAACTCAGAGGACCCAGCCCACAGAAAGTGGGCTGGAAGTGTCAATATAATCATTCCAAATCAAGGACCAACTGACCGCGGTGCACATATAAACATTTCTGGTGGGGGCATCGCGAAACACGCCAAAAACTTAGAAGAAGCAAAACAGTTCATGGAATTTCTTGTTTCTAAGGAGGCGCAGAAATTATACGCGTCTATAAATTACGAGTATCCGGTAATTACTGGCGTCGATCTACCAGACACCCTAACTGCTTGGGGAGATTTTAGAGAGGACCAAGTACCTATTGAGACACTGGCCGAGCTATCAGGGAATGCACAGAAAATAATTGATCAAGTCACTTGGTAGAGAAGTGCGCCTTAATTTATTGTTATTTCAGTTGCAGAGCTCTCCGCTTCAAAACTGAAGACATAGACACCGGAAAAATTTGTCTGCATGTAGTTAAAAGATTTTTTTATGTCATCAAAAATAGGTTTTGTTTTTGACTCAAAATTCTTCAGGTCCAAGCTACCATCAAATTTGGCTGTTATAGACAGGCTGCCACAAGGCCCCAGAGAAATATTGATAGACTGCATATTGCAAGGCCTAATAAATTTGGCTAAGTGCTCTGCAAAATAAGACGAGGCAACTTTCGCATCCGTTGGTGAGACAAATTTCAGATTATAAACTTTTGCATACATTTTATTGTAGCTCGCTAAACATCTTGTCTATCAATTCAGAGGCATCATCGCCGCTTATTTTTAACCGCTTCATTGGCTTGGGTGTTATGCCCATTTTTTCAATAAGCAGCCGCCCTGCTGAGCTAAGGATTGCGTTAGATTTCACATCTTCCGTGCAAAATCCCCGTTTCACCAGACCATTTGCATCCCGCGCACTTACTTTCAAATCAGACTCCAGCAGCAACAATGCTTTCAAATCTAACAATGTTGCACCCGGCAGTTCTTCAGATAAAACATCAGTGGCTTGAACAATTTTTTGGGAGGTGAGACTTCGCTGTTCAACTTGCAAATCCAACAAATGCGCAATATTTTTACTAATTCGAACCAACAAGTTTTCCTGATCGCTCGACATCTTTTTTGGCTCAGAATTGAACAAGCATAACGTACCAAGGGCATAATTATCTTTATTGACAACTGGAAACCCGGCATAGGCATGTGGGGCATCGCCCGACTTTATAAAAGGATGTTCTGACCAATCAGGATCTTTGTAAAAATCTTCGATTACCATTGGCTCAGTATTCAATAAAACATACGAGCATACGTTCCATTTTGACCGTTCTGTTCGGGCTCCAACCTCATAGCTCTCTGGAACGCCTGCCCCCGCCATTGAACATTGCGCCTCACCATCAAACAGGCTAAACCTAGCCTGCTCAAAACCAGTTAAATCTTTAGCAAGGTCGCAATATATTTGAAACAGGTCTGAATTAGGCGCATCGATAAGGCCTGTTTTAACGACCGCCTGCGCGCGACGAGTTTCATTGGAGGGCCTAGTCGCCTCATCACCAGAAGACGGCTTTGGCAAAACTTGTAAACTCATATTCTTATACCGTAAAGTTAGGTTTAAGGACATCTCTACGATGTCAGTATTGTACATTTTTAATTATATTAATAGAAAATATTTAGTTTGAAGTGTTTTCAGACAGTATTGTCAGGGCAATCATGACCATAAATGAATGGATGTTATTGTTATTGACCTGCCTAGCTGGCGCAGCAAGTCCAGGACCAAGCTTAGCCCTGTTAATGCGCAGCGCAATTATTGATGGTCGACCTGCCGGAGTGATTTTTAGCATTGCCCATGGTGCTGGCGTTTTGATGTATGCGTGTTTGGTAGTCACAGGGCTTGAAACTATTCTTTTCAATTCTCCCAGGACCCTTTTTATTCTTCAAATAGCTGGTTGTGGTTTCCTTTTTTGGGTGGCTTTCAAGATTATTCGAGGCAACCGGATGGGCCCACCCAAAGGAAATGAATCCCAACCTCCGTCAAACACCTCTCAACCTATGCTAAAACATGCCTTGGAAGGATTTTTGATTGTTTTTCTTAACCCTAAGATCGCTGTATTTTTTTTCGCAATTTTCAGTCAATTTCTGGCTGAGGATCAGAGCATAGCAATTAAAGCAGGAATGGTTTCAGTCGCATGGCTTATTGATACAGCGTGGTATCTCTTTGTGACTATGGTTGCAACGCTCCCACCACTAGCGATGCTTATCAAAGGTTACAAAGGGCAGTTAGAATTGCTGAGTGGTTATGCTCTCATTTTGATCTGCTTGGGATTGGTTTGGCGGTTTTTTTGAAATGAACAGGTGCAAACTTGCTTTGTTTGATAGGGCAGAATAAGCATAAGTAATAACAGTAAGTCAGATTATTCTAACCAACCATGAGAATTATTTCCTGAGCGGCCCAAAAAATTACTCAAGCTATTCCTCAATAAATGTTTTGAGAAAAATTTGTGATGAACTTAAGTGACATATTTTTTGACCTTGGTATACAGAACCCAGCATTGTTTTATGCTGTTGGTTTTATTGCTGTCCTTGTAACAGCATTGTCAAAGGCTGGATTTGGCGGCGCGATTGCAATCGGCATACCGATACTGCTACTGGTTACAACACCTCGTGTGGCACTCGGTGTGACGTTACCTATTCTTCTCACTATTGATCTATGGGTTGTTCGCTCTTCCTATAAAAAGGTTAACTCACAACTTCTTTTTATCATGCTTCTTTTTGGTTTAATTGGGCATGGTGTTGGGTGGTTTTATTTTGATCACATATCCAGTGATTTATTGACCGCCTTTATTGGCTTCATGTCACTCCTAACCGTTTTTTTATATTTTAAAAAGCGGTGGCTACCAGAAAAAGTAATCACACCAAAAAAAGAGAGCATTTTTTCTGTTTGGCTTCGTGGCTCGCTATGGTGCTCTATCGCAGGTGTTTCGAGTTTTGTTTCTACGTCGGGTGGGGTGCCACTCCAAGTTTTTCTTTTGCGATGCAAAATTGACAGATCGGTTTATATCGGTTCGGCAGCCGCATTTTTCCTTGCCCTCAATCTTACAAAAATACCGCTTTATGCAGATTTAAATATCCTCTCATACGAGAGCTTTTTAATTTCTATGATGCTGGTACCGGCAATTCCTTTTGGAATAATATTAGCTCGGTGGGTAAACAGATTTCTATCGGATGAGAAGTTCTACCTATGGATGCATATAATTCTTGGAGTTGTCGGTCTTCAGCTTCTTTATCGAGTATTCGTATAAATAAAATGAGGTAGTTTAAAATTGCAAAAAACGAGAATACAAAAATGGTAAAGTCAAATCGCCCGCTTATAATGGGTGAAAACGGTGCAGTGGCAACCAACCACCCTCAAGCCACATCTGTTGGCCTTGATGTTTTGCGTGCTGGTGGCAATGCGATAGACGCCTCCGTTGCCGTTTCACTTGCACTAGGAGTTGTTGAACCCGCCATGTCTGGCCTTGGCGGAGACGGCTTCTACCACGTTTGGTTGGCAAATTCCGCCAAAACATTCGTTTATAATGGCACGGGAACGGCGCCCAAAGCAGCGTTAAAAGGTGAAATTTTTTCAAGAGGCATCCCAGTTTTTGGTCCCCATAGTGTGTCAATCCCTGGCATGGTTGGTGGTCTAGGTGCAATGCATAAAGATCACGGATCTAAAAGTTGGCACTCACTATGTAATCCAGCAGCGTATCTCGCTGGTGACGGTTTTTTTGTAACACACGCATATCGGTCATTTGCGCAAAAGGCATTGGAAAAAATCCAAAGCAATGAAACCAGTCAAAAAATCTTTATTGACAAAAGTGCTCTACCTGATCTTGGAACAAAAATTAAACAACCAAAATTGTGTCAAACGCTCACCCAGTTAGGTGATGAGGGGCCGGACGGATTTTATCGAGGTAACCTCGCAAACAAAATAGTCAAAGATGGAAGAGTTGCAAGGCTATTGTTAAGCAACTCTGATTTTGCTGAATTTTATCCTGAAGTGCAGGACTCGATAGCGATTAAGTACCGTGACTTTGAAATTTTTCAAACACCGCCAAATTCCACTGGTTTTGTGATGTTACAAGAATTGAAAATTCTAGAAAACTTTGACATTTCTGAGATGAACTTCAATGACCCGGAGCTTATCCACCTAATGGTTGAAGCAAAAAAATATGCATTTCTTGACCGGGAGAGATATGGAGGCGATCCGAGACTCATCGAAGTACCAATAAACCACATTCTGTCAAACGCACATACCTCAAACCTCGCAGGAAAAATTGATTTGGAAAGGGCAGCGAGGATCCCCTTGTTACTTGATACCCAATCGGCAAAAGAGACGACCTATTTCAGTGTTGTAGATAAAGATGGGAATGCTGTTTCAGCGATCCAAAGTATTAACAGCCCATTTGGATCTGGTGTGACTGGCGCGGATACGGGTGTTTTATTCAACAACCGCATGGCTTATTGGCACCTTGAAACAGGTCACCCCAACAGCCTTAAATCTGGAAAGCGCGTAAGGCATACAATGAATGCTCCGATAGTTATTCGTGATGGTAAACTGTGGGCCGTGTTTGGTACGCCAGGCGCGGACAATCAGGTGCAAATTAATTTTCAGGTTGCAGTTGCATTAATAGATTATGGACTGGACCCCCAACAAGCAGTTGAAGCGACAAGGTGGACAAGCTCGCAACCAAATCAAGGAGCAAACTGGCCCCATGATGGGGACTACAGCTTAACCATCGAAAGTGGGCTTCCTACAAAGTGTATTTCAAAACTTAGACGCCTCGGTCATGAGGTTAAAATCGTGCCCCCACTAGAAGGGCCGTGCAGTGTGGCTTGCATTCGACTTTTAAGCAATAATACACTTATGGCAGGCAGTGACCCACGAAGAGACGGTTGGGCTGGTGCTTTTTAAAGATCAAACCAGGAGATTGGCTCTTGAAAAAAGGGATGATTTCTGCTCCTCAACCAGAAGCTGTTGATGCAGGGGCCGATATATTAAATTTAGGAGGAAATGCAATTGATGCAGCGATCGCATGTGCATTTGTCCAGGGAGTCGTTGATCCATTAATGTGTGGAATTGGCGGCTTTGGAAGCATGCAGCTTTTTATTCCTAAATTAAAAGTTCATGAATGTATCGACTTTCACGGTAAAGCACCAGAGACAGCCACACCTGATATGTGGTCTGATAGAATTGAAGGAGAAGCTCGTGACGGCTTCGGCTTTATACTAAAAGACCATATTAATGATATTGGTTATCAATCGATTACAGCTCCAGGCAGCCTAAAGGCATATTATGAAGCACACCGCGATTACGGCGTGCTAGACTGGAAAACTATCCTGCAACCTGCAATTGAATATGCAGAAAATGGATGGGTGGTTCGGCCCCATGTTGATTTTTGGTGGTCAATCAAAAACCATTTTGGTCGCACACCAAATCCAGACCGGGTTAAATTCTCAAAGTCTGGAAAGGATCTCTATTGCGATGCACAGGGAAATTTGAAAGTTGTGGGTGACAAGGTTGTTAACAATGACCTCGCCGACACCCTCAAGCGGATTGCCAAAAATGGAGCAGACATATTTTACAGTGGTGCCATAGCTCACGAAATCATCGAAGACATGAATTCTAATGGCGCACTTCTAACGATTAATGATCTTAAAAATTATCAAACAAAGCGATCAAAACCCCTTTGGGGTAATTATAGGGGCTACGACATCGCTACCAACAATCCTCCGGGTGGGGGGATAATGTTGATCCAGATGTTAAATATCCTTGAAAATTTTGATCTATTAAGCCTTGGTCACAACAGCGTTGATTATGTTCGTATTGTTTGTGAAACAATGAAACGAGCGACAATTGATAAAGATTTATTTGTGGGAGATCCAAATTTTTTAACAGTTCCAACTGAGCATTTGATTGACAAGAAATATGCGTTTGAACAATCGAATGATATTCGAAATGGAAAAATTGCGGATGTAAAAAGACTGAGTACTAAAACTGAGTCAAAGGACACAACTCACCTTTCTGTTATTGACTCTAATGGCAATGCAGTTTCTATGACCCATTCACTCGGAATGCCCTCTGGGGTGATAACATCAGGCCTCGGCTTCATGTATAATGGATGTATGGGTGTTTTTGATCCCAGACCAGGTAACGCTGACTCTATTGCCCCTGGCAAAAGTCGGTTTTCATCGATGAGCCCCTCTATTGTATTCAAGAGCGGTCGACCATTTCTTGTGATTGGTGCGCCTGGAGGCACTCAAATCCCGATGGGGATTCTTCAATCAATAATTAATATTATCGATTTTAACATGAGCATGGTTGAGGCAGTATCAGCACCGCGTTTTTCCGCAACAAGCAATTTCATTGACGTTAGTAACCGTATATCGAGGCAAACAACCCGTCCACTTGAAGACTTAGGGTATAAGGTCGTCCGCAACCCAAACACCTATGGCTTTGCGGCAGTTCACGGTATTAAAATCCAAAACCAAGGGTGGCAGGGTGCAGCCGATCCGGGGCATGATGGAATAGTGGTAGAAGTTTAAGGCAACACCTGGCTTGGAAGCAATAAACTAGAACGCAGCTCAATTAGCTACCCTCAGTCAAATAATGTGACATCCGATACTTGAATACTGCACCTAACTAAATCCGAATGTCACAAGCAACAATTTGTCTTACCCAACTTTACTGGTTGTTCGTCAAGCCAGAGAACAACAACCAGCCATGCTACTCATTTTCACTAATAGTAGAATTCCAACTGAACAAGAAATTTTTTAGACTTTGCAACGGAAAAACCGTCTACGCGTAAACCTCGCTTGAGTATTTGGTCGCAAGAAATGCTTCAAGCCCCTCGATACCACCCTCATAGCCGTATCCGCTATTTTTCAACCCGCCAAACGGCGTTTCAACCGAGTGGATATGGAGAGAATTTATTGCAAGCATACCGCTCTCAATTTCTGTTTTTAAAGCCCCTGCCGTTTTTGGACTTCCAGTGAATGCATATGCGGCGAGTCCAAAGGGTAAATTATTTGCACGATCAATAACTTCGTCAAGGCTTGCAAAAGTTGCAGTTGGCGCGATTGGGCCAAACGGTTCTTCTATCATTATTTGCGCTGAGTCAGGAACATTTGCTAGCAAAGTCGGCTGATAAAACGAACCAGAGCTTTGAACTCGTTCACCTCCAACTAGTAGCTCAGCCCCCTCTGACACTGCATTAGAAACGAAGCCTTCCATAATATCCAGGCGTCGGTCCGCAACTAGGGGGCCCATGCTAACTCCGGCATCAAGCCCGTTACCAATATTAACCGCTTCCACATGCTTTTTGAATGCTTTCAGAAATTGGTCATGAATTGATTCCTCAATAAAGAAACGGGTCGGTGAAATGCAAACTTGGCCGGCATTTCGAAATTTCCCCTGCGTGCACAATTGAGCTGCGGCATCGATATCAGCATCTTTGAACACCATGACTGGCGAATGGCCGCCGAGTTCCATCGTACAGCGGATTAAATTCTTGGCTGCCAACTGTTGCAAATGGATGCCTACCGGCACACTGCCCGTAAAACTCAATTTGCGGGGAATGGTCGAAGCTAGTAGATGCTCTGATACCTGTGCGGGCACACCAAAGACGATGTTTAACACGCCAGGTGGCAAACCTGCATCCATCAATGCTGTTCCAATAGCGACAGCAGTTGCCGGCGTCTCCTCACTCGGCTTTATAATGATTGAACAACCTGCAGCCAAAGCCCCAGCGACTTTGCGCATTACATTTGTAGCTGGGAAATTCCACGCGACAAATGCCAGCGCTGGTCCAACCGGCACCTTCCGCGCCTCATGCTGCATACCAGGAAAACGTGATGGGATGATCCGCCCATAAATGCGTTTGCCTTCTTCCGCGTACCAGCGAAGCAAGTCAATCGCAACCTGCATTTCAATTTTTGACTCAGCTAATGGCTTGCCCATTTCGCGTGTAAGATTAGTGCAATTTACCTCAAAACGATCTTCCAACAATCTCGCGGCTTTCTCCAGAACTGCCTGCCGGCTATGCGGTGTCATTTTTCGCCATACATTAAAACCCTCCAAGCTGCTCTCCAGCGCTCGGTCCAGATCTGACGTTGTCGCATGCGGCACTTGACCAATTTCAGACCCATCAGCAGGACAAAATACCGGCTCACTTTTACCCGCGCCACCAACAACCCAGTCGCCGGCGATTAACATTTTTAATTCTGGATATGACATCAAATAATCTCCATTTATTTTGAGCGCGATAAAGTAGTATTTAGTTTCAAAAAATCTTCACGATTCATGCTGAATCATATCAGCCGCTTTCTCAGCTATCATATAGGTTGGCGCATTAGTATTTGCCGAGGTGATTAATGGCATTATTGATGCGTCAACAACCCTCAAACCCTTGACACCGTTAACTTTCAGGTTAGGCGCAACAACGGCATGTTTGTCAACGCCCATCCTACATGTTCCAACAGGATGGTAAACTGTACCACCCCCCGCACGAATTGCATCAAGGATTTGATCATCACTCTGGATTTTTTTACCAGGAACAATCTCAGTTTGCCAAAGGTCACGGAATTTTGGTTGTTGATAAATTTCCCTAAGAATTTTAATTCCTTCCACCATTGTTTTCTGGTCAAGTTCATCAGATAGGTAATTTGGTTCAATCAGCGGGTCGTCAGCCGGATTTGATGATCTTATTTCAAGTGACCCCCTAGATTTTGGATGACATTGCCAAATTGCAGAAGTAAATCCCGAATAGGTGTGTAACGGTTCACCCGGCTTGTCGACCGACAATGGCATAACAAACAGTTGTAGATCCGGTTTGGAGGATGGAGCATGACGGGTTCGCATCGCTCCACCAACTTGACCAGCGCCAATTGTCAGCGGCCCCCGTCCACTCAACGCCCAGCTAAGACCCATTTTTGCCAATTCTATAGGATTTCTAATTTGTTTATTTAACGAATTGTTGGATCCCATTTCAACAACTGTCCGCATCTGATAATGGTCTTGCAAATTTTTGCCAACATTTGGGCTTTCAGCTATCACCTCAACACCGCAGCGCTTTAAAACTGGAGCCGGCCCGATCCCTGAGACCTGGAGAATTTGTGGTGACTGAATAGAGCCAGCGGAGAGTATTACTTCGGATTCAGAAAATATTTTGTGTCTTCTCCCATTGGCAAGCACCTCGACTCCAACAGCAATCTTATCTTTAAATAAAATTCGCTCCGTAAACACCTTTGTCATAATAGTCAGGTTTTTACGATGTTGCACGGGCTTTAAAAATGCACTGGCTGAGCTACTTCTCCACCTTGATCCGATTGAGAGGTGGTATTCACCGACGCCCTCAGTGGTTTCTGCATTGAAATCTGAATTTCGAGGCAAACCATATTGTTTTGCTGCATCTAACCATGCATTGCAATAAGGGTGGCTGTTTCTCAATTCCGACACTTGCAGTTCTCCATGATGTCCATGAAATTGTGAGTGGGCTCCATTAAAACATTCGAATTTCCTAAAATAGGGCAGAACATCGTTGAATGCCCAGCCTGAGTTACCAAGAGCTGCCCAGTCATCAAAATCTTTATGTTGGCCTCGAATAAAAATTAAGCCGTTTATACTACTGGAACCACCAATTACACGTCCCCTTGGCCAGTTAATTGATCGACCACCCGATCCTACGCTCGGCTCTGTGGAAAAGTGTCGAGATACTTTAGGGTTGTTCATTGTTTTATAGTAGCCAACTGGCAATTTCAGCCAAAAGCCTCTATCCCACTCACCAGCCTCTATGAGAAGGACACGGTTTGAGACCTTTGCAGATAATCTGTTGGCCAGAAGGCAGCCCGCAGACCCTGCGCCCACGATGATATGGGTAAATTTAACTTCGCCAAAATCCATGATAAACATCTAAACATTCTATTTGTAATATGTTAACGTTTTACACGCTGATTGTTTTGTCTGGCAAGCCCTTTCAGTAAAGGATAAATGACATGACAAAATTCCATCAAAGCAAAATGAACCATTTGGCCGCCAAATCAAATGCCACAGCCATTAGTGCTGCTGGGCCACTGCCTTTGTATTATCAGCTCTATGAAACCCTCCGATCACAAATCCTCGATGGAATTTGGACCAATGGTGATTTCTTTCCTCCCATCACCGTGTTGGCTTCTGAATTCAACATGGCCACAGTAACTGTTCGCCAAGCGCTGAGCCTGTTGCAAAAAGATGGATTAGTTAACTCACAACGGGGACGCGGTACTGTCATCACCTCGTCTTTTACAGCGCCACAACCGTTTCAGCTTGAGTCAACAGTTACTGAAATTCTTGACCTCTATGCTGAAGACAGTCCAGAAGTTGAAACGATTGATGAAGGTGTCCGGATGCCACCCGTCATAGCAAATGATTTCCGTCTTTTTCCTTCTTATTTCTTTATTAAACGGGCGCATATCCGAAATGGTGAACGCTATTGCCTCATAACATTATTTCTAGCCGAATCCATATTCCGCAATAACGAAAATGAGTTTCGTAATAATCTAGCTCTGCCCGTCCTTTTTTCATTGGTCAATATTGACATCAAGCGGGCCTGGCAGTCATTAAAACTTGAAAAGGCGGACCATTCGACATCAACAGTCCTAAAGTTGCCCAGTGGTGACCCCATCGCCCATGTAACAAGATATATCACTAATACGAGGAATGAACTTGTCTATTTTGCAGATGTTCGGTACCGCGCGGACGCCATTCAATACAACATGGAGCTTAAAATATGATCAAAGTCAGCAACCTTGATGTAATGGTTTACCGCTTCCCGCTTACCACCCCAATCCAAACTTCATTTGGCCTAATGCAGAACCGACCAATGGTACTGGTTAAATTGACCAGCGATGAGGGCATTACCGGGTGGGGAGAAATATGGTGTAACTTTCCTAATGTGGGCGCCGAACATCGTGCCCATTTGGTTCGTAGTGTTTTTTCGCCGCTAGTTTTATCAACTGCCCATAAGACACCCAAATCGGCATTTGATTTTCTGACCAAAGCAACATGGGTTCTTGGCCTGCAAACCGGTGAAACTGGGCCGCTGGCGCAATGTATCGCTGGCATTGAGATTGCGTTATCCGATATTTTTGGCAAACAAAAAGGAATGCCATTGTGGAAGCTTTATGGCGGCAAAAAAGGAGACGTCCCAGTTTACGCTAGCGGCATTAATCCAACAAACCCAACCAAAATTGCTAGCAAGGCAATTGAGCTTGGCTATCGTGGGCTTAAGTTAAAGATTGGGTTTGGTCAGAAAAAAGACTGTGAAAACCTTGCCGCACTGCGACAAATTGCTGGGAATGAGGTAAGGCTTATGGCCGACGCCAATCAAGCTTGGCAGTGTGATGAGGCCCTTTCCATGATTGATGCTTTGGCAGAATTTGATCTTGATTGGTTGGAAGAGCCAATCGCCGCCGATCGCCCAAAACAGGAATGGGGAAATTTGAAGCATACCGCACCAATGCCAATAGCAGCTGGCGAGAACATTCAGGGTGAACAGGAGTTTTCGATCGTCATAAATGAAGATATTCTGAGTGTTATTCAACCCGATCTCGCAAAATGGGGTGGCCTTAGCAAAACCATTCCTATTGCCAAAAGCATTATCGCTGCAGGTAAACGCTATTGTCCGCATTATCTTGGCGGTGGTATTGGACTGATTGCTTCGGCGCATGCGCTTGCAGCTGCTGGCGGAGACGGAATTTTGGAGGTTGATATTAACCCAAACCCCTTACGCACTGAATTGGTTGGTGACATGTTGACAGCAACTCCCGGGGTGGCAAGTCTTGGGCCTATGCCCGGGCTTGGATATGAGCCTGATCTTGCCCCACTGAAAAATTACCGCGTGCTGTAAATAGGCAACCTCAGCAGGAAACTAACTGTTCAATAGTTACTGGTGAGATATTTCGTTGCTAATCTATTTTTTTATTGACGGCGTTTCAAAACCAAAACGGCTAAAGGCTTCAGCAGGCGCGTCCAGCCTTAACATATTTTGGATAATCAGCTGGCGCATATACTCGGTTTTCACAGGGTCATCGATAGGGATTTCTTGCCTTGGGTCATTTTGCAAATCGAATAGTTGAGACTGCTGATCAGCAAATGGCATGCCTTGCACCTCAACCGGTATGCCATCTTCATCCATCTTTGGCGGTAGCCTTAAAACCGGAACGCCTTTGGTGAAAGAAAACGACGGATGCAGTGTTGCACCCAACAGTTCAGTGATTGAAAAGCGCGTTGTCATTCTAGTTGGCATCAACGTGTATTCAAATAGGTGCTCTGCCGCATCTACAACGGGATAATGAAAATAGCTATAACGCCCATCACAAATATTTATTGCGGCACCAAAATAACCGAAGATCAGGCTGTCTCGCTTTTCCGCGTCTCCGGCTAGGACTTTTATCAAGGACCTGCCAGTAACATCCTCGGGGATGGCTTGCCCTGCAATGTCCAAGATAGTTGGCATAAGATCCGACGTTTGAGTGAGCGAGCAACGACGCGTTCCTCCTTCATCGGCAAAATTGGGATGATAAATCATTAGGGGTATATGCGCTATTTCATCATATACAGGCATTCGGTTCTTTGCCCACCAATCATGTTCACCCAGCAAAAAGCCATGATCAGTTGTTAAAATCAAAGCTGTGTCCGACCAAAGATCATGCGCATCGAAGAAGTCCAGCAAACGACCGAAATATTCATCCGTCATCGTAACAAGCGCCGAATAATTAGCCCGAAGTTCAGCAATTTCTTCTGGCGTTTCGGTGACACGGTCATAAATTGGCCAGTCCAGAATTGGTCCGTTATAATTTGTTGGATAAAGTTCTCGAAATCTAGGTGGCGCGTGAAACGGTTCATGCGGGTCAAAACACTCAAGCTGTAATAACCAACTATCCTTCCCGTGGTTCTTACACAAAAAATCATTAGCCATTTTGAACAATTGTGGGGCACAATAGTCTTCTTCATTACTCATATACTTACGATTAATCATATAGTTAGTTCGATGATGTTGAACTGGGTGGTACCCTGACCGTAACTTATCAAAATCAGGCTTAACCTCGGCTTTCCAACGGTCAATGGCTTGGCCACGCACCAGTTCCCAAGAGGAAAAACGCTGATGATAAGTAGCACCACCATCGGCAAAATAATGATGGTGATCGGTAATCAGGTGGCTGTAGAAACCATTTTGTTTCAGCAATTCGGGGAATGAATCATCAAACGGCTCCAACGGCCCCCAACTACGATGCAAAAAATGATTTCGGCCTGTATGAAGATCTCGTCGCGCTGGCATGCATGGTAAACTGCCGACATAATGATTATCGAAGGTTACTGCGCGCTCTCCAAAACGATTAAAGTTTGGTGTACGCACGACATTAGATCCATAGGGCTCCATCGCGTTGCGGTTCAGCGAGTCAAAGAGTACAAAAACAATTTTCATCAGGAGCCCACGCTTCACTCTTTTAAATAGAGATGATTAGAGTTTTATAACAAATATAGAACAGCTCTTGAGGGGTCGAGCCTAATTATGACCCACTTCCTCTATTGAATAAATGCAAGCGAAAGCACAGGAACATATGCCAAGAGGATTGCAACGCATATCATTGAAAAAACGAATGGCAACGCATGTTTTGCAACATCCATTATTGGTTCACCTGTCACACCGGATATAACGAACAAATTTAATCCAATTGGTGGAGTAACAAAGCCAATACCCAATGAGGTTACCATCATAATACAAAAGTGAATGTCATGCATCCCAATTTCCTGCGCAAGAGGAAACAGCACTGGCCCCATCAGCACAATGTTAGGGACAGCTTCCATGACACAGCCAGCGATTATAAAGAGCACGAGCATCAATAGAACAATAATCGCATAACTATCTGTCATTGCCAGCACATTCTCTATGATCCATTGGGGAATATTCAACGCTCCCAAAGCTTCAGCTAACGGTAATGAGAGCGCAACCGTAGGTAGAATTACCCCATTTACTTTAGCAGAACTGATCAACATTTTTGGGATATCCGACAAAGATATTGTCTTTAAATAAAACCCAACTGCTAACGTCGTTACCACTGCTACAGACGCGGCTTCTGTTGGGGTAAAAATACCAGAATAAATTCCACCCAAAATAATAAAAGGAATTGTTAGCGCAAATCGACCATCCCAAATTGCTTCGACCCACCTAGCAAACGAAAATGCCTTTCCCGCATTCTCATAATTACGGCGACGATTCATAAAAACGTTGGTCAACATTATAGACACAAGAATCAAAGTCCCAGGAATTACAGCAGCAACAAACAAAGTTGCAGTGGAAACACCTAAAACTAATCCGATTACAATATAAGCTATAGAGGGCGGAATCAGAATGCCCGTACAGGCGCCAGATGCCACTAATGCCGCAGCGTATGCTCTCGGGTAACCAGACGTCACAAGACGATCAATTGTCATTCTTCCCACGGAGGCACAACCAGCAGCATCGGAACCTGAAATACAAGAAAAAAATCCACACCCAAGGACGGTTGAAGTGCCAAATCCAGAACGAAAGCTTCCTGCCGTAGCCTCCGCAACAGATAACAACTTATTAGATAAGCCAGTCCTAACAAGCGCATCCCCAGTTAAAATAAACAATGGAACGGCTAATAGCGCAAACGCATCCATTCCTTCAAAAAGGGTTTCACCCAAAAGACTAAGTGGGAGGACATCTGTGAAATAAAGTAAGGCGGATACACCTATACCCATAGAGACCCACATGGGGATACCAAGTCCCATTAGGACCACAATTGCAATCAGCGGTAGAGTTATACCCCACGTCCACTCTACATTGGCTCCAATAGTGGTGTAGTACATCGATAGGCCCTAACTAAACATTTTATCACCTGAATAAACAGGTAAGTTGTTTCTTAAATTTTTAACATCTAGGTAAACGCGTTGAACAATTCTAACCATTAATAGTGAGAGGCCAAAAGGCACTGCAAAAGTAAACCATGCTTGGCTAATCCGCAGGCCACTGGTCAAAGTTTCAAACTTCATTGTAAGCAAAACACCCTCAGCAGAATAATAGATTGCTAGGGCCGCGAAAACAAAAGTTATGACCTCGCCAGCTATGTAAAAATAAGCTTTCTTCTTCTCAGACAAAAATTGAAAAATGATATCTATTCTAATGTGAGATCGGTCCCGGATAGCCGCTGAAGCACCAAGCCAAACCAAATAAATAAAAGCGTATCTTGCAGTTTCTTCGGCCCATATGGAGGAGTAACTAAAAACAAACCGTCGAATCACCTCTACAAACACGATGGCCACAATGTGTGAATAAAGCGCAAACATCAGCCAACGCTCAAAATTCTCATCCAACAATCTCAAAAATTTCATAAGGTTATCCCAAAGCCATTAACAAGCGCCGCCACCAATTGGAGCTTTTTCCCGATGGCGGCGCTAATTTTTTTATATAGAATCAATAATATAACGTGGATTTATTGTTCCAGCTGCTTCACGCAGCTTTTCAAACACATCTAAAGACCCAGCAAACTTAACCTTAAATTGATCATACTCTGGCCTCTGATGTCCAGCAAGCTCAATAACCTCAGCAAGTGCATCTGCACTTAACTTATGGAATTGCACACCTGATTTCATCATATCTGCTTTTGCATACGACTCTGCTGCCGGCATCTTTGCATATGCCTGACGAGAGGTAACGTCAGATGCATAATCTAACGCCTCACGGACATTTGCTGGCAAATTATTGTACCATTCAAGATTACAACTATAGACTTGGCCTCCATGGACACTATTCGCAAGTGTAATATGAGCGAGAACATCATGGAACTTGGCATTCCAGAGTGCTGTCACGGTAACATCCATGGCGTCAGCAACTCCCTGCTTCATTGCAGAGGCGGTCTCACCCCAAGCAACCGGTGTGGGACTAGCTCCAAGCAATCTTACAAACTGCTGAAGCATTGGTGAACCGGGAACTCTGAACTTCACCCCCTGCAGATCTGAGGCTTTTAATATTGGGGACATACCTCGACGGACAGAAAACGTCCGAGCTCCATTTGAAGGATACCAAAGGACCTTAAAACCTGCTTTAGCCAGTTTTGGGTCAACAGTATCTCTCCAAGTTTGAGAAGTAACCAAACTGACATAACTTTGATTATCCGCACTCCAATATGGGATATTAATTAAGTCAACAGGTGGACAAAAAGGAGCAAGATTAGATATTGAATGCTGGCCAGCCTGGATCACTCCTTTTTGCACTTTGTTGGCAAGAACTTTACCCACACCAAACTTCCTACTGTGACCCAGATTAACGTAAATGGCTCCGTTCGTAATATTTTGAATGTTTTCTTTGAAATCTAGCTGCATCGCAGCCATACCACGGGAAGAACCCAAAGTTGATTGAGTGCCAATTATCATCTCATGTTTTGCTGCGGCCTTGCGCTCTTTTTCTTCTTTAGCAGTAAAGGCTTGCGCCTCATCAGACATAAGGGTTCCAGCACTGGCAGCAACTATAGCTGTTGTAAAACCGTATTTTGCAGAAGCTCTCAAAAACTGCCTTCTCTCGAGTGAGTCAGTCCCTAAGCTATCCGTTGATTTAATCTTACTCATGGTTTTCCTCCTTGCCATTTTGATTTTGTATCAAAAGGCTTTCTTTAAGCAATGAGCAAACAGAAAAGAACATTATCATTACACCAAACAATAAAAACTCATTTACACCGTTTATAGGTGCAACAATGCTTAGTTTTTTCAAATGCAGATATTTGCCTATTGCTATGTTAGTAAAGAATGCAATCAGAAAAAACATCGAGCACCAGCCAGCAAAAGAAGCGATGATACTTTTAGTTCGCGTGTTGATCAAAATCCCCCCCTACCCAACGTCATTGTTTTTCATGATAAAACATCGTTTTAGTTTTTTCTTATATTGCCTAAGTGTCAATAGTTTTCTAATTTTGGGGTGGCTCTTATATGCCGCAAGAACGCAAAAATGCCTCGTTATCCGTGAAGAAATTGAAGGAATAAAAAAATGAAAATGGTGTTTGTGCTATTTGACTCTTTAGTAAAAAAAGCGATGGGTTGCTATGGTGGCAGCCATATTAGAACACCAAATTTTGACGACTTTTCAAAGCGTGCTGTCACTTTCGAAAATCATTACGTAGGTAGCTTACCATGCATGCCTGCTCGTCGTGATTTACACACTGGCCGCTTAAATTTTTTACACCGCAGCTGGGGACCCCTGGAGCCTTTTGACGATTCATTTTCAGAAATATTGAGAAAATCAGGAACCCACACACATCTGATCACTGATCATTATCACTACTTTGAAGACGGTGGTTCCACTTATCACAACCGATACACTACCTGGGATTTCATTCGAGGTCAGGAATGGGATAAATGGAAAGCAATGGTGCAACCACCACTTGATCGATTAAAAGAAAAATATCATCCCATCCAGCATCCAACTCACAATAAAGATCCATATTCCGACGGCCGATTACAGGGAATGATAAATCGTGAGGCCTACAAAGAAGAGCATGAGTATTGTTGCCCAAAATCCTTTGAATCCGCTTTCAGCTTTCTAGACGAAAATCGTAATCAGGATAATTGGCTTTTGCACTTAGAATGTTTTGATCCTCACGAGCCTTTCACCGCTCCGGAACGTTTTAAAGAACGTTACAAGACTGGGTACAAGGGACCAATTTTTGATTGGCCTCGTTATAAACGCGCGGATGCAGATGACATTTTGACCGCTGAAATGAAAGCTAATTATGCGGCTTTGGTAAGCATGTGTGATGAATATTTTGGAAAGTTAATCGCGTATTTTGATGAACATGACCTTTGGAAAGACACAGCACTTCTTCTCACAACCGATCACGGTTTCATGCTAGAGGAGCACGAGTGGTGGGGCAAAAACCGAATGCCTTTCTTTAATGAAATAGCTAATATTCCGCTAATTTTTTACCACCCACATTTTGCTAACCTCTCTGGGTCACGTCAAAAAACACTGACGCAAACAACTGATCTTATGCCAACCATTTTAGAGATGTTTGGTGAAAAACCTTCCTCTTTAGTTGAAGGAAAATCCCTTGTCCCCGTACTCGCTAAAAACAAAAAAATTCGTGAGGCTTTAATGTACGGAATGTTTGGTGCCGGTACTAATGTTACAGACGGAAAATACACCTATTTTAAGTATCCCGATGACATGACAAAAACAGATCTGTTCGACTATACATTGATGCCTATGCGACAAAAATCGCTGTACGACGTTGATGTTTTGTCAGAGACGGTGCTGGTTGACAACTTTTCATTTTCAAAGGGCGCACGCTTACTAAAAATCCCAGCACGTCGCAACGCCAAAGGACAACCAGTCGGTCATCTTGGTCAAGGCGGCGGTTACGAGGACACTCAAACCGTGCTTTATAATTTAGAGGAAGACCCAGAGCAAAACTACCCTTTCCGAGATCAAAAGATTGAAAGTAGGATGACTTTACTACTGAAGAAGCTCATGATTAAAAACGAAGCGCCGCCAGAAGCATTTATCAGGCTAAAGATTTAAATAAATAGCGAGATCAAGTAGATGAAAAAACCAAATTTCCTTTTTATAATGGCGGATCAATTGGCTGCCCCCGCACTGGCTCCCTACGGTGACAAAAATGTAATATCTCCTGCGATTAATGCATTGGCAGAGGAGGGCGTTGTTTTTGAAAATGCCTATTGCAATTTTCCAATATGCGGTCCATCGAGAGCATCCATGCATGCGGGAAGGCTACCATTTTCCATTGGCATGCATGATAATGCTTCTGAATTTATGGCGTCTATCCCAACTTTTGCGCACTATCTTCGAGATCTCAATTACAGGGTAGAATTGAGCGGCAAGATGCATTTTGTCGGTCCTGACCAATACCATGGCTATCACACGAGGCACACAACTGAAATTTACCCTGCTAACTTCGCTTGGACCGTCGATTGGTCCAAAGGAAGAGAATTTAGGCCAACTAATTTGACAATGGCTCCAGTCATTGAGAGCGGATCATGTATACGCACTCTGCAAATGGATTACGATGATGAAGTTGCCTACAATGGCACTCAAGCAATCTATGACCTTGCACGCCAAAAAACAGACCAACCTTGGATGCTTACGGTATCCTTCACTCACCCACACTCTCCATTTGTGATTTCAGATGAGTTCTGGGACCTATATAAACACGAAGATATTCCTTTGCCAACGGTGCCCCCAATAGCCGTCGAAGCGATGGATCACTTGAGTCGGAACCTTCACTATTGCCAGGGAAGGCATGAGTTCACTGTGACAGATGAGCATCGGAGAAATGCCAAACATGCCTATTATGGCATGATATCCTACATCGACAGAAAGATTGGTGCACTTCGTGACGCTTTGACAAACTGTGGTATGGCTGACGACACTGTTATTATTTTTGCTGCGGATCACGGTGAAATGATGGGAGAGCGTGGGATGTGGTATAAACAGCATTTTTTTGAATGGGCTGCGCACGTTCCCCTTATATTTCATGCCCCAAGTCGTTGGTCACCATCACGCGTAACTGAGAATTGTTCTTTAATCGATATTATGCCAACACTCCTAGATTTGGCAAATGATAAGCCATTTGTTGAATATGTTGATTCAATTGATGGCAATTCCCTGGTCAATGCGTTGCACAATGACACCTCAAGCCTGAATGACATAGCTATCTCAGAATTTGCAGCCGACGGCTCAACAGGTCCAAGCCGAATGGTAAAAAAAGAAAATCTTAAATATATGGACCTTGAGGGAGAGGAGTCCTTACTATTTGACTTAAAAACGGACCCTCATGAACGTAAGAATTTAATAGCAGATCCGGACTACGCTGAGAGCGCTGCCCAACTCGCGTCAATTTGTGAGGCCGACTGGAACCGTAAGGAAATGTACGAGACCATATATACGAATCAACGGCGGCGTTTAAAAGTGCATCAAGCTACCGGTGGCGACCAAACCTATGTGAACATAGTGAGACTAAATGATGGGCAACGATACATAAGAAACGATAGCGCTGCAGATACAAAAGCGCGAGCACGACTTCCGTATGTTCAGGGTGCAAAGCCTGATAAAAAGTCATAACCGTTTCTATGCTGGAGGGAATATGCGACATCCAGATTCATTTTCATTTGGAGTGTTTACTGACGCACACATTACGGCAGTTGATGGTATTTCAGACTCTCCATTTAACGTGAATAGTTACTCGAACACTCGCTATCAAGCAGCTATTAAAATGATGAATAGTTTGGAGCTTGATTTTGCGCTGAACCTCGGAGATATGGTTCATCCGCTACCGCAGTCACCAGAGTATAAAAATGCAGCAAAACGTTATCTTGATCTATCCGCTCAATTAAATTGTGTTCATTATAGCATCCCTGGCAACCATGACATAGGAGACAAACCCTCGAAATGGGTCCCTGCTGCAGAAATTTCATCCAGTGGGATGGAAATTTATAAATCACAGTTTGGAAAAGATCATCAAGCCTTTTACTACAAAGGCTGGCGTTTTATTTTGTTAAATGCGGAGCTTTTCAACAGCAATTTAGCAGAAAACCAACTCCAAAAAGATTGGTTTGTTCAAGAGTTAAAAAAAATTGAAAATGGACGCGCTTTTGTGGCGTTGCACTACCCTCCTTTTCTATATTCCCCTGATGAATTTGACCATTATGATAATTTAGGAAACCCAGATCGTGACTGGTTTCTTAAAAAAATAAGCGAGTACAAAGTAACTGCAGTTCTCTCAGGCCACGTGCACAATTTTTGGTTGAACAAATATTGCGACACCAATCTTATAGTCATTCCTTCCACATCCTTTGTACGGCAAGATTATGCAGAAATGTATGATGCTCAATCACCTTTAGAAGGTGGCAGAGACGACATAAACAAGCTCGGATTCATAAAAATTGACATAAGTCAGAATACAGCTTCATGGAAATTTTATCGAACATTCGGCGGTGAATTTCCAGAGTATATGAATGAACCAGTTACTCATTGCCCCAAAGAGCACAGGAACCCCTCATTTGGTGTTGATTGTCGGTTACCATGGATCACGCACCATCAAATACCGCCTAGCGGCGCACTGGATGAATTTTACCGAAAAGAAACGAGGAATGATTATCCATTTTTAGCCTTGTACGAACTGGGAATTAACCGCCTTAGGCTCCCATTAAATGACATTTTTCAAAAAAAAATAAAGCAAAGGTTGATAGACCTCGAACCACTCGGTTTCGAGTATACATTTTATTGTCTAAGCACAAATATTCAGCAGTTACTAGAAATCGACTTTGGCTCAAACAACTGCATTAATTGTTTAGAAGTAATTTGGGATGGTGAAGGTGCGGCTACTTTTCAAAAAACACTAGAGTTACTGAGAAAAAAATTAGGCTCCAAACTTCTTATTTCTCCGTTACACAAAGGCTTTGGAACAACTGATGATCAAGGTCGGCATCTGCATATCATCAATCACGGCTTTTCAGTAAACGATCTATCAAATGCTACAGAATTCTTCCCAGATATTTGGAGGGATAGCGGGCTATGGGAGATCATCGATGGTGTTGTATGCGAATTCGATGTCATTGGCGCTAATCAATTAAATTGGGAAACAATCAAGGGGTGGGAAAAGGAAAATAGTGCTCATTTGCACGTTCTGGCTAAGAGCCGACCAATGAGCCCAGCAGGTAAGTTAACGGATGAAGAGTTATTTTGTGACAAAATTGCCAATCTCTGGGCGCATGCTTCTGGATTGTCCAAGAACACCACCTTCTTCACAGATTCCTTCGTGGAGATTGACAGGGGGTATTTTCAACGAACTGGGATTACAGATAGGTTAGGCAATCCATTAAAAGCGTGGCATGAAATCATGCGTGCGACATAGTGCTTGTTAAATGGCTCTCTGACCCATCAAATAGTAAAAGCAGCTCACTCAATCTTTAATTTTCAGAAAGAGGAACAGATCAATAACCCAAAAACCGAATATTGTACTGATCATGACCGATCAACAAAGGGCTGACACAATTGGGGCCTTAGGTAACCCATGGATGCAAACCCCACATCTAGACCGACTGGTCAATGAGGGAACGTCCTTTACTAATTGCTTTGTCACGTCACCTGTTTGCGTTTCATCACGTGCCAGCGTCTTTTTAGGTGGTTATCCACATACAACGAATGTTTACACAAACTTTGAGACATGGGAGCCCAATTGGGTTCAATGGCTTGCCAATGCCGGGTATCACTGTGTGAATATCGGTAAGATGCATATCAATCCCTATGATGCAAAAGGTGGGTTTCACCAACGCTTCTTTGTCGAAAATAAAGATCGCCCACTTTTCCTAGAAGATCATGAACGCGCGATTTATGATGAATGGGATAAAGCACTAAAAGTACGAAGGCTTGAAAAGCCATCACGATACACACGGGTCAGAGACAATCGTGATGCTTTCCTCAAAAATTTAGGGTGCTTCACATGGGAAATCGATGATGACATGCATCCTGATAATTTTGTTGGCAACACGGCAAGCTGGTGGCTGAACGACCGAAAGGCTGAGAGCCCCTTCTTCCTACAAATTGGTTTTCCCGGGCCACACCCACCTTACGATCCCACTGGAGATTTTTTATCAATATATAAAGATACCAAATTTCCGCATCGGGCAGCATCACAGCACGAATTGGAAAAGCAGCCCAAAATGCATAAGAAACTGCGACAAAGCATGATTGATTTTAACATTGACAGTGTCGCGGCCAAGCTCAGCATATAC
>QCPZ01000006.1 GCA_003212345.1 SAR116 cluster bacterium AG-447-A06
CTAATTGCTGATAAAGCCGTTGCAGAAGGCGCTGCTTACGTTATCGTGTCGGCAGCTATCGAGTCTGAAATTGCTCAGTTGGAAGAGACTGATAAAATTGGATTTCTTTCTGAGTTGGGACTTGAGGAGCCTGGATTGGCACGTCTCATTCGCGCGGGTTACAGCTTGCTCGATCTTGTAACCTTTTTCACTGCCGGTCCAAAGGAAGCCCGTGCGTGGACGGTTGCCGCCGGCTCCAGCGCACCAGAGGCCGCAGGCGTTATCCACACCGACTTCCAGCGCGGTTTCATTAGGGCTGAAACCATCGCTTACCATGATTATATCACCTTTAAGGGCGAAATTGGCGCCAAAGAAGCTGGAAAATTACGTATCGAAGGTAGCGACTATAAAGTAGTTGACGGCGATGTGTTTCACTTTCGTTTCAATGTTTAGAGGCCATGTGGCCCACCCAAACATCCAACAACCATTTAAAGCTACTTGAAAGGACCTTTAATCACCGGACTAGTCATCATCAGTAAAAAATTGGTTGCACTAGTTAAGCTGCGTCTAATTTTGCTTCTATAAGCCTCTCTTATCATTTTTATTTTGAATGCAGACAAAGAGACCCGCCTAATGGCGGGCCTTTCAAGCGTTTACTTTATGGAGGCGCTCAATGAACATCCGCCCAAATGCGGCGTTTTGCGAGATAGGAGAAGATCACAAAAATACTCAGGAAAAACACAGCCGCGACACCAATTCGTTTACGCACCTCCATCTTTGGCTCGGCAGCCCACATGAGGAACTGGGTAAGATCTGCCGATAAAGCCTCTATCGAAGTTGGTGCTCCATCACTGAACTCAACATCATCTCCGTATAATGGTTGTGGCATTGCAATTAGGTGTCCAGGATACGCAGTATTGTAATACATACCATCCGGCACCTCTTTGCCGTTTGGGGCATCACCGTAACTGGAGAGTAGGCTGTACAAATAGTTTGGACCGTTGGGACGTGCCTTGGCGATCAGTGATAAGTCTGGTGGTAACGCTCCGTTGTTTCCCGCTCTAGCGGCGTTATCATTTGCATAAGGAGATGGCATTCGGTCCGCTGGGATCGCAGGACGCATAAACATTTCACCATCATCGTTTGGTCCGTCTTGCACCTCATATTGCGCGGCCAACGCTTTGATTTCAGCTGCGCTATATCCCAAATCTGCAAAGTTACGAAAAGCAATTAGCTTCATGGAATGACAACCCGCGCATACCTCGTTATATACCTGAAAGCCTCGTTGCATCGCAGCTTTGTCAAAAGTTCCAAATGGACCAGAAAAACTCCAGTCACGAGTTTTGAGAGCCACATCGCTACTGGCCCCCCAAGCTGGACTTGAGAGGACCCCAAATAACAACACTGCTCCTATCCGGCTTAACATCAAGACCTCCGCGGGGCGGCATAAGCTTGCTTTGGGGTGGAGGAAAATCCACCAAGCACAGGCTCTGCTATCGATTTAGGTAAAGGTTTAGTAGTCTCAAACGTACTTAATATCGGCAAGATAATTAGAAAATGTATGAAATACCATGCGGTTGCCACCCGCGAGAGTATTACGTAGATTCCCTCAGCGGGCTTTCCTCCCAGATATCCAAGCGCAATAGCGTTTACAAAAAAGATCCAAAAGAAGATGCGGAACAATGGACGAAAGCGCGCTGAACGGACTGGGGATTTGTCTAGCCATGGCAAAATGAAAAGCACGGCAATAGCGCCAAACATCAACAGCACACCCCCTAGCTTATCAGGCACGGCTCTCAAAATTGCGTAAAATGGCAGAAAATACCATTCTGGTACGATATGCGCCGGGGTCTGCATTGCATTCGCTGGTATGTAATTATCAGGATGACCCATAGCATTTGGAAAAAAGAACACGACAACTGCAAGCAACAAAAGAAATACGGCAATACCGAACACATCTTTAATTGTGTAGTAGGGGTGGAAGGATATGGTGTCTTGTGGACCTCTTGTATCAATACCAATTGGGTTGTTCGATCCAAACCTGTGCAAAGCTACAATATGAAGCACCACCACTCCAGCAATGATGAATGGCATCAAGTAATGTAGTGAGAAGAACCTGTTCAACGTCGCGTTGTCAACAGAGAATCCTCCCCACAACAAGGTCACAATACTTTCACCAACATAAGGGATAGCGGAAAACAGGTTGGTAATCACAGTGGCACCCCAAAAACTCATTTGTCCCCAAGGCAACACATACCCCATGAACGCTGTGGCCATCATTAAAAGGAATATTACAACTCCAAGTATCCAAAGCAGTTCACGTGGTGCTTTATAGGACCCATAATAAAGCCCCCTAAACATGTGAAGGTAAACAACAATAAAGAAAAAGCTTGCTGTATTCATGTGGATATAACGGATCATCCACCCATGGTTCACATCGCGCATTATTCTCTCAACCGATGAAAACGCATAATCGACATGGGCTGTATAGCTCATGGCTAAAACAATCCCAGTAACAATCATGATTGCAAGCGAGAGCCCAGCAAGACTTCCAAAATTCCACATATAGTTCAGGTTTTTTGGCGTTGGATAATCATGAGCAGTGTGATGCAACATTGAAAAGACAGGAAGCCGATGATCAATCCATCTTACTACCGGGCTTTTGAACTGGTTTGCGGACATTGTTTATTTACCCCTAGTTAAAGAATCATTTACCCGATACGAATCACTGTGTCGGACAGAAAATCATATGGCGGGACTTCAAGATTTGTTGGAGCCGGCCCCTTGCGGATACGGCCAGATGTGTCGTAATGCGAACCATGACACGGGCAGAACCAACCATCATAATCACCCTTCACCTCGCCGGTTTTTTGACCAAGCGGCACACAACCGAGATGCGTACAAACACCAACCAAAACCAAATATTCAGGCTTTTCCGCCCGTGCTTTGTCCATCTGAGGGTCTCGTAAGTCCATGAGATCCGTTGCATTGGCTCGGGCAATTTCATCAGTGGTTCGGTGCCGGATAAAAACAGGTTTGCCACGCCATTTCACGGTAATTGACTGGCCAACTGCAATCTTCGAGATATCAACTTCAATATTGGCAAGGGCTAGCGTGTCAGCTGCTGGGTTCAGTTGATCAATGAGCGGCCAAGCAACCGAAGCAGCGCCAAGACCCATCATCGCATAAGTCGCCACCACCATGAAATCGCGACGTCCCGGTTCTTCTGCACCTTCCGGCATAGATTTTTCATTGGTATCCAGTTTAGCCATATTTTCCTCTTCAACAAAGCTGTGCGCACAAGGATTGCGATGCTATGCGGGGTTCTTCCCACTATGGTCAAATGTGCCAACAGCTAATATCAACTGTGAGGTTCCTAGCATGTTCAGACACTGTTTTCCTACCCTATTTTTGTAGTTTTCCGGCATATTTTTATCAATTTCAACACTTCTCGCAGATTTCCAGCAACAAAACAGTTATGGCCAACGAACTTCGGGTGGCAAACTCATTAAAATTGCCTCAATATTTCCACCCGTTTTCAAGCCGAATAGCGTGCCACGGTCATGTAAAAGATTAAATTCGACATAGCGGCCACGACGCACTAGTTGCGCATGACGGTCTTCCTCAGTCCATGGCAAGCCCATCCGCTGTCTCACAATATCAACATAGACATCCCTGAATGCTGTGCCCACACCGCGAGTAAAGGTGAAATCGTCATCCCAATCACCACTGTCAAGATTATCAAAGAAAATACCGCCGGCTCCACGTGGCTCGTTACGATGTGGTAAATAAAAATATTCATCACACCATTTCTTGTATTTTGGATAATAATGTCGGTCATGTTTGTCACATGCTGCTTTCATTGCCTTGTGAAAAGCCCCACCAGCCGTTTCATCGGGCAATAGCGGAGTCAAATCACCACCGCCGCCAAACCAGCTTTTCGAAGTAACGATAAACCGTGTGTTGAGATGGGCCGCTGGCACGTGCGGGTTACGCATGTGCGCCACCAGCGAGATACCCGAGGCCCAGAACTGACCGTCATTTTCAGCCCCAAAAATTTGGGCTTTAAATTCATCGGAGAATACGCCATGCACGGTTGAGATATTCACCCCTACCTTTTCAAACACTCGCCCATGCATGAGGCTCATCTCGCCCCCACCACCGCCATCGCGCAGCCACGATTTACGCGTAAACCGGACGGCAGGATCATCAGTTGAGTTCACTGAGTCCTCAACCTCTTCAAAAACGGTACAAATCTGGTCACGGAGAGTGCGAAACCAATCCTCTGTTTTTCGCTTTTTTTGCGCCAACGATGGTTCGGTTTGGCTTGCCGTCCTGGACATCATGGCTTCGACCTAACTCCCAAATAACCATTCGAGCAGCGCAGCTTTTTTCAGCGTAAAATCTGACTCAACCCACCGCTCTTCCGCTCTCCTCAACATGTGACCGATCGCCCGGCCATTGTCAACGCCGTGCGACAATAAGTCTGTCCCACAAATTGGTATTTTTGGCGGCATCCAGGCTGCCAGCTCATCACACCGCCGCCTATCTATAACTGTTAGATTCCGCCATGATTGCACGGCATAAAGCATAGATGCCCAATCACCGAGATAATACGCCCCCTGCTGCCATTTGGGCCCGTTCAATTTCGCCAGCTCATCATCATTGACGCCAACGTCAAGACGGGCAAGGCAGCGACCTTCAACCCGGCTCAGCCTCAGCCGTTTTGCAAGACGTTTGGCAGACCCAACCGGCATGATCGTTGCGAGGCCAGTAAGCCAACCCAATTGCGCCAGCACTTCGTCAAAATTTTTATCAATGCCAAGCGGCAAAAGATTGAACTTAATGCCAAGGGTGAAACAGTCAATTTGCGCACTTCTCATGAGTTCCACCACAACAGCAACTTCGTTCCCAACCATAATCTGGCGCAATTCCTGAGCGATGCGCTCTCCCGATAAGTCAGCGCAAAGCGGCGCATTATCTCGCAGCAAATTAACCATTTCAGTATTTGCACCTGCTTTTTCAAAGCGAGGTAGAAAACGGCAATAGCGTATAATGCGCAGGGAGTCTTCTTTCATGCGCTGTACAGCGTCACCGACAAACTGTAATCTGCCTGCCTGCAGATCCGATTGTCCGCCCAACGGGTCAAAGATCACACCATCCGCATCCAGATAAATAGCATTTATGGTAAAATCTCGCCTTGCCGCGTCACTCGACCAGTCACTATCATATGCAACTACCGCATGCCTTCCATCGGTTTCAATATCGACCCGCGTTTGCGTCAACTCAATCGAATCATCAGCACAACAAAGTGTAATTGTACCGTGCTGCAAACCAGTTTCAACAACACGTACATCACTACTTGAAAAGTAGCTTGCCAAAGTTTCGATCGGCAGATTAACCGCCATATCAATATCACCAATTGGATGACCAGTAATCCAATCACGAACTGCGCCTCCAACAATTCGTGCCTCTCCACCCAGCATTTTGGCCGCAGAAAAAATCTGCTTCACAAGTGGGCGGCAAGCCCATTCCGGCAGAGTGCTATCTCGGAGGTCAGTCAACTCGTTGCTCAAATCCACCCTCGATGATTGTACCATTCTTAATTTTTGCTGGTACATACGTTGTATTTGGTGCCGCACTGTCTAACTCTAGCCAAAACGCACCAATCGCAAAAACCACCAAACCAACAAATGCACCCAGAATATAATTATTATCGACCGCCTCAGCTGGCGAGCCGCTTTTAACCGCCTTTCTTATTTGCCAGCCTCTAACAAAACTCATTACCAGAAACGCAGCCCCAAGGGCTGACAATATCACCAATAAAGCGCGCATTTTTTACCTACTCCGTCGTTGATACATTTCATATACAACATCAATTGCCACTGAAGCCACCAGCTCTTTTAACACTTTGTTATATGGGGACAATTATACCTCAGGTCAAACCGCCTTTTTAACGCGTCGGCGAAGATCATTCAGCACCCGTGCAGATAATCCCCAAATGAGGTGCTTATCATGTTCAACAACCCAATAATCATTGCGCCTACCATCGGTTCTGCGCTGCACCAAACGAAAATTATTAGGATCAGCGAGGTGCTTAAGGGGAAGCGTGAAAATCGACTCCACTTCAGCTGGGTCAGAAACAAGGCTATCTAGGGCATTTTCACCGCGAACGATACCGACAACGGGTTGAACGAGAAATCCCGCCGGACTAAGCACCCTATCAAGCAACCCTACCACTTGAACCAGACAAGGTTTCAACCGAACTTCCTCGAAGGCCTCACGCAAAGCCGCTTCGACTGGACTGGCATCAAAAGGTTCCATCTTGCCACCCGGGAAGCTAACCTGTCCGGCATGGTGCACAAGATGGGCGGCTCTCTTTGTCATTAGGATATGCCAATCGAATTGCAAGCGCAGCAATGGTACAAGAATAGCAGCTGGGCGATAGGACGTTGCTTTTTCAAGCGGTGGCATCGTGAGCTCGCGATGGCTAGTGTCAAGCAAATTGGGCAATGGATTAAGGCGACAACCAAGACGTTTCTGTAATTCAACGTGATTGAGCTTCCCTAGATCCGACAGAAAATAATTTGAGTTACCAGAAATTTTGGACATTATAACTCAAGCGCAAAAAACTGCTTGTGGCTCCAAACCCCAAGTCGGCCATCCGGTCCCTTTTCAACATGCTTGGCAAGCTCATAGTAGACAGGACGCGATAATTTTGCCACCAGCCCATTGCGCACTTCTACGTATGGTCGAAAATCCTGGGAGTCGTCGCCAGGGCTTAACAATATAGGATGTGCAGCGTCAAGGGCTATATTCTCATCAAGATTGGTACGGAAACGAATTTCGTTTGATTGAGAGTCGGCGCCTGATGCAACCAACATCTCGCATACGATGAAGGGTGCATCATCGACGATGATTCGGCCTTTTTCAACCGGAGTAACCAGCCAATAGTCACCGGTCTTGTCTCGCATTAAGACCGATGCGAACAGTCTTACAATTTCAATCCGACGAATTTCATTACCTTCATGAAACCAACGGCCGTCAGTGGCAATGCGGATATCAAACTGCTGTTCGTCTACGAGACGTAAACGATCAAAATTGATTTGTGGCAAATCTAAATGTTTCATCAAACTAACCTAGCAAGACTTGGCCAAAGACCAAAGGGGAATGCAGAAAGTCAATTTGGGGCAAACAAACCGCCCCAATGGACAAGTGAAAGAGTTGACTAATGGCACACCAATACCGTATGTCAGTTTATATCAGATCAGTGAAGAGTTGCTGAGCTTGATTGACGAAAAACATGAAATAAATCTAATTGTGCTCAGTACCGGCACCAAGACAGATGTTGCTGGCCACTTGATTACTTTTCTAATGGCACGTGGAGCGTCACGATGCCTTAGTTCCATTACCGTCGTAGCTAGAATCTTGGCGGACCAACAACTAAGTGCGTTGTTTTATCGAAGCCGGTTCTTTTTAAAGGGATTTTGTGATGAGGTCTTTTCTATTACGTTGTTTAGGAGTTGGATTTTTAATTATGAGTGAAACGAGTGTTGCCGCGACAGGCAAGACGTTGCTTCTTGAGACGTCTCAAGGGCAAGTCGAAATCAAATTATTGCCCGATGTGGCCCCAAACCATGTGGCACGCATTATTGAGCTTGCAGAATCAGGCTTTTATGACGGGATTGTCTTTCACCGTGTTATTCCTGGCTTTATGGCACAAACTGGTGATCCAACAGGGACTGGCATGGGTGGATCAGGAAAAAATCTGGACGCAGAATTTAGCGACTATGAATATCGCGAGGGGACCGTTGGTATGGCCCGCGCTATGAGCCCAAATAGCGCCGACAGCCAATTTTTTATCTGTTTCGACGGCTGCGGGCATCTAACTGGGCAATATACCGTCTGGGGCCAAGTTGAAAACGGCATGGAAGTCGTTGAAAAACTTGCCATCGGCGAACCGCCTACTGACCCTGATCAGATTATCTCAGCAAAATTGGTCAATTAATCCCCAAACGATTGTGGCGCTTGCACATCACAAATGCGAAGTGTCATCGAGACTTACAACACATAAAATCAAGGAATTGGGTGTAATTACCCACCCTTGATAGTGTGCTTTGATCGTTCTCAGTCATCACGCCTATTTTTCAACACTGTTTTTTAGGAACCAGTATTCATTTGACGAGCAACGCGTCGCCTAGTCATGAAATAGACAGCAATACCAATCCATATGAGGCCGAAGGAAATTAGGTCAGTGACCAAAAATTGCTCAGAAAAAGCAACGACTCCAAGCAAAAGCTGCGCTGTTGGGTTGCTGTAAAACAGTAGACTTGCCATTGTCAAACTCAGCAATCGATTACCCTTGTGAAAAAAGATTAGTGGTACAACAGTTATTACGCCTGCAAAAATTGCAAGAAATACATTTGTTACTCCCCCACCAAAGAACAGAACTTGCCCATCCATTGCCATCCAAATCAGAAAGGTAAGAGCAAATGGCAGCACCAGCATTGTTTCCACAAATAATCCCTGTATCGGTTCAAAACCAATCCCTTTACGCAAGACTGCGTATAGAGAAAAGGTGCCAGCTAGTGCTAGCGATACCCATGGAATTTCCATAAGCATCATCGCCTTGGCTATAACACCGAAACAAACAAGTCCAATAGCTACGCCAGCCCACCAGTCAAGTGTCTCCCTCAGAAAAATAATGCTCAACATAACCGTACATAATGGATAAATAAAATAACCAAACGCCGCGGCTACGACCTGTGCGGTCTGAACTGAGTAGACGTAAATCCCCCAATTAAGCAACAAAAGGCCAGCTGTCAAAAAAAATTTGTAAAAGTTACCCTGCGTTTTTACCAATGCACATATGCTACCGAGTTGGCCTCCAATCCAACATATCAAAAAGAGCAACGCGGCCGACCATATCGACCGATGAGCAACGACCTCGTAGGGATCTTCAACATCAATAATATAAATATAAACAGGAACAATTCCCCATAAAATTCCTGCACTTAGCGAACAGTAAATTCCAAAAACCCTGTTTTGACTGGAGTTTTTCATTGTCCATCAAATCTCGTTAAGCCTTCTCGTCGTCTATTGTATTTCGTGGTATTTATCACCGGCCAATGCCGCTGTGTGGAACAACTATGCGCAAAACAATACATCTGAAGTTCCAGATTAGTAAGCCCCCGGTATCATTTAATGTTTGACTTTATAAACTGCTGTTACCATATCTATCTAGCCGGAAGAGCTTTGTGAGATCATTCTCGAATCAATGTTTGACGTCTCGCAGAAGCCGCGTTCAGAAATGATGGGTCTTGATGACCGGCAAATCGGGGCTGCAGTTGGAGACTAGACAATATGGCACAGGGTACTGTGAAGTGGTTTAACACTCAAAAAGGGTACGGTTTTATCAATCCAGACGAAGAAGGTAGCGACGTGTTCGTTCATATCACTGCCGTACAAAATTCGGGCCTCAATGGTTTGAATGAGGGCCAGAAAGTGACCTACGACCTGGAAGAACAGCGTAACGGTAAAATGGCAGCTGTGGGTCTGGCTGTTGTTGAGTGAGATCTCATTGCATTCAATGTAGTGAATCGTACTTTAGCCATGTTGCGCATGGACTGAATACGGTTAGGCCGCCCAAGCATCCGGGGCGGCCTTTTTTATAAGATTCTTAACAAAAATATTTCAAAAATAATTACTTAATTTGCACAGGCCAATAAAAAGTCCTGTAAACTAAAGTGCTGTCCGAGACGTTATCTGGCCTCCCCAATTAAAGGGCAATGAGACAGCCTCAACGTGACGTATCTTCTCTGTGTCCTGCATACTAATTGGATCTCTTGATCTCAAAGCTTCGAGGGAGATCATGCCCACACCAATATTTTTTCCGAACCGAGGCGAATAACCACACGCACTAACATAACCCACGACGTTCCCGCTTTGTAAAAGTCTTAGTCTATGTTCATTTGGTTTGCTTTGACGCGGACCATCAAGAAAAAAACCCGTAAATTTTCTATCAATACCATTTCCTTTGAGATGGATTAATGCATCCTTCCCGACAAAATCATTTTCTTGATTTAAGTCGACAAATCTATCCATACCAAGTTCAAAAGGATTAGTTTTAGCATCGGTATCAGCACCAAAAGAGATTAGACCGCTCTCTAGCCTTTCAATGTAATTTGGAGTTCCAGGGCCAATATCATCATCTTTGCCAGCTTCAAAAACACGCTTCCAAAGATCATATCCACGGGTTCCGTCACGGAGGTATAACTCGTAGCCTCCTTGCTTTGACCAACCAGACTTAGACACAATCAGCGGAATGCCATCAAGGCTTGCCTCACAAAACTCAAAATATTTTAGTTCTTTGACCCATTCGCCAAATAAATTTGAGACAACGCTCGTTGCCTTTGGTCCCTGCACAGCCAGCGGCGAAACATCTGGCTCAAACACTTCCACGTCCATGCCAAGCGCGCCAGCAATCGCAGACACCCATAGATATAAATCACTATCCGCAATTGAGAACCAGACCTCGTTGTCTGCGATTTGCAATAAAACTGGATCATTTATGATTGATCCATCATGCTTACAGATTGGAACATATTTGCCTTGACCGATTGCAAGCCCATCAAGATTTCTAGGTGTCAAGTATTTGGCAAGCTTAATTGCATCCGGTCCTTTTACAGCCACCTGTCTCTCAACAGCTACATCCCAAACGGCAACTCCATTGATTAATCGATCATACTCAGCATCCGGATCACCGTAACTTGTTGGCATATACATGTGATTATAAACACTGGCAGCCGCAAGACCTGACTCAACGCTCGCTTCAAAAAAAGGGCTTTTACGAACTCTTGCACCGAATGACAGTTGAATACTCATTACAATTCCCAACGACTAACAAAGAGCCTGATTGATTCCGCCAAATATTGCCATAAGGGTTACTCACGAGTATTCTCATTTCGCCAACTATCACCTATTTCTTGCCTAAAATCGCCTTATCCAAAGAAATTTCTAATTTCGATCGCCAATTTATCAACCGCATCAACATCAATATCAAGATGGGTTACGAGGCGAATGGTAGGCTCACCGCCACCCAACAAGATACCTCTTTCAGCAAGATATTTACGTAAAGGCTTTGCTGATCCATCCGGGAGCTTCATAAACACCATATTGGTTTCCACCAGATCTTCTTTTACCTCCACCTTGTCAATACGATTTAATTGATCCGCGAGTCTTAATGCGTTGGTGTGATCTACGGCGAGACGCTCAATATGATGATCCAGCGCATAAAGCCCTGCCGCAGCTAAAATACCCACTTGGCGCATCCCACCCCCAACAAGTTTTCGCATACGGCGCGCCCGCTCAATGAACGCCTCAGACCCAACCAACACTGATCCTGCTGGCGTCCCAAGTCCCTTGGAAAGACAGAGTGACACGCTATCAACGGCGTTAACTATAAGGCGTGCTGGCACGCCCAGCTTGACGGCAGCATTCATAAGGCGCGCTCCATCCAGATGAACAAACAACTCTCGAGCCTTTGCGGCTGTAGCTAGAGCGTTGATATGCTCAGCGTCGTGCACGTGTCCATATACTGTGTTTTCAAGACACAGGAGACGGCTGATCGGACAATGCAAATCATCTGGCTTGATCGCAGCGGTAATATCTGATGTTCGCATTGCGCCGCGGTGGTCAGTTGCAAGCGCACCCATCATCACACCGCCAAGGACTGAAACACCGCCGGCTTCATATCGGTGGATGTGAAAACAGTCACCAACCAATAATTCATCACCGCGCTGACAATGCGACAGTAACGCCACAAGGTTGGACTGGGTTCCACTGGCAACGAATAGGCCAGCTTCCTTTCCAAGCAATTGAGCAGCCCGCTCTTGCAATGCGTTCACCGTAGGGTCATCCCCATACACATCATCACCAACTTCAGCATTTGCCATGGCGTCCCGCATTGCCCTTGTTGGCTGGGTTACGGTATCACTTCGCATATCAATATGTGCCAACTCATTCCTTTGGATCGTATCTTGACACACCATTACGCCGCTCCACTTGCGACAAAACCCTTTAAGTCAAAATCAGCATTGCCAATATCTGAGGGAGGTGGCGACAGGCCTAAATCAAGGCATTTTTTACCTAGCATGTAGGCCGCAGGATCGCCCACTGCTTCAATCGCTGCAAGCTTTCCAAAAACATCATAGCTCCAAACCGATAGGCCTCCCTCGCGCTTGCCGCGCCTCACCACATATTGCACAGCAGCAGCTTCTTGCGGAACAATTCCAGCTGACTGCAATCGCACATCAAACTGCTCAGACCAAAACCATGGTGCCGCTTTTGGTGGCTGGCTGGAACCACAAATCGCCGCCGCCGCCCGTGCTGCTGTATTTTGCGCGTTGTCAACCGACTCAATTCGAGACATGGCTCCATCTACAAGTGCCACATCGCCAATTGCATAAATATCTGCATCCGAACTCTGCATCATCCCATCCACAATAATACCGTCACCGGTAGTAAGACCAGCATCTTTGGCATTACCCAATTCTGGCAAAACGCCTATCCCTAACAACAGCAATTCAGCGTGAATGGTTCTGTCATTATTTATCCGGATACCCGAGAACAGACCATCTTTTTGCAAGATTTCCTGATTGATCACCCCAGTATAAATCCCAACATCATTAATTTCATGAAGGTTAGCAAAAAAAGCTGATATGTTTGGACTTGCCACCCTTGCTAGAAGGCGTTCCGTCATTTCAATTACATCAACATGTATACCAGCCTTGGTTAGACTGGCGGCAACCTCAAGCCCGATATATCCACCCCCAATAACGATCGCACTTTTTCGGCCTTTCATAGCAGAGCGCAGCTCATAGGCATTTCTAGCATGGCGGAGGACAAACACATTTTGAAGATTGTTAGCATCATCAAGCTGACGTGGAAAAGCACCGGTAGCCAGTACCAACTTATCATATCTGCAGCATTGTCCATCATCTAGTTGCAACTGTTTCGACTCTCGATCTATAGCAGTTACCTCCCTACCATCAATCAAGGTAATCTCATGTGAGGTAAACCAATCACTCCGTCGCAATAGAAATTTTTCGTCGTCGCTCCCGTCAGCCTGCAAAAATCCTTTTGACAATGGAGGACGCTCAAATGGAACTCCAGAAAGCCGGTCAATAAGCTGAATCTGACCGGAAAAGCCATTTGCTCGCAGCTTTTCTGCGCAAGAAACCCCAGCATGGCTGGCTCCGATAATAATTATAGGATCTGACATAATGAGCCTGTCCTTCGCCTTATGTCCTCTGTTTTGACACTTGGTCCAATCACGGTAATCCAGCCATGTGCCGCTCCATTAATGCTGGCAGTTGATCAATCCTACTTATGACCTTTTTTTGGTCTATGTTTTCATGAGGCCGATCTTTTGCACTATCAGCAACACAGATAAAATCACCCGCATTTGCCGCAAGTGCAACACCGTAATCCGCCATTGTATCACCCACCATAACACTTGCCGCAGGAGCGACGCCAGTGACCTTACAACAATGCAAAAACCCATTAGGGTCTGGCTTTGATCCAAACCCACTATCGGCACCAACTACCACTCGAAAGAGATCAAGAACACCAATATCCCGCATGTTTTTTTTAGCGCTTTCCTCATTATCATTAGTCAAAATGGCAAGCGCATAACCCTTGGCGTAAAGCTGGCGAAGGGGCGTTTCAACATCCCCCTTTGGCACAGTCTGATTTCGTCCATGACGGTTTACCAACTCTTTAACATCATATTGATAGCGCTCGTCATCATCCAGTGAGATCATATGGCTTGGGAGCATCTTTTGCCAGCAGGCCCGAATATCAGCAAAAGAGCCAGCGGCAAAAATACCTCGAGAATTAATGTGGCCGGTTTTATCATTTACCCCAATTGCAGCCAACAAATCCGGGGCGCCAACATTACCATCCCAATCATTGGGAATACAACTTGCCGTATATTGGGCAACCGCGCGCGCGACCGGCAGCCACGTTGCCTCTAAATCAAGGATTACGCCGTCCTTATCAAAAACAATCAAATCCGTCATTTTCGCCTATGGCACCGTAAAAATAGAAAAAGGTTTTATTCGTGTTCAAACTGACCGATATGCATGCTCCAACCAAGCAGCTTTTTACAATTTTTCTATGTTCATTTATTTTTTTAAAGGGATTAACCATGATTCACTCAGTTAATCGATAACTTAGATGATCGTTTTATCGCATCAGCTATTGCCGGCCAACCATAAAACTGCGTCCTTGAAGACGGGCATATACCGCAGCAATTTGCCCTTCCTCATACATCGCGTTAGCAAGACTGGAACCTGCAGCCAATGCCCGATAAATCTCATCATCGGTTAGAAAGCCAACCGCAACTGTCACCAGCCGGTCTTGCAAATCACTATCGGGAGCAAGCTCATTAGCCGGCTGGCGCAATATAGCTGGTGAAGATACGGAAATTGCGTTGGCAATCAATGTAGCAGCCACGTCTGCATCTGCTGCAGTCTTTGCTAACACAGTCACCGAGTCCGCAATGCCAAGTGAATGGCTGCGACCGCGCCACCCGCTCGTGGCGACACCGCCGATTTTATCTTCATGGCCAAGCCTGATTTGGCCTTTTAGTGGCATATTGCCTCCAAGTTTTACGCTCGCTTTTTTGGCAAAGCCACTAAAATACACATCCCGATCATCAGCAATACCGATATCGAAAAAGGCTCCCTTGCTTAGGTGGAGCGCAATATCTCCACCATTATTTACAATAGCACGATCGAGCCCACCACCCATGGTATACAGAATATAATCGGCTACGCTGCCAGCAACTGCTACCATTGGGGTGATAAAATCACCGCTTTCATAACGGTGCAAATGTGGACGAATAGCCTCATCCATGCGTTTTGCAACCAAACCTTCTAAATTTGGTGGCGGGAGCGCATTTGCCGGCGCACGCAATATTGGCAATTCCTCAACGAGGGCCGCAAGAAGACCGTCAAAGGCAACAGCTGCCCGTGCAAAAGCATTCATCACGACATCTGTTGCGCCATCAGCACTGATAATCAGATCAATCGGCCCGTGCTGTAAATGCAACCGCTGATCAAGCCAATTTGCCACAGCTCCCCCTGGCATTTGCAAAGGCACACCCGCCACCAATGGCAAATTGGCCATATTTGAAGCAAGTATATCTGTTTTGCTTTTGACCTGCAGCATACCCTACCGCCCGGTTGGCCATGGATTTTGCGGTCGCTGTACAACGCGCTTCTTACCTGCAAGCTTGTGATCATTTTGCGGACCGATTTTGCCAGCCAACACATCATCAATCGACATCACATGATCGAGATGCCCACCCAGTGCCATGTAATCACTTTTCCGAAGGGTAAATTCAATCGGGGCAACTAACGCCGGGGTGGGTACGTAGCCAAAGGCATTTTCTGGAAGATTGGTAACATCCACCATCACCGTAATGCCGCCACCGGGCCAAATATAGGCAGGCGCCCCGCCACAAGTTACTCGGGTCAACGCATCCTTAACTGACCGTGTTAACATGACCGGATTTTCTGTTACGCCAGCTCGGAGCGAACCACCAGCTCCACCCATAAAATTGATCGAAGTTAGTGCCGGTTCACAATTTTCTTCAATACGTTGGATTGAAGGCTGGAGACGTTGCGGCATTTTTTTTGCCACCGGCATCAGACCATCGTCCAGCTCGTAATATGCAAATTGTTCGCCGGTAGTTGAAACCATCAATAATGATTGACCGGGCTTAGCAACTTTTGGATCAAACGGCCCAAGAATTGTCAGAGGATTGGTTAAATTAGTTCCACCCCAGCCAGTACCAGGTTCCGCCACCTGAAAATAACGACCAGGGGTCGATCGGCGACCAATGATCTTTATTCCGCTTGGTTCCCAGCCGATCACTTTCCCAGCTTGATGTTCGGACATTACACCAGTAATGTGATCGTCGACAATCACCACCTCATCAACAAGGCCATGCCATTGGGCCGCGAACATTCCCACCGTTGCCGAACCACAGCCAACACGCATACGTGACTCAACAACATTGTTAATCACCGGCGGCTTACCAGCCTGAAGTACAAGACTGGATCCGTCATCAACCTGCATGTCGACCGCATCTCCATTGCACAATGCCAGCAAAGTGGCACACGTCACTCGTCCTTCTTTTTTGCTACCACCAGTAAGATGGTGGACCCCACCGAGGGACAGCATCTGCGAGCCATACTCACCGGTTGTTACATGCCCAACAGGCTCCCCATCGACCCTTACAAAAGCGCGTTCAGGCCCAATATGGCGATCTGTATCAATTTTTATTTTGGCGCCGCAATAGCTAAAAATGCCCTCGGATACCACGGTGACCATATCAACGCCGTCAACAACGCTGCCCACAATAAAGGGTGCTGGTTTATAATCTGGATAGGTGGTGCCGGCACCAATAGCCGTAACAAACGCATCTTGTGGGGCAACAAGTTCACCATCCCAGTCATCCGCACCGTCAAGAAATCGCACCAGTTCGCCACCTTTATCAACGCGGCGCTGCATGACTAACAATGGATCTAGGCGCAAAAGCTGGCCATTTTCATTTGCATAACGATCGCACGCACCCGATTTGCCATCAGCTATGAAGCACATCACTGGACAGGCATCGCAGCGGATCTTTTCTTCGATCCGCTTATCGCGATTAGTTTTTGTTGTCATCCTTTGCGCCCCCTGATTCTTATGCCTTTGTCGCCGCAATCGCTGCACAAATTTTATCTGGCGTTGCAGGCAAGTCCGTAATGCTGGCCCCAGTCGCGTGCCGGATCGCGTTCAGAATTGCCGGGGCTGTTGGAATGAGAACATGCTCACCAAGACCTTTCGCCCCATATGGCCCCTCATCGTCTGGAACCTCAACAATCACATGGTGGAATTCAGGCACATCACCGATTGTGGGTATAAGGTAATCATGTAGGTTTTCAGTGCGGCCAGGTCGATAATCCTCCATTAATGCCAGCCCAATACCTTGAGCAACACCACCCTCAATCTGTCCCTCGACGAGTAGAGGATTGATCGCTCGGCCAACATCATGCGCGGTAGTTATTGTCTTAAGCTTCACAATGCCAAGCACGCAATCAACTTGGAGTTCTATCATCTGGGCGCCATATCCAAACACCGCATAAGGTTTGCCTTGGCCTTTACTATCAAGCGCACTTGTTGGCGGATCATAGGTTTCCTCAGCCATAAAGACATAGCCATAATCATTAACTGGCAGCCCTCTCAGGTCAATGCGAGCAAAACCACCAGAATCATCTCTGAGGTTTAGGCTAGTCCCATCAATAGTAATCTTGGCATTGCCATCAACATTACCTTGGCGCAGCAGCATTTCTCGCAAAGCCTGTCCGGATAGTAAAGCTGCCTTCCCTGAAACAAAGGTCTGGCGAGACGCTGACGTTTTTCCACAATCAGGCGTCAAGTCTGTGTCGCAATCAACAAGTGTTAAGTCGTGAACTGAGACGCCAAACGCGTCGGCAGCGATCTGAGAAATCACGGTATTTGAACCTTGGCCAATATCCATTGCGCCTTGATGAAGGACAATTTCACCCTCTGGGGTAATGCCCATGCGAATTGTAGACGGATTAGGCAATGACGTGTTTCCGCATCCATACCAACAGCTTGCAATCCCGACCCCACTTCGCCATGGACTGCCATTCGCAATTGCCTCCTCATTAAAATCAGCTGCTCTCGAAAGTGCATTTTTCCAGGGTCGCTCTAATGCGGCAAAACAATCATCGATACCAACACCGTTTTTAAAAACCTGTCCAGTAACGGTTGGCACCCCATTTTTGAGAGCGTTACTCCTACGAAATGCGAGCCTGTCCATTCCAATTTCATCAGCCAAAAGATCATAGGCGCATTCCTGTGCGATTGCAGATTGTGGCACCCCAAATCCGCGAAAGGCACCAGCTGGCGGTGCATTAGTATGAACCGCCACACTAGTCGCACGATAGTGATCAGTTTTATAAGGGCCACAGGCATGAATCGGTACGCGATTCGCAACTGTTGGTCCCCAACTGGCATAAGCACCAGTATTAAAAATACCATCAAACACAAAACCACTAATCTGGCCCTTTTCATCGCATCCAACTCGTAAATGAATATCAGACGGATGACGTTTTGTTGATGCGCGCATCGACTCGCCACGGCTGTAGCATATCCGGGCAGGCCGATCTAAATTCCAAGCAGCAAGTGCTACATAAGGCTGGAATGAAATATCAATTTTTGACCCAAATCCGCCGCCACATGCAGTCGGCATCACCCGAATAGCCTCTGGATCAACATCCATTATCTCAGCAAGGCTCTCGCGGTCCATTTGACTTGCCTGCGTACAACCGCGAATAACAATTCTATTGCCCTCGCGCACAGCGTACCCAGCCTCAGGTTCAATATAGGCATGTTCAATAAAAGGTGTTTTAGTTCGAATCTCCACCTTATGTTTAGCAGCGGCAAGCGCAGAGTCAGCATCCCCACATTCGACATAGCCGCGCACCAGAATATTGCCATCACGACTTTCATGTAAATTCGGTGCATTAACACTCATCGCAGCTTCAGGGGTCAGTATAGTGTCATGAGGGTCCCAAGTAATAGGAAAATCAGCTTCATCAAATCTGGTTATAACATCGGCCTCTCCAACGATAGCCGCGACGGCATCACCGCGATACAACGCCGTTTCCTCGGCAAACACTGGTTGGTCAGCAAAAGGTGGTATCACCCCAAAGCAGTTACGACCGGGAATATCACTGGCGTCCAGAACTGCCAAAATTTTGGGGTGCTTTGATAAAAATGCGGCCTTATCGCCAATTTTAAAACTAGCATAATGGTGGGGGCTCCGGATAACTCTGACCATCAACGAATCTTGGGGTGCAGCGTCATCACCATAAACCAGACTGGCATCCACCTTTGACTGACCATCAAGATGCCTAATTGGAATGCCAACACTACATCCTAATTGTGGTAAGGGCTTTATCGGCCTATCCAAATTAACCGCCAATACCGCATCAATAATTTTTCCATATCCCGTACAGCGGCACAAAACACCGCCAAGTGCATCCTCAACATCGCACCTATTTGGGGTTGGGTTTTTTAGAAGCAAAGCATGTGCGGCAACCAACATGCCTGGTGTACAAATCCCACATTGAGCAGCACCATGGGCCAAAAAACTCTCTTGCAGATTTGAAATTATGTTTTCGGCATTAAGGCCCTCGATGCTCGTAACTTTTGCCCCAGCAACCTGGGCAACCGTAGTCAAGCAACTACAGATCGGCTCGCCGTCCAGAAGTACACTACACGCCCCACAATCGCCAGCATTACATCCAATCTTCGTCCCAGAGAGCCCCATTTCACTGCGGAGTACCTCGCTTAATCGTGTGCTGGGCAAAGACTGGCTGATTACGGCCTTTCCATTCAATGTAAAACAGGTCATGCCTTCGCCTCACTTGCAAAATACTTTTGCTGACCGGCCAACAAACGCCGAACAACCTCAACTGAGGCGTCACGCCGGTATTGGGCAGGGGCGCGAACATCATCAATCGGTGCTAATTCGGTGAACAGATCCTTCGTAATTCGCTCGCAGGCATTGGCCAATGGTGTTCCACACAAGGCTGACTCAACACGCTCCATTCGTATTGCAACCTCACTGCATGCGCCAATTGACAGGGCAACAGTTGAGATCATTCCAGCCTTGTCAACATCTAAACGAAGAGCAGCCATGCTAATCGAAATTACCAGATAAGACCGTGCACCAAGTTTTAAAAAACTAGATTGGCCAGTAGTTGATGTTGATGGAATACGGAGCGCACTGACCATTTCACCGGTTTCCAGCGCCGTTTTTCTGTTTCCTAGAATAAACTTAGATAATGGCAGATAGCGAAAGCCTGACGTGGAAGCAATTTCTAACTCTGCATCAAGTGTCAGTAATGGCGGCACCCCATCTGCCGCTGGTGATGCGTTACACAGGTTTCCAACAACTGTAGCGCGGTTCTGGATCTGGATTGACCCCACCTCGCCTGCCGCTTCTTTCAGCCCGTCAAATGCAGGCGGTAAATCAGCATTAATCACAGCTCGCCAGCTTGTGGCGGCACCAATGCGAAAATAGCTCCCGTCAAAATCTATTGTCCTAAGCGCAGGGATCCCCGAAATATCAAGCACTGGCCCTAACAATGGTCTATCTTGAAGTCCAGGAAACACATCAGTTCCCCCTGCCAGAATTACCCTCGGCCCAGCAGCAAGAGCAGAAACCGCCGTTTCCAGGCTCGCGGGACGTACATAATCTGCCTCTAATTTTTCGTTCAGCCCCTTCTGCATAACAATCCCTGTGATGCTGCCTTTATTCGCAATCCAGCCTCCACTGAAACCCAAACACTAGCCACTGTGTGCATCAAGAAGATTTTGCATCGCAGCGTTCACTTCACTGCTGCGTAGTCGAGCCATTTTGCCAGTTGGTGGCAAAGGCTCGTCAAGAAAAAAGGAGGGTAGTTCATCGTCATCTTCATCGAATCCAGCCGCGTTGTTGAAAGCTGCCTCAAGACGCAATGTCTCAAGGCCAATATTGCGGATGAAATCCGGTGTTACCCCGGCATCAAAAGCATCGTTGATGGCATTGGAGATTAATTCGAGATTGTCGTCGGTAACTGATCTGCCAAACACACAAAGTCCCAATGAGTCCGCGACAGCAGCATTAATCTGCATACGGAGACTTTCAGCCACCAACTCTTCAATATTTTTGTCATCACATTTGAATGTCGCATTATTTCCAACAGTGTGGTCTGCACCCTGAGCAGTCACCATCATTGAGATTCCAGTCACTTCAATAAGCCGGGGATCATACGCACTAATTGCTTGTTTTTTGATTACTGGAACGCGTTTGAAATTTAAGTTTTCACCAACTCTCGCAGTCCCACTCGCATAGAATTTGCCAATTTCACTTCCAGCCATCATTTCCGACGTTACCTCCTTCATGAAAGAAACGTCTCCAAAGCCACCCTTCCCCGCGTCCATTAAAACAGCTATGGTAGCTCCGAGTTCTATACTGTCCACGCCAAGATCATTTGCTATTTCATTCATTCTCGCTACGTCATCCGGATCTTCTAACCCACAATTTGTGCCGAGAAGGCAAATTGTTTCATATTCCATAGGTGAAACAATTTCTCTTCCAGTATCATCAACATAAACATTGCTACATTTTATCAAGCAACCTGGCATACAGGCGTGCTCCGTTTGCCCGCCACGACTAGTGTTTAATTCTCGAATGAAAGTGCCACCCATTTTGAAAGCACCACCGTCCTCCGAGGGTTGATGGCCCGAGGTAAAGTTACGAGTTGGCATCGCACCAACATGATTTGTTATATCCGCCATCATCGCTGTGCCAGTCGTCCGCAATGTTTGGACAGGCGCAGACTCACCAAGCTTTTTGCCGTACTCTTTTATGGCACCCATGACCTTTTTCCTGTCATTAACAGGTGGCATCCTATCTTTATCTATTACTATGGCTTTAACCCTCTTGGCGCCCATAACTGCGCCAACACCACCACGTGCCGCGATGCGCGATGGTCGGTTGTCTGTATCCGAGAATGTTACACCAGCCATTAGGCCTTCGTATTCTCCTACGGGCCCACAAATACCGAGAGAAGTTTTCTCTCCATACACAGAATGCAGCTTGGAAGCACACTCAAAATTGCCTAAACCCAAATATGGTTTTGCATCGTCAAAAGTAATACCATTATCCTTGGTAATACGAATGATTACCCACTCATCACTAGCTCCACGCAGAGTAATACCAGCAATTTGCAATTGCCCCATTGCAAATCCAAAAGTGCCACCGCTGTTGGCCTCTTTAACTCCACCAGTCAAAGGGCTTTTACAGCCCACACTGAGCCTATTCGCATTAGAAAAATTAGTTCCTGCAAACGGCCCAACCGAGAAAATTAACGGATTTTCGGGAGCAAGTGGCTCAACATCAGCAATTTTTTGTTCGAGCAGCATTTTAGCTATCAAATAACGTCCGCATTCAGCAATCTCACGACCATGCAATTCGCGACTACTTACTGATCTTTCACCCAAATTTATATCAATATATTTTCGCATTTGTATTCCTATTCAACAATGAATGACGTGACGCTATGGCAGATTCTCTTTACTATCTAATTCATTTGTATACTAACAATAATACATCTTGTAAACACTGCAAGACCAACGTCTTTCTGTGCCATAATGCCTCAGTAAACACTAATCAGACTATCCATCACTCTCAGAGTTAACTTTTTCTGTCCAACCAAATCGTGCAATTTTTTTTACTGGACAATTTCTGGTAACCTTGTTGCTGGTGGAGTATTACGACTGCGCGCTGTGCGCACAATACCGTCAATCACAGTCATTCCAACACCCGGCAGATTACCCTGATGAATACTTTCCAGCATATTTTTTCCGGGCGCGTGCTGCGCAGTATCCATCAACACAAAATCCGCACTTCGGCCAACTTCAATGATACCAGTATCAAGGTCACGCATTCGCGCCGTGTTACCTGTTGCAAAACAGAACGCAATTTCTGGAGGAACGTCACCAAGGCTGGATAGTAAGGCAATCATCCGCAAAATACCAAGCGGCTGAACACCTGACCCAGCTGGCGAGTCTGTGCCAAGGATCACTCGTTCCGGCTGCTTAATCTCAAACGCAGTCCGCATTGCCAGTAATCCAGCCCTTTCATTACCGTTGTGAACAATTTCAATGCCACGACTGCAGTTCTCACAAAGGCAAGTAATCTGGTCATCAGGAAGTGCCGTATGGCCACCATTGATGTGCCCTATAATATCTGCATCGGCTTCCAGCACAACGTCCTTGTCAATCAGTCCAGACCCCGGAATTGATGGACCACCCGTGTGAATTGTGGATTGAATGCCATATTTACGTGCCCATTTAACCATTTGCGCCGCGGTTTCGCCAGCTTTCACCGATCCCAGGCCAACCTCGCCAAGCAATTTTACGCCAGCATCAGCGAGTTCTTTGAAATCAGACTCCACCATGCCATCCTCTAGCACTGGCGCCCCAGCAAGCATTTTCACACCTGATGGACGAAAATTTTCGTACCAGCGTTGAGAAGCAATTGCCATAGCCTTAAGCCCAACAATATCTTTGGGCCGGCCAGGCGCATGCACTTCACCAGCAGAAATCATTGTTGTCACACCGCCATGCAGGCAGGAATCTATCCAGTTCAATTGCTGCTGACGCGGCGTGTAATCACCAATCACCGGATGTACGTGGCTATCAATCAGGCCAGGTGTCAACGTGACACCATGCGCGTGGACATGCACAGTGGCATTATCAAGCTCCATATCCTTAGCATAGCCGATACCAGTAATTCGGCCATCAACAGCGATTACGCAATCACCGTCAAGAATTGGCGCCTCAAGCTTGCCCGATAGGATCTGTCCAATATTAGTGATCACAAGTTTTGCTGACGCCATCATCTTTACTCCCACATGTTTACAAGACCCCAAAATCACATTTTGTGATACGGCGAACCATTATCATTAGCAAAAAAACTGACTATCCAGTCAAGTCACTCGTATATAAAACCCCTTTAAAAGCCGGTCACTATAACTTATCCAATAACGCTAAAAGCCTTGCCAACTCCCGGGGCGTAAGGCGTTCAGTTGTCTCGCTCGTAATAGCCTGCGCCTTTTCAATAGCAGCTTTAACCACCTTCTGCCCTTCATCGGTTAACGAAATCTGTAACCGACGCAAATCTTCACCGTCTTGGCGCGATTGCACCAACCCACGATCAATCAAACGAGTAACAACGCCCTTTGTTGTAGCCGCATCCATCGCAACCAAACGTCCAAGCTGGTTCTGCGACACCTCACCAATCTCAGAAAGCCGCACAAGAATGGAAAACTGTGTTGGCGTCATTTCAGGAAGGTGGCGCGAAAAAATCTCTAAGTGTCGTTGGCTGGCCAGCCGAAGCTTATACCCTACCTGATCATCAAGCTGATAGGTGGAAGCATGGGTTTGCGCAAAGGAAAGGTCTAATTCTCTAAATGTCATAACCTTGACCAACCTAAATTAAACATCAAAAGATAGAATGTTCTTGACTGATCCTACATGTAACATTCTCAAAGAGAAATTACTACTTTTCAAATTTTTACTTTTAATTCAATTAGTAATATTTTTAGTAAGCAATAATAGGTATTTGCCTGATACGCAATATATTGTTTGACAGCAAACAATATTTATTTTTTGATCAAAAAGCTAACTTATTACAAATACGGTACTGAAGGGGACTAGCATGGGATTGGCAAAAATTCGAAAAATTGTAACCGTTGTTGAGGGTACATTTGAAGAAGGCGGTCAAGAAATATTGCCACCGACGCGCCGCGCCGCAGCCATTGCGGTAATTGAAAACCCTTTTGCTGGCGTATATCTGGAGGACCTCGAGGCACTGATGGCCATTGGAGAAGAACTTGGCAGCTTGCTCGGTGACAAGTGTGTTGCGGCCTTGGGCGTTGCCCCAGAAGCAGTTCAAAGTTATGGAAAGGCAGCTCTTGTTGGAGAAAATGGTGAGTTGGAGCACGCCGCGGCAATTCTCCATCCCCGCCTCGGAAAACCATTGCGCTCTTCCGTTGAGAGGGGTGCGGCACTTGTGCCCTCAAATAAGAAACGCGGTGGCATGGGTAGTCCACTTGATGTGCCTTTGGGCCATAAAGATGCTGCTTATGTCAGATCACACTTTGATGGAATGGAGGTTCGTATTAACGATGCGCCAAAAGCGAACGAAATATTAGTTGCGATTGCAGTTGCTGATTCTGGAAGGCCCTTGCCTCGCGTTGGGGGCCTTACGCATGAGGATGCTGAGGGCAGAGATGGTTTACGTTAAACAAAATCAAAATGGTTCAGGGTGATACTCGATGCCTAATAAAAACTCTTGATTCAACGATTTCATTTTCCATTTGCAACTTGAGTAATAATCAACCCGACTAACAACATAACAGCACCAAGTGCCTGTAAAAGATTAATTGGCCGAATTGGCGCTCCAAAAAGGCCAAAGTGATCGATTATCATCGACGACATAATTTGTCCCGTAACAGCCATTAAAATAAAATTAGCAACCCCAATCTTCCCAGCCAGAACAGTGGCACTCAAAACATAAAATGCAACGACAAAGCCGGCAAAATATTCAATCCCTTTGAGTTGCCCATAACTTTGGAAATCGGGAATTCCTCTTCCAGTAAAGGCAGTTACTGCTAGTGCCAAAACAAGGCCCACAAAAAAAACCAGCACGCACGCAAAAAGAGGATCGCCAAGAACCCTACCCGCGCGGCCATTCAAAATCCCTACAAGAGGAATAAAAGATCCAGCGATAAGCGCCCAAATAAATAGCTTTAAATTAACCACACTGAAATCTAACCAACAATTCCATTATCATCCAAAGATTCAGGGATGCGGCCCCCAAGGCGCGGCATTGAGTAATTGGTTTTGTTGACTGAGTAACAGTGGACGCAGTTCACCCGCAAAACTCATAAAATCCTCATTTGAAAACAGGCTATCCCAATGATTACGGCGGTCCGCATCATCGTCAAATTTCCATAAATGTATAATTTGATGCAATCCTCCAGTATCGGAAATAAAATAGCCAACCAGCTTTTTATCGTAACCGCCCTTCTTTAACGCAGGCCAGCCTTTGTTGTTGTAGGCCGAAACTGCATCTTTCATTTTCCCGACTACAACCTGATAAGTCCGTAATTCATATACAGCCATAGTTATTTTCCCGTTCTAGCTCCAAATATAATGCCTGTTCCCAAAACTTTTAGGACACCAAATAAGAAAGCCATTAAGTCAAAACTTATTTATCCAAATCTGCGCGTTGCCTCACCAAGTAGCCCAGCATCAACAAGCGCCTCCTCCAGAAATAAAATTTCAGTCTCTTCCAACTTTTGCAATGGTGGCCTTACGACCGCTTCTTCAAGTCGTCCTAAAAGTACAAGGCATTCTTTCATCCGATTATGCATATCAAGGAATGGAGCGCGGTAAAAAGCCTGAGCTAGGGGGTAAATTCGATCGTTAATAGTTCGCGCCGATGCCAGGTCATTGCGCTGCATCGCATTGAATAATTCCACCTGCAAATCAGCAATTACACTGCCGGCCCCAGACAACAAGCCAGCTGGTCCCATCGATAAAGACGCCATCAGCCATGAGGAATGTGTCGAGAGCACATTGACCCTACGTGGTAAGGATTGAAAGGTGCGAATGTGTCGCTCATGCAACATTGGATCATTGCACCAATCTTTAATCGCAACAACGCTAGGCACCGCCTTAAATATACGCAGCAGTGTCTCAAACGGATAGCCTAGACCCGTGCTAGCTGGGTATTGAAATAGGATCAATGGCAAGTCTGTGGCAGAGGCGATCATACTGAAATGATTGATTGCCATTTCTGGACATAATTGCCCACCCATGCTCATGCTATTTGGCGGAAACACCAAAAGCGCGCTAGCTCCCTCAGTTGTCGACATTTTAGCAACAGCAACGGCGGCGTGACTGCCGTCAGCATAAACGCCATTCACCAATGGCAAGCTGTCGCCCACCTCCTCAAGTGACTCAGCCAAAAGGCGTTGTTGTTCGTTTAGGGTGAAGGCATGGATCTCCGATGCGTGACCATTGACCGTGATAGCGTTGAGTCCATCTACAGCCGCAACATCACGCAAATGCTTACGCGATGCCTCGACATCAATTTCGTAATCCTGATGAAATGCAACAAGGGTCGCCGGAATCACACCTTCAGCTATAAATGGCATAGCGCCCTCCGATACCTCTAAATCAATTTTCTACTATCGATCCCCGTTCGATGACATATGTTCTGTCAATCACATCAGCAACATGCGCGTCATTAGACTCAGCAATTATTATTGACACCCCTTCTTTTTTCAAGGAGGCCAGAATTTCACCCATCCGTTGGGCAAGAACAGGTGCAATACCCTCCGTCGGCTCATCTAACAAGAGTAGAGTCTTGCCAACCATGAGAGCTCGGGCTAATGCGACCAGCTTTTGCTGTCCACCAGAAAGTGATGTTGCTGGCATTTCCCTGAACTTTTCACATTCGGGGATGATTTTGTAAATCCACTTAAGGCGGGTCTCATACCCCTCAATATTAGTCGACCAAACTGGCACAAGAATATTCTGCTCCGCAGTCATTTCTGGCACCAAACGGCGATCCTCAGGCATGTAACCAAAGCCCATGTGAGCTCTTCGGTAACCCGGCAAATCTCTCAACTCCTGGTCTTTGTGAAGGATGCTACCATTAAGGAAAGGCAGTAGTCCCATTACCGACCTGAGAAAAGTTGTTTTCCCAGCACCATTTCTTCCAATCAAACCAACAATTTCACCAGTGTTTATTTCCAACTGGATACCCCTTAGTATCGGAGTACTGTTTATGTCGACATCAAGAGCGTTAACAGCAAGCATAATAAGTTCCTATTTCTTTTTCTTATGGTGCTCTTTTCCAATTACGAACTCTTGCACCTTTTTGTCAGCCAAGGCTTTCTTCGGCGGCATGTCAGCAATTATTTCACCCTGATAAAACGCAAGAACACGATTGACATACCTTGCAACAATTTCCATGTCATGCTCAACAAACAGGACTGTAACACCGTCTTCTTTCAAAGCACCCATGACGATGTCCATAAAATCAAACTTTTCCTCAACGCTGATGCCACTTGTCGGCTCATCCAAGAGAAGTATGCGGGGCTTACTAACAACAGCCATTGCAATATCAAGCAGCTTTCTTACTCCTTGCGCGAGAGCACTAACCGTTGAGTCTTTGTGATCCTCCAGCTTATATCGGTCAAGAACCCCATCGAGCTGTCGTCTAAGCTCAGGTGTGTCCATTAAGCTAAGCGCCTGCGCACCCTTATTGTTAGCTATAGCCAGCGCAATCATCAAATTCTCAGAAACTGTCATGGAGTGGAAGACCTGAGACACTTGGAAAGAACGCGATATACCAGCATGGGTGATTTTTCTTGTTTCTAGCCCTATTAACTCTTTGCCTTCAAACTTTATACTGCCTTCAGTCGGCGCAAGGTAACCGGTAACCATGTTTACAAAACACGTTTTTCCAGCGCCGTTCGCACCGATAATGCCAACAACTTCTCCTTTTGAAATGTCGACATTAATGTCTTTCGCAGCAACAACCGCGCCAAAAGTTTTGAGTAGATCGCGAACTTCAAGGATCGGTGGATTATTTTGCATTTTTCTTACCTCCCAACTTCTCCAGCAGACTCCATATCCCACCCGGCACAAAGAAGATGATTGTTAAGAAAGTCGCCCCCATGATTAGCTGCCAAGCTTGAGGCGCCAATTCGAAAGCGTATGTCCTGAGAACCTCAAAAACTAGGGATCCGATGAATGGCGCAATGACATTACCAGGACCAGAAAGGATTGTAACGAATACAAGCTCTCCTGATACAGTCCAGTTAATCATCGACTCTGGATCCACCTGGCCAAGCGACATTGCCATCAAAGCACCGGCACCACCAGCCAGAATAGTTGAAATAGTGTATTTCAAGTGTATTGCATGGGCGACCGAAAAACCAAGATACTCAACCCTGATCTCGTTGTCTCTGATAGCTGTGGTTAATTTTCCAACGGTCGTTTTCAAATAAAAATTAACCAGTAGCGCAGACGTTAACCCAATCAGAGTAATAATGACAAATAGTGGATATTTAGACTCAGGAGCGAACCCCAGTATTGTAGACATTGATATAGCAAAACCATCCGTTGAACCTAAGGACTCTGTTTTCACCACGATGCCAAACAACACCATCGATATAGCAGTATTGAGCATTGCAAAAAATATATCTCTGTAATTTCGCATAATAAAGCCAACCAGGAAACCAGCCGTGCCAGCCACTACTGCACCCGCCAATAGTCTCAAAAATACATCTGTCACGCCTAGCTCGATGTCTAGGATCGCGACCGCGTACGCTCCTAATCCAAAATAAAAGGCATGGCCAAAAGAGACCAAGCCTGTGCGCCACAAGACCATAAGACCAAGAATTGCAAGCGCCCTGGCAAATCCAAACATAAATTGGTTCACAATCCAATTGGGAGCAAAAGCGCCACCAATACAAAGGACCAGCCCCGCCAACAGTATAAATTTCGCGGTTTTATCGTTAAACATCTTAAATTTTCCTTGGTTTGGCTGGAGCGAACAGCCCTTCCGGCCGAAACACCAGAACCACTGCCATAACAGCAAAGACAACGAACAATTCCACTTGTGGAAGCTCATGGACAGCTATTGCCCTCAATATGCCAATTATGAGAGACCCTATTGCAGCACCAGCGATTGAGCCCATTCCTCCAACAACAACAACTGCAAATGACAGAACTATAACTTCAGTGCCAAGCCCCGGTGCAACGGAGATTGTTGGTGCGATGTAAGCACCGCCGAGCCCTCCCAAAATAGCTCCACCAATGAAAGTTAATGTGTACACAAGTGGTACATTAATGCCCATGGCAATGCCCACTTCGCGATCAAAAATAACCGCTTTTAGGAGTGTTCCCCATTTCGTTTTGTTTAATAACCACCAGCATCCAACAGCAACCAGAGCGGCAACCCCTATAAGGGTTAGTCCATAAACATCTCTGACTATTCCTCCCATTTCAACAGCGTCTAAAAGCGCCATCGGCTGGTACGCAAAATATGGATCGGTCCCAAAGGCTATCAGAATGATGTCTTCTAAAACGAGGAAAAGCCCAAACGTAGCCAAAACGATCAAGACCTCATCTCGATGATACATATATTTTAAGATGCCTTGCTCAATAATAAAACCAAGGATAACGCCAACTATTATGGCTGCCGCTATAATTATTAAAAAGCCCATCGCATCAGGCAAACCCATGTCCGAGAATTTTCCTATAAAAAACGCAGCGGTATATGCACCCCAAGCATAGAAGCTGCCGTGCGCGACGTTCAAAATCTTCATAACACCGAAGATGATGGTAAGTCCTGCAGAAACAATAAATAAATATGACGAAAATTGAAGCCCGTCGAGAAGAATAGTCAGAGCCGCTTCCACAACAGATCCCCCCACCATGAATTGAAATTAAAAAGAGACTAAACAAAAATTTCACCAGCAGGCAAAACCTGCTGGTGAAAGATTACTAAATTAGCACTTTGCGCCTTTCATGCCGCCCTTGATCCAGTCAACACTATTCTGGCCCTCGGGAGGTAAGACACAAGAAGCAGGATAGAACTTGACGTCTTTAACCACATTTTCACCATTTTCAGCGTCATACTCAGTAATACCATAACCATTTTCAGTGATGGCCTGATGACCATTACCCAACTTCATCTCTATTGTAGTTGAGAAAGACTCAAATGTAGCTCCCCGCAACGCATCAGCAAGCTGCTCATTGGTCGCATCACTACCCGCTTTATCATAGGCGATCTTAGTAGCTAAAATTGCTTGTCCATATTGATAAGCTGGGCCAGATGGATATGTGCCGTAGAGATTTTTGTAGGTGCTAACGAACCAGTTATTTAGGGCCGTATCGCGATCTCTTACAAGAATCCCGTATGGCCCACGAGCTCCAAGAACCAGCCCGTTAGGCAGTTTCTTCCCGAGACGATATGCTGCCGTTCCACCAACGGTAAAGACACCAATTTTCTTTTTAAACAATCCACGAGCATTTCCTTGGAATATAAAAGCCTCAAGATCTCCACCCCAAAAGCTGGTGTGAATCAGTTCAGCTTTGTCAAGCGACATTGCAGAAATCTCTGATCCATACTGCCCAGCAAAAATCTTTGGGAATTGTGTTTTGTCTGATGGGCTGGACCCGGGCATGATTTGTTTCAGCGTTAGATCAAAATCGCGCCAAGAGTCTTGTCCCCAAGCATAATTTTGGTTAATGCCTGTGTAGCCTTTCAAATTGGGATATTTTTCTTTTACGTACATAGCTGCAGCGACATTGTCGGCAGTCGCATGACCCATTGTCCGGAAAACATATTTCCTAGCCGCCTCCTCAAAAATGCGGGGTGTGCCACAGGTCGCAAAAATGGTAAATTGTTTGAGCTCTTCAGCAACTGGCGCCAGAGCCTGACAATTGCCAGAGGAAATATAGCCAACAACCGCGTCGACATTTCTTTTTTCGACAAGGTTTCTATATTCAGCAACCTGCTTTGTGGCTCCTCCACCTTCATCAAGAGGAATGATCGTTGCGCTGGCTCCTCCAAAACCTTTGGTATTATAAGGCGCAGGCAGCTTTCCTGCATTAATCGCGTCCGCAACCATTTTTGCACCATTCATGGCGGGAATGCCAAATGGTCCAGCCGCGCCACCGGTCAAAAACGACGGAACAGCAATTGAAATGGCGTCTTTGGCAAAAGCCATTCCACCAGATAATGTAATCGCTGACACGGCCGCAAAGCCCACAGCTCCTCTGATAAACTTGTTATTCATTAAAACCTCCCTGATTTTAATATTTTTCTGCTCGGTGTCATCACCACGTCTGATCGGCGTTAGCACCGTTAAAGACACCACCATAAGACTGAATGAAAAGCTATTGGTCAAGAGCAGACTTTGATCAGGATGTATAAATTAACGTCCTTTTAATTTCATTCAAAAAAAACTTCAATTTTGGGACTGGAAGGTTATATTTTTAAAGATGTTCTCAGCGACAAAGAAATGTTTCATCATTCCATGTGTCAAAATTAGATAAAAGGCGGGTGTAGGTGTGACTGAGCAGAAGCCTATTTTTAATCATACAGACAATGTAGAGGCTTGGCTCTCTCATTTTAACGCCGCTATATAGGTTAGTCCAAATAATTCAGGGGAGTGCAGAAAGAATCTTGAGCAGCTGTTTTTAGAGGAAAGCTACTGGAAGGACGCATTGGCATTGACTTGGTGCTTAGAGACTTATTGTGGCGCCAGTTTGATTGCTGAAAAACTGCAACATACCACAGCAGAAAATTCAATTGGAAAACTCGAGCTTGACAAAAATGCCACACCACCATCCTTAGTCAACCGTGCGGGTACAGATGTAATTGAAGCCTTTTTAACCTTCAACACTTCGGTCGCGAGATGTCGCGGTATACTAAGGCTTAGCCCAGATAACGGAGAGCCTGCCGGACTGAGAGCATGGACTTTCTTCACCGCAATCGATGCCCTGGCGGGATTTGAGGAGAAAACCTACCGTAATCGGCCAACCGGCGAGTCTTACTCACGCGATTTCCAGGGCCCAAACTGGCTGGATAAACGTATTGCTGCTGTTGGCTACACAGACCGAGAGCCAGATGTTCTTGTGGTTGGTGGCGGGCAAGCTGGCTTGTCTATTGCGGCCCGCCTCACTCAACTCGGAGTTGATACATTGATCGTGGATCGGAACAAACGAGTTGGAGATAATTGGCGCAACCGATACCATGCCTTGACCTTGCATAATCAACTGCATGTAAACCATCTACCATACATGCCATTTCCGCCGACATGGCCGACGTATATTCCAAAAGACATGTTAGCGCTTTGGTTCGAGTCATACGCTGCTGCCATGGAATTGAATTTTTGGTGTGACATGGATGTTACTAGTGCCAGCTTCGATGACGAACAGCAGCGGTGGCTGGTTGATCTAAGTAAAGCTGACGGCACCCAACGAAAAATATCGCCGCGTCATATGGTTATGGCAACCGGTGTGAGCGGTATCCCAAATCTGCCAGATATCGAGGGTCTATCCTCATTTGCCGGACCAAAAATCCATTCTAGCCAATATAAAGATGGTGATGACTGGTCAGGCAAGCGTGCCATCGTGATTGGTTGCGGAAATAGCGGCCATGACATCGCTCAAGATCTTCACTCAAGTGGAGCATCGGTAACCATGATCCAACGTAACCCTAGTCTTGTAGTCAATATTGAGCCAAGCGCCCAATTCCCGTATAAGCTGTATGATGAGGGCCGCAGTAATGATGAATGTGATTTTATTACAACATCAATGCCAACCCCACTCGTAAAGCAGGCTCATCGTCACTTCACCAAGGCAGCTCAAAGCGCAGATAAAACCCTACTTGAAGGACTCAAAAATATAGGTTTCAAGCTTGACTTTGGTGACGATAATACGGGCTGGCAGTTCAAATATCTGACCCGAGGTGGTGGCTACTATTTTAATGTTGGCTGCTCAAACCTACTAGTTGATGGCAAAATTGACCTCGTTCAATTTGGACAAATAGACCATTTTACTCAATCTGGTATGACAATGTCTGATGGAAAAAAGATTGAGGCCGATATCATCATACTTGCGACCGGCTATAAACCGCAGGAGGTTCTGGTTAAAAAAATATTTGGTGACGACGTTGCTACACGCGTCGGACCTATCTGGGGCTTTGGCGAAGGGTTTGAATTAAGAAATATGTATTGCCAGACGGGACAGCCGGGCCTGTGGTTTATCGCAGGCAGCTTTGCACAATGTCGGATCAACTCAAAGTACCTGGCCTTGCAAATTAAAGCAGTTGAGGAGGGCATTTTGTCTCCACATAAACGGACAAATAACTCATAGATATCGAGTGAACTTTAAGTACCAATCGCAACTAATAAAAATTTTTTAAAATTCTATCACACAATTGTGGTCCTAATAAAGAAACGAGAAACAACGATGAAATTTGCAGCAATCAACGGTACATCAATTCACTATAAGCTTGAAAATAGCGGTTTAGGAAAACCGCTGATCGTTTTTTCAAACTCACTCGCTACCGATTTTCGCATCTGGCAAGACTGTGTCGATAATCTATCAGCTGATTACAGTATACTGCGATACGACAAGCGCGGACATGGCCTGTCCGGTATGGGAAATCCACCTTACAAGATCAGCGATCACGTGAATGACCTTGTGGCATTGATGGACCATCTTAACCTATCTGGAGCTTTAGTAGTTGGCCTATCTGTTGGAGGGCTGATTGCACAAGGCCTCTATCATGCCCGACCTGATCTCGCCAGAGGGCTAATTCTTTGTGATACTGCTGCAAAAATTGGCAGCGCAGAAATGTGGGATGAACGTATCAATATCGCCCGGCAAGGGGGAATGGGAGCCCTTGTTGATGCCAATATGCAGCGATGGTTTTCACCGGCCTTTCACCGTGATCGCAAAACTGATCTCAATGGCTTCATCGCCATGTTCACTCGAACGCCAGTGGAGGGTTATATTGGCACCGGCATGGCAATTCGCGACGCTGACTTTCGTGACAAGGCATGCAAAATTTCTGTGCCAACAATTTGCGTTGTAGGAGATCAAGACGGAGCAACACCCCCTGATCTGGTTCGCGACACCGCAGAAATGATTCCAGGGGCAAGTTTTGAACTTGTCAAGGATGCAGGTCATATCCCCTGCGCTGAACAACCTGCTGCTATTGTCAAAATCATTCGAGGGATGATGGAAGCTCTCTAGGAACCATCATCCAGTTCTTTATTTGCCGATTGTCAAACCAAGACCCTTATCTGGTTTAGCACGAGGCGGTTGAGCGGCGATCACCGCATCAACCGACGGTCGAGCGCGGATTTCATCCAGTAAAGCGTTAAGTTTTGGGCGACCTTCCCGCATCGCGGCTTTATCTAAATCCCAACGGCTCAACATATAGAAATAAAAATCAGCAGCGGTTAGGTCTTTTCCACAAATATAGGGATCAAGGATATCTTCCAGGTGATTAAAAATTATCTGCTGCTCGGCCTGTGCCATGAGCTGGATTGACGGTGCCGCAGTCAAATCACCATAATATTTTGTGTGATGCTGTCGGTGATAAGCCGAATATACAGATGTTGCCAAAAGCGCCATATATTGGTGGTATCGATCACTCTGCCGCGTGCCGGCTTGTGGAGCTAGCCCGCTAAATCGACTAGTAATATGATTGATGATCGCCAGCGTCTCAAAAACCTGCTCTCCGTCAGGACAAATCAAAATTGGTATGCGCCCCAGAGGGTTGGCAGCATAAAAGTCCGGGCTTTTTACCTCATCTGATGTTGGAAATGATATAGCATAACCGACATTTGCCTCGCGTAATAAAAACTCGGCAATTAATGACCCCGCTCCCGACCGGCCAACGATGTGATATTGTCCCATTGTCATCCACTCTCTAAATTGAGTTTGCCACCCAGCCACCCAAACTTGTCTCCTCCCTAGAAAAGAGGTTCGAGCAATAGCCCTTCCCTAGGGGCTGGCGTGGATTTTATCTTATCTCAAATCTGCCTTGTCTGGTTCCAGATCTGTGGTTACTCTTTGTGTATTCTCACCGCAGTTTTAAAACCAAGGCAAGCCTCATGTTCAATTCTGCTGTTGCAGCTCTCAATGCTCCACCTGTCTCAACCGTGCTGGACTGGAAGTCGTCGTATGACGATACCAAGGGGCCACTTATTGATATGAGTCAGGCTGTCCCTGGCTATGCGGCACATGATGACATTCTTACCTCATTGGCAGTTGCGGCAGTAGATCCAACCCTTGCTCGTTATGGGCCAGTTGAAGGTGATCCAGAATTTCGCACCGCTTACGCCAATCATGTAGGCCAAATTTATGATGCCAAGATCATGGCAGACGAGGTTCAGGTCACATCGGGCTGTAATCAAGCGTTTGTTGCGTCAGTGCTGGCAATTGCCGGCCATGGTGACAGCATCATGATGATGCGGCCGTGCTATTTTAACCATGAGTCAGCTCTCAGTATGCTGGGGATCGGGATTGATTATGTTGACTGTGACGCCGATGCTAATCTACTCCCAAAACTCAGTGACATCGATGCGAGCATTAAACCAACCACCCGAGCGGTAGCACTTGTCAGCCCAAACAATCCAGCCGGGAGCATTTATCCAACCGAGCTTCTCGATGATATTTTGACCTTATGCCAACACCACGGTATCTGGCTAATCATCGATGAAACCTATCGTGATTTTCTGCCACTAAACATGCGTTTACCTCACCGCCTGTTTGCAAGAGATAACTGGCAATCTAATCTGATCCAATTATATAGCTTTTCCAAATCCTACTGCCTACCGGGACACCGGCTTGGCGCTATTATTGCAGGGCGTGAGGTTATTAACCAATTAGCCAAAATTATTGATAATATCCAGATCTGTGCCCCTCGCATCGTTCAGAAAGCCTTAACCCCAATGCTGGCATCAATGGCCGAGTGGCGACAAAAAAATCGGGAAAAAATTGCAGCGCGAGCAACTATATTTAGGGCAATTATGGCTGACACACCCGGCTGGGATTTACTTAGCAGCGGTGCCTATTTCGGCTATGTGCGTCATCCTTATAAAAATGTTGACTCAATCCAAATCGCCAAAAACCTAGCCAGCAAGGCCGGTGTTCTGGTTATTCCGGGGGCTTTTTTTGGGGCCGGACAGGGTGATGCTTTACGCTTTGCTTTTGCTAATGCTGGACGCGAAGTCATTTCCCAACTTGGCGACCGGTTAAAAGGTGTACCGCTCTAGAAATGTAAAAATTGCGTTAATGAGATTGTTCAACCAGTCATTGTAATTAAAGTTGGCCGAACTCCAAAAATTATTGAAATAAAATTGGCGGATAATCCTCGCAAGGTTAACTATTTACGGTGAGACTATTAACCCTGCTTACGAGTGGCTGAAGCTGGGTTTTTTCAAGTCTTTCCAATGAAAATTGTCCATCAGACAGCAAAATATCCTGTTTCAGCCCCATCAAACAGCTATACCATTCGCGCTGGAGCGGAGCTTTCCAACGCCATAATAAAATTTCCAATGCAGCCAGTGCATCATCGGTCGATGGCCTAACAAAATTCATTGGAAAACCATGGGGCGTGTCAAAATAATAGGAAATAACAAAAAATTCGTCCGGGACGCCCCTTTTGCTAATCGCTTTGCGCCACGAGGCCAAATGCTCTGGACACAGAAGGCCTTCGTTTTTTTGCCTCTTGTTTTTGAAAAGAGACATCAAATCGAGGAGCAGCAAATCTGTTTCGATCATGCCAGTTGGATTCAACATCACATCAGGCAGATTTACCGCCCGCCATGGCCCGAGAAACAGCCGTCTAGGACAATAGTCATTGGCATAAAAATTATCCCAAATAATTACTTTTGAAGGATGGAGACATCCATCCCTATCATTACCTGGCTGCACAGCAACAATGTCGTCGCCACAATAAACCACTTTGTGATGCGGCTCAAGATCACGTGCAAGGTCCTTGAGATAGGTTTTCGATTGCGGGTCATCGCTCTTGATCAGGCTATCAGCATAAATGCGCGGCACCAAAATAATTGGTGCATTGAGGGCTGCTCCCAGCCGGTTGGTTAGAACTGCATGTGCGGTGCCTTCACTGGTAAAGCTGCCCGCTCGCAGATCAAAATCAGCGGCAATATCATCCATCAGCAAGGCAATAACATTAGCCCCATCAGCCAAAAGCATTAGCGCCTTATCCAGCAAAATGGTGAAATCCTCTCCCGCGGCATCAGCCTGATCTAGACTAGCAAAATCAAAATCCAAACCGGGGGAAATGCCGGCAATAATCTGAATATCTTTTGTCGCAGCTTTGCCGGTAAATCGTTTAAAGGCTCGCCGCCAAGCCGCATCATAGGTTTGGCGCCAGAATTGACGATGACAAACATCATCTTTTGGCGCATAGAAATAGCTGGTCATACCCGCCGCCTCCAAACCATCTAACAGGCGATCGCGATCTTGCCATTCCAGAAGTTTCCCATAATAGCCTTCAATATAGCCGGTAAAAAACTGCATCATACTTTCCTAGTTCGAAGTGTGTCTGGAACCACTTGTAAAATTATCATTTTGCAATTGCTTTGCTTTCGCTATCATTAACGCATTAAAACCTATTTCCTAGTGAATGCAAAAATATCGCACCCATTCATTATCGCGATCTATCAGCGAGATGGAAGCAGGCCAAACAAATAAAAGCTGGCTAAGTGCTGTAAAGCCAGCGGGATAAAGCGAGGCAATGCAGATGAATATTGTGGCACTTGGCGCACATCCCGATGATCTGGAAATTTTCACCTTTGGGTTTCTAGCGGCAGCATCTGCTCGCGGGGACACTCTCTACCTAGGCGTTGCGACAGATGGGGCGGCTGGTGGTGAAAATCCGGGTCCGGCACTAGCGACGCAACGCGCCAACGAAACCTCAGTTGGACTAGCCCCGCTTGGCACACCAACACTTCTTGGCCTTCCCGATGGTAGACTTGCCGACGCGCCCGAAGCCCGAGAACAAATTACCGACTTCATTCGCGCTGCCACTCCTGATCTTGTGATCACCCATGCGCCAGAAGACTATCACCCTGATCATCGTGCTTTGTCTTCATTTGTTACCGATGCTGTTGGGTTTATATGCCCAGTGTTATTTTGTGACACGTTAATGGGTGTTGGCTTCACCCCAGATTATTATATTGATATCAGCGAGCATTTTACTGCAAAGCAAAATGCCATCATGGCACATAACAGTCAGGATCCATCACGTTTCGTTAGCGCTAGCAAAATCATGAACCGGTTTCGGGCCGCACAATGCAATGCACCAGACGGGCATTATGCTGAGGCCTATCGTATAAATAATCGTTTCCCCTTTGCTGATGTTCGTGATCTCCTGCCCAAGCCACCCCCCTTTCGACCATTTTATATTTCCGGTTCAGATGCTCTTATCTAGTCGGTTCCGCCAGCTTACCACCGCATACAGGATGACTGCAGCCTGTTGTTGAGGGGAAAGATGTTGGCAATCCAGCCAGGTGACGAGCAGCCAGAAATGCCATCAATTCTGCCTCCAGAGTGTCAGGCCGAAACAAAGATTCGCCCTCACAAAAATTACCATCGTGAAGGGCTGTCCCAAACTGGTACCGCAGGATTGATTGCAGGCAAAGGTTCCGAGCACCGCCACCAGCAATCAGAATGGTTTGCGGGGCCGCCGGCAACTGGTCAATTGCCGCTGCAATACTCTTTGCAGTGAATAGAGCAAGACTTGCCATCGCATCTGCAACTGGTTTTGCAAGCAGGCGCGGATCATCAAGACAATGATGAAAGGCAAGCCGATCCAGAGACTTTGGCCAATTGGTTGCAAAAAATGGCATCCTCAGCCAGTCATGAACGAGTTGCCAATCTGCAATACCACTTGCTGCTAGCTCGCCATTTTTATCAAAAGCTGCGTCACAATGCTTACGCATGTAATCATCCATAAGTGCATTGCCGGGCCCAGTATCAAACCCAATCAACCCATCATGCCCATCAAACCATGTCAAATTGGCAATTCCACCAACATTTACCAACACAGCTGGCAAACCCACATCGAGACGACCAAGCATCGCAGCATGAAACACTGGAGCCAATGGTGCACCTTCTCCACCAGCGGCCATATCGGCGCTGCGCACATCATAAACAACCGGCAGATTTGTTATTTGTGCTAACAGTGATGCATTACCAAGTTGTATTGTGTCACGGCCAAGCGGGTGTTCAATTTGACCGGCTGGATTGTGATATATCGTTTGCCCATGGAAACCAATCAATGTTGGGTTAAAGCCGCCCGCATCAATCAGCTTTAGCGCAGCGCGCGCGTGATCCTCAGCAATGAGCCGATCAAGATTAACGCGCATGAATTCGTCGCGCATAAGAGCATCAGGATTCGCCACGGCAGTCCAAATCGCATCCCTGGTTTCATCCCGGTAGTCATAAACACTGGGGCAACCAAGTGTCTGAAAGTTTTGGCCATCAGTTTTTAAAACCGCAGCGTCAATTCCATCAACACTGGTTCCCGACATCAAGCCAATTACGACCAATCCCGTCATGCGTATCTTCTCTTTTTGCTTGCCTGAGCCTATAGTGACGTGATGAACAAAAAAAATCGAGACTCAAATCACAGCACCACTGAAGATTTGCCAGATACTGATCTGCATATTGATAAACTGCAAACATCTGTTGCGCTTTCACTGATGCTAGATAGTCAGGCAGCTGCGATACCTGCCCTAACAACTGCTTTGCCTGCGATTGAAGCTGCCGCCACGGCGGCGCATGACCGGCTTTTAGCAAGTTCTGCTGGACGACTTATTTATGCCGGAGCGGGCACATCGGCACGTATTGGTGTCCAAGATGGCGCCGAATTGCCACCAACCTTTAATTGGCCAAAAAAACGTCTGGCATTCCTGATTGCAGGTGGGCCATCCGCACTTCTTGGCGCGATTGAAAATGCCGAGGATGATAAAGAAGCCGGCGTTGCTGATGCTAATAAAATCAAGATAGGAAAACATGATGTTGTCATTGGCCTGGCAGCCAGCGGTCAAACCCCCTACACCCATGGCGTCATTTTAGCGGCGCGGGCGGCTAGTGCTTTGACGATTGGCATTGCTAACAACCCTGATACACCTCTTCTAACCGCTGCCAGCTATCCTATTCTTTTGGAAACTGGCGGTGAAATTATTGCTGGATCAACGCGGCTAAAAGCTGGAACAGCTCAGAAAATATGTTTGAACCTAATTTCAAACATGATCATGGTCAAAATGGGGTTTGTTGCGGACGGCATGATGGTTGCTATGGTACCGACTAATGAAAAGCTTCGACGTCGTCGAGAACAAATCGATTTACGGCTAAAAAAGTAAAGTAGCATCAATGTCTAGACATTGATCAATATCCGAGTGCCGCAATAAGACTAATAAATCTGCACGGGCCAGAGCCACACAACCAGCAGTGTAGGCTTTTCCCGAAGCGGTGCAGTGCAAAAAAATTGCACTTCCCCGACCCGGTTCTGGCGGGGCATCGTTATACCCTAGCGGGACAACCAGATCATAAGCACCATCATCACGCCACATCATTTCATGGCTGGCGGAAAATGGTAATTTCACAAGACGATTATATTCATCGTGTGCTGGATCATCGCACCAGCCGCATTGGGGAGTAATAGGGCTTTTTGGAATGACACATTCAACCTCACCCAATAAATCCTGCCGATAATAGAGGTGACGAAAGGCCCACCGGCCAACTGGAGTTGCCATATCCCCCTCGCGTTTTCTTGCCCCCGCAATTAGCCCAGCCTTGCCAATAATCGCAGGAAAAACCCCTATACCTTCCGCCTTCAGCCAATATTGACAGTTCTGATCGCGTTCAATATGCCAATCTGCCATGTGGAATGTCCTCACAAAAGACTACAACTGTTAAAATCATGAAATTATCTTTTGCCATACGAATGAATGAAGTTAGCATAACCTGCAAAGTAGGCAGGAGCTAATCAAATGAGTGATTTTAGAGCAAGCATTGCGGTATATCGCGATCGCCGCATGTTTCGCATTTTGCTGTTGGGTGCAATGAGCGGCTTTCCCTGGGTACTCATTGGTTCATCTTTATCGCTCTGGTTGAGTGAAGATGGACTCAGCCGATCTGCAGTTGGCTGGGCCGGATTGATTTTCAGCATCTATGCGATCAATTTTTTGTGGGCACCGTTAATTGACCGAATTCGTATTCCGGGCCTTGCTCATAAGATTGGTCAGCGCAAAGCATGGATCATTTGTTTTCAAGTAGTAATTTTGCTGGCGCTTCTGGGATGGAGCCTGTTACGCCCCGCTGAAGATATTTGGCTTGTTATGGCCATCGGCCTTGTTATTGCCACGGCATCGGCCTCACAGGACATCACCATTGATGCGTTGCGTATTGAACAGATTAACTCCTCGGAAAAAAGCTCAATGGCAGCAGCAGCGGCTGTTCATGTTACTGGCTGGTGGAGCGGTTATAAAATTGGCGGCATTGCCGCATTTTTCGCTGCGGATGTGCTACAAAATGCCGGATTTTCAAATTACTGGCAATTAACATTTGTCGGTCTTAGCGGGTTTGTTTTTCTCGCTAATATTGGGCTTTTATTCATTCCTGAAGTCAGCGCCGATGCTCGTATTAAAGCTCAGAACAAAGAACAGGAAACACTAGCACAACATATTGGCGCGAATAACGGATTTGCGCGATTAGTTGCGTTTCTTGCCAGCACCATTTGGGGACCGCTGGTCAGTTTTTTTCGGCAAAACGGCATCGTAATTGGACTTGGCATTCTTGGGTTCGTGCTTTTGTTTAAAGTGGGTGAAGCTTTTATGGGTAAAATGTCATTGATTTTCTATTCCGAAATAGGCTTTTCAAAATCTGATATTGCTCTTTACTCTAAAGGCCTCGGTTGGATAACAACGGTTGCTTTCACTCTCCTTGGTGGGTTTTTTGCAATCCGCTCAGGAGCGGTTCGTGCCCTTTTCATTGCTGGCATTGCGATGGCAGCAACAAATATTATGTTTAGTATTCTGGCATGGACTGGAAAATCTGAATGGCTTTTTGCGGTTGCTGTCCTGCTTGATGACATTGCCGCGGCATTTGCCACGGTCGCTTTTGTGACCTTCATTTCCCTGCTGGTTGATCGGACGTACACGGCCACGCAATATGCGCTTCTTGCCTCGATTGGAACAATTGGAAGGACAACGCTGGCTGCATCATCAGGGGCCTTAGTTGATGGTCTTGGTGGCGATTGGGGATTGTTCTTTGTGATAACTGCACTGATGGTATTGCCGTCACTTGGCTTGTTATGGATATTGCGGCATAAAATTCAGCTAAGCGCTGACTAAACTAGGCTATTACTTGCAGCCTAAAATAGAGGGCGGCGAAGCGCTGTTATCGGTCCAGCAATTGGAGACATGCGTGTGACTGCATCTTCTAAAGGTTCACTCACAACGGCCATATGATAGGCATTGGCATGCAGCAACCGATGGTGATCCTGCATAATACCGACATGTCCCTGCCAAAACACCAGATCACCGCGACGTAAATTTGATTTTGAAAGGCGGGACTCAATATCTAAGTGGGCGCCAATCTCATGTTGCGGGCCAGAGTCACGCGGCACGTCAAGCCCGGTAGCAGCCAATGATAATTGCACGAGGGCTGAGCAATCAAGCCCCCAAGCCGTGCGTCCTCCCCATTTATAGGGGGCATTAATAAGGCGTTCAGCAAATCCAACCCAATCAATGTCAACTAGCTCATTTTCAGCACTAGGTTTTTTTTTAACATTAGCAAGAAGCTGAACATGGCGACGGGGCAAAAAAGCATGGCCCGTAGCTGTGGCAATCTTAGCGCGGTCACCTTTAGTATTGATAACGTTCAACACGGCTCTAAAAGACAAGGAGAAACAGCTTGGGCTTTTTACGCTCGCACAGAGCGTTACGTGCGTCATTGGCGCAATCACCCGTGCGTTGGGAACAGGAAGATCTCCGAGACAATTTTTTGGAATCCAGCCCTCATACCCGTCGGCAATCAAACTCCCAAAAAGGAAACCATTTTTTGTGCCAGTTACCTTAAAGGTTTCACCAAATAACCCCTCGTTATCTAGCGAGGCATCACTATTAGGGCCAGAATGTAACGGCGCTGATGGGGTAATTATTCGAAGTTCTGTCATCTGACCTATAAACCTATTTTCTGACACCAATTCGCCACATCAAAATTCGGACAGGTTTTATCTGTATAGTCAAAATCACGGTGACCACAGATATCTGCTTGCGGATATGCCTTTTTCCAAGTTCGCAAAACATTTTCCAGTGCTGTGAATTGTGCATTGGTGAATTCACTGCGACCGATCAGACAAACACCAAGACTGACATCATTAAAACCTTTTACATGCGCCCCTATCCAGAAATCAGGACGTCCTTGCTGAATGAGCCCATCACGACAAATTACCCTGTGATAGCCAATGCCATGCCAGCCAAACCCAAGATGCATCTGATGGATATCACGAGCATCAAGCGCTTGATCATCAGGCGTGTCAGCGCAATGCACAACAAGGTAACGAATTTTAGCTGCCGCAAGCATTTGAAATTCACTCCATCAATCTTAAGGCCATAATTTCCAATTCAACCTTATTTTACACCATTATAAAGGCCTGACAGGCTGGATTAACGCTACCGACAATGCAAACAACTGTATCATATTTTCCTTTGTTGGTAATTCATGCCATAGTCTTCTCAACATTGCCCATTGCGAATTATTGCACACGTAAAATCCCCATTTCTAGGTAAATATTAATGCCGTTATCCCTGGCAAAATCAATATCTGAAACCCATCAAATAAAAGCCATCATTTTTGATATGGATGGGCTTTTGCTTGATACTGAAACACTATCATTTGAGTCTTTTGTTACAACGGCAAAACGCTATGATATCGCAGTAGGCATTGATCTTTATCAAGATATGATTGGGCTAAATGCGGCTACCGGAATTGAAATCCTTCGAAGAATCCTGCCGTCCAACATGGATGCCGTCACCTTTAAAAATGAATGGCTTGACGTCTACCAAGAACTGCTAGCTGGCGATGTACCAACAAAGAGGGGGGCGCACACTTTTTTAGCTCGCCTGCACGAATTGAATTTACCACGCGCGGTAGCCACATCATCATCTGGTGCAAAGGCCCGCAGGCTTTTACAAAAAACTGGTCTGATGCGGTTTATTCAGCATGTCACTGGCGGCGATGAGGTAAATGCTGGCAAACCCGCTCCCGATGTTTATATTGATGCCGCCAAAAAACTGGGTATTGACCCAAAACATTGTCTTGCGTTTGAGGACTCTAACAACGGAGCTACCGCCGCGCTTGCAGCGGGGATGTGGGTTATCCAAATTCCTGACCTCGCACCATCAAATCGGCTCCCTAACCCGCCTGATTTTAATATCTGCTCAAGCCTCCGGGAAGCTGCTTCCCTAATTGGCTTATCACTTGATGATCATCTCGAAACTTAAACCAACATAGAACCAATTGCGATGCGCCCATAGCTTTGCAGATACCCATTATCTCAAACGTGACATCAGGCTAGACAGCAACTTGACTTGGGGCTTATCATAAGTGTTTCCTGCGTCGTCAATGAAAGCGACGCAATTCTCATGGGAGTAGCAATCAAAATGCGGTTTCTTCATACAATGGTTCGAGTACGTGACATTGAAGAGTCACTCGACTTCTACTGCAATAAATTTGGCCTTGTTGAAATGCGTCGCAAGGATGTGCCAGCAGGGCGATTCACCCTAATTTTTCTTGCAGCCCCAAAAGACAAGAATAGCAGCGAGATAAATGGCGCACCAGAACTTGAGCTCACATTTAATTGGGATCCTGAAGAATATGACTCTGGCCGAAACTTTGGCCATCTAGCATTTAAGGTCGATAACATTTACGAAAAATGTCAACAATTGATGGATGCTGGAGTTGTAATTAATCGTCCACCAAGAGATGGACGCATGGCCTTTGTGAAGTCGCCAGACAATGTATCGATCGAACTTTTACAAGAAGGTGAGCCATTAGCTGCGGTAGAACCATGGTTGTCAATGGAAAATACGGGTAGCTGGTAAAACACACTAGTAGCATTCAGGAGATCAGCGCGATGACTTTTCAAACACATCAATTTCCTTATGGGGATGATAACTACGGTCTTTTAATGCATTGCACTGAGAGTGGACTCACAGCCTGTGTTGACGCTGGGGATGCGGGTGCAACTGAAGCCGCGCTGGCCGAGACGGGATGGCGTCTTACCCACATTTTTATCACTCATCATCATGGTGATCACACAGCTGGCCTTGATAACCTAAAAAAAAGTCACGACGCCAGCATTCTGGGCCCAACAACCGATAGCGCGGTAAGTGCGCTTTATGATATCCGGCTGAGTGATGGTGATGAATTTGAATTCGCTGGCCGAAAGGTTGCGGTAATTGCAACACCCGGTCACACGCTGGATATGTTGAATTTTTATATTCCGGAAGAAGATATAGTTTGCACTGGTGACACGCTATTTGTGATGGGGTGTGGCCGTATTTTTGAAGGTGATTCAGATATGATGTGGGCTTCTCTGGAAAAACTGTTAGCCCTGCCTGATCATACAGTGATCTATTGCAGCCATGAATATACTCTTGCAAATGCTAATTTTGCGCGCTCAATTGATCCTGATAATACATCGCTAGCTGCACGCCAGGGCGCGGTCATTGAGTTGCGGGATAATGACCTGCCAACAGTGCCAACACGCCTTGATCTAGAAAAGGCAACTAACCCGTTTTTGCGGGTAGATAATGCCAAAATCCGTGCGCATCTGGGGATGGAACAGGCGAGCAATGCCGAAGTGTTTGCTGAAATACGCCGTCGCAAAGATAATTTCTAAAAAACGAAATCTAGCATACCCCTTTTGGCTACGGGTTTACAATTGTCCACATAAATAGTCTGGTTGTGCAACCAAATAGCCTCTCCAAATATTGACAAGCACAGCTTATCTGCGTTGCCTTCTGATGAACAGAACCGTCAACTAACAATCAATATCCACTATTTTAAGCCTTGGTCTCTCAACCAAGACATCAATCTGGGTGGAAGTGTCAATTGGTTTGGAAATAGAAAAACCGATCGCTTTTTTTTTTACTATAAAGTCTGTAGAATAATTTTTGGTGGCGCATTGCCCTCATGAATATCAACAAACGATTGGGCACCGGCATCAAGCGGTCTAACCTCAGCCCAGCCCCGTCCACTAATCTTACCCTCTGATAATAATGCTAGAGCCTCAGCAAAATCACCATTCCGATAACAATATGTGCCCTGAAATTTAATTTCCTGCAATGTTAAGCGACGAGTATCAAGTCCAAGTTCATTGTCCTGCAATCCAATATGAACAATAGTTCCACCCGGGTTAATAAGCTGGCTGGCCACTTTGCGCGTCACTCCTGATCCAACGGCATCAATGATAATGTCAATTGGTTTTTTGTCCATTGCCCTATCACGTGGGTCATAGGCCCGCATATTACCAATACCCTCCAGCATCTTGCGACGCAAAGGATTGGTCTCAGCAATCCAAATATCACTGTAGCCATATGCCTCAAAAACCAACGCCGCTAGCAAACCGATCGCTCCTCCCCCTAGCACAGCGATCGTCATATTTTTGTCTTGACCAGCAAGCTCGATCGCAAGACGAACAGAATGAACCGAACAAGCTAGCGGTTCCGCAAGAGCTGCTTCGGTGAATGACAAATCATCATTGATAACGGTTAAATTACGTTTATTGATTGCCAGAACTTCGGCCAATGCACCGGGCACTCGCATTCCGATCAATTCTCGGCTTGCACAAAGATGTTCGTTACCACCATTACAGAATTGGCAATTACCACATGACATTAGGGGGTTGATCGCCACCCGCTTTCCCGCTAGTTCACCGCCGCGCACTGTACCAACAGCTTCATGTCCAAGCACCAATGGTGGAATTCGCCGTTCATCATGCCCGTGCCATGCGTGCATATCTGAACCGCAAATGCCACAATACGCGATATCAACCAAGACCTGCGCCGCGCCAGCAATAGGTTCATCAAGATCTTGGATTTCTGACATTTGTGTCCCAGTGTAAACGAGACCTCTCATTTTGCTGTAAACCCTCCATCCACCGCAATTGATTGGCCCGTCACATAGCCACTGGCATTAGACGCCAGAAACAAGAGTGGGCCACGCATGTCTTCAAGCGCACCATTTCGACCCATGGCGGTACAATCTGCAAGTCTTTGAGCCGCTGCCTCATCAGCAAAAAGTGGAGCTGTTAATTCAGTTGGGAAAAAACCGGGAGCAAGGGCATTGGCGGTAACTCCAAATCGTGACCATGCCTCAGCCATCGCACGTGTCAATTGTAAGACACCACCTTTTGCCGCGCCATAAGAAATACCATTTTCAAATGCCCGACTTGATTGTAATGACGTTATGTTTATGATCCGACCCCAACCAGCCTGTTTCATATGAGGAACAAATTTTTGGCTAACCAAAAATGGAACATTCAGATTAAGATCCACTGAATAATGCCAATCAGCTTCAGAAATTTCATCAGCATGTCGTCGCGGATTGACGCCGGCCGCATTGACAATAATATCTGGCTGAGACGACTGAGCTGCAACCAAGGCAAAAAGTCGATCAGTAGAGCCACGCTCTACCAAGTCAAGTGGAAACACTACACCATCATGATCACCAAGTGTTTCCCGCAGTCTGTCCTCGCGCCGTCCAACAAGATAAATTCTTACCCCCGCCTCAGCCAACGCTTTGGCCATGAATTGACCAAGACCGCTGCCGCCACCGGTTACTAGGGCCGTTTTTCCTGAGACGTCAAATAAACTCATGTCCACCTCAGCCAAGGTTTTCTCCCGGAAAATATTTTCGCAATCTCACATCAGCCGCACGGGCATGGCCTTCCATCCCTTCAAGTCGAGAAATACGAGCTGCAGCCTGTCCGACTTCACGGTTTGCATCTTTAGTCATACGTTGCGTGGTAACAATCTTTAAAAATTTATGAACTGACAAACCACCTGTGTAATGAGCCGCGCCTTTAGTTGGCAAGATATGGTTGGTGCCCGAACATTTATCACCGTAAGTCACAGTTGTTTCCTCACCGATAAATAGCGAGCCATAATTTTTGAGGCGCGCAGTATACCATTCATCCTTATTGGTATGAACTTCAAGATGCTCGGCAGCATATTCATCAGAAATCTGGGCTGCCTCTTCATCGGTATCACACAAAATCACTTCGCCATAATCTTGCCATGCAAGGGTTGCGGCATTCCTGGCAATTTCGGGCAGAGCGTTTATATGCCGATCCATCTGTGCTATCACATCATCAGCAATTTTCCGTGATGTTGTGATGAGCCAAGCTGGTGAGTCAGGTCCATGCTCAGCTTGACTGACTAGATCTTCAGCTACCACGGCGGCATCAGCACTTTCATCAGCAATTACAGCAATTTCGGTTGGACCAGCAAACATATCAATTCCAACACGCCCGTACAGCATTCGTTTAGCCTCGGCAACAAAGCGGTTTCCCGGACCCACAAGTATGCGGGCGGGCTTTCCAGTGAAGAGGCCATTTGCCATCGATGCGATACCTTGAACCCCTCCCAAGGATAAAATTGTATCAGCCCCACACAGGTTCATCGCATAAATAATGCCCGGATTTGGCCCCTCTTTTCCGTTTGGTGCAGTACAAGCAATAACATTAGTAACGCCGGCCACCTTGGCTGTTGCTATCGACATGATTGCTGATGCCACATGGGCGTACCGGCCACCTGGAACATAACAGCCAGCCGTTTCTATCGGTATTGTTTTTTGCCCCGCCCAAAGCCCAGGCGAAAGTTCCGTTTCAAACTCGGATATTGACGCTAATTGTGCCTCGGCAAATTTTGTTACCCTGTCATAGGCAAACTGGATATCCGCTTTTAACTGTGATGACACTCTCTCAGCAGAAGCGGCAATAATCTCTTCACTCACAATTGCATCACCATCATAGCCGTCGAGGTCACGACCGTAGGCAAGTGCAGTCTCCTCACCGCCAACTTCAATCTTAGCAAGCATATCTGCGACAATCCTGCGAGTTTCATCACTGCCAGATTGTGGGGTCTTTTTTGCTTTTTTTAGATAAGAAATTGTCATTTTAGTTCCTATGAATAGTGAATGAAGTTTGGACGCCAAATAGAAATTTGAGGAAGCAAAAAATCTGCGTGGGTCCAACCGCTCTCCGACAAAAGTATATTTTTGAGACTTTTAGTCTCTTTTGATATATAATCATTAAAATAAAATGCATGAAACATGCATTCGATCAAGTGAAATGTGTGTTTAAAGAAACGAATTTGTTGAATTAAATATGATTTGGAAAAAGTTATGAGTGATACAACTCCACCAAACTTGCGCATTTTAAAAATTTTTGAAGTCATTGCTGATGCGGGCCGTCCACTGACGCCCACAGAAATTAACGAGCAGCTTTGCTGGCCAAAACAGAGTCTCCACCGTCTCTGCCAAACACTGATTATTGAGGGCTATCTTGTAAAGCAAGCGCGTCGACTACATCCAACAAAACGGCTATTGGTGCTGGCGGCGGGGTTAACCCAACATGCTGCAGGCCAGACAACGCGCCATCAAATTTTGCAAAATATAGCCCGTGAAACTGGAGAAACGGTCAATTTTGTCAGACCCGAAATCCAGGGAATGTTTTACGCTGATCGTGTTGAAACAGATTGGCCGTTTAGAGTTTTATTACCAGTTGGAACGCACGTCCCATTTCATTGTACCGCTAGTGGCAAAACCTATCTTGCTAGCCTGCCAGCTGCAAAACGGCGAACCATGTTAGCGGGCCTCGACTTGCACCAATACACTGAAACCACTCACACAAGCGCTGCAACGCTGGAACAAGAATTAAAACAAGTCGCCCGAGATGGTTACGCACTTGATCGTGAAGAATTCCACGAGGGAATGGTAGCGATTGCTGTTCCAGTTTTCGACTCAAGAAGGCGATATGTTGCTGCATTAGCGACGCATGGACCAAAACAGAGGTTTAATGTTGAAGACGCGATGACTAGGCGCAGTCTGTTAGTTGAGTCTGCCAAAATCATTACGGAGACCTTTGGGTATTAGACAGGACTAGCCACGGCGTGTCTCGCCAGCACTCGCGAGTAATGCAGCAAACCTATAGAGCCCATGCACAAATTTTGAATATGGCAGAATTAGAAAAAAGCCATAAACAAGGCCAAGATGCACTGCAAGGGTCAACCCCATTAAGCTGGTCTCACGCACTGCTAACAATAGCAAACCAGTGAAGCTGACCAAAAATAGCGACACGATGAAAGCATAATCCATACCAAGGCCGCTCTCATGTTTTACTGCAGGATGAAGGCGTCGCTTTTCAAAGAACAAGCCAGCAGTCCCAATACATAAAATAATACCACCGACCGTTCCTAAAACCACTGGCAATTCGAAATAACCATACGGGGCCTCCCGACCAAACCCATAATGATAGATCGTACCAACCGATGTCGAGGCAAAACACAACAGGAAGCCATACATCGTCAATTGATGATAAATACGCCGTAAATTACTTGACTGATCATCCCCACTGGGACAACCAGGTGCAGATATAACATCACTGGCAGAATCACCGCCAAGGTGGCGCATACTGGCCGATGCCTTTACCGCATCAACCAAATCCCGCATTCCGCTCCATTTTGCACCCGTGTGATGCCAATAGCGACGCCACCCCATCACAAACGCCACAATGACAAAAGCTGAAATCACAATCGGAATAGTTGCCATCACCGTATGTGGCATGATCTTGTAGAATGCCCCCTCACCGAGGTGCACTCCCCAGAATAGTGAGGGTGCAATCATTGCAAGCATCAGACCGACAGTCAGCGCGAGGCCGCCTGAAATACCAAGCGTAACAAAGAGGCCATTTTGGCGAAATAAGCCAGCCAATGGACCAGGCCAAGCATAGGCCGCGTAACTGTCATTGCGAGCTGCAGCAAATGCTTGCGGGACATTCACGCCAAATTCATGTGGTGGCGCATATTGGCAGGCATGATAGCATGCGCCACAGTTGTGACACAGATTCGACAAGTAGCCGACATCGCCTTCGTTAAAATGGCGGCGGCGTGTCATCGCTGGAAAGACAGCACAAAAGCCCTCGCAATATCGACACGCATTACAAATCTGCATAACCCTAGCCACCTCTTGGGAGGCCTTGGGGTCTAATAATGTCTTGAGGTCAAAGCCGTCAGCCTCAAGATTATCGATTAAGGACACGTGCTGCCTCCGCTCCTGCAATGCGGCCAAAAACGCCACCAATTGTCATACCAATGCCACCAAGATAGCCCTGACCTAAAATATTGCCAGCCATAATCTCGCCAGCCGCAAACAGATTTGCTGCTGGTTTTCCATCCTGCATTACAACCTGAGCACGGTCATTCACCGCAACCCCCATATAAGTAAAGGTAATGCCGGGTCGCAATGGGAATCCATAAAAGGGTGGCTTTATAATAGGGGCCGCCCAATTTGTTTTGTTGATTTTTAGACCGGTTGTTGCCTTGCCATCAAGAATCATCTGATCAATTGGACCATCTGGGCAGACCGCGTTAAACTCATCAATAGTTGCCAACACGCTTGCTGGATCAAGATCTAACTGACCCGCTAACCCATTTATTGTATCATCAACAATGGGCGTAAAAACAGATGGCATGAAGCGCTTCACTGCATCCCTATCAATAATAGCGTAGGCAATCTGATCTGGTTGAGCTGCCACAAGCCTACCCCAGATCGCATATCTTTTTGGCCAGAAATCCTCCCCTTCATCATAAAAACGTTTTCCATCTTTGTTTAGCACAACGGCAAATGGAACCGCGTCAACTCGACTGGCAATGCCACCATCGTATTTTGGGGCACGGGCATCGATAGCAACTGCATGGCATTGATCAATCGCACCCACTGGCTGTGCACCACGATCAAGCAACACCTTCAACACCCGGCCTCGATTATAAGGTGTACCGCGAACCAAGAAATTCTTTGCAGCATCACCCCACCCCTCAGCAAGCCAATCGAGATCTGCCTCAAATCCACCAGCGGCGGTAATAACCTGTTTAAATTTTAGCTTATACTGATTGTCTTCCCAGTTGACACTAATGGCGTTGCAAAAACCATCTTCCATTTCAATGTCGGTGACATCAGCATCATAAAGGAACGTTATACCAACTGTCTCTGCGTATCTGCACAAGCTGTTCAACATGGCCCGACCCCCACCCAAAAAAAAGGCGTTTGTTCGGCCCAAATTCAATGTCCCCGACAGGGCTGACTGGAACCTAACGCCTCGCTCTTCAAGCCATCTTGGCAACAGCTCTGATCCACGTAGTGCAATTTCAGCAAGATGTTCGTTTGTCACCCCCTTGGTGACGCGCATGAGGTCTTCCCAATATTCATCAAAGCTATAGCGTTCAGTCATTACATCGGTTGGCGAATCATGCGCCGCACGTAAATTTCGAGTATGACGTGTGTTGCCGCCCCGCATGTCGCGCGGGGCCGTATCAATTACCAAAACTGAACAAAACCGTTCGGCAGCAGTTATGGCAGCAGTGATGCCAGCATTGCCACCTCCAATAACAATAACATCCCATGGTGTTTCAACGATGGATTGGATAAAAGTTTTCGGCATAAGACCGCCTTGATATATTGTATACAATTGCATACAGTATAGAGAGAAGGAGGCCTTCATGTCAACGGATTGGGCGGCACACGATGTGTCAGTTCGTGCACATTATGGGGCAAATTTGTCAGCCACGTCGCGGATCAGACACGTCTTAACGGCAGCGATAACAGCTGGTGAGATTGCCCCTGGTGTCCGATTGAAAGAGATGGATCTTGGCCAGCAGCTTGGTGTTAGCCGTACACCCCTTCGCGAAGCGATCGCCTCCCTGAAAGCCGAAGGCATTTTATCAACCGGTGAGGATGGGGGATTGCGGGTTCGGGTTCTGGCCTATCACGACATTCACACGCTCTATGAATTGCGTGCCGAGTTGGAGTCAATGGCAGCAGGACTCGCAGCAACACACGCCAGCCCAGCCGAGCGAGAGTTTATCGCGGATATAAGAACCAAAGAGGCTGCTCTTGTTGATAAGGGGGCTAGCCCAGTCGCACTCGCCAAGCTAAATGGGCAGTTTCATCAGTCAATTGCCCTTGCTAGCGATAATCCATTTTTGATTGAGGCCTTACAGCGTCTCAGCATGCTAATGGTACTTTTGGGGCCAACCGCCTATAGCCTATCCTCCCGTGTTCGTGAAATTGGCACCGAGCATGATGCAATCAACCATGCTATTCAGAGCAGCGACCCAGCAGCAGCTAGACAAGCAGCGCAAACCCACCTGCAAAATGCGGTAAAGGCCCGTTTACACATCATTGCGGCCGGATACAAAGAAAATTTGGACTAGCGCCCTCCACCTTTTATCAAACAAAACAAAGCTATCAACTAACGGCAACCCTCTTAAATAAAGGAACCTTAATGCGGCCCATTCTATCAGACATCCAGAATATTCTGGCCACTGCCAGCCTGGCGTTTGCCACAGGCATTGTTTTTCGCATGTTTGGCCTGCCTGCTCCTTTTCTACTTGGCGCTCTTTTTGGTATTTGGATAACTGGCGCCGCCATTGCTCCCATCCGTAAGAGGCTTGGAGTTCCGCGTTGGCTTCACGTACCGGTGATCTTAGGGCTTGGCACAGTAATTGGTAGTAACTTTCGTCCTGATGTTTTGGCTCACATCGGGTCATCGGCAATTACCGTTGTCGCCATGTTTATTGCAACAATAATAGCAACCCTTGCCGGGCTTACCTATTTGGTGCGGGTTCGCAAATACAGTTTTATCATGGCCCTACTAAGCTGCATTCCTGGTGGCCAAGCCGAGGTGACTGCAATAAGCCGCGATCTTGTCCAAAAAGATTACGTTGTAGCACTTTTTCATCTTTTACGGGTTGCGCTTGTGTTTTGCTCGACACCATTGATACTTGCCTTTGTTGAGGGTGACGCGGCGGTAATAAGATCCAATGACGCTCTCGCTAGCATGCCAGGCATTGCTGATATTGATCTAAACAGCATGCTTTTATTTTTAATGATTTCGATTTTCAGTCTTCCGGTGGCAATACTTGTCCGATTGCCAATGCCGCATCTTCTTGGCCCATTACTGACCAGCTCAGCCTTTCATATTTTGGGCCTTGTAGAAATTCCAAGAATTAGCGAATTTGTCATTGTGGCACAGATTGTCATTGGTGCGTCAGTTGGAGCGCGGCTTGCCTGCGTTCCATTTCGTGAACTTGCGATGTACATCCGGGATGCCACTGTCAACTCAGCCATTGTCCTATCAACATATGGTGTTGTCGCCTATTGTCTCGCTTTACTGACCGGTATTGATTTCATTAAAATGCTATTGGCATTTGTCCCGGGGGGACTCTACGAAGTAACATTACTGGCACTAATTTTTGGATTTGATATCGCCTTTGTTGCCTTTCACCACACAATTAGGGTGATGATGGTGTTTTTAGGACTTCCGTTTATCATAACCTTTGCCGAGCGACGTAATCTAATAAACCGAAATATTAAATCACCTCATTAACCTCTTTACGGGCCTAAAAAGCAAGGGGACACTTTCATGAAAATTGCAGTGCTGGATGATTGGGTTGAGTGTGCCCGGGATTGTTGCGATTGGAACCGCCTCGGAACAAATCAAGCAGGCACGAAAATCGTGGTTGACATATTCCATGATACAATATCAGGAAAAACTTTAGTCAAGAGGCTACAGCCATATGATATTATCTGCATAATGCGTGAGCGCACCCCAATTGATGCGCGATTAATGGATCAGTTGCCAAATTTGAGGGGCATTATTACCAGCGGCATGCGTAACGCCGCACTTGATATTGCAGCTGCCAAAACACGCGGTATCATGCTTTCTGGGACCGAGTCCCCAGGTCACGCAACGGCTGAACTTGCTTTTACCCTGATTGCGATGCAGGCGCGCCAGCTGTTTTCCGCCGCGCAGTCAATGGCTGATGGTGGCTGGCAAACCCATCTAGGCCGAGACCTACGCGGTGCAAGGCTAGGTATTTTAGGGCTTGGTCGCCTTGGCGGAGCACTTGCAAAATATGGCGCGGCATTTGGTATGAATGTACAGGCATGGTCTCAAAATCTAACAAAAGACCGCTGTGCTGAAGTCGGAGTTGATTATGTTGATCGTGAAACCCTTTTTCGCACTTCCGATTTCATTTCAATCCACCTTAAATTATCTGACCGTGTTCGTCATCTGGTTGGGGTTGATGAATTGGCTATGATGCAGCGCGACTCCTACCTTGTAAACACATCACGCGCTCCAATTATCGATATGCACGCCCTGACCGCCGCACTAAAAACAAAAAAAATTGCTGGCGCAGCAATTGATGTTTACGACCTAGAACCTCTACCAAGCAGCGACCTATTACGCGGAACGACCAACCTTTTAATGACACCGCATATTGGTTATGTGACACGCGAAACAATGAAGATTTTTTACAGCCAGACTTTAGAAGCAATCGAAGCGATGATCGCTGGCAGGCCAATCCGTCAGCTTTAGAGTTAACATATGGCTCTGATATGACCCAACTCACATATTTGTTGACGAAGACGAAATTTGTAACAAAAATGCAATCAATGACCGTCATCAATATCTATTTTTAAGGGCAGAGAGAAGACCATAGATGCGCTTCGACACCTTAACACCTCCCGACGCTCAACCTATTTTCTCATTCGCAAATGGTGAAATGGGGTTTATATCTAATTACATCATAAGAATACTCGAAAAACTCACTGGGCAGCCGCGAATACGAAAGCTATATTTTGAATATGTGAACGACGACTTACCACCGAAGAATTTCTGGTCTGACGCGCTTGATAGGCTAGACATAACAATTAACCTGACCAGGGATGTCAAAGATGGAGTTGCGGTCACAATTCCAAAAACCGGTCGAGTTTTGGCCATTTCAAACCACCCTTATGGCGTAATTGACGGCCTAGCGCTATGCGCATCGATGGCTGAAGTCCGAGACGATTACAAGATCATCACCCATAGAGTACTTCGTCAAGCGCCAGCAGTGATGGATAAAATCTTGCCCATTGATTTTGATGAAACTGAGGCGGCATTACTCAATAATTTGAAAACAAGGGCTGATGCAAAAAAACACCTTAAAAATGGAGGGGCGGTTATTATCTTTCCGGCAGGGGCTATTTCGCTCGCATCAAATTTCTTTGGTAATGCTGAGGACTCTGAATGGAAAACATTTGCTGCAAAGCTGGCGCAAGTGCCAAACACAACAACCATTCCATTTTATTTTGATGGGCGTAATTCATTGATTTATCAGATGGCTCGTCGCATCAGCGTCACTCTCGGCTATTCACTGATGTTTCGCGAAATTTGCAAAAAGATGGGACAAACCGTTTCTTTGCAGATGCGCCAACCTATTCAGGCAGAAACATTATCTAAATACAGCAACAGAACCGAAATAACGGAATATTTACGCCACTGCACCTACGGCCAGAAAGCATCTTAATTCTGCTCAACCAAATTAACGATAAAGGTAAATCGGGCTAGTCCAGCACAGTGTGCCATCTTCTAGAGTAACGCGGATGAAGACAGGGTTATCACCTTGATCTTTAAGGGCAACAGAGCGTTGAAACTGCAATGACTGATGCGGATTGACAGTTGGTAGGCGGAACAGTTTTAAATAGCGAGGCAATACCCCACTATTGTCAAAAATCTCATCCTCATAACCAATATCTTCCAGAGGTACACCGGCTTTAATTAGCGGTGTTTCTAACTTTAGCGTGCCACGATAAGGGTCTGCAAGCACCATGTCAAAACCACCAATATTTCCAGTGGTCAGCGCGCGCCAATTCAATTCGGACTTTGAGGGCTGGTTTAAAACTTTATCCTTATTGAAGAAATTGATTGCACGAGCGGAGAGGATTTCATTGTCCGACAAAAAAGCAGACCCATCCCAAATAACCTGCCGGAAACGGCCACGATATTCTGCCCCTTCCCACACGACACGAATACGTGCACCGAGATCTTCCTGCTTGTAAGGACGAATGGTCTCAATTAGATCCAGCCCGTTGAAAATATCAACCCGTTCGATTGGCACGCTAGCCCGAATATCAACCCTAATTGACACCTCGCCCGATGGAAGATGAACGATATCACCCATCACGGCATTTTTGGAGGCAATGCCGTGATCGCGCCCATGACGGGGATCATCATGAAATTTCGTTCCACCATCAGAAAATTCAGCATCAAACGTAATCAATGGGCGGCCATTTTCACCACCTGTTGTAGCATAGTGATGGCGCTTACGAATTGCATCTAAAATAGATGCACGGCTCAAGGTGTCTTTTAAGAAGCATGTCAAGCCACCAACCGCACCAAACAGCGCGGCCCCCGGATAGCTTGCACCCGGACGGCCCTTGTGGCCATCAGAATTTGCAACAATTCCAACTCGATACCCCAAACGGAAAGCGTCTTGGATCAGCCATTCAAACGTGCCCCAGCTGGAGTGAATTTCCATCGCCTTTTCAAACCGGCCATCATGGGCCAGCTCAATATCCGCATATCGGCCGCCGCAATGCGCATAGACAACCACGTCATCCTCACCGTGATCAGCAAAAGCCGAAAACAGTTCACCAGCCGAATTGCAATCAGTTTCTATATCTGAATGATCACTAACCAACGCATGTGATGATCGACGAATGGTTCGCCCCTCGTTTGGAAAATAGATATTCCGATCACCACCAAGCCCCGTGTTGCCTGACCATTCATATCCCGGGATAGCAACAAATTTACCATCTTCATCAAACTGTTTGCACAGTTTGTCCAGATGTGCCCAAAAATCTCCAGTAATCTGGAAATCGTTGCCCTGATGACCAGTTGCATCAACAAAGGCATAATCGCGTGCAAAGGAAAAATAGGCCTCAGCAGTGCCGGTTCCAATGGTTTCTTCTGATTGTCCATGAAGATCACCCCAGAAATGGCGCGATACGGGCGCAACCTCAATACGCATTGGGTTTGTGCGGAATACGACCACTCCATCATCATTCAGAAAATCGATATGCAAATCGGTTGGTTGAGCCACCGACAGATCATCAATAACGCCAAAAAACTCGCCTGGTGCCAGTGTTATTTTGTCGGGCAAGCCCTGTACCGGATGACTAGCTCGAGGGTAGAACACGGCATGACATTGGTTCGATGGGTTTCCCCATTTATCCTCGCCCTTGAATTTGATTGAAAAGACCTCATTTACCGCGCGGATTGTTGGAGCAACCGCTAAATATCGATCTGGTTTTCCTGGCACGATTTTGATGACCGGCTGATTCGGCATTGGCTGATAATTATAGGTGGCAATTGGATCAATTAGAGTGTGAAATTCGTAACTATCTTCACAAAATGTCTGTAGCCGCATTCCTGGTGAACCACCTGAGCGGTCACCAAATTTAATAGTAATGGAATCACCTTCACGAAGAAAACCACGAACAACCTTTATATAGAGTGTTCGGTCCCAGGGCCGCACGTTACCTTTTGGATCATAGTGATAGTTTAGCACCGCGCTGTTAGATGCGGTAATAGTGGTGTAATTCGGTCCAGCCGGATCTTCAAACTGAGGCCGGGTCTGATCACTAGCAAACCGGAAACACACCCGCATCGAACCGGAGTCATCAATGCCAAATTTACCAGCCGTGTAGGTTAGGATAAAGGTTTGATAACTACCCGCCTCAAATTCGCCCGTTGGAGATAGTTCAATGGATCCAAGTTCATGCGATGGAACAGGAAATGTTACAGGTGAACTTGTTGTGCCCCCCGTCCCGCCACCAAGCAAAACGTCATCACGACTACCCATTGGTATTTCAGTCATAATCAACCCCATAAAGTTTTTATATAATCTAATGTAATTAAGTAATGCCCACTCCAAGATAGTTGAGAGCAGCGTCACCGGGCACTGATATCTAAACTATAGCCTAGCACTTATCTCGCGCCCGGCAAGTACAAGCCCCGACAAAAAAATCAGCCAAATTAATAGACGCTGAAAATGGTGATCACTCAACTGCCGAAATGCAAAAATGCCGCTTTGCGTCCCGATGATCGAAAAAGGGAATGCTATCGCGACAGTCAACCAGATATGTGGTGCCAGCAGTCCGCGCAAGCCCATCAATATCAGCACCGTTCCAAGCACAATCATATTGAAGGGTTGAACGAGCGCCCGGCGTTGAGCCTTAGTCCAAGCATACAAAGAACAGCCCATCGTCAAAATCACACCAGACATCCCAGTCATCATACCGGACAGGCCCCCAATAAAGCCAACGAGAACATCTACCGCAAGATAACGTTTTTTCAAATTTGGTAGCTTTTTTCGAAAAGCAAAAAATCCACCAAACATAAGTAGCAAGCCTGCTACCAACAGCTTGAGCAATATTATATTGATTAATTCAAGACATAGGTAGCCAATTACAATGCCAATTGATGCTGGCACTAAAAATCGAATTTGATCCCTAAATTCAATTGCGTTGCGCACCGCATAAAGCCCCTGCAACCCGCCAATCAACGACATTATGACAACTGTTACCACTGCATCTATTGGGGGCATTGCGGCCAGCCACCAGCCAAGAGCAAATAATCCAGTTCCAAAACCGGCGAGCCCATTGGCAAATCCTCCAGCTAGCGCACCAGCTGCAATTAGTAAAAAAACATCAACACTCATTACCGCGTGCGCCAAACAAAATGTTCAAAGGAAATTAACCTCGCTAACAATCTAAAAATGAACTGCCCGGCCTGATGCACAACTGCTTATCGTTCAGGCTTATCTTACTAATGCGCATTGACAGATATTTAATGTTTTTTGAATACTACCCAAGATACCGAACGGCTTTACGAATATTTTTTAGGACATAAAAAATTTATGTTACCCCTGTGACACCCAAGTAGTTACAAAAATTCTTAAGAAAATTTTTGCGCAAAAATCAGAAGTGCAAATCTCGACCAACAGTTGAAACTTGCTAACTATTACCACCCACACTAGGGCCATAACAGATGATAATCGATCATTTCTTAACTGCTGATGCACTCTTTATTTTAATGGCTGTATTTCTCGGCTGTTTTGTTAAGGGTACATTAGGCTTTGGGCTACCCCTGATTGCAACACCGATTATGATGTTTGTTCTACCACTTCCCGAAATCGTTGCCATTCTTGTACTGCCAATCGCGATTGCAAATCTTTATCAAATCTGGCTGAACCGTGCGCACTGGCGAGTCTTACAAAAATTCTGGCCGCTAATTGCAGCATCAACCTTAATTATGCTCTTAGGAGCGCCAATAATGGTGTTCATGGATGGTGATTTTCTTGGGATTTTAATTGGACTGATGATTTTCCTACATGCGTTGTTATCGGGATTGCCACCGTCACTACTGCAAGCTCCATCGCTAACCCCCGGGACCATGCAGAAAATGATCATCCCCGCAGGGGTTGTATCTGGCCTACTTGGAAGCCTTACTAGCATGTATTCATTTCCGAGCTTGCAACTAATGATGATGATGCGGGTTCCCAAGGATGACCTTAACCTATTGCTTGGAGCATTCTTATCGCTTGGCTATATTGCGCTATGGATTGGCATTTTGAAAACCGGTTTTCCTGTTGGTAATACTCTTACCCTATCCGCTTTGATGATGATTCCAGCGGTTGCAGCGCAACAGGTCGGTCATATAGCGCGCCGAAACATCAGTGAGGCAGCCTTTAGACATTTTGTACATTTTGCGTTGGCCTGCGCCGGCCTGATGCTTATGGTGAAGGGCTCAAGTGGGTTAATCTAACGAGAAGCGCTCTTATCAAAGACAGAGCAGTTTTCAAATTGCTGAAACTATTTCTTAGGAGAATGGGCGATGGCATCTGCTGGCAATCAACCAGATTATATTATCATTGGCGGTGGGTCTGCGGGATGTGTTTTAGCGGCTCGCTTGAGTACAGATCCTTCTTGCCATGTTGTGCTGCTTGAAGCTGGTGGCGAGGACTATAACCCGTTAATTCATATTCCAGCGGGTTATATTAAAACCATGGTGAACCCAGAAATGAACTGGATGTTCGAGACGGAACCAGAAGAGGGCACTGGCAATCGGCGTATTGCTATTCCACGCGGCAAGGTTCTTGGCGGTTCGTCGGCAATCAATGCCATGTTATATGTGCGCGGCCAATCAGCTGATTATGATGACTGGGCCCAACGAGGCAACCGCGGTTGGTCCTATGACGATGTACTACCCTATTTTCGCAAGGCCGAGCATTGTGAACCATTAGCTAATGGCAATGATGATTTTGACGATAATCTTCACGGTGTTGGTGGGCCTTTAAATGTTGCTCAGGTTCGGACACGCTACGAAGCTCTAGATAGATTGATAGAAGCGGCTGAAACAATAGGATACCCGCATAATAAAGATTATAATGGTGCCACTCAGGATGGGTTTGGTTATTATCAGGTCACACAAAAGAATGGTCTGCGCTTTTCGGCAAAAAAAGCCTATCTACAACCAAATCGCAAACGGCAAAATTTGCGCATAATAACAAATGCTCACGTTACTGCCATCAGTCTTGATGGGAAGCATGCAACAGGCGTTCGCTACCAAAAGCATGGAAAATCTTTTGAAATAATGGCTGGCCGTGAAGTCATCTTATCTGCAGGCGCTATCCAATCACCACAAATTTTAGAACTATCCGGTATTGGTGAAGCGGAGCGTTTAAAGGAGTATGGCATTAACGTTCAACATGATCTACCGGGTGTTGGAAGTAACCTTGCTGATCATTATATCTCCCGTCTCTCGTGGCGACTTCGCCGTGACATTTCATTAAACAATCGGGCCCGCGGACTCGGCCTTGTTGGAGAAATTCTAAGGTACGGCCTAACGCGGCGCGGCCTTCTTAGCCTCCCTGCAGGCATTCTTAGCGGTTTTGTGCGCTCACGGGAGGGACTTGCAGGACCAGATATACAATACCATATCGCTCATGCCAGTTTTGCCAACCCAGCTAAACGGGTTTTTGACAAATTTCCTGGCATGACATTTGGCCCTTGCCAATTACGTCCTGAAAGTCGCGGAACTGTTCACATTAAATCAACCAATCCTTTAGATGCTCCAAAAATCCTTCAGAACTATCTCAGTACTGAAGAAGATTGCAGGGTTCATGTTGCAGGCATGAAAATCGCCCGAAACATAATGCAAAGCGAGCATATGGCACCACTGGTCGAATCTGAAATGCGACCCGGAAAAGAACTTGATAGTGATGATGCCCTGCTTGCATATGCCCGCGAGACCGGCGTTACGCTATATCATCCGGTTTCAACCTGCCGCATGGGGCCAAGCCCAAAGTCAGGTGATGTAGTCGATGCACGGTTGCGCGTTTACAGCATTGACAGGTTACGGGTAGTTGATGCCTCAATCATGCCAACGCTTGTATCCGGCAATACCAATGCACCGACCATTATGATTGCGGAAAAGGCAGCCGATATGATCATCGCCGATCAACGATAGGAAATCCTGTAGTAAATTAATTTTTGTCTGTGCCTTGCTGTCGCCAAAAAAATATGATCACATTCCTGTTTGTTATTTCTATATTATCCCGGCTCAGAGATCCGGGCTGATTACCAAATATCCCTTTGGCTTTTTCATATTGTTAGTCTCCTTGATATAAGCACTCCTGCAACTCAACGATAAAAGAGAAATTTGATTACGGCACCTAGTCTTGAATACCAAACTATATCATTAACAACCCGCCCTACGAATCAATTCTCCTGAAGAGGACATAATGAACCAAAAGAATACAAACTTTTTCAATATTGACGCCATGGAGCAAGGCATCAAAAGAACCCTTGTTGACGGGATTACGACGCGCATTTTCCCCGGTGAACAGGCTATGCTGTCAGTTGTTAGGATTGCACCAAACGCAGTTGGAGCAATTCATAGTCACCCGCAGGAGCAATGGGGCATAATGCTGGAAGGCAGCGCAGTCCGTATCCAAGGTGGGGAAGAAATACCTGTCAAGAAAGGGGATTTTTGGTGCAGTCCCGGCAATATCGAACATGGTGTTATTGGCGGACCTGATGGCGCAGTCATTTTAGATGTTTTCAGCCCTCCACGCCCAGAATATACCCGTCCTGGAAGCGGATTTGAAGCGGAGTAAATAAATGCCAGTTCAAATTTTCAACAATGAATACACTGTCCTTCCTGCTAACGTTCTTGCAGAATGGGCCACCATTCCACCTGCAATTGCCGGCGATGCTATGAACCGTCAAAATGTCATGGCCGGGCGTATTTCGCCATTATCCTTCGGTATGAAGATGGCAGGTCAGGCCCGATGCGTTAGCACACTTGCTGGCGATAATGCAGCTCTTCATGCCGTTATCAACTATTTGCAGCCAAAAGAGGTATTAGTAATTGATGCTGGCAATTATCCCGATCGCGCGGTTTGGGGCGGCATTCTAAACACTCGCGCAAAATTAAAGGGTATAAATGGTATCGTACTCGATGGTGCCGGACGTGATGCTGCCGAAATGCGAGAAATGGGCTTACCTATTTATCTCAGCGCACTCTCTCCAGCAGGTCCGCATAAGGGTTGGGGCGGCTCAATTAACGACCGCATTAGCTGCGGCGGCGTTGCTGTCTCACCTGGCGACATTATTCTCGGCGATGATGATGGTGTCACTGTAGTGCCATTAGCCCACGCTGATGAAGTATTAGACGCTTCGTTAAAACGAATGGCAAATGAAGCAGATATTTTAAACAAGCTTGCCAAGGGCGAAGATACGAGCAGTTCTTTTCCAAACCCAGAACTTGAGTTTATCAGTTGAAGGATTTGTTTCTAACAGAAAACAATGTGTGATTGGGCAGGCCTGAATAATTGAGACTTGCTCAAATTATTTTTTATATGTTGCTAAAACCATATCAGATAGTTTTTCCCCAATCATTATAGATGGCGCATTTGTATTCCCAGATGTGATGGTTGGCATGATTGAGGCATCAGCGACCCTCAAATTACTAACACCATGTACACGTAATTTGTCATCTACCACAGCCATTGCATCTTTACCCATCTTACAAGTACCCACTGGATGATATATTGTAGTACCATGCTCCCGAGCCCAATTCAGCAGACTGTCATAATTATTTTTTTCCACAGCATCACCGGGCTCGTATTCTTCTGTTATCAGCGAACTGACTGGCTCATGCTGACAAATCGACCGTGTTATTTTTAGCCCGGCGACAATCGTGTCACAATCAGTTTTGGTCGACAGGTAATTTGGACGAATGACTGGATAATCTTCTGAGTTCGATGACTTAAGTGAAATCGAACCTCTACTCTCCGGACGTAACTGACAGACTGATGCAGTAAATGCCGAGAATTTATGTGCGCCGTCAGCTAACTTATCAGCACTGAATGGCTGAATATGGTATTGGATGTCAGGGGTTTCCAAATCAGGATGCGTTTTTAAAAACCCAGTACCAAGGCTTGCCGCCATAGCCATTGGCCCCCTTCTCATGGCTGCGTACTGGAATGCCATACCAAGAAGTTTCAATGGGTTTTGCTTTTCAGTATTAATTGTGCTGGCATCACATTTATAAATTGGACGAACTTGCAAGTGATCCTGCAAATTTTTACCCACACCGGGCAAATTATATCGTGTCTCTATTCCATGATCTTGAAGTTCATGTCCATCACCAATACCCGACAACATTAATAATTGAGGCGATCCAATTGCGCCAGTGCACAAAATTATCTCTTTTCGAGCACGGATAATCTTAACGTCACCATTTATTCGAACTTCTGCACATACTGCTTTGCCATCTTTAATGACAATTCTTTGAGTATGTGCCCGGGTTAACACAGTTAAATTTTTCCTGTGTTTTACTGGATTAAGATACGCAACCGCGGAGCTACAACGGCGACCACCTTTCATAGTCATCTGGAAATATCCAACACCCTCCTGATCTTCTTGATTGTAGTCATCTGTCCACTTGTGTCCTGCAGCAACGGCAGCAGCAAGCCAAGCATCAACGATATCCCGGTTGACCCGATTTCTTGAGACAGTCAAAGGTCCTTCTTGACCCCGCATTCCATCATCTTCACCTTCCCAGGTTTCCGAGCGTTTAAATAGTGGTAAGACGTCCTCCCATGACCAGCCGCTATTTCCCAGTTGTCGCCAGTGATTGAAATCTTGCGGCTGTCCCCGAACATAGAGCAAGCCATTGATCGAACTACTTCCACCAAGCGTTTTTCCACGCGGCCAGTCCAGTGATCTATTATTTAAGCCCGGATCCGGTTCAGTCTTGTAACACCAATCAGTTTTTGGATTACCCATGGTTTTAAAGTAACCAACTGGGATATGGATCCAGGGATAGTTATCTGGTCCACCAGCCTCTAAAAGGCCAACACTTGAACCGGCATCTGCTGACAATCTATTAGCGACTACACATCCAGCAGAACCTGCGCCTATGATTAAAAAGTCAAATTCCATTCGACAAAACATAGGGAATATAGAGTTTCAAAGTAGTCAAAGGAAAGCTCATGAACGTTTCCTTTTCCTATCTCTTAATCTCAGCGTTGCTGCTTCACTTCCATCGTGATCTGTACCAAACCAAACATCCAAAGGAACATCCATATTTCCGTAGTTACAGTCAAAATAACGATGGTGGAGTTGATGATGGAAATCAGCAGAGTCCAGTATCTTCGTATCTTTTTTAACTATCTTCTCGAACCCCGAATGTGTGAAAGCTGGATTTAAAGTTACCATGATCATATGGATAGTGAAAATTATAGGATCGGAGGGCACAAGAAAGTGTATCAGCGGAGAGGATTGATAAATTAAATTTTCAATTGGATGCATTGAAATGCCTGACCATGGGCCGGTATTAACGTTTCTATGATGCGTTATGTGCACGTGCTTGTATAAAAATGGATGGTGAAGCAGGCGGTGAATAAAGTAAAAATGCACACCACGTATCAACGGAAAGCAAAAGATCCAAACAAAAAAATGAAATGGATAATCGGCCAGTGGCGCCGTAGCAACCACCCCCCGCGCAACCAGTGTGAGGTATAAGACCTCGTATATTGTCCAAACAGTTACACCGCTCGCAATACTCCAAAAAATATTGTCATAGACTTGGTTATTAAATTTAAAAACCTTGTTATTGGTATCCATTTCACGCTTGAGAAATTTAAATTGATCCCCTTGGACTTTATATGAGTGAAGGTAAAGGTGGAGAGAGCCCGCAATTAGAAACAACAATGCTGTGTTACGCAAAAAAACACTAAGAGCCCAATCTAAGCTAAACCCTTTCATCACCTCGTAACTGGGAGTCAGATAATGTTGAATGATAAAGCCAAGCGCAATGAAAAGCACAAAACGTGAGACACTTATCCACCGCCGAACCATCCAATTGAACGATTGTCCAATTTTTGGCGGCCAGCTAAATAATGGGTTATATGGGACCAAGTCTGCCGGCTGATAATTCCAAATTTTTCTTTTGGGAAGGCTATCACTCACGATTTTGTGCCTTTTCTTTTGGAATAAATTTTTTTCAATTTATTGAAACAACAGTCTCCGAAACAGACATATCTACCCCATCAGCGATACACCTCTTTTAGCGTAAGAGATACTATCCCCCATACTTCCCGTAAACCAAGTTCGGTAGCCAAGTAACAACATCTGGAAACAGAGAAACAAAAACCAAAACTGCAATGTAAGCGAGCAGGAATGGTAGCACAGCAACCGAGATCTTATCTATGCCCAAATTCGTTATCCGAGCAGCAACAAACAGGTTTGCGCCGACAGGCGGGGTAAGGAAACCAACTTCACATGAGATGACCATCACTATGCCAAACACAATCGGATCGATTCCAAGTGCGACGACAATTGGTAAAAGTAAAGGCGTTAATAAGATGATTTGTGCGATTGATTCCAGAAACATTCCTGTAATAATCAAGATTACCGCGATAATCATAAGCAGTAAAAACGGACTTTGAGTAACGTCTGAAAGGGCATCGCCAATCAGGTCAGGGACTGACAACAAGCTCATCAATTCACCAAACGCTTTTGCAGGGCCAACAATAATCAGCACAGCACCTGAAATCATGGCAGTAACTTTCAAGCAAACAAGTATCCGTTTTATCGTGAGTTCACGGTAAACAACACCACCAATCAGCAATGCATAGAAAACGGCTACTGATGCCGCTTCAGTTGGAGTAAATGCTCCTGAATAGATCCCCCCTAGAATAATAAATGGAGCTAATATCGCCCATTTTCCATCGTTGACCGTCCGACGAACTTCTGCCCAAGAAAATTCAATTCCCGAGCCCACATAGTTCCGTTTTTTCGCGATCAAATAAACAGTAAACATCAACGCGGCTGTCGCGATAAACCCGGGTAAAAACCCTGCTAAAAACAACCGAGGAATAGATTGTTCAGACACAATACCATAAATAATCATGAGATTACTTGGTGGAATTAGGCTTCCCAAAGCACCGCCCGCGGCAGCAATCGCTCCTCCCATTGCTGGATCATAATTTTGCTTGATCATCGACGGAATCATAACAGCACCAATGGCCGCAGTTGTAGCTGGACCTGAGCCCGATAACGCCGCAAAAAATGCACAACCCAATACGGCTACCAAACCAAGACTGCCGGTGTAGTTGCCCACCATAGACTGAGCCATGTTTACAATGCGTTTAGCCATACCCCCTTGTTCCATTAACGAGCCTGCAAATACAAAAAGCGGCACTGTTACAAGAGGAAACGGTTCAACACCTGTATACATCGACAATGCAACTTGAACCAAATTCAAGTCCATCATGAAATAACCAATCGCAGTTCCAATTGCCACAGCAATGGGGATAGGCACTGCAAGCATGATCATTAGAACCATGCTACCAAACATGATGAGAGCTTGTTGCGCCTCACTCAGTTCAAAAATAATATCCATTAAGAACTCATGCATGAGGAAGCTCCTCGTCATCCCGCGGTAATAGGATTGGCTCATCATATTTGAACCAACGATAATAGACCTGCGCTAATCGTAGGGTCATCAATCCAAATCCAAGGATTAAGCACATGTAGGGCCATTTTTGATCAATATTGAGGGCTGGAGATCTGTACTCATCCTTCCAGAAAGAGAGGTCGAGCAACACACTTTGATAGGTTAGAAAAATACCAAACACAAACCAAATTAAATCACTGAACATAGTCAGACCTACAGCAACTTTTTTCGGAAACATTTCAACAAAGTTCATCACCCTGATGTGGGCTCGCTCGCGCACTGCCCAAGCGACTGAAATGTAAACAGACCAAAGCATCGCATAAATTGCTAACTCATCAGACCAAGAGGTTGGCAGACTAAAAACGTATCGCATTATGACCTGAAAAAAGACCATAGATGCCATAAACATTACCAAAACACCGGTGAGGACTTCTTCAAAATGCTTTTCTAAAAAACGCCACATCCCCAATCATCCTCCCAAGAGACTTATATTCATAAACATACAGGTTATTTTTCATTTCCAAACTAAATTAAATTCAAAAATTGTTATAAATTTTCTTACTTACATTATTTGAATAAAAAATGGCCCCAACGTTTTGTTGGGGCCATTTTAACTATTAAGGTCTATTTCGCTGCAGCATAGATTTTATCCATGATTGCAACATACTCAGCCCCACGCTTCTTACCAAAGTCGGCGTGAACTTTCTTCGCCTTCTCAACCCACGGACCAATATCAGGCTCGGTGAACTGGACACCAGCGGCTTCCATTTTCTTCTGAACAATGTCCATGCCATAGTTTGTGTGGAAGCGTGAAGCGGCTGTGGCAATCTTTGCGGCCATATCCATCGCTTCTTTCTGCTTATCATCCAACTTATTCATGAACTTATCACTCACAAAGAATGGAGGCGCTAGCACAAAGTGACCAGTCTTCGCAACGTGCTTTGCGATATCATGGAATTTTTGCGAATACTGCACGTCAAGCGGCAAATCTCCACCGTCCACTGTACCAGTTTGTGTTGCTGTCAGAGCTTCTGACCAAGCAATTGGAACAGGATCAGAACCAAACGCCTTATAGGTATCAACCATCACAACGTTCTTTGGAACGCGATATTTCATCTTTGCAAAATCAGCAAGGTTGTTGATTGGCATTTTAGTATTGTAGATGTGGCGGAATGAGAAGAGTGGGATTGTGTATAGATGCACGCCCACCTCTTTTGGCATATCACCCCAAATCTCTTGACCAACTGGTCCGTCAGCCACTTTTACGGCATGGTCATAATTTTGGATCATATATGGCAAAACAAGCAAATCAATCTTTGGGAAAAATGGCCCCGCATTGTTCTGCGCGATCATAGTTCCGTCAAGCGTGCCCAGCTGGAGTTTTTTGAACTGCTCCTGCTCACTACCCATCTTATGGCAGCAGTGAACTTTAACCCGCACTGTCCCACCTGATAGCGTTTGAAAGCGCTCAGCAAAAAGATGCATAAATGTACCGTATGGATGGCCCTCATTGACCGAATATCCAATATTCATAGTTACTTTAGCCGCGTTTGCTGTTCCTGCCATAAGCAGCAACCCTGCAAATACAGGCGCAGCAAGCAATTTTAAAAACTTCATTTCTTCCTCCCATTATTATTCCCAGCATTGAACCTCAAGATCAGGACCAACTTCTGCTGACGCACCCGCCAAATATCAATTTCTGACAAGCAATTACCAAAAAACTCTTCCAAATATCGGAGCATCACGCAAGCCCCAAAAAGTGAAATTATGTCAGATTTCTTACATTTTTCTCACTTTTTGTTCTTAAAAGTATCAAATTTTGATATTTTTACGTTTAATATTTCCTCAATATAATCCCGATTAGAATGATTGCAATTTTCAACAGAGGCACTTTTGGACAACCTTCACTTAAAAACAGAATACAGCATAAGTATTGCAATTAGCGTTAAAAGGCCCAACGCGGCTTTTCGAAAATGTTCATTTCCATTTGCTCTAAAGAATTTTGCGCCAAACATGGTTGCCCCGACATAGAGAACCGCAGCAACGATTGAAAACTGAAGAAGATCGAACGAGATTTTTCCATAAGCTAACATAGCAATTGCATTCATTAACGAATTTGTGCTTAACGCTATTATGATGTTCGATCGGGTTGTTTTTGCGTCGTCTTCAAGTGACAAAAGGGTGGTGACTAGTGGTGGCCCCCCCATGCCCGCAGCTCCTTGAAGGCCTCCCCCTATTGCGCCCGCGGTGAATGTCGTAACCCTGCTTATTTTACCTTTGATCCGCCACCCCGAGGCCAAAAGAGCTATTGCACCGAGCAATACAATAGAAATTACAAATTTCATTTTAACAGGATCAACGAAAACCAATAAAGTAGTCCCCAAGGGAACGGCGATTATGAGACCACACATCATTGGCGCTAAAGTTTTTAATTCGCATTCACGCATGCTGCGAGGGATTAAATATACAATATTAGGTAGTTCAATTAACACCAGAATTGCGATGGCTTCGACAGGCGCCATAACAAGACTTAAAACAGGGACAATCAACAGCGCCGCTCCAAACCCGAGAAATCCCCTCAGAAAACCTCCAGCCGCGATGCCAACCAAACCAAAGAAAACTTCTAGCAAAGAGAGATCAAGAATCGTCATCATTAGACCTTCCCCCCTGGACGCTTTTCATTGCCATCTTAAGTTCATAAATCGTAAGTCCTAGAATTGATACTAGTATAAAGCTGCCACCAATTAACGTCCCGAATGTCACTATCTCATTCAAAAAAAGCCAGACCCAAAACGGACCAAGAGTAAACTCAAGGAGCATTATTAATGGCACCTCAGCTGCTTTTAGCACTTTACTCGCTGTGATAAGCAAAGACTGGCCAAAGCCCTGCAATATCACACCCCAAATCAAACATAGTGAGATATCTCTCAAGCTGATCGCATCTTCCCAAGAACCAAGGAAAATCCCAACGGGGATGGTTAAAAGTCCAGTCACCAGAAGCACAGGCAACATTTCTATATCTTTTCTTTTGCGAAGAATGACTGCAAAACAGGAAAAGCAGCAAGCAGTCAAAAAAGCCAAAAGGGTTCCCACAAAAGAGTCAAAATTTACATTGCTGTGGAAAAGTATGCCAATGCCAACCGCAGCCACTAGCATGGCAAAAATTGTTTGTTTAGATATTTTTTCACCCAAAAGGAACCTTGCTAATATCGCGGTCAAAAAGGGTGCAGTAGCTATTGTAAAGGTAATATTTGCAACAGAGGTATAAGAGAATGCGAGAACGTACGATGTCTGTGCCCCAGCAAAAAATGCCGCCCCTAAGACTCCCCAAAAGCCAACGTTACGGATTACCCTTATGCTTTGCGACCCATAGACCCATGAAATCACCCCACACATCATCAAGACAAGAGCTACGGAACGGAAAAAGACAACTTCAAAAACACTAATATCGTCAAAACTCCTGAATATAAGTCCAGACGTACTCACAAGGGTCGCTGAGAGCACCATCATTTCGATGCCACGTCGCCTTGTTGGTATATTCAATGAACTGACCATAATTTACGTCATATCTCGAATTAAAATTTTACAATATTGTTTTAATAAGGTGGCTCTCTATTTAATCAGGTCATAACTGCAATTCTGATATGAACTGTTTTGGCATTCATTTACTTTTCTTTGAACATCGCGCAGGTCACTTTTGGGCAAGTCAGCTCCAATCATATTAGCCATAGCTTTTGCACTGGGGTCGTAATCCATGGCAAGCAGAAACCATACCATCGCAATTTTGATATCTTTTTTAACCCCGAGCCCCTCATGAAAGCTATTGCCTAGTCCAGTAAATGCAAAGGGATAACCCTGCATAGCGGATGCCGATAATAGCTCGTTAGCTTTTTTAAAATCCTGGGTCACCCCTTGACCCGTTTGATAAAGCAAAGCAAGACTAGCCTGAGCTATTCTATCCCCCCCCTTTGCTAACGGCAGCCAGAGCTTCACAGCGCCAGCAGGCCGGCCTTCAGTCAACTCCAAGAAACCTTTGTTAAGATCGTCTGCTGTCGCGTTTGAAGAAACAACACCGAACAGGCTCAAAAGTGTAAGTATCGTCAATAATGTTTTTTTAACTACGTTTAGCAACTTGGAACAGCCTCCACAAAATGATATGCATATTTAAAAATAACAGTCAGCCGGGATCTTGAAATGCTTCTTTACAACGCCTCGAAAAAAATAGAGTTGTTATTGAACGCGAGCATACAAAAAATAGTGTCACCCAAGTCTCCAAAAGATACAATCTATGGAACCTTTCTGGCGCTTGCGTTACTTTTCTGCGGTCTCTTCTTGTGGGAGAACATTTTCAAATGGCTTTAAAGTCTTTGTCAATATCACAGCTCAGACTTATGTCCCAAGAGGTGCTTCAGGATCGCAGTCTGGTCTAGGTGGCCCATTCCATCCACTTCAGCTTCTTCAAACATTCTTTTAGCCAGTTCTCCAAAGAGACATTTACTTTTAAAAGAGCTTGCAAGTTCCAAGGCCATATTCAAATCCTTTACAGCCATCGTAATTGGAAAGTCTGGAGTGAGGTCGTTGGCTAAAACCTTCTTCGGGTAATTTGTATTCAATTGACCGAGCCCCGCAGCCGTGGAACTCATTAATTTTGCGGTAGCTTCGATATTTAAACCCACTTGATTCGCAAATGACAAAGTTTCGCCAGTTAAAGCGTTGTTCACCATAGCCATATAGTTATTGACGAGTTTCGATTTCAGCCCACTACCGATTGGTCCCGCGTGAATAGTCGTGTTTCCAATCGCTTCAAATATGTCATTGGCCTGCTTAATATCATCAACATCACCCCCCGCCATTACCAATAGATCCCCTGTTTTAGCTTCTCTTGGGGTCCTGCCCACTGGCGCATCGACAAACCTATGCCCATAATCCTTCAAACGTGCAGATATCTCCATCGATTTATTGTAGGAGGCAGTCGACATATCAATTATCAAGCTATTAGGGTCTAAAGACCCAATTAAACCTTGATCACCAAAAATAACTTCTTCAACAATATCACTTGTTGGCAGCATGGTTATGGCAACATTTCTATTTTTTGCGACTTTTTTGGGAACAGTTGATAATGAGGGAACTAAGCCCTCCAGAGATTGAAGCAAATCCCAATTTATGTCACAACACGAGAGGTCAAGACCGCGCTTAAGAATGTTTCTAGCCATGGGCATACCCATCACTCCAAGCCCAACCATCACTATTTTATTTTTCATTTAAGCGCTCCGTTCGAAAGCAACATGAAAAGATGTCATGAACACCGTATTTGAGTTCAATCAAGCTCCTCGTATACTCTTAAAAACCCAACAGGCCAACATTTTCAAAAGGAACTACTTTTTAAAAAAATTTTCTTGTTAAGGCCCATGCAATTCATGAGGGGAGGTCTCCGTACGGCAAATATCCACCAGCAAGAGTGATGCCACAGTCCACGACGAGTGCAGAGCCTGTAACAGCACTGGACGCATCTGATAATAAAAACTCTGCAGCATTAGCTATTTCATCTGGCCTAGCCATTCTTCCCATGGGCGTCATGTTGGTTATCGGAGATAAATCACGACCTGCTTCCTCCTGCTTTCTGATAAAGGGGGTGTCAACCCAACCTGGGCAGATTGCATTCACGCGAATATTCTTTTTACCCCACTGGACCGCTAAGGATTGTGTCAAGTTTATTATTGCCGCTTTACCTGCCCCATATCCGAGAACCGGGCCTGGGCGAAGAGCCAAAACCGAAGAGACGGTCACTAATGAGCCCCCTCCACTTTTCATCATACTCATCCCAGCAATTTTGCAAGTAATAAAAGTTCCTGAGATATGATTGTCCATTACACGCCTAAAATCTTCAACCGGCATTTTTTCAATTGGATCTCGAGTAGGCATTACACCTGCTGAGGTTACACAGCCATTGACTGGAGGCATAAAAGACTCCAGTTCAGAGAAGGCTGCTTGCATCGAATTTTCTGAGCCAACATCTCCAGCAGAAAAAAAAGCCCTATCTCCGAGCACTCGGCACAGAGATTCTCCAGCGTTTATGTCAATATCAATGATCCCAATCACGGCACCTTGCTCATACAGTGATTTACAAACAGCCGCACCAATTCCACTAGCGCCACCAGTCACCACAATCGATAAATTTGAATGCTTTTCCATTCGCGAATCCTACCTACATTTTTTCACTCCGCGATCGTATGCGCTTGTTAAAACAGCCTTCAAGTATTTCTTTATATTTTTCACCAATTTAGATTAAATGATCTGTAACCAATGCTACTTTCTAATTAATGCTCCGTAGGAAAATTTAAAAATGACCACACCAGGAATCAAATCTGAGTCAAACGACGTCGAGAAACTCGATGCGGTTATTATAGGTGCTGGGTTTTCTGGCTTATACCAACTTCATTTACTACGTGAAAAATTAGGCAAAAAAGTGAAGGTTCTTGAGGCTGCAACTGAAGTTGGAGGCACTTGGTATTGGAACCGTTACCCTGGTGCGAGGTGTGACTCGGAAAGTCACACCTATTGTTATTACTTTACGGACGAGTTGCTAAAAGAGTGGCAATGGTCTGAACGGTATCCCGGCCAAGAAGAAATATTAAGATACCTCAATTTTTGTGCCGATCGGTTAGATCTGAGACGAAGTATATATTTCAATGAGCGTGTTTACAGCGCTGTTTGGCAGAGTCAAAAAAATCAATGGCGTGTGAGAACCGAAAAAGGAAGAACAATTGATGCAAAGTACTTGATAACTGCCGTCGGCTGTTTATCTTCCACAAACATACCAAATTTTGAAAACTTTAACTCATTTAACGGTGACTTTTACCATACAGGTGAATGGCCACAAGGTGGCGTGGACTTCTCCGATAAGGTCGTTGCAATAATCGGAACAGGATCGACCGGCATTCAAGCGATCCCAGTGATAGCAAAAACTGCTAAAAAGCTTACTGTCCTGCAACGAACGCCGAACTATAGTGTCCCGGCACGCAACGCACCACTGCCACAAAATCATCATGTAAAGTTCTGTAACGAAATAGATACTTGGCGCTCAAAAATGAGTGTTTCTAGGCACGGACACCCTTGGACTGCACCGCCAAAAAAGTTGTGTGAGACGTCCAAAAAAGAGCGAGATAAAATTTTAGAAACGGGTTGGCAAGTTGGTGGATTGAGGTTTCGAGAGAGTTTTGATGATATTCTCACCGATGAAAAATCCAACAGGATAATGTCTGACTTCATCAGAAAAAAAATCAAAGAAACCGTCAATGATGTAGAGGTAGCAAAAACTCTCTTACCACATGATCACCCATTTGGTACAAAACGCCCACCGATTGATACTGAGTATTTTGAAACTTTTAACCGAGAGAATGTCACGTTAGTAGACATCAAAAAGAATCCTGTAAAGAGTCTCAACTCTGACGGAATAACTCTAGAATCTGGAGACAAAATACAAGCCGATATCATAGTTTTTGCAACTGGTTTTGATGCCATGACTGGTTCACTATTAAAGTTGGGAATAGTAGGCCGCAACAACTTGACCCTCGCTGAGGCTTGGCAAAATGGACCACGAACATTTTTGGGACTTAGCACAAATGGTTTTCCAAACCTGTTTATGATAACAGGTCCTGGCAGCCCATCTGTCTTGACAAATATGCCAAGGGCGATTGAGCAGCACGCTGAATGGATTGCCAATTGCATGAAACACTGTGATGAAGTTGGGGCCAGGACAATTGAAGCAGAAAATACTGCAATGCTTAATTGGACTGACCATGTCACAGCGGTTGCAAATCAAACACTACTCCCAAAAGCCAACCACTCCTGGTATTTTGGCGGTAATATACCGGGTAAACCGCGGACTTTTATGCCCTACTCTGCCGGCCTAGATAAGTTTCGTTCAAATTGTGAGCAAATCGCAAAGTCAGGATACATAGGTTTCAAAATAACCCAGTAACAGACATGAAGCACCGACAAAAAATTGCGAGAAACCATGAAAGAAAATGATGAATTTGACTACGTGATCGTTGGGGCAGGCAGCGCAGGCTGTGTTTTGGCAAATCGCTTAAGTGAATGTGGAAAATACAGGATTTGCCTCCTTGAAGCGGGAGGAACTGACTGGCACCCCCTAATACATATCCCCGCTGGGTTCGTAAAAACTCTCATTAACCCAAAGCTAAATTGGATGTATGTGAGCGAGCCAAGCCCCGGAACGAATGGCCGTGCAATTCCCGCGCCACGTGGAAAAGTGCTCGGTGGGTCCAGTTCGATAAATGGAATGGGGTTTAATAGAGGACAAGCGATGGATTTTAATGTCTGGGCTCAAAAAGGCAATCGTGGTTGGTCTTACGATGACGTCCTCCCATATTTCTGCCGATTTGAGACTTATAAATCAGGAGGAGACTTAGCCTATCGAGGCCAAAATGGTGAGATGACAATTACTGACCTTGATTGGCGCGATCCCCTCTGTGAGGCTTACATTGATGGTGCTAATTCGTTGGGCATTCCGAGAAACCCGGACTACAACGGAAAGGCGCAAGAGGGCATTTCTTATTTGCAAAGAACTGTGAATGGAAGGACTAGAATGAGCGCAGCAAAGGCCTTCCTAAATCCTGCTAAAAAACGACCCAACCTAAAAGTTATCACGAACGCACATGTGACAAGGGTAACATTAAGTGGCAAGCAAGTGACTGGCGTCAGCTATCATAAGGGCGGAGTGCGTGGTAAACAGATGCATTTAAAGGCAGCAAAAGAGGTCATTATCTCCGGCGGTGCCATTAACTCCCCACAATTGCTTCAGCTTTCTGGCATTGGCCCCGCAAGCCTTCTTCAACAGGTGGGCATTGATGTTCAACATGATCTCCCTGGTGTTGGCGAAAATCTCCGTGATCACTATGCAACCCGCTTAACGGCATCAGTCGAGGGAGTTCAAACAATTAATGATAGAGCCCATGGCATAAAACTTTTTGGCGAAGTTGCAAAATACTGTATCGGACAACAATCCATACTTAATCTTGGGCCAACAACCGTATTCTGTTTTTGGCGTTCAAAACCTGGTTTAACAAACCCAGATGTCCAAATAAACTTCACACCGGGCACCCACCAACGCGGCATGCAGTCAACCCTCGAGAAGAAATCTGGCTTCACTCTTGCTACTTGGCAACACCGTCCGGAGAGTTCTGGCTATGTCCGATCAGTTACTAACGACCCATTTGACAAACCGGAGATACAACCAAATTATTTGTCAGATGACGAAGATCAAAGAGTAATTTTAGATGCTACAAAATTATGTAGAAGGCTAATGCAAACTGATGCGCTAAAACCGTTTCAAGTGAAAGAAACCTATCCAGGAACTTCAATACAAAATGATAACGAACTACTTCACTCAATTCGTGATATTGGGCAATCGATTTATCACTTAATGGGCACTTGTCGCATGGGGCCAATCAACGATCCAATGGCAGTGGTAGACGACCAATTAAAAGTTCATGGAATAGGCAACCTCCGAGTTATTGATGCGTCAATCATGCCTACCATGATATCAGCTAATCTTAATGCCGGTGTCTTAATGATTGCCGAAAAGGGTGCGGATTTGGTGTTAGGAAAAACACCCCTCACAATGTCAGACCTTCAAAAACAAATCACATAAATATCTTTTTCACTGTTTGTGATCGTGAAAGATTTTTAGATTAGCCAGTCAGGCAGTTACTTGAAATTGACGCGCCAATGTATGAAAAACGCCTAGCAATTCTAGTCTAAATGCACCTGATATTTGGCGAAAATAAGTTGGTTAAAAAAATCAAGCTCGTAATACCGCACCACATTTTTTCTCCGCTGCGGTTATAATCGCGTCACTAATTGATTCGATTTCTACTTCGCTAAGTGTAGCTTTTTCTGGGGTTAACGTAATCGTGACCGCAATCGATTTTTTACCAGCGGCAACGTTTTCGCCCTGATACACATCGAAAAGTTGAACATCACTTAACAATGAACCAGCCGCAGATTTTATAGTTCTTAATAATTGGCTTGCGGGTAATTCACCGTCAAGAACAAATGCAAAATCACGGCTGACAGGTTGGAACGGGGACATTTTCAAATAGCTGCGCGCAGGACCACGTGGTTTAGGTAGTGGAACATCCTCAAGAAAGAATTCAAAACCAACAAGCGAGTTCCGAAGGCCAAAATGTGACACAACTGAGGGGTGGATTTCACCAAACTGGGCCATCAATGTACGACCCTGAAGCAAGCGGCCACAACGGCCAGGATGAAAATAATCAGGTCCACCCTCCTCAATTTGCAAGCTATCACGCCGTACACCAAGCGCGCGTAGCCCCGCCTCAACGTCAGCTTTAATATCAAACACATCCACCATCCGTCGGCTGCCATGCCATTCTCGCGGGGCCATGGCACCATGACGGATTCCCGCGACGGCAGTGCGTTGTTGATCCGGTGTATCACCAAAGAACACTGGGCCAATTTCAAACATCGCAACATCAGCTTCACCACGGTCCTGATTACACGCAGCAGCGGAAATTAGATTTGGTAAGGCCGATGGCCGCATAATCGACAAATCAGCACTAATAGGGTTGACCAACCGCAAGCAATCATCACCACCTCCAAACATCACTGCCTCTTTTTCAGCAAGAAACGAGAATGTGACCGCCTCAGTTAGGCCACGTTGAGCCAATGCACGGCGCAAGCGTAACGGGCGCGCCTGTTTTGCGTTTACCGCGGGTTGGGCAACGACATGCTCACGCGGCAAATGCTGCATTGGCAAATGATCAAAGCCATAGATACGCCCAATTTCCTCAACCAAATCCGCGGCGCCGTCGATATCACCGCGCCATGGTGGTGGGCCTACCTGCCAACCACCATTTGCCTCACTAACGCTAAATCCAAGTAATTCTAAAATAGCTACTTGGCGGTCCTTAGGCACCTTAATGCCTGTAAGGCGTTCAACCTTATCAGTGGCAAGAAAGATAGTGCGTTGCCAAGCAGCACCAGCGCCTGCGCTTACCACATGGCTTGCCTCACCCCCACAAATATCCATCACCAAACGTGCTACATATCCTGAAACCCATTCTGGCGAGGTGACATCCAGGCCCCGCTCGAAGCGAAAACGAGCATCAGAATGAATGTTCAATTTACGCCCTGTCGTGGCAACTGAAATCTGATCAAAGATAGCAACCTCCAAGAACATGGATTTAGTAGCCTCACTAACACCGGTGCGCTCCCCGCCCATAATGCCAGCCAGATCATCCGGACCAGTAGCGTCTCCAATAACAAGCATGTCCTCGTCAAGCTCATAGGTTTTTTCATTCAACGCTGTTATGGACTCACCCGTTTTTGCGAGTCTAATGATGAGCTTATCGCCATCAATCTTGTCAATATCATAAGCGTGTAAAGGTCGCCCAAGATCAACCATTACATAATTGGTAATATCGACCAACGCACTGATCGGACGTTGACCAATCGCGGTCAGGCGGTTCGCCATCCATGTTGGGCTAGCCGCATTCTTCAATCCGGTAAAAGTTCGGCCAGACACCATTGGGCAAAGATGTTCTTCCGCAGGCGTTAAATCCAACTGCCAGGATATCGGACTATCAAAACTGCCCTCAAGTGGGCTTGTGTCAATGTCTTTTAATCGTCCATAACCTGCTGCAGCCAAATCACGCGCCACGCCGCGCACCCCTAGACAATCTGCCCGGTTTGGAGTTATGGCAATTTCAATCATTGGATCATCAAGGCCAGCATATGTCGCAAATAGCGTTCCGATAGGGGCATCATCATCTAGATCAATAATGCCATCATGATCATCCGAAATTTCCATTTCGCGCTCGGAACACAGCATACCATTTGACAGCTCACCACGAATTTCACCGGCTTTTAGCGTCGAATCAATGCCTGGAACATATGCCCCAACCGGGGCAAAAACGCCTTTCATGCCAGAACGCGCGTTTGGCGCACCACACACCACCTGAATAGGATCACCACTGCCGGTATTGACCATGCATACACGCAATTTATCGGCATTTGGATGCTGTTCCGTGGAAATCACCTCGGCAATAATAAACGGGGCTAATGTTGCGGCACGATCAACCATGGATTCAACTTCAAGCCCAAGCATTGGCAAGACATCAAGAATTTCGGCAAATGGACGATCTGTTTCTAAATGGTCAAACAACCAGTTACGGGTGAATTTCATTATACACCACCCCCAGATAGGCCGGCATGGATAGATGGCGCATCAAATGGAAGAAATCCATAATGCCTCATCCAGCGCAGATCACTATCATAAAAGGTACGCAAATCCGGAATGCCGTATTTCAGCATCGCAATGCGCTCGATTCCCATACCAAAGGCAAATCCCTGGTATTTTTCGGGATCATAACCACAGTTTTCCAGCACACGCGGATTTACCATACCAGACCCAAGAATTTCCAACCAATCATCTCCAGCCCCAATTTTCAGCGCTCCATTTTGCCGAGTGCAGCCAATATCAACTTCGGCAGATGGCTCAGTAAAGGGAAAATAGCTTGGGCGAAACCGGACTGGTAAATCATCGACACCAAAAAAGGCACGACAAAAATCAATCAAACAGCCCTTTAAATGCCCCATATGGATGCCATCACCGATCACCAACCCCTCGCATTGGTGAAACATTGGTGAATGGGTAGCATCGTGGTCTGACCGGTAGGTCCGGCCCGGCACTATAATACGAATCGGCGGGTCGTTGGACTCCATCGTACGAATTTGCACTGGAGATGTGTGAGTGCGCAACACTTTGCGCCTTCCCTCAGCATCGACTGGTAGATAAAAAGTGTCATGCTCTTGGCGAGCCGGATGCTCCGGAGGGATATTCAGCGCAGTAAAATTATAATAATCAGATTCAATGTCTGGCCCTTCGGCAACCTGAAAACCCATTTCCCCAAAAATAGCAATCACTTCTTCAATAGTCCGAGATAGCGGGTGAAGGCGAGCATCTGTTTCCGGTCGGCTTGGCAGGCTAACATCGAGCCGTTCTGCCTCAAGCCGTTCGTTGAGGACGGCAGCAGCTAATATTTTTTGTTTGGCAGCAATGGCATTGGCAATATCATCCTTCACCTTATTCAGTGTTTGGCCAGCAACTCTGCGATCCTCAGCATTCATGCCGCCAAGTTCCCGCATCATTAACGAAATACGCCCTTTCTTCCCGAGCGCGTCAATCCGGATGGCCTCTAGCACGTCGAGGCTATCCGCTATGGCTATAGCGCCAATAATTTCTGAAGAAACGGCATCAAGGCTTTCCATTATTTCCCACCATTGGTCAACTAATTATTACGCTTGGCAATTTACGCATTCTTTCGGCTTGGCAACAACAAGCCGCTGTGATCACAGTTGCCAGAACAATCATGGTCAAAACCAATCATTTTTTCTGGCACCGGTCAACACAACGGCTCATCTGTCATCTCTCGTCTTTGGGATAATCCCTAGCTTGCCGCTTTCGACCGCTCTACTAGAGCCTCAAATGCACGTGGCTCGTTCACCGCAAGATCTGCGAGCATTTTACGATCAACTTCCACTCCAGCTTTAATCAGCCCACCCATCATTTGTGAATAAGTCACACCATGAAGGCGTGCTGCCGCATTGATCCGCTGAATCCAAAGAGCACGAAATTCCCTCTTGCGGACACGCCGGTCACGATAGGCATATTGACGTGCCTTATCGACGGCTTGGGTAGCGGTTCTGAATGTATTCTTCCGACGTCCATAATAGCCCTTGGCCGCCTTGATTACCTTGGCGTGACGGGCGTGTGTCGTGGTACCTCTTTTTACGCGTGCCATTGTAAAGCCTCCGTTATGCGTATGGAAGGAAACGTTTTACAATGCGCGCATCGGCATCGCTCAAAATCATGGTGCCACGAGCTTGACGTTTCATTTTCTGGGAACGGCGACGTAAGTTATGGCTAAGGAATGCAGCTGAGCCGCGAACCTTACCGCTTGCGGTCAGGCGAAAGCGTTTTTTCGCACCGCTTTTAGTCTTCATTTTGGGCATTTTGACCTCTTTCTAACTAAAAGGAAGTTTTCCGCTCCTGTCCCCGAAGGACTCTCCTGAAAAAGGGGAGCAAAAACAAAAAAGCCGGCCGGGCATGCCCTGTTTCTTTCAGGCCCGGTCGCGACAAATCTTACACTAAGCGTTGTATAGATATTAAATAACAGAATCAAGCCCTGATCACGATAAATGCGGTTACATCTTGCCGAGCATTCTATTCGCTATTTCTCTGACAATTTTACTTGCAGTTAATACCCGCTTATTTGGGAGCTAACACCATAATCATCTGGCGCCCCTCCATCTTGGGCATTGCCTCAACCTTGGCATATCCATCAGTCTCATTCTGAACACGAGTCAACACAACTGCACCAAGGTCTTGATGTGCCATTTCACGGCCCCGGAAACGCAAGGTCACCTTTACCTTATCTCCGCTATCAAGGAACTTTTGCACGCTTCGCATTTTGACTTGATAATCATGCTCGTCAATATTTGGGCGCAGTTTGATTTCTTTAACGTCAATGATCTTTTGCTTCTTTCGGGCTTCATTAGCTCGTTTTTGCGCTTCATATTTGAATTTACCATAATCGAGAATCTTACAAACGGGAGGGTCGACGTTGGGTTGCACTTCAACCAAATCGAGACCAAAATCTTCAGCTTGACGAATTGCTTCTGATGTTTCTAGAACTCCCAATTGGGCACCTTCCGGGTCGATGCAGCGTACTTTTGGTGCACGAATGGCATCATTCACGCGCGGGCCATCCAAAATGGGTGGCGTGTTATTGTGTGGACGTACTATGTAACTCTCCTCTAACGGTCAACAACGAAATATCCTGTCTTCACCGTGATTATGTTGACGAAAACTCGTATTGATTACCAAAAACAGTGGATTAATACCAGTTTTTTTGATTTTTCCAACAATCAATCATCACATTGGATGTTTTTTAACCCTGCTTGCGGCTCATTAGCCATATCCGGGGCAAGGCTTTCCACGCGAAGCATTGCCAATGCTTCCTCTGTGTCAATAACCTTTTGCTCGTTTGATCCAAGCCTGCGCAATGCAACCTTACCCGCTTCGGCCTCGCGACCTCCAACGGCTAGAATAAAAGGTACTTTCATCACACTGTGTTCGCGTACTTTATAACTGATCTTTTCGTTCCTCAGATCCTTTTCAACCCTGAGACCGAGATCAGCGGCAGCGTCCGCAACTGTGCAGGCATAGTCATTTGCCTGATTGGTGATTGACGCTACAACAATTTGGACCGGTGCCAACCATGCAGGAAAGCGCCCGGCATATTGCTCAATCAGAATGCCAATCCATCTTTCCATTGACCCCAAAATAGCCCGATGAAGCATCACTGGGCGGTGCCGGTTACCGTCTTCACCAACATATTCAGCATCTAAACGATCAGGCAAAACGAAGTCTACTTGCAAGGTTCCACATTGCCAGTCTCGGCCAATCGCATCACGCAGCACGAACTCTAGTTTTGGGCCATAAAATGCGCCTTCTCCCGGATTCAAAACCGTTTCAAGCTTAGCCGCCTTGGTGGCATCGGTCAAAGCTGCCTCGGCTCGGTCCCAAGTAGCATCATCGCCAGCGCGCACTTCTGGCCGGTCTGAGAATTTTACCCGTACATCATCAAACCCAAAATCGGCGTAGATGGACTGCAACAAAGAGCAGAATTCTACTGACTCGTCAGTGATCTGCTCTTCGGTACAAAAAATATGCGCATCATCCTGAGTAAAGGCCCGAACACGCATAATTCCATGTAGCGCTCCTGATGGTTCACTCCGATGGCAGGATCCAAATTCGGCCATGCGCAATGGTAAATCGCGATATGATTTAATACCCTGGCGAAAAATCTGCACATGGCATGGGCAATTCATAGGTTTCAAGGCCAGCGTTCGTTCATCATCCGACTGCGCGGTGAACATATTTTCACCAAATTTTTCCCAATGACCCGACGCCTCCCAGAGGCTGCGATCAACCAGTTGGGGAGTTTTTACCTCGCCATAGCCGGCAGCGTCGAGGCGACGGCGAACATAAGCTTCGATCTCCCGATAAAGCACCCAACCTTTTGTGTGCCAAAACACTGAACCAGCCGCTTCTTCTTGCAGATGAAATAGGCCAAGCTGTTTACCCAATTTACGATGATCACGTTTTTCAGCCTCCTCCAGCATATGGAGATAGGCGGCCAAATCCTTTTCATTTGCCCATGCCGTTCCATAAATCCGTTGCAGCATTGGCCGGCTGCTATCACCGCGCCAATATGCGCCTGCCACCTTCATTAGCTTAAATGCGTGACCCAGTTTGCCAGTTGATGGCAAATGCGGACCACGGCACAAATCAATGAAACCACCCTGTTGATAGAGCGTCACAGTTTCGTCAGCAGGAATGGCTTCAACCAATTCTATTTTGAATGGCTCGTCATTCTTTTTGTAAAAGGCAACAGCTTCATCGCGAGTCCAAACATTGCGGATAATAGCCTCGTCACGATCAACAATATCATGCATTCGCTTTTCAATCGACGCAAGATCATCTTCGCTAAAAGCGGTTTCGCGGTGAAAATCATAATAAAAGCCATTCTCGATTGCTGGCCCGATGGTGACTTGCGTTTCAGGAAACAGTTCCAAAACCGCTTCCGCCATCACATGCGCACAATCATGGCGCAGCAATGCAAGTGCCTGTTCATGCTTGGCTGTCACAAGCGATAAACGCGCATCATCCTCAATCGGACGATTTAAGTCCCATTCGGCATCATTAACAACGGCGAGTAATGCGGCTTTAGCAAGGCCTGGACCAATATCAGCAGCAATTACCGCTGGCGTTACCGGCCCCTCGTATGACCGCAGTGAACCATCTGGGAGCGTTATATCTGGCATTATCCGTCAAAACCTCATTTAACAACCTGGCCAATTATAATTTGAAGCGCCACAATCTGGACCAGCCAAAAAACGTAACCATCCTGCGTCAGCGCACAGCCAATTTCTACTTATCTTGCGCAGACCATAGCCCTACCCGAATCTAAACTCAATACCAGTGGCCATACACCATACATATCTGAGGTCCACCCCGTTGAACCAAGCACTACACATTTACAGAGAATTGAGGTAATTACTCAAAACAAACATTGATTATGAAACGTAATATCACACGGATTTTTGTTTTTTCTCTGCCGCCACCCTCTCCAGCACCCTTCGATAAATCTTCATCGTTTCGTAACACATTGTCTCAGTCGAAAAATTTTGTTCGATATGCCGGCGGGCTGCCTTCGCCAGCGTTTTACGTTGCCGCGGGCTAAGAGACAAGGCTGCTAAAAGCGCTTCGGCAAGGCTATTCACATCTTTGGGCCGCGCGAGCCAGCCGGTTTTCCCAGGTATGATCGACTCAACGGCGCCTCCATGATCAAACGCAACGATGGGACGGCCCATCGCCTGGGCCTCCAATGCAACACGACCAAATGGTTCTGGTGTAATGGACGGCATCACAACTACATCAGCAACCATCAAGGCGGCTGGCATGTCGTCAACGATAGGAGTTAATCGGAATCGGCCTTCCAAACCCAATTTGTCACCGAAACGCGCCAACCCACTGACAAAAGAAGGTTTGCCATCACCAGCACCAATCATCAAACAGATGAAGGGTTGATCTTTGATTTTGGCAAGGGCCTGTAGCAAGATATGATGGCCTTTCCATTCGGTTGCTCGTGCTGGCAACATGACCACTGGCACGTCCTCGGGAACTGCCAGATTATCAACAAAATTGATGATCCGCGTCTGGTTTACCCTCTCCGGGCTGAACAAATCAATGTCAACCCCTCGATGGACCACGCTCAGGCGATCTTCAATGCCAAAATACTGGCTTGTGATCAATTCTTTCACATAATTGGAAATCGCAATTACATGATTGGTCTTCAGCATTTTGCCATTATACCGACGTTTAAAAGCCGAACCCGCGAGAAAGCGGCCATGAACTGTGCTGACCGTTGCGATGCCAAGGTTGCTTGCGGCAGGAAGTGCAATCCAGGCAGGAGCACGCGATCTAACATGCACAAGATCAACTTTCTCACTGATAAGAATCGCTTTGAGCTGACGACGGATTTTGGGCCAACGAAATGGGTTTTTACTGTTCACATCAAGTTGGTGATGAATAGCCCCAATCCGGTCTAGGTGGCGCACCATCGGACCGCCTCTTGAAATGACAATGGCACGGCCCCCGTGTTGCTGGATCGCAGCTGCCGTTTCCAACGTGCCTCGTTCTACCCCGCCGCGCACAAGAGCTGGAAGGATTTGCATGATTGTCGGTGCGGCCAACCCTCGCCGTTTTAGCGTATTTGATTTTGGTGTTAGTATCATTGTTCTTTATAAATGATTGTTATTTGCGAAAAGGTTCAAGATGCAATCACACAAGGCCGATGAGAGGAAGTTTGGCATATGCAACTGAAATCGGAATTCATCATAAACCAGTCAGGCAAAATCGCCTACAACAGAGTTTTAGGAAAAAGCCCAGGCGTGGTGTTTTTTTGCGGGCACGGGTCAGATAAGGAGGGCAGTAAGGCACTTTTTATTGAGGCATGGGCAAAAAATTATGGTCAAGCCTTTTTGCGCTTTGATTATAGTGGCCATGGCAGTTCGGACGGTTTGTTTCTTGAAACCAACATCTCTGACTGGACGCGCGATGCCATCACGGTTCTTGATAATTTGACTGAGGGTCCACAAATTCTTGTTGGCTCATCACTTGGCGGTTGGATAATGCTGAATGTTGCGCTGGAGAGGCCATCCCGAGTCGCTGCTCTTGTTGGAATTGCCGCAGCACCCGATTTCACTGAAGATCTGATTTGGCAACCACTAGATGATTCCAGCCGATCAGCATTCAAAGCCGACGGCCAAATTATAATGGAAAACCCGTATGCCAGTGAACCAGTGATTTACCCTTATCACTTGATCGAGGATGGCCGCCAGCATTTGCGCCTTCGCGGCCCGCTCTCAATTACCCAACCGGTACGTTTGCTGCATGGCATCAGTGATACAGAGGTACCTTGGCAAACCGCGTTAACACTCACCGATTGTTTGCAATCTAATGATATTTTACTGCACTTTGATAAAGCTGCAACGCACCGTTTTTCAGAACCAGCACAATTGCAAACCATACAAGCTACGCTCGAGCAATTAATTACCCAAATTCAACATAAACCATGCAATTAAAGATTATGCTAAAAATCAAGGTTGCTGTAATGTTCGGGGGGCTTAATGCCAACTACCTGATCACCAAGCAAATCACGAAAAGACGGTCGTGATTTCATTTTTGCATACCAACTCTTGGCCTCTGGATGCCGGCTCCAATCAATGTCGCCAAAAAAATCCAAAACTGATAAATGAGCCGCTGCAGCCAAATCAGCCAGTGATATCTGTTTGCCTGTCAACCAGTTACCCTGTTCTGCAAGCCAATCAACATAGTCAAGATGAATTTGTAGGTTGCTCAAGGCAGCACGAATAACAACTGATGATGTTGTGCCCTCACCTGAGAAGCGCTTAATTACCCGTTCAGAAAATAATGGTGCTCCAACTTCGCGGTTAAATTTGTTTTCAAACCAATGAACGAGACGACGAATTTCAGCCCGCGCCTCAGCCTCTCCCCACAATAGATTCTGTATTGATGAGTCCTCGGTTTCTTCAATATATTCGGCGATTACTGTCGCCCCACATAATGCTATACCGTCTTCGCCGACTAGAACGGGCAAATCACCAGCTGGATTAAGGGTCAGAAAATCCTCGTTCCGCAGCCACGGCGTTTCAATCTTTGGCAAGACTATCAGCCCCCGCTCAGCAAGCAAAAGTCGGGCGAAGCGTGAAGAGGCTGATAATTGATAATGATGTAAAACACGCATTTTACCAAAACTCCTATACCAGCGAAAAGATTGGTTCAAAGCCAACATCTTCATATTATGTCAGCCCGGCGGCGCGGTGGCACGAACCGCAAGAACCGTCATTGAAGGTCTGCCAAACTACCGCCGAAAAGCTCGCAGAACTGCAAGCAATCCGTTTCTTTAAGGCCGGGCCATTCAAGCATAAACTCAGCCGCTGGCACAAATCCAAATTTTGCTTAATAATGAGGTTCGCCTGACGCCAAAATGACCCGCCAGTAGTCATGTGACCAGCGCCAAATACTCTCACAATCTACGTGTTGGCCAAAACACTTACCCCGTGAACTTGGATGAACAGCCAAAGGTGAACATCGTCGCGAGTTACACACCTACCGTGTATGCGGTTTTCGGCGAAAAGCGTCAAACATTAGGCCTTCTATGGTGCCACTATTCCCTCGTGACCATATACATCACCATGCTCTATAATAAAATGATAAACGGCACAATTGGTTCTTACGACAAATATCAGCTCGTGCACTAAGCTGTCTCAGATAGATTTCCATCGAGACTAAGCGGCATGTCAAGAACCGGAATAATTTCAACAGGTACCACCTGCCAAAAATGTTGAACAGCCCTATCCCAGTGGTTTAGGGTCTGGCTTGCAAGTGCACTTTCTGTTTTCTTGGCGTGTTCCTCCACAAGGTCACGTAAGACGCGGTCCCAATACGGATGCGCAATGCGACCGAAGTGTAGACTTTCCGGATTTACCCGAGAGCAAAAGGTTCCGGCCTCATCATAAATGAATGCCATCCCACCAGTCATGCCCGCCCCAAAATTTCGGCCAACTTCTCCAAGGATCACAACATTGCCCCCTGTCATATATTCACATGCATTTGACCCAGCACCCTCCACAACCGCGGTTGCACCAGAATTGCGAACACATAGCCTTTCCCCTGCTTTTCCTGCGGCAAACAGTTTACCTGAGGTCGCACCATATAAAACAGTGTTGCCAATAATTGTGTTAGCACTCGCAACAATGTTTACCGCGGTAGCCGGACGGACGGTAATGGTGCCGCCGGACAAACCCTTGCCAACATAATCGTTGGCATCACCAATCACTTCCAAACGAAGCCCCTGCGTGGCAAACGCCCCCAGAGACTGACCAGCAGATCCACGTAATCGCACTGAAATATGATCTTCACCAAGACCTGTCATACCAAAGCGACGAACAATGTGTGATGATAGCCTAGTGCCAATCGCACGTTGGGTATTTTCGACATTGTACGAAAGCTGCATTTTGGATCCGTTTTCAAGCGCCAATTTAGCGTCAATCACCATTTGCGCGTCTAGGGTTTCTGGCACCTCTGTTCGGGCCGTATCGCGACTGCTTTCCAATGCATCCTCACTGTCAGCCCGCACCAAAATGGGATTAAGATCTAAGTCATCAAGTGCGGCGTCCCCACGGCTAACCTGCGTCAACAAATCAGTTCGTCCGATAACCTGTTGAAGGGACACGAACCCCAACCCCGCAAGAATTTCTCGGACCTCTTCAGCGAGATGAGTGAATAGCTGGATTACTTTTTCTGGAGTACCCTCAAATTTGGCGCGTAAATCTTCACGCTGAGTGCAAACTCCCACCGGACAGGTGTTAGAGTGACATTGTCGGACCATAATACAACCCATCGCAATCAAGGATGATGTTCCAATGCCATACTCATCAGCCCCGAGCATGGCTGCCATCACCACATCACGCCCGGTTTTTAGGCCGCCGTCGGTACGGAGTATAACCTTATTTCGCAAATCATTCATCGACAAGACCTGATGCACCTCAGACAAACCCATTTCCCAGGGTAACCCGGCATATTTTATTGATGATTGTGGGCTTGCGGCTGTGCCACCACCATGGCCAGAGACTAATATGGAGTCAGCTTTGGCCTTGGCTACTCCAGCAGCGATCGTGCCAATGCCAGTAGAGGCTACCAATTTGACACAAACTTTAGCCTCTGGATTGATCTGTTTCAGGTCATAAATCAGCTGAGCTAAATCCTCAATTGAATATATGTCATGGTGTGGCGGCGGTGAAATCAATGTAACACCAGGCGTTGAATGCCGTAAGCGTGCAATCAAAGAGTCAACTTTAATGCCGGGCAACTGGCCTCCCTCTCCGGGTTTTGCGCCTTGAGCAACCTTAATCTCGATTTCTTCGCAATTATTTAGATACTCTGCCGTAACCCCAAACCGACCCGACGCAATTTGTTTGATTGCACTAGATGGATTATCCCCGTTTTCACGAAGGGTAAACCGTGCAGGATCTTCTCCGCCCTCACCAGAATCTGACTTTGCACCAATTCGGTTCATTGCAATTGAGAGGTTTTCGTGTGCTTCAGGACTTAGCGCACCAAGCGATATGCCCGGCGAAACAAGGCGCTTACGAATGTTTGTGATCGATTCAACTTGATCAATCTCAACCGCGTTACCACCCGCCTTGAAATCCATTAGATCACGGAGATTAATAGGCCCTTGTCCATTCACCAACGCTGAATATTTTTTCCAGCTCTCAAATGAGCCAGTATCGCAAGCATGCTGCATAGCGTGGATTAACTGCCCATCAAAGGCATGGCGCTCGCCTGATTTACGATAGCGGAAAAAGCCGCCAACTGGTAAGTGCAAATCATCACTGGCGTAAGCTTTTTCGTGCATATCGATAACCCTGCTAGCAATACCCTTCAAACCAAGGCCAGAAATACGCGACGACATGGGTGGAAAAAATTCAGCCACAAGCGAGCGTGATAGGCCAAGTGCCTCAAAATTATAACCACCTCGGTATGAAGCTATGACTGAAATACCCATCTTTGACATAATCTTTAGCAGGCCTTCTTCAACCGCCTTTGCATAGTTATCAATCGCATAACGGAGTTCCATGCCCGGAAGAAGGCCGCGTTCAAAACGTTCGGTAATTGCCGCCTCAGCAACATAAGCATTAACAGTTGTTGCCCCCACACCAATGAGAACAGCGAAATGGTGAACATCTAGACATTCACCACTAGCCACATTGAGCGATGCAAATGTTCGCAATTGTTGGCGCACCAAGTGGGAATGAACAGCCCCAGTCGCCAGCACCATTGGCACGGGGATACGGCTTTCGCAAACATTGCGGTCAGTCAACATCACATGTTCGCATCCGGACCGCACCGCTTCTTCAGCTTCGGTTTGAATTCGGGCCAGTGCACGGGGAAGGTCGCTATCTGATCCATCATTTTCGAAACTGCAATCAATCTCGGTGGCCTTGTCATCAAGATAACGGGTCAGTGCATCCCATTCTGGTACAGTCAGGACAGGTGAATTCAGAACAAGGTGTTCACATTGTTCTGGGCCTTCATCGAGAATATTGCCAAGATTGCCAAGTCGTGTGCGCAATGTCATCACATGACGCTCGCGCAATGAGTCAATTGGAGGGTTTGTCACCTGTGAGAAATTCTGCCGGAAGAAATGATGCAGCCCTCTATACCGGTTTGTTAGCACCGCAAGTGGCGTATCATCGCCCATTGAACCAATGGCTTCTTTACCTGTCTGCGCCATTGGTTGCAGCACAAGCTCCATATCTTCCATCGTCCATCCAGCCATAATCTGACGGCGGCGGGCCAGAGAAGAGTCCAAGGGAGAACTTGCTTTTCCGACAGAGCTCGCTAGAAGCGCATCCATTTGTTTGGCTTGGCCAACCCATTTTTTCCAATTACGTTTTTTGGAGAGTGCTGTTTTCAACTCCGCATCTTTATAAAGGCGGCCCTCATTTAAATTAATGCCGATCATCTCACCCGGTCCAAGGCCACCACGCTCAGCTATCTTATGATCCGGCACGACAACCATGCCGGTCTCCGAACCGGCAATAACAAGCCCATCATGGGTAACAACGTAGCGCATTGGGCGCAACCCGTTCCGATCAAGACCCCCAACAACCCAATCACCCGCAAACGCAGCAATCGCTGCCGGCCCGTCCCATGGTTCCATTACTGAGTTGCAGTAGGCATATAGTGTGGCGCATGGATGGTCACTGCCAACATCAACGGCTTCGGGAATAAGCATGGTTTTGACCATGGGCAAATCCCTGCCACCATGCACCATCAACTCAAAAACGGCATCAAGGGCAGCCGAGTCCGAACTGCCACCCGCAATGACCGGCTTTACATCGGCAATATCGCTACCAAACAGAGCAGATTCCATCCTGTCTTCGTGACAGCTCATCCAATTCTGGTTGCCGCGAATCGTATTGATCTCTCCATTATGTGCCAGTACCCTAAACGGCTGGGCCAGCTTCCAAGTTGGCATTGTGTTGGTTGAATAACGCTGGTGGTAGATCGCAAAGGAGGAAACAAACCGATGGTCTAGCAAATCAGGGAAGAAAGCACTAACTTGTTCGGCCAAAAACATGCCCTTGTAAATAATTGATCGGCTGGAGAGTGAACAAAGGTAAAAATCGCTGATCAAATCCCTAATCACCGCCTTTTCGATCCGCCGACGCACAATGTAAAGCTGGCGCTCAGCTTCGTTGGCGTCCATCTCCACCGGCATCGAGAACATAATTTGTTCAATTTCTGGGCGGGTTGCGATAGCCTTTTTGCCAAGAGCCTTTATATTGACCGGCACTTGGCGCCAGCCATAGATACTGTGCCCAACCGCCAGTATTTCCTGCTCAACAATACAACGACAACGTTCCTGCGCTGCAAGGTCGGTGCGCGGTAAGAACACCATACCAACGGCCAACCTACCCCCATCATCATCATGTCCCGTGCGGGCAATATGTTCGATAAAAAAGTCACGCGGAATTTCAATGTGGATTCCTGCACCATCACCGGTCATACCATCAGCGTCAACTGCGCCGCGATGCCAAATTGCTTGCAATGCCTCAATCGCCGAGTCAACAACGGCCCTATTTGGCTTGCCGTCACACGCCGCAACAAACCCGACACCGCACGCATCATGTTCCATCTGTGGAGCATACACACCGGCATCAGTCAATTTTGCCTCATTCACTGCGCGGCGTTGAAGATAAGCAGCCTCGTCAAAAATCTTTGTCATTATCTTGCTCCTGTTGCGCTAGTCTAGCGTTCGACACCAGCCGCGCACGGCGCATCTTCAGCCGCCATGATCCATTTATCAATTGCCTCAGCCGCATCGCGGCCATCACGAACCCCCCAAACCACGAGAGAGGCACCACGTACAATATCGCCAGCGGCAAAGACACCATCCAGATTTGTCATCATTGTCCGCCAATCTATTTTCAGCGTTCCCCAGCGGGTCACCTCAAGCCCTTTTAGGCCGAACATAGCTGGCAAATCCTCTGGATCAAACCCCAATGCCTTTATAACCATATCTGCTGGCAGTTCATGCGTTGACCCTTCAATCACTTCGGGCACTTGACGGCCCGTAGCATCGGGCTGACCCAGATGGATACGCTGGGCCTGAACCCCGCCTACCTTATATTCACCCAAAAAAGCTTGCGGCGCGGACAACCATTTGAACGCAACACCTTCCTCCTCGGCATTTTGTACTTCACGCTGTGAGCCTGGCATATTAGTTCGGTCCCGCCGGTAAAGACAGCTAACCGATTTAGCTCTTTGACGAATCGCGGTGCGCACGCAATCCATCGCCGTATCGCCACCACCAATCACCACGACATCCTTGCTTTCGGCATTAAGCGTGCCATTATCAAACGCTTCCACCTGGTCACCCAAGCTTTTTCGGTTCGACGCCTTCAAATACTCAAGGGCAGGAACAATGCCATTAAGGCCACTGCCCGGGGTAGCAATGTCGCGAGCCTTGTAGACTCCAGTTGCAATAAGCATCGCATCATGCTCAGCCCAGATGTCTTCAAACCTAGTTTCACCACCAACATCCACATTGAGGTGAAAATGGACACCGCTATCGCGAAGGAGCTTGCCGCGACGCTCAACAATAGACTTTTCAAGTTTGAAACCGGGAATACCATACATCAGCAAACCCCCAATCCGGTCATACCTGTCATAAACATGAACTTGGTAGCCCCGGTGACGCAGCATCTCAGCAGCCGACAAACCAGCCGGACCAGCTCCGATAATACCAACTGTTTCCGCCCGCTCATTGCGCGGCGCCACTGGTTTGACCCAGCCTTCGGCGAAGGCGGTTTCAGTGATGTGTTTCTCAACCGCACCAATCGTTACCGATTCGAACCCTTTTTCAATCACACAGCTACCTTCACACAAGCGATCTTGGGGGCAAATACGGCCACAAATTTCTGGAAAATTATTCGTTTGTGAGGACAACTCATAGGCTTCCAGCATCCGACCTTCGGCTGTCATCATCAGCCAGTCAGGAATGTTATTGTGCAATGGGCAATTGACTTGGCAAAAGGGAACTCCGCATTGTGAACAGCGCGATGCCTGCGTTTCGGCGTCGTTCGTATTAAACTCATCATAAATCTCATCGAAATCGGCGACGCGGTTTTTTGCCCCACGCTTGTTGGGCATTGATTTTTCGGTTGAAACAAATTTCAACATCTTTGACGACATATCGATTACTCCTATGCCCAATGGTCACTACTGGGACAGCCCAGCATTCAAGCGCACCTCATATTGCCAGCCCCTAAATCTCAGTTTGGATTTCGTGCGCGCTTTGGTGAAGCTGTCGGTGAAACGATCCCGATTAAAACCTCGCGCTATCCGGGAACACGGTCTAAGAGGCGTCTCAGCTCTGTACCATTTGTTGTTGCGTTTCGTTGTCCGAGACCAAAAACCAATTTTGAAAGCCCTGATTTTTAAGGCCAGACCGCCAATACCCAAATTAGTCAATAACTATTACCCTTTTTTTTTAAAGATTGCAAATATGTTTCCAATTTTGGGCTTACCTGGGCTTCCATATGTTAAAGTAGGTCCGAAATGGAACTATTTTAGCCAAAATTTAATTCCATATTGCGGTAGTGACAGACTGGATTATGTGACTATGATGCGTCCGTCGGGTTATTCCAAATTTTTGGAAAGTTTGCGCGCCCGAATGCGTTGGTCGCAGTCATCTTTTCAGGCTCATTTCTTTGGGGTAATAGTTTATGCCACTTAGTCTCTTAATTTTGATTGCCTTCGTGCAGGGCTTTACCGAATTCTTACCAATATCGTCATCTGGCCATTTGGTGCTGATTCCCATCATCACTAATTTCACCTACCAGGGCCGCTTGATTGATGTTGCCGCGCATGTTGGCACGCTAATCGCCGTTGCCTTTTATTTGCGAGTGGAGATCATTGCAATTATCAATGCACTTCTCCGCTTTGGGCGCAGCGATCCAGTCAACGCAAGACTTGGTTTACTGCTTGCATTCGCTACAATACCAGTTGTCATTGCCGGTTATTTTGTGAATTACGCGGATTGGCGCTGGCTAGATATGGTTCAAACACTGGCCATCTCCAATTTTGTCTTTGCCATCCTTTTATGGCTCAGCGATAATATGCCTATTAAAAAGAATGGTCTCGATTCTTTTACATGGCTTCCTGCAATTCTCATTGGCGCTGCACAGATTTGCGCACTCATTCCGGGGGCATCACGTTCGGGCGTGACCATAAGCGCGGCACGTTTTCTGGGCTATGACCGGATCAGTGCAGCGCGGCTTTCCCTTCTATTGTCCCTGCCCACCATTGCTGGGGCGGGCCTGCTAAAATCACTAGATTTGGCCAAAAGCGGTGATTCGGCAATTGGCAGTGATGCCGCCATCATTATCGTTTTATCGGCTGGGGTTGCGTGGCTTTCCATTTCTTGGATGATGCGGTGGCTGGCAATAGCTAACTTTAGCATTTTCGTTTATTATCGAATGGCCCTTGGCACCTTCCTTTTGCTCGGGCTGTCGCAAGGCTGGCTGGACCCGTTCATCAGCTAGCTGCAAAAAGCCCTCCCGGGCGATAGCGATCCAAGTAGGTTGGCAACACTGCATCAACACAGGTTGGCGTTACACCAAGATCGCTAAGCGTCCGCACTCCCTCGCTGACAATATTATCGCGTTTTAAAAGCCGCACTTGATCCACCGTTATCGGTGGCTTTGGCAAAAGACCCGCGATCGATGCACCGCATGACATGGCAAAAAATGGCACCGGCACAAGCAAGCGGCGGCGCTGAATATGCATCAGGGTCATCTCCATTAATTGACGAAAGCTGAAGATATCCGGTCCCCCTAGTTCATATATTTTACCCTTTGGCGATTTAGCCAATTTGCCAACACCAAGACCAAGGCTTGCCATGATCGCGCTTGCCACATCTTCCACATAAACTGGCTGCATACGCATCTTTCCACCCCCGGGCAGAGGCAATGCTGGCGCGGTCATTGCCAGAGACGCAAACCGATTGAAAAAATCATCACGTGGCCCAAACACAATTGATGGCCGCAAAATCACCGCGGATGCGAAGGCCTTGAGCAACCCCACTTCCCCAGCCGCCTTGCTTTTGGCATAATGGCTTGACGAAGCATCACTGGCCCCAATCGCCGATATATGAGTAATTGATTGCACATCATGCGACGCCGCCACTGCGCCAATTCGCCCGGGCAATTCTCCCTGCAATTGATCAAACCGCTGCCCGCCAACCTCAGCCAGAATGCCTATCAGATTCACTATCGCGTCCGCGGGTGCAATCACCTTAGCTAATATGGCCTCATCAAGCACGTTCCCAGCCACAACGGTGATTTGACCAACATTGCCCATTGGTTTTAAAAATTTTGCACGTTCACTGTTACGACATAAAACAATCACCTGCTTTCCAGCACGCGCTAGCCTTTCTACTGTTGCCCTTCCAACAAATCCAGACCCACCGATTACTGTCACTGTGTTGACCATCAATCTTCCTCTGTCTCACCTTGGCACAAAATGTCCATTCGTGTCGCAGCGATGGCGCCATTTTTCCAGTCACGCAAACCAGACAAATTGACCATGGCTGTTACGATTGGTTAAACGTAGGTCATGCCTTACCTCTTTACAATCCCATCGAAGCGATTCGCCCTCGCTTAGACACAAATTTGCAAAAAAATATAGAAACACGTAGCCGAATAGGTGCTATGGGCCCAACATAATTCTGTTGACAAAGTGACGCGGAAAAGGTTTGACACGTCAGCGTTTGTGGCTATCCTCACCCTGCGATTTAGGCTCCGTTTTGAGCATCGCTCATGGCATGCCCAGGTGGCGGAATTGGTAGACGCGCTGGCTTCAGGTGCCAGTGACCATTAGGTCGTGGAAGTTCGAGTCTTCTCCTGGGCACCACAACCATGCGCTTTTGCGTTATGACGATAATGGCTAATTTGTTCTCCGCATCGCGCGGTTCTAATTTTGCAAAAACCATCAGGGCAACTCATGACCATACACATTCATCAGAACGATCTCCCCTCCAACCTTGATTTTGGAGATGTGGTTGCAATCGACACCGAAACGATGGGGCTCAACCCATTACGTGACCGACTGTGTCTTGTACAATTATCCAGCGGTAATGGTGAGGCACACCTTGTCAAAATTGATAGCCCGATGAAGCCATGCCCCAACTTGACGGCATTGCTCGAGAATGAACAATTAACAAAGTTATTTCATTTTGCCAGGTTTGATATCTCGAGCCTGTCGCATGGCATTACCCCCGTGAAAGGCCCGATTTACTGTACAAAAATTGCCTCGAAACTCGCGCGGACTTACACGGATAAACACGGGCTCAGAGACTTGTGCCGCGAATTGTTAAAAATCGACATTTCAAAACAGCAACAATCATCTGATTGGGGTGCGAACACACTATCAACGGAACAGGCCGAATACGCTGCGGGAGATGTCATTTATCTACATCAAATTCGGGAGAAGCTTGATTCAATGCTCTTGCGTGAAGCCCGAGCTGACATTGCAGCTCAGTGCTTTACCTTTTTGCCAACACAGGCAAGGCTTGATCTTACCGGTTTTGCTGGCATGGATATTTTTCATCACTGATACCCTCAGATGGGTAACAAAATGAACATCTAGAGGTATTATAGGCATCTCATGTCGAAGATTGTTTTAGAAATGATGTAAAGATGACCGATACTCCAGCATTAAAACGAAGCCGCTTCACACCGCGCAAAAAGACCGAAGCCGCTCCATCCCAGCGTCGGCTGCCATTATCATTGCTCCTTCTGGGTATTGGCATAACATTGGCCGTTGCTGTTACGAGCTGGTTGGGATTTCTCGCCAATGGCAAGGATGTATCCCTTGAGATTAAGGAGGTGGAGGGCACCCAAACAGGTGAAGTTCAATTAACTGGTGCGCGCTATCGCGGCCTCACACCTGACGGAAAGCCATATGAAATCACGGCTGCGTTGGCGAATGAATCCCCTGACGGTTCAGGCCAAGTTGATATGGATCAACCAACAGCGGTTGTCACTTTGCGCAACGGTTCAATTGTTAATTTACAATCGAATGTTGGTGTTTTTAACAAACAGACCGATGTTGTAACAATGTCTGGAGCCGTTGTAGTGACTCAACCTGACCGCCACCTGCGGCTAGATACCGAGGCGTTGGAGGCCAATCTAAAAGCTGGTGAAATGCACAGTGATCTTCCAGTTCTTGTTCAAGATATTGACAGACGTATCAATGCGGATAGCATGAAAACTTACGATAATGGGTCGCGTATCATTTTTGGCGGAACAACAAAAATGATTATCAAAAACAAAAAGAGCATCACGCAAGGCAAACTCCATTGATAAAACCACTGTTTCCCATGTTGAGTAACCAGCTTTGGGCGATATCGGACCATTAACAAGGAAGCCACTAAAATTATGACAAGCCACCTACCCCAATTTCAGTTGAGTGTAAAAATTCTAATAGCAGGCATTTATGCGTTTGTGGCGGTCACGTCAATTCCAGCCATCACCAGCCTTTCCCCAAGCTCGGCTTTTGCTCAGACAACCAATGAGGCTCGCGCGGCTGACACATCGCCCATCACTATTGAAGCGGCAGAATTTCTTGAATGGAACCAAAATGAAGGCACCTACATTGCCAAGGGCAAAGCTTTTGTCCGACAGAGCGAGACCAGCATCAAGGCTGGGCACATAATCGCGCGCTATAACACCAGCGGCGAGACGCGCAACATTAACCACGTGATTGCAACCGGTGAGGTCACTTACGTCGAAGGAGAAAGCATCGCGAAGGGAGATAAGCTAGATTATGATTTAACTGCTAGTTTTTATGTTCTTACTGGGAAAAATGCCAGTGTTGAGGGCCCGCGCGGCCTAATGACAGCGACAGAATCAATAATCTACAATTCAGCCGAGGTTGCCAATCGCAAGGTCACGGCGACTGGAAAGGCACGCTACAAAAACAATGATGGCCGCACCGTATTCGGTGACAAATTGATTGCTTACATTGCGGATGACGGCACACTAAAAACTATTGATGCCTACGAGAACACGAAAGTAATATCCACTAACGGCACCGAAGCTACCGCTGATAAACTGACTTATGTGGCGAGCACCGCCCTTGCAAACCTTGATGGAAATGTCGAAATCATCGACAACGAAAACATCATGCGTGGTGACAAAGCTAAAATTGACTTTGATAAGGAAATCAGCCGGATAATATCAAATCCTGGAGGCAAACGTGTCAGCGGCACACTAACGCCCTAATCTTAACGGACGACAGCGCCAGAATTCGCTCTAGGGTTTTATGCCAAAACATCACCCCCAACTAATTGACAAAGAATGACTATTAAGCCGATAAAGAGACAAAACAAGGTGCGAGCGCCAGATCTTAGACAAAAAGAGCATTATAGTGTCTGATAAAACGCAGTTAGAATTTGGCCTAATGAAACCGGTCTTAGTGTCTGGGTCTCAGGGGCTAAAGGCCACTGGTGTTGGTAAAAGTTTTAACAAACGTCGCGTTGTGCGAAATGTATCCCTTGAATTGCAGCGCGGCGAGGCAGTTGGCCTGCTCGGTCCAAATGGTGCTGGAAAGACTACCACCTTTTATATGCTCGCTGGCCTACTACCAACTGATGAAGGGCAAATATTCATTGATGGGCGTGACGTGACAGAGATGCCAATCTTTCAACGTGCACGACTTGGCATGGGTTACTTGCCACAAGAATCCAGCATTTTTCGTGGCTTGACCGTAGAACAAAACCTACGTGCGGTTATAGAAACATTGGAAGATCATGATGATGAGGGCGATGCGACGCTTGATGATTTAATGGCTGAATTTGGTATTACACACTTGCGCAACACGCCGTCGGTTAGCCTTTCTGGGGGAGAGCGCCGGCGCCTTGAAATTGCACGGGCGTTAGCGGCTCAACCGATATTCCTGCTGCTTGATGAACCACTTGCTGGTATCGATCCAATAGCACTTGGGGAAATTCGTGACCTCATTGGCCATTTGAAAACGCATGGAATTGGTGTTTTAATCACTGACCACAATGTTCGCGAAACGTTGGATATTGTTGATCGTGCCTACATCATCCACGATGGCACCATTCTGATGGAAGGCACACCAGATGAGGTGGTTCAACACAGCGGAGTAAGACAGGTCTACCTTGGGGAGCGGTTCAGCATATAACTTGCGATTAGCTGCTTGACAGCACATTCCTTACGGCCTATACGTTCGCCGCTTTTGGGTCGATTTGTCCACGCTTTTAACGGTGTACTGCCGCCCAAGGTTACTTCTTAGATGGGTTCTTTCAATGTCGATTTTAGATTATCTCGACACCAATCAGGTACTGATTGGTGTCCCCAGCCGAAGCAAGAAGCAAGTTATTGAAGATCTTGCTGCACGCGTGTCAACGCTAACGGGTCTCAGCCAGCGCTGTCTGCTGGACATTGTATTGCGCCGAGAACGGCTTGGCAGCACGGGCATTGGCGGCGGCATTGCCATTCCTCACGCTGTTCACGATGACTTAACGCGCACAAGTGCCTTTTTGACAGTTTTGGAAACGCCGGTAGATTTCGACTCGATAGATGGACAGCCAGTCGATATAATATGTCTCGTGGTTGGTCCACCAAATGACGATACCAGTCATTTGAAGTGCATCGCAAGCGTGACACGATCGCTGCAGCAAGTTAATATGTGTGACAAGCTCCGCTCCGTCAAATCGCCAGAGGCGGTTTTGCAGTGCCTACAGACCATTGGAAGGGTCGCTGCCTGACCTTAATGAGTTACGAATGCGTTCTTCGCTTGCCGGAGGTCATTGTCGTGGCGCAACTTACTTATTCTTCTTGTGCGGACATTCTTGCTGGGTTGTTTTCAAAAGAAATATGGTGGAGCTAAGCGGGATCGAACCGCTGACCTCTACAATGCCATTGTAGCGCTCTCCCAGCTGAGCTATAGCCCCTAAATTAGGCTCTACCACCTTACTACGATCTCATTCAACCGAGAGATCAAAGATCAAAAAGTGTTAAAACCAAATGTTGCACGTGCTTGGTGAACGTGCTCTGTCGGATATTTAGCTCAAGCGTCATTGCCCATGCAAGCTAATTTTCATCAGACCGCCGCTTTATTCCAAATCTGATATCATGCGCCAAAAAATCGTCTTCAACCTAGAACTTAGCTTTAATCATCTTGTGTGTTCAGATTGGGCAATAGTTCATCATCATCGTCGATATCATCCTGAATAATTCCTGGCCCGTCCTTGTCATCAACATGGACATGAACGTCATCCTCGTCAAAATCCATATCATCACCTTCATCGACTTCGGTGCCCTTATCAACCTCAACAATCGACTCGTTCAACTTTGTCTCGGCTTGAGGTGATCTGGGACTTTTCTGACTTTTTGGATGACGCTGAGCATCAAATTCAGCGCCGCAGCCGGGGCAAAGAACAGGACTACGATTAAAGTCATAGAAGCGCATCTTACACGACAAACAAACTCGCTTTTTGCCAAGTTCAGCCTTTGCCATCCTTTTTCACCCCCAAGTCGCCCTAATTGATATATATTCAAAGCTTATCTTTAGGCGATGTTCAACAATTTTTTTTAAGTAATCAAAACTATTTTTTTGGTTTTCATTTTTATTTCTTCAACAGCTAATGACTGTTTGTGAAACGGATTGGTCATCGAGTAATTGCCTCCCTTCCCGGAAAAATGTTACAAAACATTTAGACAACTCTTGACCCCAAAAAGCTACACCCATTAAACCGCCTTAAGGCCTTTTCATGTCACTTGCCCCCGTTGATCAACTTGTCTCAAACAGAGCTTCTCCTTTATTAGGCGCAATATCCATTCCAGGCGATAAATCTATTTCGCATCGTTCCCTTATTTTAGGCAGCCTTGCAATCGGCACAACAAGGGTGCACGGCCTGCTAGAGGGAACTGATGTCATGTCAACCAAGGACGCACTTATTGCCCTTGGCGTAAAGATCAGCCGCGACAATGATGGACTTTGGCATATTGTTGGCGTTGGATTGAGTGGGATGATATCGCCAGTTGCTCCGCTTGATCTCGGTAATTCTGGAACGGGCGCGCGCCTTTTAATGGGTGTTGTCGCAGGTCAAAAAATCACTGCGACTTTTTGCGGTGATGCCTCTTTAAGCGCTCGGCCAATGGCGCGCATTACCGACCCTCTTGCAAAAATGGGTGCCAACGTCACCAGCCGTGAAGGTGGACTGCTTCCTGTTACCATTCAAGGCACCAGAAGCCTCATAGCCGCTCACCACTGTTCAAAGATCGCGTCAGCGCAAATCAAGTCGGCAATTTTGTTAGCTGGCCTGAATGCACGCGGCACAACGATTGTGAGTGAGCCAAGTGCCTCGCGCGACCACAGCGAGTCTATGCTGCGCCATTTTGGTGCTTCAATTTCTCAAGAGGTGGCTGAGGATAAATCGTATCGTGTACAACTTGCTGAGGGCGCAAACTTGCGGGCGGCAGATGTCATCGTGCCAAGCGATCCATCATCGGCAGCATTCGCAATTGTAGCGGCGCTAGTTACACCGGGGAGTGACCTTCCATCTTTGCGCCGATTGGAAATTTACCCTCCGCATCTCCCCATGGGTCAGAAAGTAGCTGTTTCATGCCGAGCGAGATACGTTGGGTTTCCGCATTGAAGCGAATGACCTGAACTTCAACAGTTTCGCCGATTTGAAGAGCTTCTGATGGGTGGCTGATACGTTGCCAAGCAATATCTGTCACATGCAAGAGGCCATCTACGCCCCCAAGGTCAACAAAAGCTCCATAGTCGGTAATGTTTTTGACCACCCCTTGCAAAACTTGGCCCTCTTGCAGATTTGAAACCAACTCTGACCTTGCCTCGGCGCGTGACTCTTCTAGCACAGCGCGGCGCGAGACAACAATATTGCCCCGGCGGCGGTCAATTTTCAAAATCTGGAATGGCTGCGGAGTCCCCATCAACGGGCCAAGGTCGCGCACTGGGCGGATATCCACTTGGCTGCCCGGTAAAAATGCTGTTGCACCGGCCAGATCAACAGTAAAACCACCTTTAACTTTGCCAAAAATTACACCAGTAACACGCTCTTGTTTTTCGAATGACGCCTCAAGAACACCCCATGCCTCTTCTCGGCGGGCTTTGTCGCGGCTGAGCACAGCTTGACCATTACGGTCTTCCATGCGCTCAATATAAACTTCGAGCTCATCACCGACAGATACATCTGGCTGCTGTCCGGGGAGTGCCAGCTCTTTCAGGGGAACTCGCCCTTCAGACTTCAAGCCGACGTCAATGATAACGGCATCGCCTTCTACGCCAATAACATACCCTCGGAC
>QCPZ01000007.1 GCA_003212345.1 SAR116 cluster bacterium AG-447-A06
AATAGGCAAAAATATCAGACACAATACGCATAGACGGACCCGGCGGATAAATATAGGTGTTCCGGACCATAAATTCTTTCAGAACGTCATTCTGGATTGTTCCTGCGAGTTGATCAGGTCGAACACCCTGCTCTTCGGCCGCCACAATAAACAAAGCCAACACAGGTAACACCGCCCCGTTCATGGTCATAGAAACACTCATGCGGTCCAGTGGGATCTGGTCAAACAAAAGGGCCATATCGACAATGGAGTCAATGGCGACACCAGCTAGCCCCACATCATCTGCAACGAGAGGATTGTCAGAGTCATACCCACGGTGGGTTGGCAAATCGAAAGCCACCGACAAGCCCATCTGGCCAGCCGCCAAATTTCGACGGTAAAAGCTGTTTGACTCTTTTGCTGTAGAGAAGCCTGCATATTGCCGAATTGTCCAAGGACGAGTTGCATACATGCCAGGATAGGGACCGCGCATGAACGGTGCAAAACCTGGCTGATTTTCTTTAGCAAAATTAATGCTTTCAGAATTTCCGGTAGCAAGCGCCGGAAGTTCTATCTGCTCGGCATTTGTAACTGGTCGCGATACGTTCCCGATGCGCGCCGTCATCATGTCTGATGGAAGCAGATCAATTTTAGTAAAATCAGGAAACACTATCACTACGCCTCTCCCTTCCGATATGTCTCGAGGCTAATACCCACCATATTACCCAGAATCTCAAGTGGAACTGGAGCGCCTAGGATGGCAGCAACGGTAATCACTTTACCCTCGTGATTAAGATCTCTTAACCCAACTTTGACAGAAGGTGTCAAGGCCTCAAAATTATCTCCAGCAAGAATTACTAGATCCGGCTGCGCGCTCGCAACCACCTGTTCATTCATGTCATTGGGATGCATTTGCACCGGCTGAATTCCACCAATCGCCAGCAAGGCTCGTAATTTTACAAGCTGCGGTGACGGCTTATTATATTGCTGCACTAGCAAAATACGCGGTGGGTTCTGTTCAGCTGAACGGCGCAAATCCTCAATGGCAGCAGCCGGACGACGCAGCATTTGCCACCGTGGCAAGCTTGAGGCGATCGGCCGTCCATTGGGCTGCAAGTTCACCCCCAAAAGTGTCAAATCACCCGCCATAAGCCGAGAATGACGCTGGCCTGCAGACTTTTTTGCCAGCAAGTCAAAATGGCCTGACAGATGGGCCATTTTTGCCCCACCATCAGCCTCAATTTTCTGAAAATGCCGCCATGCAGCATCTGCTAGCTGATCTGAACGAGCCTCAATAAACCCGGCACCACCCGCGGCATCAAGACTACGTGCAAGGCCGCTTTCTTCTATCAGCAAATGCTGCTGCATTCGCGCGAGACGGCGACCAGCCGCACTGCTGCCCCCGAGGCAATCATGCGCATGCGCCGATAGCTGGTCAGCACCGCCAATAGCGCCGCCCAAAAGCGCTGTTGTAGTCCGAAGCATATTTACCTCATCATCAGCCAACGAGAACATCCGAAGCGATACCGCACCTTGCAAAAATAACCGGTGCGCATCTGGGTCAAGACCAAGCGCACTAACAATACCCCCCCACCCGCGGCGCAAGGCGCGGCATTTTGCAATTCCATCAAACAGATCAGCCGGGAGAGCCAGTGACACTGACAACCTTGATGCCAAATGGCTTAGATCAAGGCCTCTTGCCATGCCACCACGCATGATTTCAACCAGCGATGCCAACACAAAAGCAAGTTCCTGAACTGTGGTCATCCCACGATTATGCCATGCCCAGCCATTTGTCCGAAAAAGAGCAAATGGAGCATCACCAACATTAGTTTCGGCAAGATACTCTAAACCATCATCAAGAAGTGATAGCGCTGCCTCGGGAGCAAAAGGGTCAATGTTTGCCGAAAAACGCAAATCGGACAGGGATTTATTTTGTGTTTTGGCAAAGTTAGAAAAGCCAGCGAGATGTGCCATTACGTCATTACCAGAGTCAAGATCAATGCCAACAGCCGGCAACAGTACATCCCGCATCATGATTGGTAAATTTGCAGCCAGATTTGCCGTTGGCATCTGTTCAAGCCGAATGGTGCCAACCCCATCGCTTAATTCATCTAATATGAGCCTATTTGTCTCTTCAGCAGGTCCATCTGCGCTAATCGGTTGGCAGATATCCCAGCCATGAGCCAAATAGGCCTCTGGATCAACTGGCAGGCGCGTGATTGCGCAGGCAGTAACCGTGTTTTCGCCAGTATCTGGAGGCTCATGCCCCCGAATCTCATAAAGAGCCTTGATTTCCAGTCCATCTTCATCTACGCGGTCAAGGCTTTTCGAGTTCTTGTTCTTCATCGTCGCAGTTACCATCGCGCGCCATTGATCGCGGTCAATTGATGGAAACTTGTTTTGGACAGATGACATGATAGACCTTTTTTCTCTATAGTCGCGGTGAAATTAGCAGCGCTGCCAACGCAAAGCAAGGAAACTGCATGAAGGCCAATAACCAACCAACCAACGCAACACAGCCTTTTCCAAGTGGTGCAGATTACCTGACACTTTTGCTGATTCTGGTGGTAACCACTTTGCGTACTGCAGCTCTAGCGATTAGCCCGCTCGAGTTGGGCGTTGATGAAGCGCAATATTGGCTGTGGGGCACGACACTAGATTTGGGCTACTTTACCAAACCACCAATGATTGCATGGATCATTGGTGCATCAAATTGGTTATTTGGCCATAATGTCATAGCAGTACGCCTGCCAGCTTGCTGGCTAAATTTTGCAACCGCATTGGTCCTATGGCAAACCGCAACGTGGCTTTATGGGCCAAAGGCGGGGCGCTGGGCTTCACTGCTATGGATTAGCCTACCAGCCGTCGGACTTGGCAGCTTTTTGATATCAACCGACACACCGCTTTTATTATGCATTTCGTTGGCGTTGCTGGCAGTTGCAGGATCATCATGTAACAAAATACCACCCACCCATGCGATGGTTTACGCCGGCTTTGCACTTGGCGTTGGCATGCTTGCAAAATACGCCGCCTTATACGGGCTATTTGGATTGCTGCTTATTTGGGCGATTGGCCGCCACCATCCAGCACCGATAATTCGCGGCAAGCATCTGTTGTTAGCCCTTATTACCTTTTTAATGGCCACCAGCCCAAATCTAATTTGGAATTTCACGCACGACTTTCCTACCATGCGGCATCTTGGTGATAATGCAAATCTTGCCAAACAAACTAATAGCCTCAGCGAAAGTCTAGTCTTTCTGATCAGTCAGGCAGGTGTTGCCGGCCCATTGGTATTTGTGCTGATGTTGGGTATTTTAAAAGCAGCCAGTCATGAGCGGCATGCTGGTTGGTTGATCTGGATGGCGGTTCCAGTCCTTGTTCTGATAAGCTTACAAGCCTACTTAAGTGAAGCCAATGCGAATTGGGCTATGACCGCCTATCCGGCATTATGCGTTTGGCTTGGCGGCTGGATTGCCGGCTACACAACCAAAGATAACAATGCTGATAAAAATCCAAATAAAGTCCGAATATGGGCTGGCTACGGAGCCTTTGGGGTGAATGCATGCATCACAATTACTCTCCTCATTATAACCATGGCAGGCAGCCTTGGACCAGCGACACCAGAATCGGACCCCCTGCGACGCCTGCGCGGTTGGCATCAGCTTGCCAGCGATGTAGAGCGGCTTCTTGTCGCCCACAAAGCATCGCGCATAATCGCCGATCGCCGCGCCACTGCATCATTGCTTAGCTGGCATTTCCATAACAAGCAAGTGACCATTATGGTCCATGATGCTGACGGCATGCCAAGTAATCATTTCGAAGCTAATCACAGCTGGAAACGCGATGTAGGATCCCCCGTTCTGGTATTGTCAGGCTCCACTAATGCGCCGCCTATCCCGGGCATTAACTGGCAAGTCCCACCAACGCGCAGCCTCACAGCGATCAGTAATAACCAAGCGCGGGATCTTTATATCCATGTTGGAGTCGAGTAGAGAGTTTATCCAAAAGCAAAAAAACCGACTAAGACGAGACTTTATTCGTTATCTTGGCAAAAACCGCTAATGTCTCGGGACTGACATGATGTTCAATACCTTCAGCATCTTCCTCAGCAATTGTTTCTGGCACACCAATTGTCAATAGAAAATCCCGAACGATGCGATGCCGGTCGCGTGCCTTATCGGCAAGATCTTGGCCAGCCGCAGTTAAAAAAATTGACCGGTATGGACGGGTTTCCACTAAATCCTCCCGCTGAAGGCGCTGGATAATAGCATTTACCGTTGGGCTAGTCACACCAAAGCGCGCAGCAAGGTCAACGGTTCGCGCCTCGCCTGTTTCCTTAATCAGTTCTGCTATCATTTCCACATAATCTTCCGCAACTTCGGATTGATGTGCGCGTCGAATCCGATCAAATTTTGTGGCGCTATTATTGGTGGATTTGCCTGGCATTACCTAGCCTTGCTTTTCGTGACATTTATTACATTTTTTAATCAAATATTCCCTGAACAAATTTTGGTATAAAGCAATCCAAACAATTTAGCCATGCCAAAATTTTTAATATAACAACCTGTCTTTACCGTAATTGCCGTGGCAACGGCGGCAGAAACAACACCGCAATTAGGTTGCGCCACAGGTCGCCCGTGGGCTAGAGTGATCCGGATATAAATGAACTATAATTTGACAAAACCTAGGTAGAACTCTCATGGATCAAGTTGCCAAGACCGAGCTTGAAGCCGCCGCATTCCGGCGTCTTGTTGCCCATTTGCAAGAACGAACCGATGTACAAAATATTGATATGATGAATCTTGCAGGATTCTGCCGGAACTGTATGTCGCGCTGGTATCGCCAAGCGGCCAAGGCATCGGGCATTGACATGGATGAGGCCGCAGCTCGGAAAATTGTATATGGTATGGAATATGCGGACTGGAAAGCACAGCACCAAACCGAAGCCTCTCCAGAGCAAAAAGCGCTTTATGAAAAAACCCACAATCACGACAATTAGGATTATCACATGACTGTTATACCGGGATCTGGCGCAGGCACGGAACAGCTAAACGAATTTATTGAGCGTATTGAGCGTCTTGAAGAAGAAAAACGTGCCCTCATGGCCGATATCAAGGATGTTTATGCCGAAGCAAAGGCAACAGGGTTTGAACCAAAAATTATGCGCCAAGTGATCCGGCTGCGTGCGATGGACCGTGATTTGCTAAGCGAGCAGGATGCGCTTTTGGACACTTACCGGGACGCACTAGGGCTGCGCTAAACGCATATCACGCTCCTCATTTCGCGCCCCTAAAACGTCGTTGACCGGAGTAACACGCAATGACACATTTTGGTGATCGATTGATAGAGGCTAACCGGTGCTGCAAAACTCCACTGTGCATGGGTATTGATCCGCATCCGAGCATGATACCTAAGCTATTTGGCGAAGCATCAGCTCCTGCTGGAAGCGACGCTGCAATCCGCGCGATTGATGATTTTTCGATGGCGTGTGTCGAACAAGCGATCGGCAAAGTTGCAGCAATAAAACCACAAGCCGCCTTTTTTGAACAGCACGGCCCAGCAGGGATGCAGATATTACAAAATATAGGGAGGGCGGCGATTGATGCTGACTTGTTGGTTATCATGGATGCGAAGAGGGGTGATATTGGCAGCACCTCTCGCGCATACGCGGCAGGGTGGATTGGCCATGATGCGCCATTTCCAAGTGACGCGCTGACAATCAACCCGTGGCTTGGCATTGATACGCTGGACCCTTTCCTACAACGCGCAGATGAAACTGACAGCGGTCTATTTATCCTAAACCGAACCAGTAATCCTGGGGCTGGCGATCTCCAAGACCAGGTTGTTGATGGCCGGCCACTTTACCAGCATCTCGCCACATTGCTAGCGCCTCTTGTTGCCAAACGCGACGGCAAACAGGGTAGCTCATCACTGGGTATTGTGGCCGGCGCCACATGGCCAGAAGAAGCACAAGCCCTGAGAACAACTCTGCCAAGCGCCCCATTTCTTATCCCCGGATTTGGCGCCCAAGGTGCCGGGCCGGAACAGGCCACTAGCGGGCTTATTCGCGGCAAGCACGGGTGGGAAGGTGGCCTGGTCAACAGTACGCGAGGGCTGATTTTTCCAAAAACTGCAGCTTACGCCGGCTCGTTTGCAGCGTGGCAAAGTGCCATCGTAGCCACCATCGACCAGAATAAGGCCGTTTTGAATAGCACTCTCTGATCATTCGCTTTGATTTTGATCCAACGGGCACTGTAGGCTGGTAATGCTCAAACATGCTCAGGCAGTGAGCTTCTAAACGATTAAGTTGAGAATATCCTTTTTCAATAGTAGAGTCTTATACAATTGGGTGGCTATATCTGATCGGGCTCTTTATGAGGTCTTATTGCTGTTGATTGATAGGCCATTGATCATGCCAAAAGCACAAAATCCAAACCTGATAATTAGTGATAGGAATGCATTCTATGCCCACTACAAACGCCAAATTTCATTGGGCCATCATCATGTTATCTGCCGCCGCGCTGGTTTCGGTAACATTTGGAGTCCGGCAGGTGTTTGGCCTATTTCTTGTTCCAATCTCTATTGAAATTGGCAGTGGCCTACAACTGTTTTCGCTGGCTATCGCGGTGCAAAATCTCATCTGGGGCTTATCCTCACCCCTTTTTGGAGCAATTGCCGACAAATACGGGGCTTGGCGTGTCGCTGCATTTGGCACGCTTATTTATGCTGTTGGCCTATTATTCATGGCCTTTGTGGTCAATGAAACCGGGGTATTTGTGGGACAAATACTAATTGGAATGGGACTTGGCAGTGCTGGCATATCAATCGCTGTCGGGGCAGTAGCAAGGGCAGCCCCCCCAGAAAAACGTTCGCTCGCCATGGGGCTTGTGACAAGTTTTGGTTCATTTGGCCAATTTGCTCTTGTGCCCGTCGCGCAGATTTTGATGACACAAAATGGCTGGCAATTTGCGCTTGTGATTCTGTCTGCCATTGTCGCATCAATGTTGGCGTTTTCCCTGGGAATGCGCGTGCCTGCCGGGGAGGAGCGCCCGCTTGAGGGGGTTGTTCAGACCACTGGAAGCGCACTTCGGGAAGCCACTAGCAGCCGGGATTACATTTTACTAACCATCGGATTTTTTGTGTGTGGTCTGCAGCTCGTATTCATTACCACACATCTCCCAACCTATCTAAGTGACTCTGGCATTAGCGGAGATACTGCCAGTTGGTCATTGGCATTGATCGGGCTATTTAACATTCTTGGCGCATTTTTGTGCGGTTGGCTTGGAGGGATTGTTTCAAAGAAGAAAATCCTTGCCATTGTTTATTTGTTGCGCGGCTTGATTATTGTTGCCTTTATTAGCCTACCGCCAAGCCCCGGAATTGCGCTGCTATTTGGGGCGGCGATGGGGCTATTGTGGCTTGGCACCATCCCCCTAACCAGCGGTCTAATTGTTACATTCTTTGGCCCACGCCATTTAAGCATGCTTTATGGGCTGGTGTTCCTATCGCATCAGCTTGGCTCTTTTGTCGGCGCATGGCTGGGTGGAATCTGGTATGACTGGTATGGCAATTACGAGGCGATGTGGTGGCTAAATGCCGGGGCTGGTCTTTTTGCCTTTGGAATCAACTGGGCTATTCGTGAGCCACTTGCCCCAGCCCCAGCATGATCAAAGTCAGCCCACATCATTTGGCCAAATAATTTCAGCTCCGTGATTGTTCCTGAAACATGCCTACTCCTGTTCGCCAAGCCAACGTTCAGCATCAAGTGCTGCCATACAGCCCATTCCCGCTGCAGTAACCGCCTGCCGGTAGATTTTATCGACACAGTCACCAGCAGCAAAAACACCGTCAACCGATGTTTGGGTGCCGCCAGCTGTGGCAAGGATATAGCCTTCCTCATCAAGCTCTACTGCACCGGCAAAGGCTGCGGTCGCCGGGTCATGGCCAATCGCAACAAACATTCCATGAACCGGAATCTCCTTATCCTCACCATCAGTGGTTGAGGCCAACTTCAATCCGGTCACCCCCGTCTCATCTCCCAAAACCTCAGCAACCGACCGGTTCCATTCAACGGTAATATTATCTTTTTTTAGCAAACGGTCTTGCATGATTTGCTCTGCCCGAAGTGAGTCACGCCGATGAACCAACGTGACAGATCGGCAGATGTTTGCAAGATACAGCGCTTCTTCAACCGCCGTATTACCACCACCAATCACCGCAACGTCACGGTCTTTATAGAAAAATCCGTCGCAGGTTGCACAGGCAGAAACACCACGACCATTGAACGTCGATTCCGACTCTAGCCCAAGCCAGCGAGCCTGTGCCCCCGTTGCCAGAATTACAACGTCGGCGCTCATACTCCTACCGGAGTCAAATGTCAGACGGAAAGGGTGGATTGAGGTATCAAGGCCGGTTACTATGTCATAGATTACACGCGCTCCAACATTTTCTGCCTGGCCCTGCATTTCGGTCATTAACCATGGCCCCTGAATGACCTCGGCAAAGCCAGGGTAATTTTCAACATCAGTGGTAATTGTCATCTGACCGCCCGGCTGCAAACCAGCAATGATAACCGGCGATAGATTGGCCCGCGCCGTATAGATGCCCGCTGTCAATCCAGCAGCACCAGCGCCAATGATTACAACTTGTTCGTGAACGGCGTCGTTAAGGGATTCGCTTGATTTATCGGTCATTGGCTTCCTACTCTTTCGTCAAAAGGCTTCTCGCTCGGTTAACCAGACCGCGCAGGGTGGTACAATCGACAGTCGGTGTTTTCAAGTGTCATTTACGCAACATCATGTTACCCTTGAGGCATGAAACTTCCTAGTCAAATAGCCCATTATTTGTATTTATTTCGAATCTGGCTTGGTGCGACCATGGGACTGTTACTTGCCGCCATTAGCCATTCATACGCAATGCAGATCGAGGGGGCTGAAATCCTGTCGGGGCAGATGATTGAGGGCGGTTTGATCATTGCTCGTACCGACCCTTCAAATCAAGTTACGCTGGGAGACAATCAGATTCGAATCGCCAAAAATGGTGTTTTTGTTATTGGCTTTCATCGAGACACAGTTGCGCCCGAAACGCTGGCTATCACCACGCCGAATGGGGCCACTACCAAAACCACATTATCTCCCCTCAAGCGTACCTACCAGGTTCAGCGAATCGATGGTTTGAAGTCAGCGATGGTATCACCACCAGCGGCGGTTCTTGCTCGCATCAAGGCAGATAGAGAGGCGGTGCATGCTGCCCGCAACACCGATACAGCACTTGGTGATTTTTGGCTTGGATTCGACTGGCCCGCCCATGGGCGTATTTCTGGTGTTTATGGTAGCCAGCGGATTTTGAACGGCCAACCGCGCCAGCCACATTACGGAATTGATATTGCTAGCCCGATTGGCACGCCTGTTTATGCTCCAGCAGACGGCCGCATCACGCTCGTTAAAGATCTATACTTTTCTGGGTGGACCATTGTGATGGCGCATGGATTGGGGGTGAATTCAAGCTTTCTGCACTTGAATAAAACGACGGTAAAACTAGGTGCCTTTGTGAAACGTGGTACTCTAATTGGTACTATAGGGGCCACTGGTCGAGCCACAGGCCCACATCTTGACTGGCGCATTGACTGGCAGGGGCGACGAATTGATCCCGGTCTTCTGGTTGGACCGATGCCACCAACGTGAGGGCAAGCTCATGAAAACAGCATTCATTTTTGGTCTTGGATATGTCGGTTTGCGACTAGCACAAGCATTGGCAAAAAAAGGCTGGCAGATTCGCGGCACCACCCGCACCCCGTCAAAACTTAAAGGTAAAATTGGGGTTGATTGGGAAATTCTTCCCTTTGTAGCAGATAGCCCCCTCGCCAACCCTAAAAGGGTATTCGCTGATGTTGATGTGATAATAAGCACTATCAACGCAATTGGTGGCAGCGACCTTGTGCTGGATTTGCATGGCAAGGATCTGGAAAACTTTTCCGGCTGGGCGGGTTATGTCTCGGCAACATCGGTCTATCCCGATATGCCGGATAGCGTTTGTTATGAAGACACGCCTGTTGCGCCCGCAACCGCCCGCGGCAAGGCACGTGTTCTTGCCGAAAGCAGATGGCAAAATCAACTTGGTGCAGAAATTTTCCGTACCGCCGGCATTTATGGTCCAGGTCGCAGCCCGTTTGATGCTTTAAGAGACGGTACGGCGCGCATTATCGAACAGGAAGGCCAGATGTTTAACCGGATTCATGTTGATGATATTTGTCGGATAATTAATGCCGCGATTGACCAGCCACGCCTTGCGCGCATCATCAATCTAGCAGACCAAAAACCAGCCCCCCAAGGCGATGTAGTTCGTCATGCCGCAGCTCTTATTGGGGTTGCGCCACCAGTGCCACAAAACCTGGAAGATGCTAATCTATCGGCTATGGCGCAAAGCTTCTATGTCTCGCGAAGGCGCGTTGGCTCGCGCGTTATCAAGCCCGAACTAGGACTTGATCTGCTATATCCTGATTATGAAACAGGTTTGGCCTCAATTCTGGCGGCCGAGCAATAATACCGGAGCTAATTAATCGAAGGGTTAAGAGCGCCGCTTGCATAACGCGCTGCCATTGCCGATAATGAAATAGGCTTAATCCGAGATGCATTACCAGCAGTTCCAAACCGTTCAAACCGGTCCGCACATAACACTTCCATTGCCTCCATTGCTGGTTTTAGGAATTTCCGCGGATCAAATTCGCCTTTATTTTCATTGGCAATTTTACGAATGACACCAAGCATTGCTAAACGGCAATCAGTGTCAATATTGACCTTGCGCACACCATGTTTGATGCCGCGCTCAATTTCTTCTAACGGCACGCCCCATGTTTGCGGCATTTCCCCACCATGTGCATTGAAAACATCCTGCAATTCTTGTGGTACGCTTGACGATCCATGCATTACGAGATGGATATTCGGCAAGCGGCGATTAATTTCTTCTACCACGTTCATTGCCAGAATTTCGCCATCAGGCTTACGCGTGAATTTGTAAGCGCCATGGCTTGTCCCCATCGCAATGGCCAGCGCGTCAACCTTGGTATCATTAACGAAGTCAACTGCCTGATCAGGGTCGGTCAATAGCTGGTCTTCGGAGAGCTTGCCCGTGGCACCATGTCCATCTTCCTGTTCGCCCTCGCCGGTTTCAAGCGAGCCAAGAACACCAAGTTCACCCTCAACCGAAACGCCGGCGTGGTGTGCCATTTCGGTAACACGCCGGGTAATATCAAGGTTATATTCATATGATGCCGGTGTTGCAGCATCAGCTTCAAGCGAGCCGTCCATCATCACTGAGGTGAAGCCATATTGGATGGCGGTCATGCAAGTGGCTTCGTTATTCCCGTGGTCCTGATGCATGCAAACTGGAATGTGCGGATACATCTCAGCCAGCGCTTTTACCATCGCCTGCAACATCACATCGCCAGCATAATTCCTAGCACCGCGACTTGCCTGAATGATCACCGGCGCATCAACACGGTCAGCAGCTTTTAAGATCGCCAACCCTTGTTCCATATTATTAATATTAAAGGCTGGAACGCCGTACCCATATTCAGCGGCATCATCGAGCAATTGGCGAAGTGAAATCAGCATCAGGCTTTCCTATTACACAAACAATTTGTTAGGCTTTATTTATGGCCTATAGCGCATAAATTCGTCAACTTCATTAGAAGACCCAAAAATAAATGGCACTCGCGCATGAAGGGTTGGCGGCAGAAGATCAAGAATAGGCCCGTTTCCATCTGTGGCCTTGCCGCCAGCTGCTTCAACTAGCAATGCAATTGGATTTGCCTCATAAACAAGGCGCAAACGTCCAGTTTCATATCCAGAACGCGAGTCAGCGGGGTATAGGAAAATGCCGCCCCGCCGGAAAATACGCCACGCATCAGCAACAAGCGAGCCAATCCAGCGCATATTAAAACTCTGCATACGCGGTCCCTTTGCGCCGGCAAGGCAGTCCGTAATGTAGGCAGCAACATCAGAATGCCATTGCCGCATATTCGATGCGTTAATGGCAAACTCATCCGTATCGGGTATGATTTTGACTTGCCAGTCCATATCATAAAACTCACCATCATCATCAAGCTGGAACGCCATGACTCTCTTACCAAATGTAATCAGCAAGGTGGTTTGCGGGCCATAAACAAAAAACCCAGCGGCGATCTGATTACGGCCAGCTTGCAAGACTCCACCTGCAGCAGGCAGAATTGAAAATATTGTTCCAATCGACACATTCGTGTCAATATTCGATGATCCATCCAATGGATCACTTGCCACGATCACCGTGCCATCATCATGTATCTGTACAGCCGCATCCTGTTCTTCGGACATATAGGATGCTACAGCTTTTACCTCACTGAGGGCGTTCTGGATCATATCATCAGCAATTATATCAAGCGCTTTTTGATCATCCCCATCAACATTAGCACTGCCGCGCACCGCGCCAAGCGCGGCATCAGCGTCCCTGAAACGGATCACTGTTGCAATATTCGCAGCTGCCATTGCAAGCGCAATCACCGCGTCTACAGCAGCCTCACATAATGGCCCCTCAGATGAAATTGATTCAAGCTTAGCTGGCAAACAGGACATCGGGCGGGATACAGCATTAGACATAAAAACCACTCTGACGATAGTGATGCATGCGGCACAAGCGCCACTGCTATTACGATTGCTTAGAACAAACCTTAACAAAAAAATAACGCCCACACCATCACCGGTGCAGACGCTATTTTAAAATAACACTTTAGCGATATGCTTCCTACTCGCGGTTTCCAAACAACCTCAAGATAAACAGAAACATATTGATAAAATCAAGGTACAGAGTAAGGGCCCCAAAGATTGACTTCTTTGCAGCAACTTCGCGGCTGTCACCGACCAGATACATGGATTTGATACGCTGCGTATCCCAAGCGGTCAGACCGGCAAAAATCAATACGCCGCCAACCGAAATTACAAATTCCAATTGGGTTGATCCAAGAAATATATTCACCACCATCGCGATGATTAGACCGAAAAGGCCAATTACCATGAACGACCCCATCGCGGATAGGCTACGCTTTGTGGTGTAACCGTAAAGGCTAAGGCCAGCAAAAGCTCCCGCAGTAATGAAAAATGCTCGCGCCACACTAGCACCAGTATAAACAAGAAGAATTGATGCTAGCGACAAGCCCATAATGGCCCCGTAAACATAAAATAAATTGCGCGCTTTGGTTGCCGACATGTGACTAATCCGCGCTGATAGCCAGAAAACCATGCCAAGCGGTGCCAGCATAATGAGCCATTTCAGAGGGGTGCCGTACATCAACTGACCAAGGCCGGCTACATTTAAGACAGCCCATTTCGTTGCATAGGCAAAAAAGCCTGTCAACAAAAGTGCTGTAGTCATGTGATTATACACGCCAAGCATGTAGGCCCGGAGCCCTACATCAGTGCCGACGGCGGTAGCCGCGGCTGTGTTCATAAACCGATTATCCTGCATTTTGTAGCTCCCAAAATGACGTTACCAACAACTGTGACTGAATGTAGTTACCAAAACACAATTATTCAAGGCAAGACTGCGCTCTTCACGAATCAATTTTAACCGATGCGCCGATTCATTATTTGCCAAAGAACCACGTAAACTGGGGACTCAGCCTCTAACCGGAAACTCCAGTTTTCTGCCGCCGTGCACGCTGCGATTCAGATTTTAACTGTCCACAGGCCGCAAGAATATCACGCCCACGGGGAGCGCGAACCGGTGAGGCGTAACCAGCGTTTAGAGCACGCCTGGCAAATGCGTCAATACGGTCATCCGGTGAGCAGATATAAGGGCTACCTGGCCAGGGGTTAAAAGGGATCAAATTCAACTTTGACGGGATCCCCCGGATGAGTGCCAGCAGGGCACGGCAATCATCTTCACTGTCATTAATCCCATCAAGCATTACATATTCCCAAGTAATACGCCGCGCATTTGATAATCCGGGATAATTACGGCAAGCATCAACCAATTCCGCAAGGGGATACTTTCGATTAATAGGAACCAGCTCATTACGCAAATCGTCTCGCGTTGCATGAAGGGAGATTGCCAGATTGACGCCTAATTCTTCACCACAACGTTTGATTTCTGGAACAACGCCTGAAGTTGAAAGAGTGATGCGTCGCTTCGATATGGCCACGCCCTCGCCACTCATTATAATCTGGACAGCCTTTGAAACATTATCATAATTGAATAGCGGCTCGCCCATGCCCATTAGAACAATATTTGTCAGGCGGCGCTCTGGTTTGCCTGATGGCCAATCATCTAATTCATCCATCGCCAATAAAACCTGACCGCAGATTTCAGCAACGGTTAAGTTGCGCACGAGTTTTTGTGTTCCGGTATGGCAAAAGCTGCAGGTCAATGTGCAACCAACCTGCGATGAAATACATAAGGTGCCACGTGTCTTGTCGGGGATATAGACACATTCTGCCTCATTTCCATCGGCAAAACGTATGAGCCATTTTATTGTGCCGTCAACTGACTGCAGGCGCTGTGACACTGCTGGCCTATCAGCCGAAAACTGCAGCCCAAGCAACTCACGGACCGGTTTACCAAGGTCACTCATTTCATCAAAATTGGTTAGTCCGTGCCGCCAAATCCATCGCCAAATCTGTTTGGCTCGAAATTTTGGCAAGCCTAGCGCCACCACTTTGGCTTCAAGGTCATGGAACGATAGTCCAACTAGGTTGGTTTTCTGCGATAATGACCCGACAACCGGCGATGAACTCCCCTTTTCCGTGACTGTGGCGAGATCATAGATCATTTGCAGGTCTTATCAATCACTGCTTTAGTCTTTGTAAAGCCCGATAGTGAATAAGTATCAGTAGTTTTTGTGCCGCGGCTTGATACACCAACGATAGTCATGCGCGACCCCCGTTTCATCAGCGTAATGATGCGTCTGTCATCCTCTTCACTTTCCGCATAAGCACGGTCTTCAATGGTAAACAGTTTAAAGCCCTTGCCATCAATGGTCAGCGACACATCAGATTGCGGCTTGTAGCGGTAGCCAGCAATTACTTGCACCACATCGCGTTCTGCCTTTCCGGGACCATGCGACACAAAAACCCTGATATCACCGCGATTTTTCGGGTCATATTTGCCCTCGCTCTTAGTTGGGACGCTGCTAATGAAACAAATGCGACTGCCATCATTATCGTAACGGTAAGCGCCCCATTTTTTTGACACTAGCATTTCCACCGGTTCAGCAAATGCTTTTGGCGCTACAAAACTTGTTGAGATCACAAATGTGAAAACACCGATGATCGTGCTAGCTTTCAACATCAATTTAATCATCCTTCAAATCGTATCGTTAGTTTGACTGTTACAGGTAAAGCTGCAATGAGGACATTTTTATCAAGTGTTGCAGGTATAAGGCATTACTAAAAAAGATAAATCGAGACCGCACAACGCCGACAGGCCTCTTTTTATGACACCTGGCGCCTTGATGCAAAGACTTTTCAAACATGCTGCCATCAACAATCAGAGTTGTCCGCTCTTTATTTCACAGTTTTTAACAACAACCTCTTTACCTGCGGCAGAATTTTTGTGGCAATATGTCTAATTCCAGCCTGATTGGGATGCATCCCATCAGCCAAATTCATCATCGGCTGCAAGGCGACCCCATCCAGAAAAAAAGGATAAAATAAAACATCATGGCGGCTAACTAATCTCGGATAAACAGCATCAAACTCATCTGCATAATCAGCCCCAAAATTTCGAGGCGCCTGCATCCCTGCGAGAAGAACAGCGATGTTGCGCGCTTTTAATCGCTTGATTATGCCGTCAAGATTTGAAAAGCTGGCGGATGGATCAAGCCCTCGCAGAAGATCGTTTCCCCCGAGGACGATAATAGCTGCATCTGGATTATCAGTAAGCGACCAATCTAGACGCGCAAGCCCACCCGCCGTAGTGTCACCCGAAACGCCCGCGTTGATAACGCTTACATCAAAGCCATCATTTCGCAACATTTGGCCAAGAATTTCGGGAAATGCCCCTCCCTGCGGCAAGCCATGACCCGCTACGAGCGAGTCTCCCAAAACCATTAGAACCGGACGCTGGGCAGCAAATGAGCATTTTATCATTTGCTCCGAAATTGGAGGGATAGCGGCACAGGCAAACGTAATAGTGATTAATCCAAAAACAATACGGCTGTGTCGAAACTGAGAAACAGTGAACGGCTGGCAGCAAAATTCGAAAATCATCCGTCCGATTCCCTTGACCTTGCTATCCCACTCACCCATATCTCAACTGCACCCTTTGTCTATTCAGCTGTTGCGTAATTAGATCCAACGTATGTAAGGCATTACAATGCGTTTTTCCAGAGCGGCATGAAGATCACTTAAAAGATAATTTATTTCAGTGGTGCAGCGTTCGAACAAACTGGATATTGCTCTCATGTCTGCACCTCTATCACCGTCGGCACACGATACTACTGTCATTGACCTGAAAGCCGCACATTTGACGCTTGGGAACACAGCGGCTTCGGTGAACATTTTAAAAGGTATTGATTTGCGAATCAGCGTCGGCGAGACCGTTGGTGTTCTCGGGCCAAGCGGGGCCGGCAAAACTAGCCTGCTCATGGTAATGGCAGGCCTCGAAAACCTTACCAAAGGACAAATTTTCCTAACTGGCACTGATATTACCCAAATGGATGAAGACCCACTGGCTGCCATGCGCCGGGATATGGTGGGAATCGTCTTTCAGGCATTTCGCCTTATCCCTTCTTTAACTGCTTTGCAGAATGTTGCAATCCCACTTGAACTTGCAGGCCACAAAGATGCGACTGACATAGCAGCAGCAGCGCTAAAATCAGTTGGGTTGGGGTACCGATTGACGCACCTTCCCGATCAGTTGTCTGGGGGCGAACAACAACGGGTTGCAATCGCGCGTGCCGTTGCACCCAAGCCACGCATTCTTCTTGCTGACGAGCCAACTGGAAACCTTGATAGCGCAACCGGTGAAAAGGTCATAAACATCCTACTTAAAAGTGCCCATGATGCAGGGGCAGCGCTGGTTTTGGTAACACATGACGCGGCGCTTGCAGCACGTTGCTCACGTGTTATCGAGATTGAGGATGGAATTATCGCCCGAGATACCAAACAATGAGTAACCGCCCAAGATTTAGGAAGCGAGTGGCATGACCAACATTTCAGCGAGCCTTGATGGCTGGCAGTTTGCCTGGCAATTGGCACAGCGCGAGATACGCGGCAGTCTTCGAAAATTCCGAGTGTTTCTTGGGGCTTTGCTGGTTGGTGTTGCAGCAATTGGGACGGTGGGGTCTGTTGCTGAGTCTATGCGGGATGGGATCAATGACAATGCTCGGATTCTGCTTGGCGGTGACCTAGAAATCAGCAGCCTACACACTCCGCCGAATGATGAAATCATCGACGCTGCTGCAGCTCTAGGAAAAGTGTCACAAGTTATTCAAATGCGCGCCATGCTGCAAGCAGGCGACAGTCGCAAACTAGTTGAATTGAAGGCCGTTGACGAACATTGGCCACTTATCGGCAGAGCCGAAATTGAACCTTCCATTCCGCTTGCAATCGCACTCGATGGCAACGGCATTGCAGCTGATGGGGCATTGCTTCGCAGTCTTGGCCTCAAACCAGGTGACTCTGCCAAGCTCGGTGATATGGAAATTGAAGTACGCGCTAATTTAACCAACGAACCTGACCGATCAATCAGCTTTGTTAGCTTTGGTCCACGCGTCCTAATATCAAAAAAAACATTGGCAGCAACAGGTTTACAGCAACCGGGTTCATTTATCACTTACCGATACCGGCTATTACTTGACAAGCCTGAAACCCGGAAAGCCGCATTAACCAATTTGCGAAGAATGACCGAACCTACCCATGCGAGAGTACGCGAAGTTGCCAATGCCGCCCCTGGTTTTGAACGATTTATCAATCAGGCTGAGATTTTTTTGGTGCTTGTCGGATTAACCGCCCTTTTAATCGGCGGGCTTGGCGTTGCTGGTGCAGTAAGGGCATGGCTTGCAAGCCGGATGCCGGTAATTGCCACCTTGAAATGCCTTGGCGCCCCCTCTCTGTTGATTTTTCGTATCTATCTTTTACAGGTCTTTGTAATTGCAGCTTGCGGCGTAATGGCTGGAGTAATTGTGGCCGCAATTGCACCCCTATTCGCCATTCACATTCTATCCAGTTATGTAACAGTACCGCTAGAGATGACCATCTACCCCGTGCCATTGACGGTTGCCGCTGGTTTTGGCATTGGTACTGCCTTTTTGTTTGCGGTTTGGCCTTTGGCGAAGGCCGAAGAAGTGCGTGCCGCCGATTTATTCCGGAGCCTAATTGACATGCCATCCGGCTTGCCTAAACAGCGCTATTTGGTAATGATGCTCTTTACCATCATTTTCCTCACTTCCCTTGCCTATTTTGCGACAAAAAATCTAACCATTACGGTTTACTTTATTTGCGGATCACTGGCATCGCTTTTGTTGTTATCCCTAATGGGCTCAGTACTTTTGCGGGCTCTTAGATTATTGCCATTGCCACATTTTGTTCCCGCACGACTGGCCATATCGAACATCATCCGGCCCGGATCGCCGGTGCGCTCGGTCATCATTGCCTTTGGACTGGGGCTATCTGTGCTTGTCGCCATTTCACTAAGCGAGTCAAATCTTGGCCGCCAGATTGACAACCGCGTTGCCGAAGACGCGCCAGCCTGGTTCTTTATCGATATTCAGCCAAACCAGATTGACGAGTTTGAAAGCCTCACCAGATCGATAGATGGTATTACGCGTGTTGCCAAAACGCCCATGCTTCGGGGTCGTGTTGTTAAAATAAATGGTGTGCCAGCGGCCGCTATTACCCCGCCGGAGGGGTCAGCGTGGATTTTGCGTGGTGACCGAGCATTGACATGGGCTGCCAACCCTCCAAAGGGCGGTGAAGTTGTGACCGGCACTTGGTGGCCAAGAGATTACAGCGGGCCACCACTCGTCTCGATGTCAAAAGATGCGGCTGACGATTTTGGCCTCACTATTGGTGACACGATCAGTATCAATGTTCTTGGTCGCGAGGTTACAGCACGCGTATACAATTTACGAGATGTTGATTGGCAAAGTTTCCAGATCAATTTTGTTTTCGTTCTGAATCCGGGCGTACTGGATGACGCCCCACATAGCTGGATTGCGACCACCCACACCAAAACTGATGACGCTGCCGATGAAGTCGAACGCGCTGTTACGAAACAGTTTTCCAACGTCTCGGCGGTGTCTGTTAAAGAAGCTGTCGCAACAGCACAGCGCGTAATTGGTCTACTTGGTGGGGCGGTGAAGCTTACCGCCTTTGTTACCCTAATTGCGGGCATCGCTGTGCTTGCTGGAACTGTTGCCAGCAGTGAGTCCCAACGGCTTGCCGACTCCGTTATTCTCAAAGTATTGGGAGCGACAAGGCTGACCATTTGCTTTGCATGGTTCTTCGAGTATGCGTTTTTAGGGCTGCTGACAGCTCTGGCAGCAGCAATCATTGGCAGCCTTGCAAGCTGGGCCCTTGTTGACGGGCTCTTGGGGGCGGAATTTATCCTTGATGGCGGGCTGGTCGTTGCCACCACAGTTGTTGGCGCATTTGTAACGGCCATTCTAGGGCTCGCTGGCGCGATGAAAACCCTTGGCCGGAAACCGGCTCCCTTGTTGCGAGAACTTTAGGATCTAACCTTTGACCACCAGCCACCCTGCTTGCACATGACCAAAATCGTATTTCGAGGCGGATTAGACAAAGACCAAACTACTTAGCAAAAACAATGAGTTAGGAAAACGCCATTGCGAGGATGATAATGATCGGATATAGCAATCAGACATGAGCAAAAATGACATCAAAAAAGTCGTCCTCGCCTATTCAGGTGGCCTTGATACCTCCGTCATTCTACGTTGGTTGCAAGACCATTACCGCGCCGAAGTGATTACCTTTACCGCTGATATTGGTCAGGGTGAGGATATTGAACCAGCGCGCGCCAAAGCCGAATTGCTTGGCATTAAAAATATCTACATTGAAGATTTGCGGGAAGAATTCGTGCGCGATTACGTGTTCCCGATGCTTCGGGCAAACCCGCTTTATGAAGGCGCTTATCTTCTTGGCACATCAATTGCCCGGCCATTGATTGCCAAACGCCAGATCGAAATTGCTCGTGATGTTGGCGCCGAGGCCGTATCACATGGAGCAACCGGCAAAGGCAATGATCAAGTAAGGTTCGAGCTGGCCTATTATGCCCAGCAGCCTGATATTCAAGTGATAGCGCCATGGCGTGAATGGGATCTCGGCAGCCGCACAAAACTGATTGCTTATGCCGAGGCTAACCAGATACCCATTCCAAAGGACAAGCGCGGCGAAGCCCCTTTCAGCGTTGATGCGAACCTGTTGCATATATCCGCCGAAGGCAAAGTTTTGGAAGATCCATGGGTGGCGCCTGAAGAATATGTATTCTCACGCAGCGTGTCGCCTGAACAGGCGCCCGACAAGCCAACCGAAATTGAAATCATGTTCGAATCAGGTGATCCTGTTGCTATCGATGGCAAGGCATTATCGCCTGCCAACCTGCTGACTGAATTAAATCGACTTGGCGGTCAAAACGGCATTGGCCGCCTTGATCTTGTGGAAAACCGGTTTGTTGGCATGAAGTCGCGTGGGATTTATGAAACGCCAGGCGGCACAATACTACTAACCGCACGCCGAGCAATGGAATCAATTACTCTCGACCGTGGTGCTATGCACACCAAAGACGAATTGATGCCGCGCTATGCCGAATTAGTTTATAACGGCTTCTGGTTTTCACCTGAGCGCGAAATGCTGCAAACAGCCATTGATAGCTGCCGCGATGCAGTAAATGGTGTTGTACGAGTGAAACTATATAAAGGTAATGTCACCATAACAGGACGAAAATCACCAAATTCACTTTATAATGCTGATCTTGTAACCTTCGAAGAAGGTGCGATTGATTACGACCATAGCGATGCAAACGGATTTATCAGATTGAATGCACTGCGGCTGAGGGTTAATAAAATGGTGCTGGATAAATAGGTATAGTTAATTTTCGGACCAAGACGGTAAATTATTGCACCAATAAAAAAGCCGCCACCCAATCTTGGGAGACGGCTTTAACGTCAAAGACGCGGTATTCTTATTCCTGAACTATAATTGCGCTGCAACATAATCCCAATTGACAAGGTTCTCCAAGAAATTTGTCAAATAATCAGGACGTTTATTCCGAAAATCAATATAGTATGAATGTTCCCACACGTCACAACCAAGTAATGCTGTTTGACCAAAACAGAGTGGGTTTACCCCATTCTCAGTTTTGGTTACGGCGAGCCTGCCATCACTATTTTTTACCAACCAGCACCAGCCAGATCCGAACTGACCGGCACCTGCGGCCTTGAAAGCATCCTTAAATGCATCAATTGATCCAAATGAGTCAGTCAATGCGGCTTCAAGTTCACTCGGCATGGCGCGCCCCTTTGGTCCCATCATTTCCCAGAACTTCATGTGATTCCAATGCTGAGAGGCATTATTAAATATACCATTTTGAGCAACAGCATTTTTGTCGTAGGTCCCAGTGATGATATCCTCAAGTGCTTTTCCTTCCCATTCAGTGCCGGCAATCAGATTGTTCCCGTTCACCACATAGGCGTTGTGATGCAAATCATGATGATATTCAAGCGTTTCAGCGCTCATGCCAAGGTCTGCCAATGCATCATGCGCATAAGGTAGATCAGGTAGTTCAAATGCCATTTCGGCCTCCACAGTTTTGTCTTTGGTAGCTAGGTATCTACAGAGATATAGTCATGATTCTAAAAATGCCAAATAAAATTAACTGACAAGCACTGCTAGCATGTTAATTTATCAATCACTAGCACCAATACAGTCGTCATTTTTGCTTATTGATAAAGGATAAAAGCATGACCAGCCCCTCCAAACCCTTTATTGCACCTTTTCTAGAGCACTATCCAGAAATTGACGACACTGCCTACATTGCCGAAACAGTAGCAATTGTTGGAGCGGTTCGTATCGGCTCAAATAGCAGCATTTGGCATCAGGTTACGTTGCGCGGGGACAACAATTTTATCACTATTGGTGAAGGAACAAATATTCAGGATAATAGCTGTGTGCACATCAGCAGCCGGGATTATCCAACGATCATTGGTAATCATGTAAATATTGGTCATTGTGCACTAGTACATGCCTGTCATTTGCATGATCATGCTTTTGTAGGCATGGGGTCAATTGTGATGGATGGCGCAATCATTGAAACTGACGGTATGCTTGCCGCCGGATCGTTATTGACGGCTCGCAAACATATTCCAGCCGGAGAATTATGGGCGGGACGGCCCGCCCGAAAAATGCGTGATTTAAACGCTGATGAAATTGCTGATAACCGCCATATTGCACAACATTATATAGAGGTGGGACGCGCCCACCGGTTGGGGGCTGCAGGCGGCTCTTTTGTTAATATGCACACGCACCCCCTGCCGCCGCGCGATTAATCCTACAAAATAAAATAGCTACCGATTTTGTAATTATACCAATTAATACAATTAATTAGTCTGCATAACTCGGCCGGCCCAATCCCTGCCGGTCTAAAAATCACGTAGCCGGCGGATCAAACTGGAAGTGTCATTACGACCGTGTCCATCAGCACTTATTTCGGCGTAATAGCTCGCAACAATTTCAGTAACTGGCAGATCAGCCCCATTGCGCTTGGCCTCTTCAAGACAAATCCTTAAGTCCTTGCGCATCCAGTCAACAGCAAAACCAAAATCAAATTCACCTCTGACCATGGTTTCGCCGCGATTAACCATTTGCCATGATTGTGCCGCCCCGCCGGAAATCGCCGAAAGTAGCTTTTCCGTATCAAGGCCAACATTCATCGCAAAATTCAACCCTTCTGATAAGGCTTGCACAAGGCCAGCAATACAAATTTGATTTGCCATCTTGGCCTGCTGGCCTTTACCGGCCGCACCCATGTGCACAACCCGTGCCCCATAGCATTCCATCATCGGCAATGCCAGGGTAAAAGCAGCATCATCGCCGCCAACCATCACGGTTAATTTACCATTTTCGGCACCTGCCTGCCCACCAGAAACCGGTGCATCAAGTGTTTGAACCCCTGATGCCTTACCAGCGTCATATAGTTGACCTGCCACATCAGCCGAAACTGTACTATTGTCAATGAAGACAGCCCCACTTTTCATAGATGGAATTGCACCATCCTCGCCAAGCGCCACCGACAGTACATCCGGGTCATCACCCACACAGCAAAACACAAAATCAGCACCATCAGCCGCGACCGCCGGCGTGGTTGCAAGTGAGCCACCATGTTGGGCTGTCCATGCCTCAGCTTTTGCTAGAGTTCGATTGAAAACAGTTACGTCGTGACCCGCAGCGGCGATATGGCCAGCCATCGGATAGCCCATAACACCCATTCCCAAAAATGCAACTTTCGACATAAATAATCCCTTTTCTTAATTTTAAGGACCACAACCAGGTGTCAAACGATATTTACATGGCCATTTCTGTCAGCACGATTATACTAACAACTGGTCGGCGGTGTAATACCAAGCGGCGGCCAAAATTATTACGAAATACCACTTGCTAAAGATAGGGGCAATCATACCGCATGACCGTATTATCAAGCCAGCATGAAATCGACATTTTAATTACCGAAGCCGAAATCGCCGCCCGAACCAATAATCTGGCCCGTCAAATTACCGACCATTATAAAGATACTGAACAGTTGATTGTAATTGGTCTTTTACGTGGATCATTTGTGTTTATCGCAGATCTTGTGCGCCGGCTTGCGCTGCCGGTTGAAGTGGATTTCATGACTGTTTCATCCTATGGCAATAATGCTATTTCTTCACGTCAAGTTCGCATCATTCAGGATCTGGAAACCCAGATCAAAAATCGTGATGTTCTAATCGTTGAAGATATTGTAGATACCGGTCACACCTTATCACAAGTTCAAAAAATACTGCTGACCCGTGCTCCAAAAAGTCTCTCAATATGCACCCTTTTAAATAAGCCATCACGCCGCGAGGTGGAGGTGGATGTTAATTGGGTCGGCTTTGATATTCCCGATGCGTTCGTGATTGGTTACGGAATTGATTATGCCCAGCAAGGCCGAAATTTGCCCCATATCGGTGTCGTAAAAGGCGTGAAATAAACGCCAAGATAGTGCCCTATCTTCATAACAATAGCTTTATAGGAGCAGAGCACCTAATATGGTTCAGGCATACCTGATCTTTTAGCTTTAAACAGTATTGTCCAAACACCTCACCAATAAAAGCCTTTGCGAAAAGCTTCGCGCCAACTTCAAACAATTCACACTTTGTCACAAAATGATCATAAGCAGCTTGGCCCACTAACGGTTTGGCCCATTTTTACCTTCTTGTTAACGACCAAAATTTAAAGTTAACAATTGGAAAGGCCAGCAAATTTGAGTCATTTTAAAACCCGCTGTTGATGCTTGCTTATGCATTTACATCAACAACTAGGCGGCCCTTTACCTTGCCAGCCAGAATATCAGCTCCAGCCGTTGGCACATCAGCAAGCCCTATAAGTGTCATCACTGCTGCTAGCTGCGACTTTGGTAAATCGTTTGCCAAACGCTGCCAAGCCTGCATCCGGCGCGAATAAGGTGCCATAACCGAGTCAATGCCCAAAAGCGAAACGCCACGAAGGATGAATGGAATAACTGTTGTTGGTAGGTCAGCCCCACCAGCCAATCCCACCGTGGCCACAGCACCGCGATATTTCATTTGGGCCAATGCGCGGGCAAGAATCACGCTGCCCACCGAATCAACACATCCTGCCCATTTTCCTGACTCTAGGGGCTTGCCAGCACCTTCAATCATGTCTGCCCGATCAATTATATCACTCGCACCGAGGCCACGGAGATAGGATTCAGTTTCTGAGCGCCCCGTCAACGCTGTCACCGAAAATCCCCGAGCGGCTAGAAGCGCTGTTGCAATCGATCCGACACCGCCAGCCGCACCAGTCACAAGAACTGGGCCGCTCTCAGGTTTAACGCCTGCATCCTCTAGAGCTAAAACCGAAAGCATTGCAGTAAATCCAGCAGTGCCAATCGCCATCGCTTGCTGGCAGTCCAACCCACTAGCCAATGGCACCAGCCACTCAGCCTTTACCCTAGCAAATTGAGCATAACCGCCCCACCATGTCTCGCCAACACGCCACCCTGTCAAAACCACAAGATCGCCGGGCTTATAGCGCTCATCCAAACTGCTTACCACTTCACCAGCAAAATCAATGCCCGGAACATGCGGATATTCCCGTACTAACCGACCAAGGCCCGTCAAGCACTGGCCATCCTTGTAATTAATTGTGGAATATTTCACTGCAACGAGAACATCACCGCCCGCTGGAAGGTCATCATGCTGCATATCAGTTAATTCATGACTAATTACATTTTTATTATCACGATGCACCATGAGGGCTTTGAAACTAGACATTGCAGACTCCTTCGTTTGAATTTTCATAATTTGGATAACAACTTTACCAGTCCCAGAATAGCCTAAAACCACACCAGCGATCATTCTAGTTTTGGCTAACAACAGTTGGTTAACACTAGATAAACAATCCGCAATAATAGCATATAGTTTTTTTGTGCGGCCGTTTTCATGATAGTTAAAATGGCATACCCAAATCTATGGCAGCGCTTGGCAATATCACATTAGCGATATAGGCTAAATGGGATATGGATAAACATTTCTAGATGGGCCATGGAAAACGTAACAATACCATCACCTCAAATCTTTAGACTCTTTTGGGCCATCTTCGGGATCATTGCCGTGGCGATAACAGTACCTGTGCCAGCTTGTGCCGATCAAAATGACCCTCAGCTTGATGAACTCTTTATTGCCCTTCAAGCCGGCCCATCAGAAACGCAAGCAGCGAATATAGAACTCCAAATTTGGACTAGATGGGGTGACCATCCGTATGACCCACTTGCAAACCGACAAATGAAAAAGGGCATAGAATTGATGAATTCTGGGCATCTTGGTGATGCGGAGGACGTCTTCAGCCGCATTATCAACAGTCATCCTGATTTTGCCGAAGCCTGGAACAAACGTGCCACGGTTCGGTTTTTTCGTGGTAATGACACTGGATCTGCGAGTGATATTCTGCAAGTGATCAAACTAGAGCCAAGGCATTTCGGGGCGCTTTCTGGACTAGGCATGATCCGGATCCGCGCTGGTGATTTGGAGGGTGCTTTAAAGGCCTACAAAGCGGCCCAGCGCATTAACCCATATTTGCTACAAATTAAAGCAATCATTGATCAACTAAGCAAAAAGCTTAAAGGGCGCGCCCTTTAACAAGCGAGTTTAAAATAGAGTCGGTGATTCGGATGATTTAGTCTGTTACTGTGGAGACGGTCACCCAACTGAGTAACTGCGTAATAGCCTAAAAATTATGCAGTCAATGAATTGAGTAATGGTCCTGATAAATATTAGAGGCGGGAGATATGGAAATCGATAACAACGACATAGTAATGAGACACTGTCCACATTGCGATTGTATTTGTCTTATATCAAAAACCGATATTGACTCTGCGCGGGCAGCAAACAAATTAGTGAGCATTTCCTGCCACCAATGCCAGGAACAGTTTGCCATCGATGGCGAACAAACAAAAGATAGAAAAATAGCCCGTCCAGCCGCCTTAGAATTTGTCACCTGCCCATCCTGTAAAAAACAAGTCACCCTGCCAGACCTTCCGCCAGATCGGTCGACCGTGGATCTATTTTGCCCGTTTTGCGAGAGTAAAATTGACCATGACGGACAGAGGTCAGAAGGCGAATCATCGAATTTGGCGTCAGTAAATTCCGATCTGGAAAAAGCCGATCTCAACCCTTCGAAGGAGGCTAGCGCGAGCCCTAAATCACCAACAAATTATATGCCACTGTATGTTCTGTTCGTTCTCTGTCTTGGGGCTTACCTGTTTTGGGCTTTTGAAACTGGGCAGTTGCCAGTTGAAGCGTTGCCTCTTGATCAGTGGCTTAAGATTTTGCAATAATTTCATAGCCCGGCTCTTCTGGTTCATCATCAGTCATTTCATCTGGAAAACCTGGAGCCAGAATCTTGGTATCGCATGCCTCTTCTAACCGCTTAATAATATTTGGCGACCACTCTCGGGCGCCGAACCGAGTTTGCCCATCTTTAAAAATCTTAATTAATATTGGTGAGATTTCTAACGGCACATTATGTGCCGTAGCAATGTCTTGAAACAGCCCAATATCCTTCAATACAAGATCCATCGTGAAATTAATATCACGGCTACCGTTTAATATCACCTGACTTTCAGTCTCATGAACAAATGAGTTTCCCGATGAAATACGAATCGCTTCATAGGTGGTGTTTAAATCCATGCCAGCCATTTTTGATGTAACAAACGCTTCGGCCAAAGTCACAAGATTTGCCGTCGCAAGATAATTTGTCACGACCTTTAACACCGATGCCGTTCCGAGTGCACCGGTGTGAAGAACTCGTCGACCGAGGATGGTGAGGGTCGGCAGCAAGCGGTCAAGCACCGGCCGATCACAACCTGCAAAAATTGCAATGTTACCGGTAGCGGCCCGGTGGCACCCGCCAGAAACAGGACAATCGGCCGCGCTTGCACCCTTTGCTTCGACTAGGGAACCAATGCGCGTCACCTCTGCTGCATCAGTGGTGCTCATTTCCGCCCAGATTTTGCCCTCTGTCAGGCCGGCAAGAACACCATCTTCAGCTTCCATTACTGCGGCACTTACTGCTGGCGATGGCAAACAGGTGATGATTATATCACAAGCCTGTGCCATCTCTTTCGGGCTTTCCCCCCACCTCGCACCAGCATCAAGAAAGGAAGCTGCAGCATCACGATTGAGGTCACGTAAAACAACATCGCACCCATTGCGGATTAAACTCCCCGCGAGCTTACCGCCAACATTACCTAGCCCGATAAACCCAACCTTTTGCAATTTCACGAACTCCATATTGCTGTATCTCAACAACGCAAATATCAAGCATCAACCTTAATGTTGCGTTTTCGACACTAGCCTAGATATAGAACTTTTTGGAATGCAATAGAAATCGTCTAGAGCGTAACAACACGCATCGAGTTGGTGGTGCCAACAATGCCAAAAGGCATGCCCGCTACAATAACAACCTGCTGCCCAGTACCTGCCATGCCGCGTTTCCGAATTTCAAATATCGCCTCAGTAATCGCAGACTCAAAATCATCGCTATAGGCACTCGCCGCAGTATAGGTACCCCACAGCAAACATAACTTACGCCGCACTTCTAGGTGCGGTGTCATCACCAGAAAAGGAATTGTAGGTCGCTCACGCGCAATCCGAACTGCGGTATTTCCAGAACTGGAAAAGGCGACCATGACCTTGGCTTCAACCGTTTCGGCCAGCCCCACACTAGTGCGTGCAACCGCGTGATAGACACTTTTTTCAACTGGTAATTCACCGGGCCCTGACATCGGATCAGACCGAACATGTGCCTCAGCAGAACTCACGATACGCGCCATAAATTCAACCGACTCCACAGGGTATTGACCAGCCGCCGTTTCCGCTGACAGCATAACCGCATCTGCCCCATCAAACACTGCACCAGCAACATCAGATGCTTCGGCTCTTGTAGGGGCGGGGGCGTCAATCATTGACTCCAGCATCTGCGTAGCAACTACGACTGGTTTGCCAACCAAACGACATTTTGAAATAATGGTTTTCTGCCATCCGGGCAAGTGTTCTGGGGGCAACTCAACACCAAGATCGCCCCGTGCAACCATAATACCATCTGATGCAGCGATAATATCAGAAAGTTCATTCAACGCTGCTGGCTTTTCAATTTTTGACATCAAGAGAGCCCGCTTGCCAACAATTTTTCTGGCCGCAATAACATCACTGGCGCGTTGCACAAAAGATAAAGCCACCCAATCAACACCCTTATCCAGCGCATAATTGAGATCGTCCAGATCTTTTGGTGTTAGCGGAGTAGTGTCAAGAGTCATATCAGGAAGGTTAACCCCTTTACGGCTTTTCAGCGGGCCACCAACTAGCACATCTGCAACAAATTTTTTTGTATCAACTGACACAACCCTGAAGACCAGCTTTCCATCATCCATCAACAAACGTGCACCCGGAAATATCGCCTTAAAAATTTCCTCATGCGGTAAGCCAACAGTGTTGGCATTTCCCTTTTTTGTATCCAGATCAAAAGTGATGCGCTCATCAGCCTTAACGATTGTGCCTTCGGCAATTTCGCCAACCCGAAATTTTGGACCTTGCAAATCTACCAAAATACAGGTCGGTAAGCTGGTTTTAGCCTCAAGAGCACGAATGGCATCAATGCGCAAACCTTGTTCTTCACGAGTGCCATGCGAAAAATTTAATCGAAAAACATTAACGCCTGCAGCGGTAAGACTAGTCAACATCTCCGGGCTTGAGGAAACATTCCCCAGAGTTGCAACAATTTTTGTAGACCGAACCCGGTCAGGGATTTCAGCATTCATGGATATTTATTTCTTTCCCATAACTCAAAAGATGAGGCCAAAACAGACAGGGTGAAGGCCAGCGAGAGCGATTGGCGACATATTGGAGAGTTTACGGCTGATTTCGATGAAAGCAAAGCGGCATCTCCCAGTTTTTAAAACTTTTAAAAACTACCAAAAAAGTTTTGCGGAAGGTGACTATTATGTGACAATTTGAGAAATGCCATGTTTACAACCGATACTCTAGCATCGAAACCACTTAATTTTGACGTCGGTTACGACGACTTTATTTACAACAGGAAATATCATGATAATAAAAGGCCTCATTGCCCCCATTCTCACCCCTTTTGACGATAATCTCAATCTTGACCAATCGCTCTATAATAGCCTTGCCAAACAGCTGCTTGCATCAGGCGTTAGAGGTCTGGCTCCGTTTGGAACAACTGGCGAGGCCTTATCGATTAGTCAAAGTGAGCGCAAAGCCGCCCTTGAAGGTCTGGTGGCGGCAGGCATTGACCCAGCGGTAATGATTCCAGGTACCGGCCTTTGCAATCTTCCCGATACCATTGATCTATGCCAGCACGCGGTCGGCCTTGGCTGTGCTGGAGTGATGGTATTGCCAGCTTTCTATTTTAAGGGTATGAGCGATGGTGGATTATATGACTATTATGCGCAATTGATTACCGGAGTGAATGATCCACGCTTGAAAATATATCTTTATCACATCCCACAGGTTGCGGGGGTTGGTCTTTCTATTGACCTTGTGCGCAAATTACATGCCCATTTTCCAAATGTTGTTGTTGGCATCAAAGACAGTTCCGGTGATTGGGACAACACTGAAGCCCTATTGAGTATTGAAGGGTTAATTGTCTATCCGGGTTCCGAGTTACCAATTATCGAAGCAGTCCGCCGAGGGGCACCTGGATGTATCTCCGCCACCGCTAATTTGAACGGCACTGATATTGCTGAGGTTATTGATTTATGCCTTGCTGGAAAATGGAATGAGGCCGAGGTCAAACATGAAAAAGTGCGGGCGGTGCGGCTTATGTTTCAGGATTACGCTCCAATTCCAGCGCAAAAGGCCCTTCTTGCACGGTCAACAGGCAATAGCACCTGGAGCAATCTTCGCCCGCCAATGCAACCAATGGCCAAAGACAAGCTGGATGCTCTGGCGAATAATCTTGCCAGCCAATTTGGCATGCAATTCTAACACGCAATATGCCGTGTGCTATGTCTCTTTGGATCACCGCTGGTCGTTTGTCTGTATTATCTAACGAGATTTGTCGATGAAGCTTGCCCTCACCCTAACCAGCATTTGCCTACTGATTGCGGGCCTGTCAGGTTTGTTCTGGTTTTTCATGCCTGTTTTTAGCAACAATTTTGACCCGCCAAAAATCATCATGGTAAAAGCTACGCTTGAAAACCGGTGTTCAGTAATTGACGAAACATTTGTTGCCGAGGCACCAGAACAAGGACGCCGGGCGCCATTTCGTGATGGAGTTGCGATAATGCGGCTTCCCGAAGGGGCAAAAATTCAACTGGCGGTCTCAAGCGCCTACCCAGCCTTCAGATATGATGATGTGCCGCAACCAGTCGCTCCGAATGTAACGCTGATTGCCGACTGCGATGTATCACCCCGGCTGAGATCAATTTTTGGGTCGATGAAAGAAACGTTCAAACAATAATCAACACCGTGTTTAAGGCCCAAAAAAATCTTAATCAAATTACCTTGGCATTGCGCAAGGCAGAAATCTCTGCTGGCGACATATCAGCCCATTCAGCGATGACCTGATCACTATGTTCACCGAGTCGCGGCGGCGTAATGCGGTATTGTGCCGGAGTTAGACTAAGTTTAGCGGCGAAGGCAGTGGTTGAAATCTTACTGCCGTCTTTACGCCATTGATCAATTCTGGCACCGCGTGCCTGAACATGCCGGTCCGCAAACACCTCAGAAATATTATTAATTGGGCCACAAGAAACACCGGCGGCCTCCAATGTTTCAATAAGCTGTTGGCGATCCATCTTTAAAATAATATCAGCAAGGATTGCATCCAGTTGGTCACGGTTTTTGATACGCGTCTCATTAGTTGCAAAGTCAGCATGATCAGCCAAATCGGGAACAGCCAATGCCGCTGTCAAGCGAATAAATTGTTTGTCATTCCCGCAGGCGACAATCACAAACCCATCACGCGCCCGATAAACGGTATAGGGAACAACACTTGGATGGCTGTTACCCATGCGGCCTGGACACACCTCTGCGTTTAACCAATTTGCGGATTGATTCGCTAGCATTGAGATTTGACTATCGAGAAGCGCGCAATCAATATGCTGGCCCTTGCCAGTTCGAGCACGATAATGAAGCGCCGCTAGAGCGGCATTAGCGGCGAACATGCCGGTAAACAAATCACATACAGCAACTCCAACTTTCATTGGTGCACTGCCCGGGCTGCCATCAGGCTGGCCGGTAATGCTCATCAGCCCGCCCATGCCCTGTATCAAAAAATCATATCCTGATCTGTGCGAATAGGGCCCTGTTTGACCAAAACCCGTAATTGAACAATAAATGATTCCTGGATTAATGGCGGCAATTGACCCGTAATCCAGACCATATTTCTTCAACCCGCCCGGTTTGAAATTTTCAATTACTATATCAGCCTTTTGGGCCAGCTTCCGCACGAGATCAGCGCCACCCTCGGTTGAAAAGTCAATTGTAACGGATCGTTTATTACGATTGCAGGCGGAAAAATAGGCCGCAGAATCACGACTGCCATCGGCCTTCTGGGAAAAAGGCGGGCCCCATTTACGTGTATCATCACCACCATCCGGATTTTCCACCTTCACCACATCCGCACCAAGATCCGCAAACATCTGTGCTGCATAAGGCCCAGCCAAAATCCGACTTAGGTCCAACACTTTTAATCCAGCAAGTGCCATCGGGGTTTCGTGATCTGTCATTATCTGTCCTGCTATAATAGTTTCGTTGCCAAAGTTAGATTGTCTGACTCGCCAAAATACGTGATTTTCAATTTACAGCCTATGGGAAAGTTGGCAGGCTTACCATTCGCAACTTTCATAGATTTTGCAGTGCCATTCGCCCTGCTTTTACTCACTCAGATGGACAGATCATGGATTTTTCACTCAGCGCTGAACAACAAATGCTTCAGGAGACGGCACGCCGCTTTGCGCAAACAGAACTGCCCGCTCATGCCACAGATATTGAAAATAACAACGCGCCGCCAAATCTGGTTCTTCGCAAACGATTCGCCGAAATGGGCTTTATGGGCATCAATTTACCATCTGCCTATGGTGGGGCTGGGCTTGGGCATTTCGAGGCTGTATTGATTTTGGAAGAGCTAGCAAAAATTTCTGTCGCGGTCGCGTTTCCTGTTTTTGAAGCCAGTTTTGGGCCGGCCCTAGCAATTGCACATTTTGCGCCAAAAGCATTACAACAGCGTATTCTTCCACAAGTCTGTTCAGGTGAAATGGTAGTTGCCATTTCAATGTCCGAACCAAATGCCGGGACGGCGTTGACCGACCTTAAAACCAGAGGCAAGCTAAATGGTGATAAGATCATACTAAATGGCAGCAAACGCTGGTGCTCCGGCGGCGGTCATGCTGATGCCTATGTTGTTTATTGCCGCCTGTCTGATGATCCGGGGGCCAAGGGTATTGGCGCAGTATTTTTAGAAAAAGGTACCCAGGGGTTTACCTTTGGAGCCCCAGAATCACATATGGGCTGGCGCGGCATTGCCAGTGCCGATATGTTTTTTGATAATGTTGAAGTGCCTGTCGAAAATATTATTGTTCCTGCGGGCGGCTTTAAAAAGCTGATGGAAGCCTTTGATCTAGAGCGCTGCGGCAACACTACGATGAGTCTTGCCTGCGGTCAGTCCGCCTTTGATTACGCGCTTGACTATGTGCAAGAGCGCGAACAATTCGGCAAACCAATAATTGAATTTCAAGCCGTACAATTGCAGATTGCCCAGATGAAAATGAAGTTAGATGCGGCGAGGCTTCTTTTGTATCGGGCAGTCAATAATGCTGAACAGTCCCTGCCATCAATTGCAGATAGCTCAATCGCAAAATGCTATGCCAATGAAATTGCGCGTGAGGTTGCCGGTGCTGCAGTACAATTGATGGGCGGTTATGGCTATTCAAAATCCTATCCAATGGAGCAGAAAATGCGCGATGCCTGGGGGTGGGGCATTGCTGGTGGGTCGATTGACATCCAAAAGGTAAATATTGCCGCTGCTCTTACTGGAAAAAGGTTTAACCAGAGGGGTTAGCCGTTACCCCTTCCATACTTTGCCAAGAACATTCACCCAATTTGCATGGCATAATTTAGTCATCAGCGCATTGTCATATCCATGGGCGCGCATGGCCTCACGCAGGGCTGGCAAACCGGCGGCATTGCCAATGCCATGGGGCACTGTAGTGCCATCAAAGTCTGAACCAAGCCCAACTCTATCTTCCCCTAGATAGGCAAGCAAATGATCAAGATGGCGAAGCATGACGTCAAAACCAGTGTCAGCCTGCATGCGGCCATCTGGGCGTAAAAAGGCAACCGCAAAATTTAGCCCCACCATCCCATCACTTTCAGCAATCGCCGCAAGCTGCCGGTCCGTCAGGTTGCGTGCATGTGGGCTAATTGCGTAGGCGTTCGAGTGAGTGGCAACAAGTGGGGCGGATGATTGTTTGGCAACATCCCAAAAACCGGCTTCATTCAAATGCGATAGATCAATAAGAATGCCATTATCGTCACAATATTGGACCAGTCTTTTACCATCCTCACTAAGGCCGGGACCAATATCACCATTGCTTGGAAAGCGAAATGGCACACCATGTCCAAATCGGTTTGGCCGGCTCCATAACGGACCAATTGATCGCAAGCCAGCACGCTGGAACATATTTAGGTTGTAAAAATCACGATCAATCGGCTCAGCACCTTCAATGTGCATAATGGCCGCAATTTTGTCTTGTTTAAGACAGGATTGTAGCATCGCCGCGTTGGTGCAGATCGTCACGTAGCCAGCTTGTTCCATCCGATGCAGAATTGCCGCCTGTGCGATAGCAATCGGAAGGGCCTCATCTACAGAGATTTCCGAAGGCAAGGGTAAATCATATTTTGGCAGATTCATCTGCGAATTCTTACTATCCAGATCGATGGGCGATGGTACCCAAATAGCAAAAAACCCACCCCCAAAACCACCTTTGCGCATCTTACCCATATCAAGATGGCCCGGCATATCACCCTCAAAAACATCAAGATTAATAGCCCCACCCGAGCACGAGCCTGATTTAAATAAAAGCGATAGAATGTCGTTATGCCCATCAAAAATAAGTGGGGTTCTTAGTACAGGCTTCATCCTTAAAGCTCTCTCGGTCTCTAGAGTTTGCCAGTAATCACATAATTTAATATTGCAGCGACCTGGTCAGCAGTCTCAACCGTCGCAAGAGCTGCGCTATCAACTTCTTTCAGGGCATGCTGATGATCGCTGCCATGCATGATTACCAATGCTTTGCCAAGGGCCGCCGCATAACCCGCATCAAAAGCAGCATTCCATTGCTTGTATTTTTCTCCAAAACGTACCACAACAACATCAGCGCGGGAGAGCGCGGTACGGGTGCGAATGGCATTAAGTTTGGCTCCTTTATGATCATGCCAGAATTTATCCGGTTCATCCCCCATGATTGCAACCCCGCAATCATCGGATGCGCCGTGGTCGGTTACCGGACCGAGAAAGGTAATATCAAGTTGCTGTTTTTTGCAAGCATCGGCCACTTCTTCTCGCCAATCTGTGTGAATTTCACCTGATAGATAGACTGTTAATTTCATCTCTTACCTCTTTCTTCGATTATTTTTATCGGCAACAGCGCCCCCAGCAAGCCCCTATTTAGGACGAATGCGCGCACCGGTTTTAGTCTCATATTCAAGAGCAACAAGGCTCATATCAGCAGTATCACCATGGGTGTGCATAGCATCTTGAAGCTCAGCAAATGCCACCTCGCCAAGGGGCATTGGTTGGGCAAGGCCAGCCGCCATGTCAAGCGCCAATCCGGCGTCTTTTTCCATCAATGCCATTGAAAAACCCTGATGCATTTTCCCTGATAGAATATTATCCGGTAAAGTAATCTCGGTTGCATAATTGCGGCCGGAACTTTTTTGCAAAATATCAACAGCCCGTTCCGCATCCACACCGGCATTGATCAGCAAAGACACCACTTCGAAACTGGCCATACGACAAATAAGGTTCAGCAAATTGTTACCTGCCTTTAACGCGTGGCCAGCGCCAACTGGTCCAGCGTGGAAGATATTGTTGCTAATAACCTTTAAAGTGGGCAGAATTTGTTGATATAGCTTATCCTCACCACCAACCATGATGGCAATGGTTCCTTCGCGGGCACCACGCGGACCACCGCTAACCGGTGCATCAACAAATATCACACCGGCCTTGGCAAGGCGAGCGGCTTGGTCCCGGCTTATTGCCGGGTCGCCAGATGTCATATCAACAAAAATCTGTCCTGGTTTTAAATCGCGAGAAATGCCTGCGTCGCCGAAAAGCACTGTTTCCGTCACTGCAGATGTAGGCAGACAGGCAAAAATAATGTCGCAGGATTCGCAGAGCTCTAATGCACTTTTCGCAGCAATTGCACCTCTTTCAATAAACGGGGCCAATTTAATGCTGTCGGGATCGAAGACCATTAATGGCAGTCCGTCAATTTTTGGCTTTGTTAAGCGCATCGCAATGGCGCTACCCATGTTCCCCAGGCCAATAAAGCCAATTCTCCCCTGTCTTTCCCATATCGAGAGAGTTTTTTTGTCAATCACGTCATTACGCTCCCCAAAATAAAAGATAGTCGGTCTTTTTTGCAAAAGAGACAAGATAACAAAAGAATATCCAGCATCATGCGAAGCGATTTATAGTTATTCGCTGATCCAAAACCACAAAACCGGTCGCATCTAATTTGCCAATTTTCCAAAAAAACTGGTAATTATTTGCAACTTCAAATGGTAAACCGCTACCATATTACATAACTTATATTCAGCCATTTGCTCTTAAAAATAAACATCACTGATCGAATTTCTTACATGAAAAAAAATACGCGGCAGTCAAAATCAAAATTTTATGCCCCACTCGCTGTTCTTGTTTTTTGTCTCTCGATGATTGCTGTCAGCCGCGGCATGGGCGAAACCTATGGTGTTTTTCTCTTACCCATCAGCGAAACCTTTCAATGGAACCGAGCAAGTGTGACATCAGTATTTTCGATTTACATGGTATCATTTGGCCTTGGTTCATTCTTGTCAGGCATTGTGTTTGACCGGCTTGGCCCAAAATTCAATTACATCATTGGCCTCTTGATGCTGGCAAGTTGTTACGGCTTTGCGGGTCGATTGGAGTCTTTGCCAGCCTTTTGCCTAGTTGTTGGGGTGTGCGGGGGCGTTGGAAGCGCATTAGTCGGCATTGTGCCAACTCAAAGCTTAATTGCGCGTTGGTTCAAGCGGCGGCGAGCAGCGGCAATGTCAATCGCTTATTCCGGGCAGGGCCTCGGTGTCATGCTTTTGGCTCCGGCCGCTCAGATAGCGATTGATGCATATGGTTGGAAGGGGGCTTACGAGCTTGCGAGCTTGGGTTTTATCGGTTGTTTTACAATAATTTTACTAATGCCGTGGCGGCGCATTGCAAACGGGGCCATCACGCCTGCCGCCAGCCCATTGGCAAAAGATCGAGCCCTAAAGGACAAGGTTTTTGATCAAAACATCAAACCGGCCATCAAAGAATTATCACTGCGTGAGGCTATAAGGCGTCCGGAATTTTGGGGATTTTTTACTATTTTTGGCGCAACTGCGATCGCAGTTTTTGGTATTTCACTTCAAACTGTTGCATATCTTATCGATCAAGGCTTCAAGCCGGTTTTTGCGGCATTTTCATTTGGCCTGATTGGGATGCTGACTATTGCGGGCATTGCAATCACTGGCATTCTCGCAGATCGGTTTCCAAGGCATATTATTGCCACTTGCAGTTACGGCCTTACAGTGCTCGGTGTCATCGCTTTAGCTTGCTTGCAGGTCCACCAAAGCGAGATTCTTTTGGCAATTTTCATTGTTTGTTTTGGGCTTTCGGCTGGAGCTCGCGGCCCCATAATCACCACTCAAATGGCTGAGCTTTTTGCAGGACGCGGGTTAGCCTCTATTTTTGGAGCTACTGGTGTTGGGAATGGATGCGGTGCCGCAATTGGTGCTTTTTTGGCCGGGCTTAGCTACGACATTACGGGAGGTTACTCTTTTGGGTTTTTTGTCAGCTTGATATTCCTTTGCATCGGAATGTCAATGTTTTGGGTGATTCCAGGCATCAAGAACAACAGAATTAAATAATTTTTGTAATTTTCATAAATATCTGATTGGGTTTTCAAAGAGACAGTAAAATAGGAAACAAAATGGCTGATGACCCCAATAATGAAAAGGCACTTCACGGAATAAAGGTGCTTGATTTAACCAGATTTCTATCAGGCCCACAAACGACCCTTTTTTTGGCTGCACTGGGTGCAGAAGTTGTTAAAATTGATGATCCCAAACTGGGTGATCCTGTCGCAAATTCACCACCATTTTTTGGCAAGAATGGTGTATCAATGTCACAAAATTCAGCGACCGACGTGGGCATCGCGTACTTAAAGCGAGCCAGATCAAAAAAATCCATTGAATTAGACCTAAAGAATGCCCAAGACCTCGATCTATTCAAAAAATTAGTCAAAAAGGCAGATATTATTGTGGAGAATTTTAGATTTGGAGTTACGCAACGGCTCGGTATTGATTACGAGCATTTGAAATCAATTAATCCAACTATAATTTATTGCTCAATCACTGGTTACGGAACTACAGGCCCCGCTGCAAACAAAAAAGCTTTTGACGCAACTGTCCAAGCAGCAGCCGGATTAATGAGCGTGACTGGCGACCCCGAGGGCCCTTCAATGAAAATTGGCTCATCAATGGGCGACACGATTGCAGGCACATTCGCTTTTTCTGCTATTTTAGCGAGTTTGCTGCGGCGCGCAAAGACTGGCGTTGGCGAATTCATAGATGTTTCAATGACAGATTGCTTGATAGCTTTGCTTTATGATGAGCCTTGGGATTGTTATGACACATTGGGGCTAAGCAAAAGACAAGGGAATCGTATAATGCGATTTTCACCCTTCAATTGCTATCGAGCAAAGGACGGTGAGGTCGTCCTGGGTGCTGCTTCAGAAAAAGAATGGGATGATATCCTTGAAATGATTGATCAGGAGGACATCAAATATCTCAGCAAGCTCTCGAGTGTCAGCGACCGTATTCAAAACAACCAAGAAGTTGATGCTTTGATGAGTGCTTGGACATCTAAGCATAGTGTCAGAGAAATAGTGGATTTATGTGATGCCTATGGAGTTTCGTGCAGTCCAGTTAATGACGCTTCAAAAATATTGGATTGGGAACAGGTTGTGTCACGAAACATTCTTACTCCGGTAAAACACTCTCATTTTTCAAGCAAGAGCGGGCCGTTGGCAGCAAACTTTCCAGTCAAATTTTCAAGTTCTGACGTATCGTTAAAGAAACCAGCACCGAAGCCAAACCAACACTTTGAGGAAATTATGAAAACGTGGCTCGGTGGTGAAATCAACTAAGGTTTAATTAAACTTAAAAAAATGAAAGGGGAGCATCATGACTCAAAAACCGATAGTCAAGATGTATTCAGACTTCAAGAGCCCATATGCATATATCGCTTTTAAACCTGGAATGGAACTCACCAACAAATACAATGTTGACATTAAATGGCGACCATTTCAGTTACGCCTCAAAGGCAAAGGGCAAAGAAGCATTTATTCTGAATGGAAAGTAAAATATTCTTACATGGATGCAAGGCGTCATGCGAACCGGCTTTACGATAAACAAATGCTTAGAGGCCCGCTCAAAGTTTTTGACACCACCCCCGCTCTGATTGGGAGTCTATTTGCCGAAAAGAAGAACCTGCTGCATAGCTATTGTACGAACGTTTTCGAGTCATTTTTCAAACGTGAGTTTGCCGCGGATGACTGTAATGAGGTGGCAGAATTATTGGAGACGCTTGGTTTGTCAAAGGATGAGTATCTTGACTTTTTGTCAAACGAAGGCAAGACACTTTTTGAACGTTGTCTTGAAGAAGCATCCGAGGATCAGATTTTTGGAGTTCCGATATTTATGTTCAATGGAGAACAGTTCTGGGGAGCCGATAGGATTTGGTTGCTTGAAGAGAGATTAACTGAGGCGGGCCTTACCAAAAGTAGTGAAAAATGAGTCGTACTAAAACAACTCTGTTTTTTTGGCCAACGCCAAACTGTTACAAAGTCAGCATCCTATTAGAAGAACTCGAGCTGGAGTATGAAGTCCACCCTATTCACATCGGAAAAGGTGAACAGTTTGATCATGAGTTCCTAGAAATTAGTCCACACGGCAAAGTTCCTGCTCTTAAGGAAGATACTGCTAATGGGAAAACACAAACAATATTCGAGTCTGGAGCTATTATGCTGTATTTAGCAGAAAAACATAACCAGTTACTTGGTGGCAAAAAAACAAACAAGCTGTCAGTAATTCAATGGCTAATGTTTCAGATGGCGAATATTGGCCCTATGCTTGGTCAGGCACATCATTTTAGGCATTATGCTAATGAGAATATTCAGTATGCAATCAATCGATATACGAATGAAGCTTCAAAAATATACGCTGTGCTCGATGCGCAGCTTGGAAAATCACAGTATATTGCGGGGGAGGATTACAGTATCGCTGATATTGCAATTTACCCTTGGTTAAGACCACAAAAAATGCAAGGTCAAAACATATCCCATCACCCCAATATTCAGCGATGGTATAATACAATGCGGGCACGACCCGCAATAAAGCGCGGACTTTTGGTGATGCATGACAAAGTTAGCAACATTAGAAAGAAACCAGTCGGTGATGCATGGAAAACTTTATTTGACCGTCAGTCAAACTAACCAACCCTAAAAAAGAAATGACCATGTCATGACAAAAATGCTTTCCAAATACCGTGTACTCGATATCACTCAGTTTGTTGCTGGGCCAACGTCATCCCGAATAATGGCTGAGCTCGGCGCTGATGTAATCAAGGTTGAACTGTTTCCGACTGGTGATCATGCGCGACGATCCGGCCTTCAAGCCAAGAACAACAACCTTAAACAATGCACTCAAAGCACTTATTTTGCACAGCACAATCACTCAAAGCGTAGCATTGCATTAAACTTAAAATCAGAAAAAGGGCAATCAATTATAAAACAACTAGTAGAGCAATCCGATGTGTTAATCGAAAATTTTGCACCAGGCGTTATTGGCCGCATGGGTCTGTCATATGACAAGGTAAAAGCAGTAAATCCAGAAATAATCATGTGTTCAATCTCTTTTGCTGGCCAACGGGGACCACTCTCAAAGGAGCCTGGATTCGATTACATGGCTGCCGCTTACGCCGGTATTACTGAGATGGTTGGGGAGAGTGATCGCCCTCCAAGCCAAGTGAGCATGGCAGTTGGAGACAGTGCCACTGGAATATCCGCCGCAATGGCTGTAATGGCCGCCTTGTTACACCGTGAACATACAGGCAAAGGTCAATACATAGACTGCTCACTCTTAGATACTTACCTTCAGATGCATGAGGATTATATTCCGCGAGTTGGCATCCGAGGTGAAGCCGCTTTGCCAAAGCGCTCGGGCTCGCAACATCCTAATGGCGGCCCAACAGGCATTTTTGACTGTGGCGACGGCACTTTCATACAAATGATGGTAATGCCATACCAATGGCCTAGACTTACAGAAGCAATTCAAATGCCCGAATTAATGAATGACCCAAGATTTGACTCGCCACGGCAACGCCGAGAAAACAAGTTTGATTTGCAAAACATAATTGAAAAGTGGATGAAAAGCATTGGTTGCCGTGACAAGATTCTTGAAATCCTGAGGAAGACACGGGTGCCAGTTGCACCAGTATTGACGTTACAAGAGGCAATTTCACATCCCCACGCGACTAAGCGAGGAGCAATACGTCATCTAGATGACCCATTTATTGGTATATTTCCAATACCGGGCCAGCCACCTCTTTTTTCCGATTGGTCCTACAACAAGAGACTCAAGGCACCCCTATTGGGTGAGCATAATGAAGAGGTGCTCACAACTATTTGCGGAATGGAAAAAGAAGAAATATCAGAACTTATCAAGGATGGTGTAATCGTCTCAGACCCAACACTCCGTAACTCTTCGCATGAATAAATTTTGCCTATTATAGTACAAAAATAGTTATTTTTTTGCTTCTGTCAGACGACGCATTACTGGCGAAGCAATTTGATCGGAGATATGGAAATCCCACAATGCCGCTTTTTCACCAGAGACAAAGTCCTCAAAGGCTGCATCTAACTCTTCAAGATTGGTAAAGCTAACGCCGTCAAGACCAAAGCCGCGTGCCACACTGGCGAGATCAGTTTGGCCAAAAGCCGCACCGGTTTCATCATGCCCATCAACGCGTAGTTTATGAATTTCTGATCCATAGGCTGCGTCATTCATCACGATCATCAACAATTTGATTCCATGCCGTTTTATAGTTTCAAGCTCTTGTGCATGCATCAAAAAACCACCATCACCATCAATCAATACAACCTGTGTTTCAGGGCGGGCAGCTGCAACACCAATGGCATAGGATAACCCGTTTCCAATTGCGCCAAATTCTCGAATGGTCAAAAACGCATCAGCCGAACGGCCAGTCATATGAGCCGAGTAATAAGAACAATGACCAGAAGAATTCACCATAAACCAGTCTTTGGGCAATTTTTGATCCAGCGCCTTGATCATCTGGCGCGGGTCAATCACATCAGGCGCTACCTGAAATGGCAGTGCATCCGGATATTCGGCAGCTTGCTGCTGTGCTGCCAATTCATCGCGCCATTCATGGCTACCTGAAGAGCAGCCCTTGATATCACCAAGAGCGTTCAAAATTGCATCAACACCAATTTTGGCATCCGCGCAAAGATGATGATGTGCTGCCACACGGCCTTGCTGATAAATGATAGGGTGCGTGTCAATATGCAGAATCTTAGCATTAGGATATAACCGGCCCGCGTCGGCAGAATGTGATGCGAGGCTCGTGCCGACAGCAATCACCAGGTCAGACTCCAGGCAAGCCTCGCGCGCCGTATCAGAGGCAAAACCACCAACTACATTCAAGGAATGGATTGAGCGATGAAAAAGACCACGGGCTGGTAAACTCGTTAAAAGCACCGCGCCAATTTTATCGGCAAGGCGTATACAGGACGGGCCCGCATCGGCCAGCACGGCGCCTCGCCCTCCAATCAACACTGGCCTTTTTGCCTGCGCTACCACCGCCGTTACAGTATCCACAACTCCCGGATCAGGAAATACCTTGCCGACAGATGGAACGAAATCAGACGCCGCTTCAATGGTAAAGTTAAGATTACCCCAATCACTTTCCTGTAGATCAAAAGGCATCCCAATCACAACTGGAGTCCCACTCATTTGGGTGCGGGAAAACGCATCCTGAATCTGACGGGTGACCCGAGGCTTATGTAAAATCCTTACGTACTCGGCGCCACAAGCCGTTACAAACGGTGCTTGGTCAATTTCTTGATTATACCATGAAGCCCGCAATGGTGATTCCCCGACAAATAGCACGAGCGGGATCCGTGCTCGTACGGCTGCGGAAAGGCCCGTCATTACTTGTGTTAGCCCAGGCCCGCATGTGACCGTGGCGAGGCCGGGCTGGCCTGTTACCCGTGCATAGGCCATAGCCATCGAGACGGCACAATGCTCATGCCGCGCATAGGTAAAAGACACGCCAAGATGGGCAAGCGCGCCAGCAAAGTGCATATTGCCATCGCCAAGCAGAGCAAAACAATGACCAACTCCCTGCGCCTTAATGGCTTTTGCCACAACATCATATGTTTTCATCATCTATCACCACAAGAATTCAAAGACAATTTCCCAACGCCTGCTGCCTCCAAAAAGATGGGTTATTTTAAGTATTTCAATCCACTAGATAAGAATGCGGAGAAGACAACTTGTCAAATCAAAATCAATCACTCAAATATAGTCTCTAAGCATCAGGTTTTCTAATCAATAGATTTCTTATTGATCTCTGACAATCTGCAGTTCACGATTGTCTTTAACTTGCTTTTTACCAATCAGTTGCTCTGATGGGCACCAGAACCATGACAGATAAAGTAATAAAACTTGATAAGAAGACATCCAAGCTAGAGAGCCATTGTTTCCCCCGTCACACCAAGGTAGTTCCGCCAGTGGCTGTCGAAGGCAGTGGTTGTTATCTGATAGATGCTGACGGTAAACAATATTTTGACGGATCAAGTGGGGCTGCCGTATCTTGCCTTGGTCATGGAGATGCCGATGTCGCGGCGGCTATGAAAGAGCAGATTGACAAGCTGTCATTCGCTCATACGGGCTTTTTCACATCAGAACCTGCCGAAGCTTTGGCCGACCTTCTAATTGCCAATGCACCGTTGGGCATTGATCGAGTTTATTTTGTATCAGGCGGGTCGGAGGCAGTTGAGGCAGCATTAAAGCTGGCGCGGCAATATTTTGTTGAAATTGGCGAGAGTAAAAGAACCCACATTATTGGCCGCAAACAAAGCTATCATGGCAATACCCTTGGGGCGCTGGCCGCTGGCGGCAATGCATGGCGACGCGAACAATTCGCCCCTTTGCTGTTTAGTGCCAGCCATATTGACACTTGTTATGCCTATCGCGGCAAGGCTGATAATGAGAGCTATTTCGACTATGGCCAGCGCATGGCCAATGAATTGGAGGGAGAAGTTCTACGGCTAGGGCCAGACAAAGTTATGGCCTTTCTGGCAGAACCAGTAATAGGGGCAACGCTTGGTGCGGTCGCTGCCGAAGATGGCTACTTCACTCGCATCCGTGAAATCTGTGATCAGTATGGTGTGCTTTTAATACTAGATGAGGTGATGTGCGGCATGGGTCGAACTGGGTCTTTGTTTGCTTGTAATCACGATCCAGTACGACCCGATATTATTACTATTGCCAAGGGGCTAGGCGCCGGTTATCAACCGATTGGGGCGACGCTCTGTAGCAAAAATATTTTTGATGCTATCGAAGCGGGGAGCGGCTTTTTTCAGCATGGCCACACCTATCTTGCACATCCTGTTGCCTGCGCAGCATCGTTTGCGGTGCTGACCAAAATCATTAACCAGAATTTGCCTGCCCGTTCCAGAAAAATGGGCGATATGCTAAAAGATGCTTTGCGGCAAAAATTTGGCCAACACCCATTTATTGGTGACATCCGAGGTCGCGGTCTTTTCATCGGCATCGAATTTGTGGCGGACCGCGAGCAGAAAACGCCATTCGATCCCTCCAATGGAATTAATCGCAGGGTCAAGGCAGCCACTTTTGATGCTGGTTTGTTGTGCTACCCAATGGGCGGGACAATCGATGGCAAGAAAGGTGATCATCTATTGCTAGCACCGCCATTGATCATGGAAGCTGGGCATATCGAGGAAATCACCAATAAGCTGGAAATTGGTTTCCAAAAAGTGTTCGACTCTACAGAGCCCTAATCCAAGCCAGCATCTCGTCAACGGCAATTTGGGTTTGAGCGGGTGAGACGATATCACCAGCGATTATATGCGCATAAATATCGTCCGATGCCTGCAAATCCACCATTACGGTCTTATTCGGTCCGCCCCATTTTTTGGCAAATTCCGCAATTTTTTCAGCCACCACCACTTGATCTTTTGGGCTGTAGTAAAATAGAGCTGGCACATCCACCTCAGCAAAATCCAAATCATCAACAGCTTTTACTAGCGCTGCCATTGGCATTAGTGCAATCGTTGGATAATCAGTTGTCCAATAGCGGGCGTGAAGATCGTTCCGTGGAACGGTTTGCTGCCAGTCACCAATTACAAGCGGCACCCAATGTCGCGCAAATGGCCATGTCAAAAGCGTTGCTGCCCTGTTGTTAATAGCGAAATTTGGTGAAATGAAAATAAACCCAGCAATATTTTTTATCGCGGCTTTGTCTTTCGCTAACGCTGCCGTCAATGTGCCACCAGTAGACGTTCCCATAACAATCAGTCTCTGGCCGATTGCAGTTCCAACTTTCATTGCTTCACTAACATCACGCATCCAGTGATCTATGCTGGCCTCAGCCAACGCATCTGCACTGCGGCCATGGCCGGTTAACCGCGCCAGATATAAATTAGCCCCAAGAGCTTTTGCCACCCTATCAGGAACCGGGCGAATTTCTTGAGATGTTGCCGTGAATCCATGAAGATAGACAATCGACAATGGTGTTCTAATGCCTGGCTCTTTTGCCCAAATAACCTGTTTCTGAACACCCACAACGACGTCATCAAACTGCTGTTCCCGTGTAGCAAGGTAGGCATCAACATCACTACCAACTCGAATCTGGTCAGGGTCAATAGTAAGATCAACGGGCTCACGCGGCGCAAATAACCACACCAACGCCAACAGCCCAACAAAGCCCAGCAGATAAAATCTCACGCTTTTGAATTTTACAAAAATAGTTCGGCCCCACTTCTTATAGATCTGTCAATTATTGAATCAAACCAACGTTCCAAAATGTTAGCTAATTTTCCACACAGATCAAATTACTTCGGCCTTTGCCGATAACACCAAGCAGTGCTAGGGTTGAATCATGGAAGATAGAGTTATCAAGCTTGAAGAAAAAATGGCCATTTTACAGGATGAGTTGTCGCAAATGGGTCATGAGGTTTATGCGCAACAAAAAGAAATGGCGCGGCTCATGATAGAAATAGAAAAATTGAAATCTCGCCTTGAGCATGTCAAGTCCGATAGTGGTATTTTAAACCCCAGTGAGGAGTCACCGCCGCCCCATTATTGAGGCTGTTCGCATTGATATAAATGAATTGTCATGGGTTCATATAACAGCCCAGATGGTGCGTTTGTCGAGCTTGACCACGTCATTTGTTCCGAAGACATACGCGATGAGGAAGTGACAAAGTAACCCTGGATTTCAACCTATTCATCCAGTTTTTTCAGAAACGCTATTCCAGCTGGACTAAGCCCTGATAAGTCTTTGCCGTTTGCAATATCAGAGGCAATTGATTTCCCAATTTCAACTCCCCATTGATCAAAGCTGTTCACGCCCCAAATAAAACCAGACACAATAGTGATATGCTCATATAAAGCCAGTAACCTACCAAGCGCATAAGGAGTTGTCATTTCCCAGCTTATAAGCACAGATGGACGGTTTCCAGGAAAATGACGATGCGGCTCTTCTGTATTCGAAGCACCAATAGCCAGTGCCTCGGCTTGAGAAATGGCATTAATTAAAAGCGTTTTATGACTAGCCTGCCAAGCCGGATCATCTGGTCTGATCGCCGATTTACGCGCCACCAATATATCAATCGGAACAATATCTCGTCCCTGGTGAAGCCATTGGAAAAAACTGTGCTGACTGTTAGTCCCAACACCTCCCCAGATCAGCGGGCCGGCAGCTGCAGACAATGCATTACCAAACCGGTCGACACTTTTTCCGTTACTTTCCATTTCAAGCTGCTGGGCCCATCCAGGAAAGCCCAATAATCGCTGATCGTAAGGCATTAGTCCATAAGCCATATTCCCAAGAAATGTCCTCTGCCAGATCCGCAAAAGACCCATGATTACAGGCAGGTTACTCCCAAGGGGAGCGGTCTTAAAATGCGTGTCCATGGCATGTGCGCCGGAAAGTAGCGCAGCAAAATTCTTGCTGCCAATCGCAATCATGACGGGCAGGCCAACGGCAGACCATAACGAATAACGCCCACCTACACCATCGTCAAAGGCAAAGATATGGTCTGTTGCAATACCCCAATTTTTGGCTCGTTCAGTATTCGCCGTTACTGCCACAATGGCTCGATCGGCAGCAACTCCATTTTTTTCCAACCAATCTTTTGCCAAACTTGCATTGGCCAGGGTCTCAGCTGTCGTAAATGACTTTGATGTCACAATAAAAAGTGTTTTATACGGATCGCATTGGGCCAACGCGTCATAAAGCGCCGCAGGATCAACATTTCCAACAAAATGTAAAGCCGGCCCATCATGAAAGCCGGCAAGGCCCTGTGTAACCATTGCCGGACCAAGATCAGACCCGCCAATACCAAGATTAACAACGGTTGTTATTGATTCATTTGCACGCAAACTATCTACAAAACTGGAACGTTTTTTATAATCTTCACCGCTCTGATATTCGGGTGAACGTAAAGCGCAATGAGTAACAGGCTTACCTTCAGATAGATTGATTGCTTTGCCAGCAAATAGATCATCCATTAAAGCTGGCAGTGATTTTGCCTGGGCCAGCATCACAAGTTTTTTAAGAATTTTAAGCGTTATTGGCTGGCGGGTGCAATCAACTGTTAAATCTTCAAACTGTAAGCATAATGCGGCACGGTCAGGTGTGTGAACAAGATCACGTAGATGCTGTTTTCTGATGTATTGTGCTGCCTGCTGCAACTCGCCTTCAATTGCGTTATTTAAATTGTGCAGATCTTCCATTTATATATTCTGTGTTCCTCTTAACGCGACTTGTATTGATCTCATTAGCGGTGATGGTCGCAGACTTGCCTTCCAGTATCAATCGCGATGATTGCAAGAAATGTAATACAAAATACTGGCAACTAAAACTAAATCATACGGCTATTACGGTTTGGTAATTTTTGCAACAAACCGCCGAGTTAAAGGTGCGAGGATCGAAATCGCAGGAAAGGCCACAATCCAGCTTTTGAACCAAGCTGTCATCCATAAATTAGAAAATCCATCGCCAAGACCAGCCGTATTCAAAACCGCAACACCGGACACAAGACACGACATAAGAATGGACAGCAGAAAACTGAAGACCAGTGGTGCAAAACGGGCAGATATCATAAGCATTTCCTGTTTGTTTGAATTCCATAAGTTGATTTACCTGTTGTTATAAAGCTCTACCTTCAGTTTACTAACAAAAATCTGAACCACTATGAGATTATAAAATGTCGCGTCCAAAGAAAATTGGCATTCTAGGCCATGATCGTTATCTTCAAACTCCTAACTAAGAATCTAATAAGGGAAAATGATGACAGTTCCATGTATTGTAACCTGTGCTATTACTGGCTCGGTACCGACCAAACAGGACAATCCAGCAGTGCCAGTGACACCTTCTGAGCAAATCGAGTCTACCCATGCAGCTTTTGAGGCAGGGTCATCACTGGTTCATATTCACGTTCGTAATGACGACCAGACGCCAAGTTCTGATCCGGATAGATTTGCTGCCATCCAGAGTGGTGTAAAGACGCATTGCCCAGGCATGATCATACAGTTTTCCACTGGTGGGCGCGGCCGAGATCAGGCGCAAAGAGGGTCCATGCTGTATCTAAAACCCGACATGGCATCACTAGCCACTGGGTCAGTCAACTTTCCCACAAACATTTATGAAAATCCTCCCGAGTTTGTCGATGGATTAGCAAACAGTATGCTCACCTATAACATAAAACCAGAGATTGAAGTGTTTGATGTGGCGATGTTATATAATGCCATCAATTTAATAAAACGTGATCTGTTAATGACACCGCCTCATGTCCAGTTTGTTATGGGCATACCCAATGCGTTGCCAGCACGAAGACAAGTGCTGGAATTTCTTATAAGTGAGTATACGGAGCTTGTACCAAATGGCACATGGACTGCAGCCGGCATCGGCCGTCACCAATTTGAAGTTGCCCAATGGTGCCTTGAGCTTGGTGGCCATTGCCGCACTGGGTTAGAAGATAATATCAAATTTGACCGCAGTCGTCTCGCAAACAGCAACGCCGAACTCGTGACTAAACTTACCGATATCATGGCAGGCCACAACCGGCACCCCGCCTCACCCGAAGAAGCAAGAACGATCCTTAATCTACAGGGTAATTAATAACAGAGCCAGACCAAACATAAAAGAAGCAAGGCGAAGGATAGGCAGACCTTTGCTGATCACCGCATAAGAAATAAGGCTAAGTGATATAGCAATTTTGGCAAAGGCGATAAGCGAAGTAAGCGGCGTGTGGGTAACGGTCAGTAATTCCGGGTGAACAACCATACCAAGCGGGATTAGGTAAAGCCCAATGCCAAGCGACATGGCCGTTATCGCCACCCGCAACCAGTTTTCCCCAACCATGCCAGCAGCAATGAAAACACCTCCACATACCGGTGGAGTAATGGTTGATAAAAGCGCATACCAAAATACAAATAAATGTACAGTGAGAGGTGCCATGCCCAAATCAATCAATGCTGGCCCAGCAACCGATACACAAATAACGTAAGCTGCCGTTGTTGGTACCTCCATCCCCAAAAAAAGGCAGGCAAGTGCTGTTAAAAGCAGAGCAGGCCAGATCAAACCACCAGAAAATGACAAAATCAGCGAGGTAACCTTGATCCCAAGTCCGGTAATGCCGAGAACACCAACAATAATTGAGGCACACAGAATAATCGAGGCGATCATCGCAATCTGGTTGCCAGCTGTTATGACCGCATTACAAAGACGCGTGAGCCCAACCCAGAATTGCAGCGCTAGTTTACCATTGAGAAACAAAAGAGCTGTTGCTGCCATTATTGCTACGGCCGCCGCATATTGTGGTGTATAGCCAATATACATCACGGTCAGCAGGGTAGTAAAAGGCACCAAAAAAAAACTAGCCGTTATGAAAACCGTTGTTAATGGTGGCCGGGCGTCACGATCAAGTGGCTGCAGTTTGTGCTGAATGGCAAATATGTCAACACCAATCCAGACAGCAAAAAAATACAGAAGTGCTGGCAGGCTTGCAGCGATGATTATATCCGAATAGGGAATGCCAGTCAGTTCTACCATAACAAACGCACCTGCACCCATCAGAGGTGGCATAATTTGTCCACCAGATGATGCCACTGCTTCAACAGCTGCCGCGATCCGTTTAGGGTAGCCAAGCTTCATCATTGACGGCAGTGTCACGATGCCTGTCGATGCAACATTGGCTGATGCCGAGCCTGATATGGAACCAAATAATGCCGATGATAGGACCGAAACTTTGGCAGCCCCACCCCGAAGCCGCCCAGCAGCAGCGGCAGCAACATTCATGAATCCAGCCCCAGCTTCACCCGCGTTCAGAACTGCACCAAAAATGACAAAGATAGCAACAATCGAAACAGACACACCTGTCAATGTGCCCCAAATACCGCCTTCAGCAATCGTCATAGTTCCCAAAAAACTGGCTAACGGCGTGCCGGGGTGGCCAAACTCCCCTGGAACATGCTGGCCTAAAAGGCCATAAAGAAGCGCCATAACAGCAAGGACCGGCAATGGCCAGCCAATTGAACGACGGGCCATTTCGAGAACGATTAGTAGTAGTGTAGTCGCGATGACTGTCTGAAAAGAGGTTGCCAAAAATCCATATTGATCGAGTAATTGTTGATGATTTATTGCAAGCCACAAACAGGCAGACACACCAATAATGACAATACCCCAATCGCAAAGCCTCTGGATGCCAGATGATACCTTATATAAAAAAATCCACGGAATCACCAAGGCCATATGCAATGGGCGCGAAACAAGATTAGGAACAAGGCCAGAAAATATAAGCCATAGATGAAACACAACTGACAGCGCTCCAAACCCAACCCATACGGCTCGTCTGAAATGTTTGATAGGCATCATAAGGCCCGACTCGTCACTTAATAAATCCAAAAACCTAAAAAAGGGCAACCGTCATTAACAACGCTTGCCCTTTAGTCGTCTATCGCAAAGTTACAGCAATCGATCAGTGATGCGCCGCCAGTTTTGCCCCAACTTCTTTATAATATTTTACCGCACCTGGATGAATCTCAGTTGAAATATTTTCCAACATGTCCAATGAAACACCGGCCCACCATTTTGCGCCAGCACTCATTGATACCTTACTTTCCCAATAGGTCTTGGTCATGGCATAAGCGGTGGCGTTATCCATATCAGTTGTTGTAAAGGCAACCACTGGAAGCGATGTTGTAGTGATTGCTGATGACTGACCAGCATAGGTGCCGGCAGGAATTTCGAGACGTGTTCGCTTTGATTTTTTGACCTGCTCATCAGACAACGACAGAACAGTAGCACCAGCCGATGCCGCAGCCTCGATAACATTTGGGGCAGGATAAGATCCGGCCGTTACAAACCCATCAATCTGTCCATTTTTAAGCGCTGGTACAGCATTGGACAACTCTACTTCAGCCAATTTCACCTTACCTTCGAGGCCAAACATCTTGAGATACTTTGCACCCTCTTTTGCACCAAACGACCCTTTGCCAAGAAGAATTGTTTTACCTTCCATGCCAGCAAAATCTGTCACTCCTGACCCCTTTGACATGACAAAATGCATGGTTAAAGACGGAATGGGGAATAGTGCCCGAATGTCACCAAAGCGCGGATTTTCTTTACCCTTAAACATAGCCTTCCCACCCCGCGCAAGCTTGACCAGAACAGGCGGCGTGGTGAACACATAATTACCCTTGCGACCCATAACCTCCATAACGTTCTGAACTGAACCTTGGCTTTCCTCAACAGTAACAGTGATGTCACCATTAGACCCAACCTTCATACCTTCAGCAATTTGCACCGCCATTTGGTAATAGGATGACGTTGATTTCGCCGACTTATAGGTGATACGGGTTTCCGCCAAAGCCTGTGTCGCTGGCAAAAGCGCCATCGTGGCAACTGCAAGCTTCGCAATAAATTTAAATTTCATTTTTTTCTCCTATTCAAAAAAGAAACCGTAACACATGCTGCGAGCCTATCAATCTAATAATGAATCTTTGTTACAAGGGCGTTCGGTTGGAAACCCATCTAGCTAGTAAGCCATATTTACCGTCTAAAAATCAGCAAGCGTAAAAGCCGCCAGACACCCCTTAAAAGCAATGCTCGTACAATTGGGTTGCGCGATAATGAACTGAGATAACCCCGCCACTTGGGCAAAAAGCGAATGAGAAACATGACAAGAGCAATGGCGAATATCGATATTATAACCAGCTTTAGCATACTATAATTTCCAACTTTGGTCATACTTAGTAAGAAAGAGTTGAAAGGTCACGTTATGAGATCAGATCTTTCATCTTTATAATCACCGGATACCTATGAAGGGTTATCACTTACCCCAAGTTTATTTGCCAAGCAGTTTTTGCCTCAAACCCGGACGCGATGTGTTTTTTCCAAGCCAAATTGATGAAAAGCTCTTGGCAAATTTTGGCGCTTTAAATGATACTGGTGGGCGGTCATCTAAATAGAATGTAACCATGCCTTCGTTCGTAAAACTCACCGAGGCAACCTCACCTGCATTCATGTCAACGATGCCCTTATTTAAAATCCTTTTCCAGAACTTTATCTCAGTTGATGTGACATCATCTGGTTTGGTTAATTCATTAATCGAGGCATCAATAATCGTACTTTTTGATACTGGCTTTAAGTATTCAAACTCGAGAACAAAGTCATTACGCCCAGAATAATAACCCTCATTGGCATAAAGATTTAACTTATAGATATCCATAAATAACATTGTCAGAATGCCACCCCCGACAAACTTCATATCAGGGAATTTAGATCGCCAATTATCTGCGCCATTTAACGCATATGACGGGCGTGCGGCGATCAACAAAACTACTAGAAAAAGAAATTTCAACCCAGAGAATGTCAAAGCATAAACACCATTAAATAACTACAGCAAATATAATTTAGTGAGCCATTATTTAATCAAAGATCATTTGGGGCAATATCAAAATGGAGGTGCGGTACTCTTGAATCATTCTAATTTGATTTTTGCGGCAATGAGAACGGCTTCAAGCAAAGTTTGGCAGGAACGACTTGCCCTTCAACAACAACCGTATGACTACCGCTTTCAATTAGAGTCCTATCATCTACATTGATAAAACAAATCCCGACCGCCGCATCTTGAGCATAGGCAAATGCTCCACTTGACACATAACCGACAATTTTCTCATCAATTAGAACCGGTTCATTATGGTGCAAAAGCGGCTTTGGGGATTTAAGTTTCACAAAGCACAGGAAAGGACCTTTACCTTTTGCTGTTCGTTCTAAATAAGCATCACGTCCAATGAATGGCAACGGCTTATGAGGTCTGCAGATAGAGCTGAGACCAACCTGATGCGGAGCCTCAGTGTAAGACATGTCATGCCCCCAATGAAGAAATCCTTTTTCAATCCGAAGCGCATTCAAGGCCTCAGCCCCAACCAATCGCAAGCCAAATGGCTCACCTGCTTCCAGCAATTTCTCAAATACATACTCGGCAAAATCAGGGGTGATAAAAATTTCCCACCCTAGCTCACCGGTATAGGATAAACGCTGGGCAAAGACCGGCGCATGGCCAATGTAGAATTTTTGCAAACTGTTGAAACGAAAAGCCGAATCAGACAAATTTACATCACTTACCAATGACAGAACCTCACGGGCCTTTGGCCCCGCAAGAGATAACACAGCATAAGCCGTGGTAGTATCGCGCAGGCGGACGTCCTCGCCATCTAAAATATGTTTTTGCAAATGAAACCGATCCCGGCGGGTACGCGAAATTGACGACATAACCATAAAGCTGGTTACCCCATGACGGGCCACGGTCACATCGCTCTCAATACCACCGCGATCATTTAACATCAGAGTATAGGCAATGCGACCCGTATCAAGAGCCATGTCATTCGTGCATACCCGTTGCAAAAAGGCTTCTGAATCCATCCCTTCAACCATCAGTTTGCCCAGCATTGAGTAATCAATGATTGCGACATTTTCACGTGCCGCCTTTTGTTCATTCATGTTGTGCGAAAACCAACTGGGACGATGAAAAGAATAATCATAGACTGGAGACACGCCGATTGGGGCAAACCAGCCGGGCCTTTCCCAACCTTGCACCTCGGCATAAACAGCGCCTCTGGCTTTCATCGGATGATAGAACGGTGTCCGGCGTAGATCACGGGCAGCTTCGCGTTGGCGGCCCGGCCAATGCATCGCATAGGTCAGCACCAGCGTCTCAGCGCAGCGCTCACGCAAATACGGATTTTGTGCCTGCCAGTCTTCCATGCGCGCCGGATCCATCTCAGCGAGATCCATTGGTGGATGACCAGTCATGATCCAATCAGCCAATGCCTTGCCCGCGCCGGGACCAGACTGAATGCCAGTTGAATTCACCCCAGCGAGCACAAAATAACCTTTTAGATTAGGCGCTTCACCTAATGTAAACCGGCCATCGTAGGAATAGCTTTCTGGTCCATTAAAGAATGTCCTGATGCCTACCTCTTTCAGAACAGGCACCCGATTCATAGCCATTTCCAGCACTTCCATCACGTCTTCTTCAACAAAAGGTAAGCTATCAAATTCAAAATCTTTTGGAATGCCATCTGGTGCCCACGGCTTAGGGTGCAGATGGGCAAATCCAAACAAAAGCTTGCCAGCATCTTCCTTCCAGTAAGTGCCATCGCAATAAGAACGCAGCACGGGCAAATCACCGGGCAGATCATTGATCGGTTCGGTAACGAGATAATAATGTTCACACGCATGAAGCGGCACGCCAACACCATTTTTTTTGCCCAGCTCGCGCGCCCACATGCCACTGCAATTAACCACATATTCTGAGGCAATTGTGCCTTCGCTAGTCCGAACACCGGTTAGTTTTTCACCATTGGTCAGAATTTCTATAACCTCAATCTGTTCTCGTAGCATCGCCCCATAGAAGCGCGCCCCTTTGGCAAGCGCTTGGGTTAAATCAATCGGGTTTATCGACCCATCAGAGGGCATGTGGATTCCACCAAGCACACCTTTCGCATTTAGCAGGGGCCAGCGTTCAGCAATTTCGTCAGTTTCAATATAAAAAGCATCAATTCCAAATAGCGAGGCAAAATCAGCCTTGCGTTTCAGTTCAGCAAGCCGCTCTTCGTTTGTTGCAATCGAGATAGAACCGGGTTGACGAAAGCCAGGATTCTGTCCAGTCTCAGTCTCAATTGTTTTAAATAATTCAATACCGTAGCTTGCAAAAGCAGTGGTGCTATGGCTGCCCTGCAATTGGCCCACAAGTCCAGCAGCGTGCCATGTCGTACCGCTCGTCAATGCTTTTCGTTCAAGCAGAACCACATCTGTCCAACCGCCCTTGGCGAGGTGATAGGCCACCGAACACCCATGAATACCGCCGCCAATAATAATAATTTGTGCGTGCGATGGTAACTTGTTTGGCGGCAATGGGCTTGACATGAAAAGTCCTACTTCATGAAAAATCGGCTGTGAAAAGACAACCAGCGTTCAAGGGGCTATCCGATATGCAGGCAAGGCGCATCATATGCCAGGCCAATGCCTGATTGCTGGAAATTACGGGCTTACCAAGCCTTGATTCAGCATCACCAATAATCTTCATTGTTCGCAAGCTAGTACAGGATACAAAAACACCATCGCAATCATCCCGCTTCCCAATTTCTAGTACGGCATTTAGAATGCTGTTAGCACTAATTCGGGCCACAGTGAAATCATCCACCTGGTCAAAAGTCGCAACAGCGTTGATTTCAAATCCAGCGTCGGATAAGTTTCCTTGCAATTGCACTGTTACATCAATGGCATAGGGTGTTACCAGTGCAATCCGTCGTACGCCCAATGCCGCCAATGCGGCCTTAGATGCAGATAACGGGTTGGTTGTTTTCGCCGCGGGATGCGAATCTCTGATCAATTCTTCCACACGTGCTTCACCAATCATCACAGCTCCCGAAGTGCAAGCATAAGCTATTACGTCAAACTCGAGTTGTGGTGCCAGAAGTCTTGCCGTATGGGGTAAATTAACCGACATCTGGCGCAGCGTTTCTGGCGTAACTTCTATATCGTTTGGGATGCGGGCTGCATATAACGCCACACCATCTTGTTTCACAAATAAGTTTGCAAATTCATGCTCAATCGTTTGATCAGTCTGCAAAACAATCAGCCCCAACCTTGCTTTTGTGCCAAGCCCGCCATCAGTTACAAATTTCATTGTTGCAACAGAGCTTTTCGGGTTCATCACTTCAGGCTCCTTCGCTAAAGAACGGATGTCAGCTTACGTCCGCTCCTTCTTGTTGCGCAAAGAAAGATGTCGCCTTTGGCACCGCTGGCAGTTTCATGTCGTAAGACGTACAGCGAACACGTCCACTTGCCTTGCCACGCACCAACTCATGGGTCAACGTGCTCGGCAAATGATTCTGGCTTAACTCAATAGCATCCTCTGAGTAATAGGTGGTGATATAGAGCGTGCGCGGCTGGTCCGATAAATTTGGCGCGGAACCATGCAGCAGATTAACATGCATCAGGCACACCGAACCTGCCTTGCCAGTGCATTTCTTAATCTCGTGCATTTTCGGCTCAATTACATCGTTACTCACTGCGCCGGTGAAAACACCATCATGCCAATGTGAATGAATAGGACCCTTATGCGTGCCGGGCAGAACCTCTAGCGGGCCGTTATCCAGCGTAACATCATCAATGAATAATAAGCACGTAACCATATCATTATTGGTCATTGGCTGAAAAGGAAAGTCCTGATGCCATTTAACCTGTGTTGCGGTGCCGGGTAGCTTGGAGTTTACCTTGCCATGATGGAATCTGATATCCGGGCCAATAAGGTCTGCGCAAAAATCAACACTTTTGGCGGTGCGCATTATTCTTGCAAATACATCTGATACTTCCTCTGGAGACTGCACTCGGCGGAGTCCTGGTTTGTGGGCGCTGTGCCCGGGTTGTAAATCAAATCGCGGGCGGCCATCCAGAGTTCGACCATAATCGCTTTCATGCGTCCGGCTCTCCTCAACCCAGCTCGCAAACACCCCACGAAGATCTGCAAGATCCTCATCGCTTACCGCATCTTCTACAACTAGCACACCATCACGCCAGAAAACGTCTTTCTGATCTTGTGTCAAAGATCCCATATCATCTCCCTTTTTTATACTCAGCTAATAGTAGATTGAGCATTGCTAGTTCAATAAACGCGTATGCTTTTCCTTCCAAATCTTCTATATGCCCAGCATAAAAATTCAAGAGGTTTTGCGCATTACCTTATACGTCATTCAAAACCAAGCCATGCCCCGTTCAAAAATCTATAAATGCTATGAATATTAAAAAGGACAATTTTTAGAGATATAAAAAAGAATCATTTTTCAACTTGCTGAACGGATCCGTAGCAGGAAAAAAAATACATAGTCATCGAAACAGAAGGGCCAACTCCAAACGCAAAAAGGAGTGTGCCAATCCCAGCAACACCCCCCAAAAACCAGCCCAGAGTCACTGCAGAAACTTCTATAGCAGTTCGCACGACAGCTATCGGTAAACTGGAGCAACGCTGTAGACCCGTCATCAACCCATCTCTTGGCCCAGGGCCTAGGTTTGCTATCAAATAAATACCACCACCAATTCCAGTTATCATTACACCAACAAACGCTTCAAATATTTGTAATACTTCATTTTCAAACTGCGGAAGTTTTGGATGAGATATTTCAATCACAAACGCAATGATTAAGATATTCAGAATTGTGCCAATTCCTGGAACCTGGCGAAGTGGATACCATAACAACAAGACAAACGAACTAATTACAAAAGTCGCGAAGCCAATACCCCAACCCATCAATTTTGCAACGCCATCTGCTAACACTGTCCATGGACTCGAACCAACACCTGAGGCAACCAGACAGGCCTCACCTAGACCGAACAAGATAAGCCCCAGCATTAACATCACCACGCATATAGATTTTGGCCTTAATGTGAATACTTCTTCAGAGCTCCAAAATAATTTAGGAACTTTTTTTATCTTGAAAACTTCCAGCATTTTACGACCCTATCTGAGCCCAAAATGATGAGCTTCAAAAATTCCAAATTTTGTCCAACATTGATTGCCTCTCCTAAACCAGCAACCTATTTGGTGCCTAGCAGGAATGGAGTTGCTCCTTTTGGACGCCGCCAGATCAAAGTGGCAAATTCATCGCAAGCGGGGCAGAATGGTTGCCAATCCCCATTCAGGCTACGACAGCTACCGCATTGCCATGAGGGCCAAGCATCATCATTTAGATCACTCTCGTCAAAATTTGCGCCAACTTTTCCCGAAAGCTCTCTCGCCTCACACAACAAGCGTTCAGCCTCACCATCCATGCCCACTGCCCTCGCCTGTTCGGCAACCACGTTATAAGCCAGTCGCCGCTGCCCTATATCAACCTTTTCCAACTGCTTGATCAAACGTGCAATAAATTGGCCATCATTACTTTTCCATGCTAGCTTTAGCCTGTCGGAAAGGGATCGGTGTGGTGCCCGGCTAAAGCCTGTTTCCAAAATCTTTGCGGCCTTGGCATGCGCCTTATCCTCCAAGTATAGATCTGCCAGCATGATTAGTGCAGGTAGAAAACTCGGGTCATTTTTTAATGATGCGACCAACGCCTTTAACGCAGTTGAGCGGTCTTTAATCAGTAAATCATTGGCTTTAAGAAACTCCAAAGCACAGCGCTGGCGCGTAAGTGCGGCCCTTTGCACTGCTTTAACAGACTTAACTTTGGGTTTGGTTTTTTTTTGGCCCTTGCTAACCACATCGAGGGCCGGTAACGCTGCTTGCCAGTCAGCACGCCGCACCTCCAGACGCAACAGGTGGCTTGCGGCTAGCACTGAGTCTGGTTTAATTGCCAATGCCGCGCGTGCTGCATCTCGTGCCTTGACAGAATCCTGGTCATCAATCGCCAGTCGCATCAATCCGATTTGGCCTAAAAATGCCGTTTCTCCATCATCCAGCAATGATGCGAAATAACGCCGAGCAGCTTGATGATCACCAGCCAAATGTGCGGCTTGAGCAGCCAAAAGACCCGTTAATTTTGGCGCCTTCAACAACCGGTCTGCTCGGCTGGCATATTTGCGTGCTTCAGCTGGTTCGCCTGCGGAAACAGCCATAAGACCCAACGTTAGCGCACGGTGGCCAGCATCATCACGGCGCTGGCGTAATCGTCCCCCAAGCCAATGCGGCATCCCCCGAATGGCCCGCATCATTCGGTCAAAAAACACAAGCAATAAAGCAAAACCAACAACAAAAGCCACCGCTAGACTTGTTGGCAGTTCCATCCGCCAGCCAAGCCATTCAACTTGTACCGCTCCAGGCTGCGCAGAAAGCCAGCTTGCAGCGGCGGCGGCAACGCCAAGAGCTATAAAAAGAGTTAGTAGCTTTATGAACATTATCTAAACTTAACCCAACCCCTGCTATCATTGCACCGAGAGGGCGCCAGCAAGCCTGTCTTCTACCAACGCACTTACCACCCGATCAAGGTATTGCCGACTTTTGGCTAATCCTATCCAGTTTTTAAGTGACGGTAAATCCGGACCCGCCCACTGACCAGCGGCACGAACCGCGCCATCCAAATCCTGAATCGCCAGAGCGCTCTCAAAAGCGCGCAATGCCAATTCATTCCCGTCAGCCCCACTGCCAATTTCACGTAGCCTAATAAGTTGGCCGAGCTTAGCGCCAGTTTTTTCTAATAATCCTGAGTTATTATCTGCCTGATTTAATGCTTTGGTCATTTGTGGCACCAATTCATGGGCAGCCTGGATTAAGCTAAGTGAGCGTTCAGGCGTTGGAGTTGCTGCGATTCGCAACTGGTCAAGGTCAGGGATAGTTGCGCCTTGATCGGCCAATACTTGCAGTAGATTAATCCAGCGATTAAGCGGCGCCCCCATCATGTTATCAGCCAAAAGGCCACTAATGATTAGAAGGCTAGCCTGACTGGGCGTGATGCTGAAATCAGAACTGGTTTTCTCATTTGCATCAACCCCGGCCACATTGCTGACGGTCGTATCTGCCCGTTTTATTGTCATTACATCGGCCAAGTCTTTTACCGCCATCTCAAGCGCAACAAATCGCTGATCAATCCTAGCGGCCATACGTTTTGTATCGTTTTTATTTAGAACATCATTATTACTAGTTTTATCGGTATCGACTAAGTTATTTGAGATTGCAGCGTTGGGGAGCTGATCAACGCGCTCGCTGAGGGCGACAATGGCTTTTTGCTGACTAATTTCGTTTGCGGCAATCGTGGCCTCCGATGCAGCAAGTCGTTTTTCAACCGCTTCTGATTTAGACTCGCCAACTGCAGCAGTCTGGTCATTTTGCCAAACAGCAAAGCCAGCAAACCCAAGGGCGATAACGGATAAAACAAGTGAAGCCAGCGCGACCAATAGGACAGGCCCAGGTGCCTGGACCGGTCCAGTTTCTGTGGCTGAGGCACCAGATGGGCATGACTCTTTGGCCTGCTCTAGCTTTTTGAGCACATCACCTTCAATGATTTCATCTGTCTTTGCGGACGGTTGTTTCGCTTTTGCCATATTGTTTTCTATTTACCCTATTCGTTTAGATCAACAATTTCTGAGTTGATACAACGTTACTCTAAAGCCACCCAAAGGTTATTCAGAAAATACCATAGCAGCTAGACATGATCACCCTATGACATAATCAAATTGTTGCGCTGGTGCGATAAAACAGCAATTGCTAAAAGCCGACTCCGGCGCGGCTGCCGCGCGGTATATACGACCTGCCAACCACCGCCAGCTGCTGCCGCAATAGCAGAACTTCCAGCAATTAACACCATCCCTGCAAGGCTGGAGGCTTTGCCGGCAGCACAAAGGTTTCTCCTAAAAATCTGGACTGAACGCGGCGACATCGCAACCACGGCCGCTATTGCGCCTTCGGTGATTTTATCGATTATTGTTGAATCCAGCCCATCATTGGCAATCATCTGATAGACCGGCAAGCGTTGAACCGCAACGCCATGTGTGGCCAAGGCCGCAACCATATCAAAACTTATTTCAACCGAGCTTGGCCAGAACAAGGGCAAATTCTTACTAGAAGATTTACCACGGTCCTGCTTTCCTATTTTTTTACTAAAATAACTGCTGATTGGTGCCAGCAAGCCAGCTCCACCGCCGGCACCTCTGATAACATTAGAGAACCCCGCATCACGGGCGGCAGCGGCAGTTGCTGATCCAACAACAAAGACTGGTAATTTTGCCCACCTACTTGTGTCTGTATTGAATTTGTCCAGTTTCGTGAGCGCTTCAACTGCATTTCGGCTCGTCAAAATAATACCAGAAAAATTAACTGGTTCAGGCAGTTCATGCATTTTATGTGTTCTCTTCATTGACGGGATGGCAAGTGCCGGAACACCGTATCTCATTAAAAGGGCGACATCACGATCAGCATCGGGTTGAGGCCGGATGATCAGGGTCATTTTCGCCATCATCTTCCCTTTCAGCCATTATGCCAAATTGTCTATTGTAACGGCGCTATTCTTCTTACTAAGCTAATGTTTGGTTGCCACGATAAGTAGCAGCATAACATCATCAATGCCACAACAACACTCGCATATTCGCAATCATCGAAACAGAAAGTCCCTGCCACCGGCAAGACCGAGTAACTCAGCACCTACAGCAGATCCCAAGGTCGATGCTTGATCTGATGGAGCGCGCATTTGGTGGCGATATGACTCGCTGCCATCAGGGCGCAAGATCATTCCATCAAGGGTTAAATACCCATTCTCATCGAGGGTCGCACTCGCCGAAATAGGTGTTTGGCATGACCCATCAAGAAAGTCCAAAAGAGCGCGTTCCGCCGTGACCTCGGCTAATGCTTTTGGACAGGTTAGGCCACCAACAAGCCTTTTGACTACGCTGGCCCGCTTTGTTTCAGGCACCGCAATTTGTACTGCCAGCGCACCTTGTCCCACAGCAGATGGCATAAGCTCGCCCTCAATTGGTGTGAAATCGACATCCACCCCGAGGCGTTTAATCCCAGCAACTGCTAAAATGATTGCATCATAATTACCAGCCGCTAGTAGATCTAGCCGACGGTTCAAATTACCACGAATGAGATTGATCTTAAGGTCTGGTCGGTAATTTAATAAAATTGCTGAACGCCGGACAGATGCTGTGCCAATCCGCGCCCCTTTTGGCAACTCATCAAGGCTGCTATATGGCCCAACAAGCGCGTCCCTGCGGTCCTCACGAACCAGCACGGCCCCAATTTCGGTATTTGGCGCAAAATGTGTTTCCATATCCTTCATAGAATGAACAGCTGCATCAGACTCACCAGAAAGAATAGACCGCTCAAGCTCTTTAATGAACAAGCCCTTACCACCCGCCTCAATCAGCGGGCGATCCAAAATCCTGTCACCTTGCGTTGTTACCGGCCGTACCTCGACCGCGACTGGCTGGAGCGCGGAACAAACCATTTGCGCCTGCACCATCGCGAGCTGCGATGCACGGCTAGCTAACTTCATGGGGTCACTATCAAAAAAAGAAATGTCATGTTCCATAGAAGGCCATGTCTAAAGGCCTAACCCACAAATGCAAAGCCAAAAAACTAACTTTTGCTAAAAATGGGCATTCTTAACAGTTTGGCCAACAATACTGGCATCTCTATCCAGCTTCAGATATTGTGATTCTGTCTTTTCTACAGGAGCTAAGCCCATGAAGCATCGCCCCTTTATAATGCTTGGTATAGAGAGTAGCTGTGACGAAACAGCGGCGGCGATCGTTGTTGATGACAAAACGATACTTGCCAACGAAATCGCCTCACAGATACAAACTCATGCCAAACATGGTGGCGTTGTCCCGGAAGTGGCAGCGCGTGCACACTTGGAAGTTATCGATCAGGTAATTGGTGATGCGTTGGCCAAAGCCAAACTTACAATAGGAGACATTGACGGCGTAGCAGCAACTGCCGGGCCCGGACTGATTGGTGGCGTTGCCGTTGGCACCATTACCGCAAAGGCCATTGCAGCAGCTCGGCAGATCCCGTATTACGCCGTCAATCATCTGGAAGGCCATGCCCTTAGTCCTCGCCTTGCAGAAAACATAACATTTCCATACTTGTTGCTACTAGTATCGGGTGGGCATACGCAATTACTGGCAGTAAAAGGTCCTGGACGCTATCAACGTTATGGCACAACTATGGATGATGCTGCGGGTGAAGCTTTTGACAAGTGTGCCAAAGCAATGGGGCTAGGCTTTCCGGGAGGCCCCGCTATCGAAGCTGCAGCGAAAATAGGTAATAGAAAAGCGATTGACCTTCCACGCCCTTTAAATGGCACACCTGGGTGCCATTTCTCTTTTTCCGGTCTGAAAACCGCGCTGGCTAACAAACTCCAAAAGCTTGGCGGACCAAATACCGCCCCCGTGGCTGATCTAGCGGCGAGCCTGCAAGCCGCAATTTCCGATTGTCTTGCCGACCGAACCAAACAAGCGATGACAAGGTTTCGTGATGAATTTCCACCCTCCAATGGACAGCAACCTCTCCTTGTGATTGCTGGTGGTGTTGCCGCTAACCACTATATTTTCGGTCAACTGCAAGATAATGCCGATGCCGCTGGTTTTCAGCTATCGGTTCCACCGGCCATACTATGTACCGACAATGCTGCAATGATCGCATGGGCTGCGCTAGAACGGCTTGATGCACCAGATTTGCTAGATTTTGCTCCACGCCCAAGATGGCCGCTTGACCCGAATGCCAGTCCACCGCCTGGACGAGGAGTACGCCAATGACCCATATTGTAGTCATAGGAGCTGGAAGCTGGGGCAGCGCAATTGCCACGGCCCTGATACGCGCCAAACAGCAAAATAGTAAAACCAAGCAGGTTACCGTCCTCGCTCGTAGTCAAGAGAGTGTTAATGCCCTTGCTGAGGGACGCTGTTTATATCTCCACAAAAATCCGCTATCCATGTCCATTGCTGCCACCACTGATCCGGCCTGTCTTGATGATGCTGATCTGATCTTTGTTGCAACGCCTGTTGTGGCAAATCAGGCAAACTTTCTGATGATAAATGATCGACAAAGCGACCTGCAACAAAACGAGCAACAAAATCAGAGATTAGCCACAGTTGTGTTATGTGCTAAAGGAATTGGCAAAGACAATGACGGCAATGCTATGTTACTTACTGACCTTGCAGCCAACATTTTACCTGACCATCCACTTGCAGTATTTTCTGGACCCAGCTTTGCAGATGAGGTTTTTAGCGGGCTGCCTGCCGCATTGGTAACGGCTAGTCATACGCCTGCAACCGCCATTCAAATCCAAGAGGCTTTTGAAGGCAGTAACTTACGCCTATATAGCAATGATGACCCGATTGGCGTCGCACTTGCAGGTGCAATGAAAAATGTGATTGCTATCGCCGCTGGCTGTGCAGTTGGAGCTGGATTTGGTGACAATGCCAAGGCGGCAATCCTAACGCGCGGCCTCGCTGAAATTGCTCGCTTTGCTGCCTTGATGGGGGCAAAATCCGATACGATTTTTGGCCTTGCCGGAGTTGGTGATCTCGCACTTACCTGTGCGGGTCCGCACTCGCGCAACATGGCCTATGGAATGGCCCTTGGCCGTGGCGAGGCGCCACCATCCAAACTAGCGGAAGGTAGCCGTACCGTTGCACAATTGGTGGGCCTCGCGAAATCAAAGGGCGTAGATTTACCCATCACAAATGCGGTAGATGGGTTAGTCAATCACGGTCAAGATTTACATGCAATTGTAGCGAGCCTGCTTGCACGACGTGCCGGTGCTGAATAAAATCATTTTCTATCACCAAATCCTTATGAAGCACGACACAATATTGACCGAAGAAACCAAAGCCATCAACATGGTCATGGAACATCGCAGTTTTTAGCCAATTTGGTTAATTACCGCTTTTGCCTGACTTGTGAATCAGAAACAAATTGCGCAAATAAATAAATAGCCCCAAGCCCTGTCCACAAATAATTACTGGATCCTGTCGCCAGACCGCATAAAGCAGCAGCACAGTACCTCCACCAATGGAAAAATACCAAAAAGCAATTGGGATCACCGATCTACCCTGACCTTCTGATGTCAACCATTGCACAATAAAGCGCATAGCAAACAGTCCTTGTCCAGCAAAGCCAATCGTCACCATAATTTGTTCTGGATGGGTAACAATGCTGGAAGGCAGGAACGGGAAGACCGCCAGCAAACCGGTGGCAAAGGCACTGACTGCAATTTCGATTGAATTAGACAAAAAAGCAATCATTGCGCTACGTCCTTGAGGCCTTTTGACACTCTTTTTGACAAGCGATTGGAGGCTTCTCTACCCAATTTCTTTGCGATGTTTCGATGGCCTGTCTTGGGAGCCATTACCTCGGTGACGTAAACTTGCGTTGGACCGCGGCGTAACAACCAGATAACACCAAGGACATCAGAAACTCCAACAAGCAGTCGGTCTAAAATACGATATTTTGAAGCGCCCACAATTCGCGGGCGATGCGCCACAGGCACGCCAATTACAAGCCCTCCATGGCGACGGACAAGACTTGGCATGAAACGGTGCATATGGTTAAAAAAAGGCAATTGCAAAAATAAATCGCGCGGCAGTATTTTTATCCCACATCCCGAATCTGGATGAGTATCACCAAGCAGACCAGTCCGTATCCATTTCGCTACGCGCGATGCCAAAAGGCGCATTGGGCTATCGTTGCGGCGCTGACGAATACCCGCTGCCATAACCATCGCTCCATCTTTACTGGCGTCAGTCACAGCAGCTTCCAATGCCGGAAAATCTGTTGGGACATTCTGGCCATCGCCATCGAGGACGCCAATCAAGGTGCCATTCGCCTGCAACAAACCAGATCGGATTGCCGCACTTTGTCCAGCGCGTTTAGTATGGCGAAGCACTCTTAACTGCGGTACATCGCCAAGTATTGCCAACAGCTCTTCAGCGGTTGCATCATCACTAGCATCATCAACATAGATAATTTCAAATTGGCGGCCAGCCATAGCGCAACAAATCTCATCAATCAGAGGACGAATATTGCCAGCCTCGTTCATCACCGGAACCAGAATTGAAATATCCAACACCTTAGTGATACGATTTTTTGCAAGCACCGGGTTGGCAACAGACACTTTAGAAGATTTTGAAACTGAACTGGGTGCCATTTTTGGGATGATCATATTAATTGTTGACTGTTCCCGCTTTTACTCTTTGCTAGCATTCGCGTCAAACATCTCTGCACTATACAGAAAAATAATCACATTCTGGCCTTTTGATATATTAATTCCTGACAATTGAACTGGCGGGGCAAGGCGAACCCCTAATTGACTAGCAGCCTTCAGAAACGCATCTTGTTGCCGCTGTTCGATAATAGCTAATCCGCCTGGCGCCTCAATTAAAAACAACGCCGCTTCACTTGCCCCTAGAAGCAGCAAATTTCGTCCAAGCAGAAACACTAATGACGGTTCCTGATAACCGGTTGTTGCAATCACTGACGGTTTTGTTGGTAAGGCAGCAATTTGTTTGGCAATTGCCGACGACACATGGATCTGAGACAGAGCCGGCACAACACCAGCAAACACAATTAAATGAAACAGCATGGCCGCTCCGATCATGTTAAAAAAGGGGCGCCAAAGAGCGTGTCTTATCCACTGATGGCCATACCATGCGGCCATGCTCGCCATCGCAAAAGCTAACAGGGCGAATAGAATGGCTCGGCGACTTGTCGCCCCACCATATTGAAACGCAAAAAACAGTACAATCGATGCCAATAAAAGCCCCGTGCCAACGCCTAGGTGGCGAAACCCAACCCCAACAAAATATTTCCATTTCCTGCCAGTTTTTTTCGGACCTGACAGTACACCAACTCCACCTATCAGTAGAAGGATGATCGCCGGGAACAAGGGCAAGGGATAATGCGGCAGCTTTGTTGGGATTAGTTCAATCATGAGCCAGAATGGAATAATCCAAGCCAACAAAAACCGTGTTTCAGTGCTGGCGGCAAAGGTTCTCACATTGGTAAAGGCCCAGACTAGAAGTGGGCTTGCTGGCCAGATTAAAAGGCCCAGAAGAAATGCATAAACTCCCGGCGGAGCCCCGTGCGATTCCTGACTGGCTTCTACCTTGGCCAAAAAATCACTCTTTATCGCATTTGCCAAAAATTCGCCATCTGTCGCGATTGTTACTAAAATCGCCCATGGCAGACATAACAGCAAAAGCAAAAAACCCCCGCGCCAAAGCCGTAAGATAGACAGCCATCCAACCTGACGGTGCCAAAGGCACAAAGCCGCCAGCGTTAGGGCGGCCAGAGCTGGCAAAACCGGCCCTTTGACCAATATTCCGGCAGCCATACACCCCCAGAACCAAATCCAGTTATCACGGGTTGGTGCCAGCCCTGTCTGCCATGAAATATAAAAACGCATTAAGGCCCATTGCTGGCCAAGGGCCAGTGCCATCAACAAAGTATCAGTTTTGGCAATGTGGGCTTCGCCAAGAACAAGAAACCCGCTGGAAAATAGCGCTGCTGCTGCAAACGCTGCGCGAGAGTCATAAAACTGTAATGCCATGTGATAAAGAGCAAAAACCGAAGCCAATAAAGCCAACAAATTTACAAATCTGTAGGATGAAATATCATCAGCCCCCAGAAAATTAGCAAATGTTGATTGAAGCCAATAGATGCCCACAGGTTTTTTAGCACGTAATTCATCTTGAAACCGAACCGTGATATAATCCCCAGTTTGCAACATTTGTTTGCTTGCTTGGGCAAAGCGCGCCTCATCGCGATCTAACGGCGGAACGGTATGATGACCAATCAGAACCACGACCGACAATACCGCCATTAGGACATATAACGCCACGCGTGAATGAAAGAAGAGCAAATCAAATATCCTCTGATGCCGCGAGTGCAAAACACCTGACCCACGTGAAGGTCTAACAGTCAAGGCATAACAAGTTTTTCCGTGTTTAGGCAATGCGGATCATACAGATACCAACTGCTAATCCACAATGGCCGCTCTAACCCTAATTTTTCATTATACAAATGGGGGCTAAGGTCAGCTGTCTCATTCAGCCAAACTATTCTGATTATTGGGACTTACACAACTTCAAATAAATACTATGTTACCCCATCCTGCGGTCATTTTATCATCAACCAACGTTATGCAAAAAATAAAACCAAAATCTGATACCTCTTACCTCCAAGATGCACATACAAGCTGGCAGCATATCTGGCGGCTTTCTTGGCCAATTATGCTGTCAAACACCACTGTTCCGATGGTTGGTGTGGTTGATGTGGCAATGATGGGGCGGCTTAATGACCCGGCCTTTATTGGCGGTGTTGGGCTTGGCATGATGGTGTTTAATTTTATGTATTTCGGACTTGGGTTCTTGCGTATGGGTACCACCGGTTTGGTGGCCCAGATGTACGGCGCTGGGCAAGATACTGCCATTGCTTATCTTCTTATCCGAGGTGTCAGCGTTGCACTTGGTCTTGGGGGGTTGTTTATTCTGGCTTCACCGTTTGTCACTAGTGCAGCAATAACAATATTTTCGGCAAGCAACTTGGCCGAGGCATTGATGGCCGAATATATAACTATACGCCTGTTTGCCGCTCCAGCTGCGCTTGCCAATTTGGTGCTTCTCGGCGGACTTTATGGTAAGCAGCAAATGTGGCTTGCTATGGCATTATTATTAATTGTAAACGCGATTAATTTGTTGCTTGATATTATCCTTGTAAACGGATTTGGCATGAAGATTGACGGCGTTGCTTACGCCTCGGTTGCAGCACAATGGAGCGGATTTGGTTTTATGCTCTGGTGGATTGCGCGGGCATGGCCAGGTCAGCTTGGCAAGTTATTGCGCCCGCTCGCTAGGGCCAAACTGCCAATTTGGTTTGACTCATCTGCATTTTGCAGGTTTTTCATCCTTGGCCGAGATATTTTCATCCGCACTATTTTGCTGCTTAGCTGTGAAGCATTATTCCTAAACGAAGCTGCAAAGCTTAATGATCTATCCCTTGCTACCTGTCAAATCATGCTTTCGATTTTTGGTGTTCTAGCCTTCGCCATTGACGGGTTTGCACATACCGCCGAGGCACTTGTCGGCGAGGCGATTGGCCAGAAAAACAAACTTATGCTAACCATCGTCATCAAGCGCACAAATTATCTTGCTGGTATGATGGCCGTATTTCTAGGCACCGTATTATGGCTTGGAAAACCCCTTATTCTGGGGTTAATGACCAACCAGGCCAATCTAATTGCCTATATGGACGCCTATTGGATTTGGGTGGTGATGCTGCCACTCGTATCATTTTTGGCTTTTCAGATGGATGGGGTTTTTGTGGGGGCCACACGCGTTAAAGAAATGCGCAATGCCATGCTATTTGTCTCTGCCTGTTTTGCCGCAACGATTCTATTAGTTCCATTTGATTTGACGGTGCTTATGGGCAGCTTTGTCAGCTACCTCGCACTTCGTGGCATTAGCCTGTGGTATTTGATTAGCTGTGTATATAAAATGGCAGATCCATCAGACAGCTCAAGATAATCAAATGGATATTAAATCCAGCCTGTTGGACAAAGCGCACTTGGTAACACTAAGTAGGCAGTCTATAGTCTGGGGCAATTTATAGGCTGCACGCTCCCATAATTGCAATTAAACAGGACATGATGATATTGGTTCAAATCAAACTAGGCAGCAAAATATGAAAAAGGGTTTTACTGTAATGATTGAAAATTTTGGCCTTCTTGATGGTGCTGTGCAAGGCACTGAGGTTTATCTAATGTCAGCAGATGAATTTACCAACTGGCTCGCAAAGGCCAGCAATGCTCAACAAGCATGGGTTACCGCACAAGGTTTTAACGCGAAGCCTGGCAAAGCTATTACCTTTGCCGCAGTTGATGGACAGATTGATTTTGCGATTGGTATTCTTGGCGGTCACGCCGTATGGGATGGTGCTTTGATTGCAGCTAATTTACCCATTGGCCAATGGCAATTTGTTGGTCACAACGCCAATTTATCCAACCAATCACTTGAATTTTTGGCTCTTGGCTGGGGGCTAGGGCAATACCGCTTTCACCACTATCGGGCCACAACACCAGCCCCGACAAATTGTCTGATAATCCCAGCAGGAGTTCACACGCGGCGCCTCCTTGGCCAGTTACACGGTATTTATCTGTGCCGTAACCTAATCAACCAGCCACCAAATCACATGACACCAGCCGCGATAGAAGAAGCGATGGTCTCACTGGCAAAATCATACAAGGCCATAATAAAAACCCATAGCGGCAAGACATTGGAAAGCGGGTTTCCCGCCATTCACACAGTGGGGCGTGCCGCCGAAATTGCGCCACGCCTCATGGATCTCCGCTGGGGCACAACCGGTCCAAAAATTACCTTGATCGGTAAAGGAATTACCTTTGATTCAGGAGGGCTTGATCTAAAGCCGTCGAAAGCAATGGAAATGATGAAAAAGGACATGGGTGGGGCAGCGATAGCTCTTGGCCTTGCCGCAGCCCTGATGGAAAGCGGACTTGATATCCAGCTTCGCCTGCTTGTTGCCGCAGCAGAAAATGCCGTTTCAGACCGTTCCATGCGCCCACTGGATATTATTGATACGCGGGCTGGCATCAAGGTTGAGGTTGGCAATACAGATGCTGAAGGCCGACTAATTCTTTCCGATGCAATTACTCATGCATTAGAAGACACACCTGACTTCATGATTGATTTTGCAACGCTAACAGGGGCCGCACGAGTGGCCTTGGGGACGGAATTACCGGCATTGTTCTGCAACGATAATCAGACGGCCACTGCCATTCTAAATGCGGCTGCAGCACAGCAGGATCCATTATGGCGTCTGCCGCTATTTGATGATTATGACCGTCATCTAGATGCTGGTTATGCTGCTTTATCAAGTACTGGTCTCTCTGGTTATGGCGGAGCCATTACAGCGGCACTATTTTTACGCCGGTTCGCTGGCAAGTCCAGCAACTGGGCACATGTTGATGTTATGGCTTGGAACCTAGCATCGCGTCCAGGACGGCCAAAAGGCGGCGAGGCAATGGGGCTTCGAGCATTATACGGTTTTATCGAGTCCTTCAAAAAACGCTAATAGCCACGCTGCCAATCAACGCGGTTTTCGGGTTCAATCCCAGCCATAATGGCGGTGATTGCGGCAGCAACCTGCTGGGCGGCGGTATTCGGGTTGGTTTGCGCTGCAACATGGGGCCAGACCGTAATAGCTGGATGTGCCCAGAATGGATGATTTGCAGGCAATGGCTCGGTTGCAAACACATCTAAGGCAGCCCCAGCAATCTGCCCACAACCAATCGCATCAAGTAAATCATCTTCAACCAGTTGGGCACCGCGGCCGCCATTTATGATAAAGGCCCCCTTGGCAAGCTGGTTGAACATATCGCTATTCATAATACCCCTTGTTGCGGGTGTTAACGGCAGGACAGATACCAATATTTCCAAACCGTCAAGAAACGGGGCTAGCCCTTTGTCACCAGCAAAAACCTTAACATCTGCAATCTGACGCGGACTTCGTGCCCAGCCCCGAACATCAAAGCCAAGGCCGGCAAAACGCTGCGCCACAAGTCCACCAATTGCTCCAACACCCATAATGCCAACCTTGGCTCCACTTGCTCGGCGTTGCGCAATAGGCTGCCAGTTCGAAGACGCCTGACAGGCTCGGTAATGCGGTGCATCACGCCAGAAATCCAATGCGGCCAGAATCGCCCAATGGCTCAAAGCATTCGACATATCAGGATCGACCAGCCGTACAAGAGGTACGTCCCGCGGCACGGTTTTATCTGCCATCATATAATCAACACCTTGGCCCTGCATAATAATGCCACGCAAATTCGGCATTTTTGTGAGCTGGCCTGCGGGTGGCGCCCAAACGAGAGCAATATCGGCCTGCTCACCCTCAGCCGAAACCAGGTCAACAATGGTAAAATCATTTAGGTATTGCGAGAGTTTCATACGCCAGCCCTTAATTTCGGACGAGCCATAAAATCCAATAACTGTCATAATACCTCCCTTGTATCCATCAATATTGTTTGGCTAGGACTATCGCCTGGTTTGTGAGATTACAGACAGCGCTGCTTGATGTAATTGTGAGGTTGCGGCGGCCAGAATATCTGTTGATTGACCATCCCTAATAGGCTGTCCAGCAAGATCGGTCACAGTTGCCCCCGCGGCCTCCGTAAGCGCAGCCACCGCCATGATATCGTGACCAGCAAGGCTATCTTCCATCACAAGATCAATGTGACCGGCAGCAAGAAGCGCGTAATTATGACAATCTCCACCATAATTTGTAATCGCAACTTGATCCGCAAGACGATCAAAATCAGCCAGACGAGAGGGGCTTAGGGCGCGCGGTGATGTTGTAGCAAGCCGAGCATTTGCAAGCTTCGTTTGTCCATTGGGAACTATTAACGCACCATTCAACTGCGCTGTAATTGCCGCCCCAAATCCGTTCAGGCCAATATAACATTCATCGAAAACAGGCATATCAACAAGCCCCGCAACCGGCAAATCATTATGCAGCAAGCCAACAAGTGTTCCAAAGGCAGGCTTCCCACTAATGAATGCCTTGGTGCCATCAATTGGGTCAATGACCCATCGGTAAGAACTCCTGACCCCTTTGCTTGGATCACTTCTATCATCGGGCCCGAATTCTTCGCCACTGATTGTATCTGCGGGAAACCGTTCCGTGATTGCCACTCGCAAAGCGGTTTCAACCGTACGGTCCGCAATCGTTACAGGTGATGAGTCTGACTTAGTTTCTGTTTTGGGATTTTGCCGAAACCATTTAGTAATAATGGGCCGACTTACCAACGGTAAACCGGCCAGGAATGCAATCATATCAGTTGGCGTGCACTGGCCGGCAGAGACGGTCAAGCCAGGCGTCATGTTAGATGTGCTAATTCCCACCTTCTAATGCAATATCATCAGCAGTTGGCAGCGCGGCTGGGCTATCAGCCTTTGCCCGCATCCAAGCGATCAGATTCGCCCTATCTTTCGGCTTTTTCAATCCACCAAAATTCATTTTTGTGCCGCTAATGTAGACTTTTGGTTTCGCTAGAAATGCGTTTAGTGACTGGTAATCCCAATTGCCACCAAAACCTGCAAGTGCATCAGAATAGGCATACCCATCAACTGCCGCCATCGGCCGATTCACGATATTCCACAACGCTGGCCCCACTTTATTTTTGCCACCAGCGTCAAACACATGACAGGCTGAGCATTTCTTGGACAATTTTTCACCAGCGCCAAGATCAGCTCCGGCAAGCATTGCCAAAATGGGCTCAGGCCCAGTTTCAACGGCTGCAACAGCTACCAACTCAGTTGTTTCCGCAACCTCAATTACATATGAATTTTGGGCAAGCTTTTGGTGCGGAACCATGATATCGGCAATTTTAATGCCGGCCATAAGCAACAAGGCGGCAAATAAAAACGCTGCAAACAGTTTATTCAAGCGCAATTCATCCATGCGTCACTCCCAAATCCGGGCTCCCAATTTGAGCCAGCTCAAACAAGCACAACCCCAGCATTAAAAAACATATGGCCAAACAACCTTGTGGCCTTTGGTTAATTAGCGAAATTCTGGCCACCTCTCAACCCCTAAGTAATGCAACACCGCGTTATTTCGACAAATTACTTTGCCTAAAACCAACATTTGTGATGAATTGCCAAGATCATGATAAAACATAACAAAAAAATCATCATTATTCCTGCTCGCCTCGCAGCAAGTCGTTTGCCGGGCAAGCCTCTTGCTGAGATAGGTGGAAAACCTATGATCCAGCTGGTATGGGAACGCGCAATCGCAGCCGATATTGCACCAGTTTATGTCGCGACAGATGATCGCGATATTGCCAATGTTATCAGTTCTTTGGGTGGCAAAGCGGTAATGACGAGGACTGACCACCCGTCTGGATCAGACCGTGTATTCGAAGCCGTCGAAACAATAGATCCTGATAAAAACATTTCACAGATTCTAAATTTGCAAGGTGATTTGCCTGATTTATCACCAGATATTCCAAACTTGTTGGGAGTCATTCTTGATCAGGGTGATACTGATCTCGCAACTCTTGTGACACCAGCAAGCCAGGATGAAGCCTCACTTACCCAAGTAGTAAAGGCAGTAGTAAGCTGGCAAGATGAAACCTTTGGCAAAGCGATTTATTTTAGCAGAGCTGCGGTTCCCACCGGCACCAAAACCCTCTGGCATCATATTGGCGTTTATGGCTGGCGACGTGATGCGCTGGCCCGCTTTGTTGGCCAGCCACCATCAAAACTTGAGCTTGCCGAAAAGCTTGAACAGCTACGCGCACTTGAATTGGGAATGGCGATTACCGTTGGCAAAATCGCCACCGCACCGGGAGGGATCGATACCGCTGAAGACCTTGAGGCAGCCCGCCTTCGAGCCGCAGCTGCAAAGCAGGGCGATTGACAGCACAACGCAGCCCCCGTAAAACAGCGCATCAGGCCTGAATGGTAAACAGATCAAATGATCAGCTATTATGGCGTTCCGTTTTTGTTTGAAGGAAACCCTTTTGTCAGACGCAGTTAACAAAATCGCCTTTCAAGGAGTGCCCGGGTCTTATTCGCATATGTCGTGCCAGGCGGTTAAGCCAGGTATGGAGGCGGTTGCCTGCGCGTCATTTGAGGATATGTTGAACGAAGTTGAAGAGGGCCGCGCTGGATTGGCGATGGTTCCTGTGGAAAATTCAATTGCTGGCAGGGTCGCTGATATCCATCATCTGTTGCCATCGTCTGGCCTTTACATCACCGGTGAGCATTTTCAGCGAGTTAACCATCACATCATGGCACCGCGGGGGGCCAAACTGGAGGACCTGACCCATGTTCACAGCCATGCACAAGGTTTGGCGCAATGCCGGAATCGTATTAGGGGACTCGGGCTGACGCCTGTTATGCATGCTGATACAGCTGGGGCTGCCAAGGATGTGGCCGAGTCAGACGACCCAAAAGTTGGTGCTATTGCATCCCGGCTAGCGGCTGAAATATATGATCTGGACATTTTATTTGAGTCTGCCGAGGATGACAAACACAATACCACTCGCTTTCTACTGATGGCATCACAACCATCAAATCCTGAACGTGGAAGCCGCATGATCACAACGCTTGTGTTTCAACTACGAAGCGTGCCGGCTGCACTATATAAGTCTCTGGGGGGATTTGCCACCAACGGAATTAACATGACTAAGCTTGAGTCCTACATTCGAGCTGGTGTTTCGGAGCAGGCCCAATTCTATGTCGATGTTGAGGCACATATTGACGATCCACAAATGCAAAATGCGTTGGAGGAGCTGCGCTTTTACTGCACCAAGGACGAGGTCCATGTGCTTGGCACTTATCCGGCAAGCCCAGCGCGGTCATAAGCTCCTTTGTTATAATCCGCCCGCCTTTACACATAAAAAACTTGTTCCAACCGCCGCTTTGTTTCATATAGATAGATAGGAAGGCTGGTTGGACGTTGCACCTACCAATTCGGTCAGGTCCGAGAGGAAGCAGCCGCAGTAGGATGTTTACGGGTCGTCCAGTCTTCCGCTAACTAATGGCGTTTTTGGCAAAAAGAAAAAGAGTAGGTGTTTACTAGCCGATGACTGACACCGCCCAGCCAGCTTACCGCGTATTGGCCCGCAAATACCGTCCAAATACCTTTTCTGAATTGATCGGTCAGGACGCGCTTGTTCGCACACTAGGCAACGCATTGTCATTGGGGCGGCTGGCACATGCTTTCGTGCTTACCGGTGTGCGTGGCATTGGGAAAACATCAACCGCACGACTTTTGGCGAAAGGCCTGAATTGCATTGGCGCTGATGGAACTGGCGACGCAACGCTGGAACCCTGCGGCATGTGTGAGCCTTGCCAATCAATCGCCACTGGCCACCATGTTGATGTGCTGGAAATTGATGCCGCAAGCCATACCGGCGTTGATGATGCGCGAGAAATTATTGAGGGTGTGGGTTATCGTCCAGTATCGGCTCGGTACAAAATATACATCATTGATGAAGTTCACATGATGTCAAAAAGCGCGTTTAATGCAATGCTAAAAACATTGGAAGAACCACCCGATGCAGTAAAATTCATTTTTGCCACCACGGAAATTCGTAAAGTGCCGGTCACCATCCTATCAAGGTGCCAGCGTTATGATTTGCGACGGGTCCCAGCTGCCATGTTAACCAAGCATCTTAGCATGATTTGCGAGCGCGAATTCATTGCAGCGGATACGGATGCACTTGCCGCCATTGCTCGGGCTGCCGAAGGATCGGTTCGAGACGCGCTATCCTTGTTGGATCAAGCCGCTGCAATGGCCGCTGATAAGCTGACCAACAATCTAGTAGCGGATATGCTGGGTAAGCCTGGCCGCAGTGAGTCACATACCATACTTTCCGCAGCAATGAATGGCGATTGTGGGGTCGCACTCGCCGCTTTTGAGGCCGCTTATAGTCGTGGCAGCGAACCTGAAGCGCTAGTCACAGATCTATTGGATTTAATTCATTTGGCGAGCATGCAGGCTGCAGGCGGCACCGATGAGGCGTTGATAGAAAGTGAGCGCGCCATGGTAGCGGGCCTTGCCAAGGCGGGCATTGCACGGCTTGGACGGGCTTGGCAGTTGCTATTAAAAGGGCATGCTGAATTAGGACAAGCGCCAAATCCAGCCGCTGCTTGCGAAATGCTGATTATTCGGCTGGCCCACGCGGCGCAAATGCCAACGCCAGCAGAATTAATGCAAAAAATACCCCAAACGCCAAACGAGTCACCTAGCACAGCACAAACAACAAGGACACCAGATTCAAATATGCCAGCGCCCTCCGCACAGCGTGCCCAAGAGCAACCTGATTCGGACCAGTTCAATCCAGCGATGATGGAGCTAACATCGCTTAACAGCATTGTTGATCTTGCCGAAACCAAAGGTGAAATGCTTCTCGCGGCGCGGATTCGTAACCACGTGCGGCTAGTCTCGTTGCAACCGGGCAATTTGCAAATTGCCCTTGCCGGTGCAGCGCCGGATCAATTAGCAGGAGATATTGCAGGCTTCCTTAATCAGTGGACGGGCCAACGTTGGTTCGTATCGTTATCCGAGTTTGGTAGCGAGAAAACACTTGCCGAACATCAGCATGAAAGTGATGAAAAACTGCGTGATGCAATTGCTAATGAACCTCTTGTAGCACGTATATTAGACGTTTTTCCTGGGGCAAGTATTGATGAAATTAAAAACCCAGAAACCACAATCACTGAAATCACAGTTGGCAGTAATGATGCGCTTTTGGGAACAAATGCTGATGACGAGGAGATGTTAGGGTGATGCGGAATATGGCAGGTATGATGAAAAAAATGCATGACATGCAAGGCCGGCTTAAGGCCATGCAAGGGGACCTTTCTAACAAAGAATTTACCGCCATTGTTGGCAGCGGAGTGGTAAGCGCAACCGTCACCGGGAATGGAAAACTGGCAAAGCTAAAACTTGGCCGAGATGCGCTGGACCCAGCAGATACTGAAATGCTGGAAGATATGATTTGTCTTGCAACCAATAACGCGCTTCAAAAGGCCGCCGAAGAAAAAACCAAAATGATGAACGATATTACGGGTGGCTTGCCGCTGCCGCCAGGCTTTAATTTACCCTTCTAACATGCATGATTCTTTGGAAAATCTCATTCGCAAACTTGGTTACCTTCCCGGGCTTGGTCCACGCTCAGCACGGCGGGCAGTTTTATTTTTGCTTAAAAACCGCGAAAGGTTGATGCTGCCTCTCTCCGAAGAAATGCATGATGTTGCCAACAAGGTTCGACCTTGTACTGAATGCGGTAATCTTGATATTACAAATCAGTGCAGCATTTGCGGTGATACCCGCCGCGACCGAAGCCGCATTTGTGTAGTGGAAGATGTGGGCGATCTATGGGCAATGGAGCGGGCAGCGGTTTATCGTGGGCTTTATCATATTCTTGGCGGCACGCTTAGTGCACTAGACGGGCGCGGGCCAGAAGATTTGCATATTGACCGCTTGGTACGCAGGGCCAGCATAGACGGAACGCAGGAGGTGATTCTCGCACTGTCAGCAACTGTCGATGGGCAAACAACAGCATATTATATTGGCGAAAAGCTGGCTGAATTGCCGCTCGATATAACCCGGTTGGCGCATGGCATGCCGGTTGGCGGCGAACTAGACTATCTGGATGATGGCACACTAGCACAGGCCTTAAAAGCACGCGCTAAGCTGGAGAGCTAACTAAACGATTTCGGCTTGGTTTCATAAAGCAATGCATAAACTGTAAAGAGACAAAAGCCGAATACCGCAGTAATATCTAGCCAAGCAAGTCAGGCTTTTGCGGTGGCGGGGTGACCTCTTCCACCTCCAGAACTTCAATTTCATCAATCTTATCACCACGGGCAATGATTTTACGAGTTGATGTTTGAATGTCGGAAATATCACGCTCAGCTTGGGAAAAATGTGTGGCCAGCTTAACCACCCGATTTTCAAGACGGTGTACATCCTTCATCATCAGATCAACCTGTGTCTGGATTAATCCAGCTGCCTCATGCATCCGCGCATCCCGCAAAATTGCTCGCACCGTATGCAGCAACAGCATCAGATTGTCTGGCCCTGCCATATAAACACGGGCTTTACGGCTGGCCTCAACCATCTTAGGTAATTGGATATTAATTTCGGCATATACGGACTCAGATGGCAAAAACAATATGGCACTTTCGGCCGTTTTACCGGGAATAATATATTTTTCCGCAATTTCTTGGATATGTTTCTTAACATCAATTTCCAATGCCCGGCGGGCGGCATCGCGGTCATTATCATTACCCGCACCAGTTAACCGCCGAAACGCCTCGAGTGGGAATTTCGAATCAATACAAATAGGCCCGGGTGGATTCGGCAAACGCAACAGGCAATCAACCCGTTTGCCATTGACAAGCGTTGCCTGAAAATCAAAGGCATTTTCGGGCAGGGCATCACGCACCAGGTTTTCCAACTGCACCTCGCCAAAACTTCCGCGTGCCTGCTTGTTTGACAGCACATTCTGAAGCTGGGTAACCTGACTAGACAACGCGGAAATATGGGTGTTAGCCTCGGTAATGACCGCAAGTTTTTCCGCCATGCCGGTAAGTGATTTGGTGGTGCGTTCACCCTGATCACGAAGTGATTCTTCCAGTCGGTTGCTCAACCGACCCTCGCTTTGTGCCATTTGTTCGGCGATCAGGCGCTGTAACTCGTGTGACTGGGTTGTTATTTGTGATAATTGACCGCGTAATTCGGCGAAATCTTTTTCGTTTTCTGCTGGTTTACCGCGCCTAAACGCCGCCAAAGCCAAACCAAGAGCTACAAGCGTTACCGCAATCATAATCATTTCTGCCAAGACCATTCAAATCACCTTTTCAAGGCTTTTACCGCGTGCGCCCGTTATTATCTGGTCAGAGTTTGCCACGCTAGTAACTTGACTGCAACGGCACCATCTTCTAATCCATGAGTTATTGCCAAGGTCAATGGCGAAATAAGTTCGCCAGAATAGCGTAAAAACTGCACTATGCTTGCCCATTGGCAGCGACTATACTTAAGTTTTGGGAACATGAACTCATGCTAGCCACAGCCAAGCTTATGCCAATAATTAAAGTACCCGACCCAATTTTACGGCAGGCTGCGATTCCGGTTGCCGAAATCACAGACGGCACGCGCCAACTGCTAGATGACATGGCGGCAACTATGTATGATGCGCCCGGCATTGGCCTTGCAGCCCCGCAGGTTAATATAAGCCAGCGCGTCATTGTGATAGATTGCGGCAAGGATGATGAGCCTGAATTAATAAAAATGATTAACCCAGAAATCCTACGCATATCAGATACTCGCACCATTCTCGAAGAGGGTTGTCTTTCAATCCCCGACCAGACCGCCGATGTTGAACGTCCAGCCGAAGTAGAGGTGCAGTATCTTGATGAGAATGGGGCGAGCCAATCGCTTGTTGCTACTGGCCTCCTTGCCACCTGTGTTCAACATGAAATTGACCACCTGAACGGGGTTCTATTTATTGATCACATCTCCCGATTGAAACGCGATATGATTATGCGAAAAGTTATGAAGGAAATGCGGCAACCCACGTCGCGCAAATAGGGTAGACCCAACCATGCATGCCTCTGTTTCAGCCACGATACCAGGCACTGTAAGAGCGCCAACAAACCAATCAAAGTCAAAATTGCGAATCGTCTTCATGGGCAGCCCTGAATTCGCTATTCCCTGCCTAGATCGGCTGGCAAGAACTCACAACGTGTGTGCGGTCTATAGCCAACCTGCAAAAAAATCAGGGCGGGGGATGAAAATCACTCCTGTGCCTACTGCAAATTATGCACTGAAAACAGGCCTACCTCTATTCACCCCTGATAATCTAAAATCTGCCGAAATAGAAGCCCAGCTTGCCAGCCATGAGGCTGATCTTTTTGTCGTTGTAGCATATGGATTGCTATTACCAGCTGCGGTTCTGGCTATTCCACGCTTTGGCTGTTTGAATGGTCACGCGTCGCTGTTGCCACGCTGGCGTGGAGCGGCACCAATACAACGTGCCATTGAAGCCGGCGACACAAAAACCGGCATATCAGCGATGCTGATGGAAGAAGGGCTTGATACCGGCCCCATCGTCGGCGTAAGCCGTATTGAAATCAGCAATACTGAAACGACTAGCAGCCTCCATGACCGGCTCGCAGCCCTGACCGCGTCTTGTCTTTGTGACATCATTGATGCTGCTCCCAAAAGCCTTGGGTCCCCAGTCCCTCAATCTGAAAATGGATTGATTTATGCAACCAAGATTACCTCTACAGATGCGATGATTGACTGGACGCGTTCTGCCGCAATGCTCGATTATCATATCCGTGCCTTTTCGCCTAACCCCGGGGCGTGGTGCAATGGACCAAAGGGACGGCTGCGAATTTTGCAAGCGCGCCCTATCAGCCTTGCGGAAACCACATTGAATATCGAGGCCAACCCCATAGCTGGCAAATTTCTATGCCGTGATGATGACGGAGCAATGATAATTGGATGCGGTGATGATGCGCTAGCTGTTGAACAATTGCAACCAGCTGGAAAATCTGCGATGGCGGCAGGTGATTTTCTAAATGGGGCAGGCCTTGTTATCGGTGAGCTTCTGGACTCGACCAGCCAATGACACGGCGCATCCTTATCACAATAGAATATGATGGTGGACCCTTTGTTGGTTGGCAACGCCAAGAAAATGGACCGAGTGTTCAAACCGCAATCGAAGATGCGGCAAAAGCCTTTATTCATGCGCCGGTGGCAGTTGTTGGGGCTGGGCGTACGGATGCGGGTGTACATGCGACCGGCCAGGTAGCACATATTGATGTGCCAGAAAAATTTACCGCGAACCGGATAATGGAAGCCCTGAATGCACACCTTTCATCCGTGCCGGTTACAATCCAAAGCGCATCCCAAGTACCCAGGGATTTTCACGCACGCTTCAGTGCTGTCGGGCGGCGCTATCTGTACCGTATTTTACCACGGCGACAGCCACCTGCGCTTGACTCAGGCCGCGTCTGGCATCACAAGCACAAGCTTGATCCAAAGCTTATGGTAAGAGCTGCCAAACATTTGTTGGGACATCATGATTTTACCAGCTTTAGGGCAAGCCAATGTCAAGCAGAAACACCCTTTCGCACGCTTGACCGGCTTGATATTGAGACCATCGGTGAAGAGATTCATATTCATGCCGAAGCTCGATCGTTCCTGCATCATCAGGTGCGCAACATCACCGGAACCCTTGCCTTTGTAGGTGCCGGAAAATGGCATCCTGATAATGTGAAAACTGCGCTTGAGGCCGTTGATCGCAGGGCTGCTGGCCCAACCGCACCGGCCCATGGCCTCTACCTTGTTGGCGTTGATTATCCGAAGATTTAAAGAAGCCTTGCTTGCAGCATATACAAAAGCACGACATCAATTACAAATGACAAGGCAATAAAACTAGCAGCCACCCAGCCACCTTTACCAACAATATCGCGGCCAATGCGCCACAACCAATAACATGTCCAAATGGCAACCAGCAGAATCAAGATCATAACGCTTTGATCACCCGTAATCACAACAATATTCTGAATTATGCCACCAAACAGCTGTTGCAAATTTTCAACCCATAGAAAAGGAACAGTGAAGGGCAAAAATTTTGCGGGTCGGTTAATGGCTTTCAAGAAAATGTCAAACACCAGGACTAACAGCACAATGCCAATGAATTGAAGGATAATTGCCGATATAAATAATCTTGGCGTAGCCTCAAGTGCCGGATAGATTGTTACCAGAATGGTAAAAATAACCGAACTCGCCACCGCCTGCCAAAGCCCTTGCGGACTGGTATCAAAGCTACCAATCGCAGGCCTACGACCACAAAGAACCATAAAGGTCACGCTAACCATCCTAATTAATGCCGACGGAGACAGGTTGGGCATTTGTACCATCATGAACTATCCTTAAAAAACTGGACCAGCACTTCATGATAAACTTTGACCAATTGATCGATATCGGCAACGTGAACATGTTCGTCAATCTGATGCATGGTTTTTCCAACAAGGCCAAATTCGACTACTGGACATATCGTTGTTATAAAACGCGCATCCGAGGTGCCACCACTGGTTGATAGAATCGGTTTTTGTCCCGTAACCGTCTCAACAGCACCCTGCATCAAATCTGTCAGGGTCCCAACTGGCGTCACAAAAGGCTCAGCCGATGTTCGCCAAGTGGCGTGCCACGGGCCTCCGACCCGTTCAAAATGTTCTTCTAGCCAGCCAATCAGGTCATCAGATTCATAGTTTGTATTAAAACGAATGTTAAATTTAGCAGTCACCATAGCCGGTATTACATTGCCGGCAGCATTATCCGTATCGATACTTGTGACATTGGCAGTAGATGGGTCAAAGTATTCATTGCCGCCATCAAGTTCGGTTCCGTTTACCGGTTCCAGCATTGCCAACAGCCGCGTAATGGGATTATCAGCGAGATGCGGATAGGCAACATGGCCCTGTGTGCCATCAATTTGCAAATGGCATGACAAACTGCCTCTACGGCCATTCTTGATCA
>QCPZ01000008.1 GCA_003212345.1 SAR116 cluster bacterium AG-447-A06
CAATGGCTGGCATGACGGCTGACCATATGGGTAACATGCCACCAGATTGTATGGCTGGTATGGATGCTGACATGATGGGCGCGTGCCCACCAGAAGCTATGGCTGGCGCCTACGGTGACATGATGGCAGCGATGCCACCAGAGGCCATCGCCGGCATGGATATGAGCATGCTAACGCAAATTCCTGTTGAAGCTGTTGCTGAAGTGGATTGGGCTAACGTACCACCAGAAGCCATGGATGCAGGTATAGCAGCATTTCAGGAGGCAATTGCAAATGGCTCTAGCCCTGCAGAAGCTTTCGAGATAGGCGGTCAAGCAGCTGATCCATTTATGCCACCAGACATGGGTGACATGAATGCTGACATGATGGGCCAAATGCCTCCAGAAGCCATGGGTAGCATGAATGCTGACATGATGGGCAATATGCCACCAGAAGCGATGGGCGGTATGACTGCACCGATGATGGAGGCCATGCCACCTCATGCTATGGGCGGTATGACTGCTGATCATATGGGCAACATGCCACCGGAAGCGATGGCCGGTATGGATGGTCCTATGATGCACATGATGCCACCAGAAGCGATGGGCGGTATGGGACCAATGCATATGGAAATGATGCCGCCACCAGCAATGGCAGGTATGGGTCCAATGCATATGGAGATGATGCCACCACCAGCGATGGCCGGTATGGATGCTGACATGATGGGCCAGATGCCACCTCATTGCATGGGTGGTATGAATGCCGATCATATGGGCAATATGCCACCTGAAGCTATGGCTGGGATGGACGGACCTATGATGCATATGATGCCACCTGAAGCGATGGGCGGCATGGGACCAATGCATATGGAAATGTGCCCGCCAGACGCTATGGGCGGTATGGGTCCGATGCATATGGAAATGTGCCCACCAGATGCAGCAGCTGCCATGAGTCCCGCTCAGGCTGAAATGATGCCTGGTGGACCAGGACCAATGGCGGACATGGATGGTGATGGTATGCCTCCGCCTGCATGGGGGGATGGCGCTGCGGCAGGTGGAAGCCCTCTTGATGGCATGGCTCCGATGGGTGATCCCATGGGTGCACCTCCGATGGGAGGCGACCCGATGGGAGATGCTATGGGTGGTCCTCCAATGGGCGGTGACCCAATGGGCGGTGCCCCAATGGGCGGTGAGTTTGATGGAGCAATGGCTGCTATGGATACCGCAGCTTCTGCAAATATGGCTGAAGGCATGGAAGCTGCTAATACAGCTGCTGACGCCGCCGACGCTGCGGCAGCTGACGCCCCTGCAGATGACGCTCCTACTGACGACGTCGTGTAACTTAAACATTCTAGCGCCAGTTTTTTCAAACTGGCGCTAGTTCTCTCCCTGAGGAAAAGTGGGTCTGTTATCGGGCGCCATTAGACCCCAAACCATCCAGTAAACTTTTGGTCAGAGTTACAAGCCTGTGCGCCTTGTGTTTCAACCCTATAATCAATAGCAAAGTTAACAGAGAGAGGCTCTTTGGTCCCTTGAACCGTGGTCTCCGGTCCGGGAGCCGTTAATTCCAAAAATTGGAGCGGCGTGCGGGAATCGAACCCGCGTCTTTAGCTTGGAAGGCTAAGGTCTTACCACTACACAAACGCCGCATGTGAGCATCAAGAAGTGTTAAAAAAGTCAACAAACTATTGGCCTATCAAACCGCCGGCTAATGGAGACTTTAATAATACGTAATATATTTAAGCACCATATAACGGACGTTTGATGATCTTTTACCAGCCAATGTATCTAACACTTGGAACCGTTTAACGGCGGTTCCGGCTCAATGTTGATGGATATAGCACCCTTGTTCGAAAAATAAAAGGCTTTGGTTTATTGTTTTCGTTTTTTGGGTGAGTTAACCCAGCCGCTGAGGTTTTCCACAGCGATTTGTTCAATTACCATCATCCCTGCCGGGCTGTCATTGAGGCAAGGAATGTAGGTAAACTTTTCTCCGCCATGTTCGATAAACTCTTCGTGTAGCTCAATATCGAGTTCGTCCAGCGTTTCCAGACAATCTGCTACAAAACCAGGTGCCATCACCGCGACATGTTTTGTACCGTTTTGAGCCAGTGCAACCACGCTTTTGTCAGTGTAAGGTTGCAACCATGGTTCCGACCCAAAACGCGATTGGAAAGTAGGATGAAAATGTTCCTCGTCCCATTTTAATTTTTCGCGCAACAAGCGAGCGGTTTTCATACATTGGCAATGATAGGGATCACCGGACACAAAATAGCTTTTTGGAATACCATGGAATGACACAACTAGATCATCCGGCTTTCCGTTTTGCTTTATCGAGGCCAGCACAGAGTCTGCTAAAGCCTCAATGTATACAGGATGATCATGCCATGGCGGTACAGTGCGAATGGCGGGTTGCCATCTTAAACCAAGCGCCCATTTGAAAACCTCATCATTCACGGTCGCCGTAGTTGATGCGGCATACTGTGGATACAGTGGCATCACCAAAATTTGGCTGCATCCGGCGTCTTGCAGCTTTTGCATTTGATGGTGGATTGAGGGGTTGCCATATCGCATGGCATAATCGGTTATTAGATCATCGTTTTGAAAGCTTTTTGCCACATGTTTGGCCTGCAGGCGGGTGATCTTGCGAAGAGGCGATCCGTCTGGGTCATCTTTCAGCCAGATGCGCGCGTAGGCGTCGCCAGATTTACGAGGTCGGACATTTAAAATAATGCCATTGAGAATGATCCACCAGAGAAGGCGTTGTACTTCGATGACCCGGCGGTCTGACAAAAACTGTTTTAAATAGCGGCGCATCGATTTGGTATCAGTGCCATCGGGCGTGCCAAGATTAACAAGCAATAAGCCCGTTTTTCCTCTACCGAAAAATTCTGGATGGTCGGGCGGGACAGGGGTGATAGGCATGATTTTATTCCATCAATAGCGCGTAATTAAAAAAATACCGACGCGCTTTTGTAAAGTGCGCCGATCAAAACTGGGAATAGCAGCGTAAAAAACCCCGGTTTATTTTGATAATGTAAGGTTAGGGATAATTAAATTCTAGTCCCCACACTAAAACGTAATTGTTTTGTTTGTCTAATCAGCACAATTATCCATCCGTTGAGCCAACAGGACTATTCAATTGGGCGTGAGGATGCCGGCCTGCTTGTCGCTCAAGTTCAATAAATGTCCTGTAGCGGCTCTCGTCTTTCAACTTATTCAGCCTACTTTTGAATATCCCGTTATAATCCAAAACGGTTCTCCAGAACATCCAATAAAAATTGCCTTAATTATGGCAACACAAAAGAACGTTATGCCTGACGACACACTAGTTATGGTAACATTACAGAAGTTAGGAAAGTGAATTCATGCCAAAATATCATGCTGCTTTCAATGCGACATCCAGTCTCGCTCTAGTCGATGAAATTGCCGCTATTTACCTGCTCTGTTTGAAGGTTTTTTGCCGCTTCCGCGATTGCGGAACGACCTCCAATGTGATGAGAGCGCAATTTATCAATTGTTTTCCAACATGTTCAAAGTTCACTGTTACATTCATTCCCACAATTGACTGAATTTGACCGAGCCCCCATTCGGGTTGTTTTGGATGAATTACAAAATCACCTAGGTTGAAGTAAAGCACGCTGTCCTACCCTCTCACTCGTAAAACAATATAAAACCCAACTTATTTTGACATCAATTATAATTTTTCCCACCCTTTTCGGGGCGGACAGGGATAGACCTCTCATGCTCTCTTAAACTAATGATTACCTCTGCATACCCAGTGCTGCAAATAAACTGGTCAGGTAATAGCCTAATTATAAATCACGCCTGCGTGGTTAACTTTTTTGTGATGTTTTTTGTTGGTTGAGCAAAATAAGGTCAACATACTCTGGGAAAAACCCTTGCAGAATGCAATGAATCGGTGTAATTCACAGCGCACTTTTAAGGTTTCAAACCACTTGTATTTGATTGCGAAGGTAATGAAATGAAAAATAAGTCGGCAAAGTCTAAGTCAGAAAATATTACCCTACCAGTTGGCGTGATGGAGAAGGGATCTTCTGTCAAGGGTGGCTCTGACAAAGCGAGAGCTAAGAAGTCCGGTGTTGAAAAAATCAACAAGGTAAGGTCGGGTGCCATCGCACAAAATATGCTTCCTGAAGATTACCGGCCAAGCGAAGACGAAGAGTTTATGAACCCGATGCAGCTATTGTATTTCCAGTGTAAACTGGAAGCTTGGAAGGCAGAATTGTTGGATGATGCTAACGGCACGATTACTGGTCTTTCGCAGGAAAATTTGCACCAACCCGATCAAATGGACCGGGCTCAAATTGAAAGCAATGCAGCGCTCGACCTTAGAACAAGGGATCGGGAGCGTAAGCTTTTACAAAAAATTGAGGCGGCGCTGCGCCGCATAGAGGATGGTAATTATGGCTATTGTATCGAAACGGATGAACCGATCAACCTGCGCCGTTTAGAGGCCAGGCCGATCGCATCATTAAGCTTGCATGCGCAAGAACGCCATGAACGCATGGAGCGGGTGCACCGCGACGACTAAAATCCCTCCAGCGGTTTTCGACTGCTTTTTTTTGTGCCCACCCGATTGTCCCTTTTCTGTCAGATTGCTCGGAAGTGAGGAGGGCATAATTACAATAGCTTCGACTGCGGATACCCTAAAAATTTGATTTTAACTGGGTCTTTTTTGATAACGCATTCATAGAGTGCGAAACTCAAAACGGCGCGATCAGTTACACAGCACAACTTAACGTTTGACAAAAAGAACAAAACATGAAAATTTACTTGCAATAAGAACAAAACAAGTACATAAAAAGTGACAATATAAATTTAGACCAAAACTATGAGCATGGGGCGGCGATAATGCAGCCCCTGCAGAGAACGAGTAGCAAAACTCTACGCTTGTAAGATAAGTTTTAATACAAGCGTGGACAGGGGCAAATGGTTGTGCAAGTAAGGAGGCTTAGATGGATGGTGCTGTGGTGGATATCAAAATGAAAAATGATGAAAAGAACAAGGCGCTTGAGGCAGCCATTGGGCAAATTGAAAAGGCCTTTGGTAAAGGTTCGGTTATGAAACTGGGCCAGAGAGAGTCTGCGGTTGACGTGCAAGCCATTTCCACAGGGTCTCTTGGTCTTGATATAGGACTTGGTATTGGCGGTTTTCCAAAAGGTCGTATAATTGAAATTTATGGGCCTGAGTCATCAGGAAAAACAACGCTTGCGCTTCATGCTGTTGCAGAAGCCCAAAAGGAAGGTGGTACATGCGCCTTTGTTGATGCTGAGCATGCTCTTGATCCGGTTTATGCGCGCAAACTAGGTGTTAATATTGATGACCTGCTGATCTCGCAGCCAGACGCGGGTGAGCAGGCATTGGAAATCACTGATACGCTTGTGCGCTCGGGTGCGGTCGATGTACTTGTTGTCGACTCTGTTGCAGCGTTGGTACCGCGTGCGGAATTAGAAGGTGAAATGGGTGATCACCATGTTGGGCTTCATGCGCGTTTGATGAGCCAGGCATTAAGAAAGCTAACCTCATCAATTGCTCGTTCTAACTGTTTGGTGATCTTTATAAACCAGATTAGACTTAAAATTGGTGTCATGTTCGGAAATCCAGAGACCACAACAGGTGGTAATGCGCTGAAATTCTACGCGTCGGTTCGTTTAGATATTCGACGTATTGGCGCGATTAAGGATCGTGACGAAGTGGTTGGTAACCAGACCCGCGTGAAAGTGGTGAAAAACAAAGTTGCTGCCCCGTTCCGCACAATCGAATTCGATATTATGTATGGCGAAGGTATCTCTAAAATGGGTGAGTTGTTGGATTTGGGGGGTGGCCGCCGGTATTGTTGATAAATCTGGAGCATGGATTTCCTATAATGGCCAGCGGATTGGACAAGGTCGCGAAAATGCAAAGGCATTTCTTCGTGAAAATCCAGAACTTGCAAATGAGATAGAAAGCGCAATTCGGCAGAATGCAGGTCTTGTTGGCGATCAGTTGCTTGATAATTCAATTGCCGACAGTGATGCCGCGCAAGTGCCAGTTTCGCCCGATTTACCCGAATAGGGGTTTTGGATAGAGGTGTGAGTCCAAAGTTATTAAGAAATAACGACTTTTGAAAATTTGACAATAAAGCTAGTGCCGGCTTGCCCTGCTTGCCCTACTATTTATTTTAGTTTTCTGAAATGAGTCGTAATTAATGGGCTCGTTTAGTGCAGGGACTTTCATATAATCATTTGTAATATAAAAAGCCTGCTTATAGCGTAACTTCAACTAGACAGACCCCTCTGTGGCGGGTAGATAATTGCGGATAGAGTCATGACAGCTTGTTAATGCTAAGTCGTTGAGAATGGTAAACAACCATTTGCGTCACAATATTTTAAGAAAGCTGTTGATATACATGTATCCGTGAAACAGACGCAGTGTAAGGGGCAGTCTCATGTCGAGTGTGAATGATATTCGTGCCACTTTTCTAGAGTATTTTGCAAAGAACGGTCATCAGGTTGTGGCGTCCAGCCCTCTTGTTCCACAAAATGATCCCACCTTGATGTTCGCTAACTCTGGCATGGTGCAGTTCAAAAATCTTTTTACCGGTCTCGAAACAAGGGATTATGTGAAGGCTTCAACTTCGCAGAAATGCGTGCGGGCAGGTGGCAAGCACAATGATCTTGAAAACGTTGGATACACCGCCCGGCACCACACATTTTTTGAAATGCTTGGTAATTTTTCTTTCGGCGATTATTTCAAGGAGAACGCTATTGAGCTTGCGTGGAATCTAATCACCAAGGAATATGCCCTTGAACCGAAAAAGCTGCTTGTCACGGTATATCACGAAGATGAAGACGCCGCGAACTTATGGAAAAAGATTGCTGGTCTTGACGATGATCGCATTATTCGGATTGCAACCTCGGACAATTTTTGGGCAATGGGTGATACCGGTCCTTGCGGTCCCTGTTCGGAAATTTTTTATGATCATGGTGATCATATACCTGGTGGACCACCCGGTTCGCCTGATGAGGATGGGGATCGTTTTATTGAAATTTGGAATCTGGTCTTCATGCAGTTCGAACAGATGCCGGATAAACGAATTAATTTGCCACGGCCTTCAATTGACACAGGCATGGGTCTGGAAAGAATTGCAGCAGTTCTGCAGGATAAACACGACAATTATGACATTGACCTCATGCGGGCGTTAATCGTAGCGTCGGCTGAAGTTTCGGGTACCACAGCTGATGGTGACCACAATATATCACATCGAGTGGTTGCTGATCATTTGAGGGCTTCATCTTTCCTCATCGCTGATGGTGTGCTGCCATCTAATGAAGGACGCGGGTATGTGCTACGGCGCATTATGCGGCGAGCGATGCGGCATATTCATCAGATGGGGTGTGTCGACCCGACTATGTACCGGCTGGTACCAGCACTGCTTGCTGAAATGGGCACACAATATGGCGAGCTCGGTCGGGCGCAATCGCTAATAACCGAAACGCTGAAGCTAGAAGAGACTCGGTTTAAGGAAACGCTTGGCCGGGGCTTGCGTATCCTAAATGATGAGGTGTCTGGCAAATCATCAGGTGGCACGTTGGATGGGACAACTGCTTTCAAACTCTATGATACGTTTGGCTTTCCGCTTGATTTGACCCAAGACTTTCTCCGTGGCTATGGCTGGCAGGTTGATATTGACGGGTTCAACTCTGCTATGGAGGAACAAAAGGCGACCGCACGAAGGGCTTGGAGCGGTTCGGGCGATAGTGCAACTGAGAGAATTTGGATGGATTTGTCGCAAACGTTGGAGCCCACTGAATTTCTAGGGTACAGCTCAGATACTGCTGAAGCGGTAGTTACCGCACTTGTGTTTGAAAATACGGAGATTGAGTCTCTTGGCAAAGGTGGAAATGCCCGCATGTTGGTCAATCAAACGCCATTCTATGCAGAGTCAGGTGGCCAGGTCGGTGATGTTGGGACGGTTACTTGGGATGGTGGCTTGGCGCGGATCACCGATACGAAAAAAACCCCATCAGGAATTTTTGTCCATCAAATTGATATTGTTTCTGGCACGCTGGTAAAAGGACAAGATGTTCGCTTGCAAATAGATGTAGCGCGCCGTCTTAGATTGCGGGCCAACCATTCAGCAACACATTTGTTGCATGAGGCTTTGCGCCTCGTTCTTGGTGACCATGTTGCGCAAAAAGGATCGCTCGTCAACCCAGATCGCTTGCGCTTTGATTTTTCTCACCAGAAAGCGGTTTCGGCTGATGAACTGGATCGGGTGCAGCAAATTGTGAATGAGCGGATCAGGATGAATTCAGATGTAACAACCCGTATTATGACGCCTAATGCTGCGATTGAGCTGGGGGCTTTAGCACTGTTTGGTGAAAAATATGGCGATGAAGTAAGGGTTGTGCAAATGGGTGGCATGGCCTCTGATGACATGAATAAAGCTTGGTCGGTTGAATTGTGTGGTGGCACACATGTGGAGCGTACCGGCGATATTAGCCTGCTAAAAATCATTTCGGAGTCAGCCGTCGCTGGAGGTGTTCGCCGGATTGAGGCAGTCACCCATCAAGGAGCTATTGAATGGATTGATGCCCGTGATGCCATTTTGACGAAAACTGCTGATCTGTTGAAGGTCGCTCCCGAGCAGCTTTCTGAACGTGTGGCCCAGCTTGTTGAAGATCGAAAAAAGGCTGAGCGCGATATAAGCCAATTGCGACGGAAAATTGCGGCCGGTGGTGCCGGTAACGGGGCAGGCACTGGAATTGGCCGCGAAGTTATCAATGGTGTGACGTTTGTTGGGCGCTTGCTTGAAAACACACCAGCACGCGAATTGAAATCAATGGCAGATGAAATAAAATCTTCGCTTGAAAAAGCAGTTATCTGTCTTGTCGCGACTGATGCTGGCAAGGCGTCAATTGTGGTGGCGGTTTCCGCTGATATAACCGATCAGAAAAATGCGATTGACCTTGTAAAAATTGGTTCTGCTGTGCTTGGCGGCGGCGGCGGCGGCGGGCGTTCAGATATGGCTCAGGCTGGGGGGCCGAATGCTCATAAGGCGGCCGATGCTCTAAAGGCGGTTTCGGCCGCATTATAGTTACCTTAACAACCTATCGGCCTGCTGATCAGTCCGTTTGTTAGTTTTGCCCGAACCCAAAGGACGGCGTTCTGGTGATCAAAGGAAAAAGGCATAAAACATGGTAGACACATTTTACCCTGATCTCATTTATACCAAGGTCGACGAAGCGCCCGAACTTGCAAGCGTTTCACTTTTGCCAATAATTAACCGTTTTGTGAGAGCAGCCGGATTAACCATTGGTCGCCGCGATATTTCCCTCGCAGGGCGTGTGATTGCCGCTTTTCCAGATTATCTAAGCGAGGCTCAGCGCAAGTCGGATGATCTTGCCGAACTTGGTGAATGGGTAAAAAAACCTGAGGCTAATGTGATAAAGCTACCAAATATTTCAGCGTCAATACCGCAACTATTGGCTTGCATTAAAGAATTACAAGCACAGGGTTATCGTTTACCTGATTACCCTGTTGTGCCTAAAAATGATGAAGAACGGTCCGTAGCCGCGCGTTATGACGCGATTAAGGGTAGTGCGGTCAACCCAGTTCTGCGTGAGGGTAATTCTGATCGGCGCAGTGCGCCTGCTGTCAAGATATATGCTCAAAACAACCCGCATTCGATGGGCCTCTGGGACTCTGGGTCAAAAACCCATGTATCGGCCATGTCATCGGGTGACTTTTTTTCGAACGAAAAATCAGCCACACTGACCGCTACCCAAGCTGGCACCGCAAGAATTGAATTTGAAGAGGACAATGGTAACATCACCATTTTGAAAGACGGACTGAATTTAAAAGCCGGCACTGTTGTCGACGCGTCTTTTATGAGTGCTCGGGCATTACGGGTGTTTTTGCGTGAACAGCTGGCTGAAGCAAAACAAATGGGCACTTTGTTCTCAGTGCATCTAAAAGCAACCATGATGAAAGTATCAGACCCAATTATTTTTGGTCATGCGGTTGCCATTTTATTGGAAGATTTCGCTCGAGATAATGGCGCAATATTGGATGAACTGGGAATAGATTATCAGCTAGGTCTCAGTGATCTTGAGGCTCGTATTGCTACCCTGCCAGCAGCGACACGCAGCGAATTGGAAGGGGGTTTAATCACTTGCTTTGCAAAAAATCCACCGCTTTACATGGTTAATTCAGACAAAGGTTTGAGTAACTTCCACGTTTCATCCGATGTGATTATAGATGCATCGATGCCAGCTCTGATTAGGGCTGGTGGGAAAGGCTGGGGGCCAGATGGCAGCGCGCAAGATTGCAAATGCGTTATTCCTGATAATTCCTATGCACCGATTTATGACGAAACTATAAAATTTTTTAAAAAAAATGGTTCGTTAGATCCAAAAACTGCAGGGTCTGTTTCCAATGTTGGCCTTATGGCCCAAAAGGCTGAGGAATACGGGTCGCACTCTACAACCTTTCAAATGGCCGGGGTTGGCGTAGTTCGCTATATTTTGGCTAATGGTGAAATTCTGCATGAGCATCGCGTTGAAAAGGGCGATATCTGGCGATCATCTAGCACGAATAAGGTACCGATTGAAGATTGGGTTCGGTTGGGGCTAGCTCGCCAGAGGGCAACAGGAGCAGAAGCTGTCTTCTGGTTAAATGAAGACCGGCCGCACGACAGGGAAATCATAGTCTATGTCAAAGCCATTCTGGAGCAACTCGGTGTGGAGGAGTCATCAGTCAAAATCATGGCGCCCCGCGCGGCAACAAGGTTTTCACTTGAGACAATTACCGCGGGTAAGGATTGCATCTCAATCACTGGCAATGTGCTTCGTGATTATTTGACTGATCTGTTTCCCATCCTTGAGCTTGGGACATCGGCGAAGATGCTGTCTGTTGTTAAGCTAATGAACGGTGGTGGCATGTTTGAAACAGGGGCAGGTGGATCTGCACCTAAACATGTTCAGCAATTGGTCGAAGAAGGGCATTTGCGCTGGGACTCGCTCGGTGAGTTTTGTGCACTTGGTGAGTCTTTGAATTTTATTGCCGAATCCTCGGGTAACAAAAAAGCTGGTGTGCTGGGCAAGGCTGTTGATATGGCTACTCAGATGGTATTAGAAAATGATAAATCGCCAGCCCGCCATGTTGGGCAAACTGATACCCGTGATAGCCATTTCTACTTCGCTCTTTATTGGGCGGAGGCTCTCGCCTCACAAACTGAAGATAAGGAATTGGCAGACCATTTCACCAAATTGGCTAACATGCTTCGTGACCATGAAACTAAAATCTCCACTGAACTCGCCTCAACCCAAGGCCAGCCATGCGATCTTGGCGGTTACTATCATGCCGCCGATGATAAGGTAGGAAATGTCATGCGGCCCAGTGCAACACTAAATAGCATCATTGGCTAACATGCTTCGGCAATAAGTAAGTGCTCTTCCTGAAAATAAGTCCTCGAGGGAAATCCTGTTTTTTGACGGGGAATGATCCTTGCAATGACAACCCGTAAATGCGTTTTCTAACGGGCAGGGCGACTCGGTGTTTTTTTATTATTAGCTTTGCAACTCTATCTTTCTTTGACGTTGGATAGGTTGCAATTATACCTTTGCCCCTTTTCTTTCAGAAATAAAATCCAGCTTATCCATTAAGCTATCAAGACCGTCAACCTGATCAAAATGGCCGGTATGCCCATGATGCATAAAGCCTTGATCAATAATATTCTGGAACATGGCTAACATCGAATCCCAATAGCCGTTCAGGTTGACAATGATGATCGGCTTTTGATGTAGACCCAATTGACGCCATGTGATGATTTCCATTGTTTCATCAAGCGTTCCCAGTCCACCAGGAAGAACAATAAAAGCATCGGCGGCATCATACATCATCGCCTTTCTTTCATGCATTGTGTCAATGATATGTAAATCGGTTACACCCTCATGGCCAATTTCAACATTATTTAAAAATTTTGGAATAATGCCAGTAACCTTGCCATTGGCTGCAAGCATGCCGTCGGCGACGGCGCCCATAAGGCCCAGTTTTCCACCACCATAAACGAGGCCAAACCCGCGTGATGCTAGCATTTGGCCCATTTGATATGCCTTGTCTTTGTACAGTGTATTGATGCCTGAAGCGGCACCAGTAAAAACACAAACTTTTTTCATTTAAAAACACCTATTCATCTGAAATTAATAAGGCTACACATTCCAACCATTGAACCTTAACTCAATTAGCACTATTCTGTTAACTATCATTCATTGTGAAATGGGCAACCGAACCAGTGCGCACGATACTTTACATCTTATTTGCAGTGGGCGGTATTCTTGTTGTGCTGGCACTTTCGATGGTTTTTCTGGATCATGAAGTGGCGCAGATAAAACCTCAGAGCGAGACAATTGAGCTTGAAACTTCTGAGATATTGATGGGTGGGAAGAAAACCAATGATCAATTGAGGGCTGGTGCTAAAACAGTGGGAACCCCGCAATCGCCGTCTACCCGACCAGATGCTGACGCCGCAAGCCCACTTAAAATTGATATTGCGCGTGTTAAGCCCGATGGTGCCGCTGTTTTTGCCGGTACGGCCTTACCCAACGCAGAGATCCGTATTTTTGAAGGTAAAATCCTTCTTGGCAAAACCGTCGCTAATTCAGCTGGTGAATGGGTAATTATTCTTGAAAAGTCTCTGGCCGTTGGCCAGCATCTGATTTCCATAGCAATGGAGCGTGACGATGGATCAACTGCCTTTGCTGACTTAGCCTTGGCCGTTGAAATATACGGGGATGCTGCAACCAAGCCATTGGTCGCCTTGCTGCCGGAAACCTCAACCGAGGTACCTGTTTTGATCCAGTCACCCGATGATGGGAAGTCTGTAACATCAAATCTAGCGGGAACCTACAGGAATAACAGCAATGAGGTCCAACAGGCGAATGCGGGTGCTGCCCCAACCGTCGATGATTCTGCTAGTGGTGGTGTTGGTCAGACCGTTCATGCAACTAAAGTTAGTTCAACAAGTGTTTTGGCGGCGATTACTCCAACTGCAATTGTTTGGCGGGATGCCGCGCACATTCTTATTTCTGGTACCTCACAGGGCGGGATGCGAGTGGTTGCAAATGTTTCTAATGTCCCGTTTGGTGAGGCGCTTGTTCTTGCGGATGGCGATTGGCAGATCGCAGGTAGTCTAAATTTGGAAAAAACAAAGCACCACCTAAAATTTGAGTTGATGAATGATAGGAATAAAATTATTGCAAATTATACTCTGCCTCTTACTTCACGTGATCTTGCCAAGGGGCAGAATGGAACGCCGCTTGTTGTTGTCAACAAAGGGGATGCGTTATGGCGTATTGCATATCGCCAATTTGGAGACGGCATCAGATATGTGGATATTGTCAGGCGTAATCAGAGAGATATCCTAAATCCTGACTTGATTTATCCCAAACAGATTTTTGCTGTGCCAAAATCTGCAAAGGATATAGAAAATCAGAATTAGTACTCTAGAATAGGGCACCCAGAAGCATTGCTAAAGGTCATTTCGTTGATAGCAAATGAGATCAAACTATGATTTTGGGACCGAATTGGAGCGTTGCTGATGATGGTTGGCCAGTTTTGGCAATGGCTGGGATTATCACTATTTTGACAAGTATTATCTTTTTACCGCTCGGTTGTTTTCTGCTTGGCATAATGGTTTGGCTGGCGCATCTGCTGCGTGTGCCAAACCGCCACACTAATACTGATGCTCAAGCCATCTATGCGCCATGTGATGGTGTGATTTTGGAGATAGTGCCCGATGTATTTCCTGAGGGGTTCGGAAATTATGAGAAACCGGCCCAGCGTATTACAATTCAAACGCGGCTATATGACGCGCAATTGCAGACTAGTCCAATCACTGGACATATTGTTGAAAATCACCTCCTACCAGGCTTATTCGAGAGTTGGGGCAATCATCCAGCCAGTTGGCAAGCTGCGAGATTGCTGAATGAACGCCGTGAAATTCACTTTTGTGACTCGTTTAACCGTATAGTGGTCCTAGTTCAGATGGGCAGTAAAACAGCGCGCAAACTGATTTGTCGTTTGTTGGAAGGAAAATTTGTGCAGGCGGGGAGTCCAATTGGCATGGCCTGTGTAGCTGGCGTAGTCGATCTTTACATACCAGCGGAGTGTAAAATCCTGAGCGCGGCTTGCCAGCATATGATTGCCGGGGAAACAGTAGTGGCGCAATTTGCCGCAGAGCCTTCTAAAAACAAGAATTTCAGGCCTAATCAGGGTTAAAGATAGTGTTTGACGCGCAGATCCGCCCCCTTATAGACCGAATATTAAACCCGGTTGGCAGGGAGTTGGCTGCTCGTGGGGTAACGGCAAACCATGTTACCATTGTCGGCATGCTCTTTGGTTTGGCTGCGGCTTTATGTGTAGCATTTCAGCTATTTAATATTGCGTTTTGGCTTATTTTACTGAATCGCGTTGCTGATGGAGTGGATGGAGCTGTTGCCCGTGCCAGTACGGCCACTGACTTTGGTGGCTATCTGGATATTGTTTGTGATTTTGTGTTTTACAGTGCCATCCCTGTTGCCTTTGCGGCGGCTCAGCCAGAAAATGCGCTAGCTTCAGCATTTCTAATTTTCAGTTTTATTGGGACTGCAAGCAGCTTTCTTGCCTTTGCTATACTCGCCGAAAAGCACAATATTTCAACAGAAATTCGGGGTAAAAAAGCCTTTTACTACCTTGGCGGTTTAACTGAGGGGGCTGAGACTATCTTACTGCTTATTGCAATGGTCACCTGGCCTAGCCATTTCATATTTATGGCTTTTGGATTTGGATTTTTATGCTGGGTCACAACGATAACTCGCATCTTTGCTGCATACCAGCAATTCAGTGATTAGCCATGGTTGCGGGTGAACAAATTGGAGTTGACAATCAAGTGTCGCGCTAGGTGTGGCACATCAAAAAAGAGAGGCACTTGAGCATAATGAAATTTGGAATTGGACAATCGGCTGCACGCGTTGAGGACCAAAAATTGCTTGTTGGAGCGGGCTGTTTCAGCGATGATGTGGCGCCTGGTAAAGGGCTGCGCATTGCCTTCTTGCGTTCACCCCATGCGCATGCGCGGATATGCACTCCTGATGTAAGTGCTGCACGTAAGCTGGCAGGGGTTCGCCTTGTTGCAACGCAGGCCGACCTTGATGCAGATAATATTGGTGATATTGAGTGCCAGTTTTGTCCACCTTTAATTGGTGGTGGCAAGATGCAGCTTGTAAGTAAGCCTGCTATGGTGCGCGATATCATCCGTCATGCCGGTGAAATTATTGCTATCGTTGTAGCTGAGACCGACGAAATAGCCCAGTCTGCAATCGAATTGATTGAGGTTGAGTATCAGTCAATGCCAGCCGTTACTGACATTTACGCAGCAATGGCGGATGAGGCACCGCAATTATATGACTGGTACCCAAATAATATTGCCTTTAAATGGGGGGCTGGCGATCTTGATGGTGTCGATCAGGCCATGAAGGCCGCTATTACCGATGGCCATAAAATTGTTGAGATCGATGTGGTGAATAACCGCGTTGTAATCAATTCAATGGAAACCCGTCCAATAGTTGTTGCTCCGGGTGAAAGACCCGGATCGTTGGATATCTGGTGCGGGACGCAGGGGGTTGTTGGAATTGCTGAACAGATTGCGAAATGCCTGTCGATGGACCGCGCCGATGTTCGTGTTCAAACTGGCGATGTTGGTGGTAGCTTTGGCTTTAAGATATTCCTTCATCCCGAACAAGTCTGCATAGCTTGGGCGGCGCGCAAACTTGAGGTAATGTTGCGGTGGCAGCAAAGCCGTTCTGATTGTTTTTTGTCGGATTTACATGGGCGTGATAACCGCTCGCAGGCGCGCGCGGCAATTGATGAAACGGGCCGTATTCTAGCGCTTCAGGTTAAGGTGCACGCTAATATGGGAGCGTGGCTATCGAACTTTTCCACCTACATTCCCACTTTGTCGGGGTGTCGTACGTTGACCACTGTCTATGATATCAAGGTCGCAAGCCTAAAGGTTATCGGAGTGATGACCAACACCCCCGCGGTAGACGCATATCGCGGTGCTGGAAGGCCGGAAGCAAACTATCTGATGGAGCGGCTGATGGATCATATCGCTGTCGAAACGGGATGTAGCCGGCTAGATGTACGTCGTGTTAATATGATCAAAGCAGCTCAGGTGCCTTATGAAATGGTATCGGGGGGCACAATTGACTCTGGCGAGATTCCCCAACTGTTTGAGGCTGCGATCAAACAGGCGGATGTGGCTGGATTTGCCAGTCGCCGAGAGCAATCAGATAGGCAAAACAAGTTTCGCGGAATTGGGTTTGGTATGTATCTCGAACAATGTGGCGGCGGTACGGATGAAGGGGTTGATGTCGAATTTCAAGATGATGGCCGTATCATCCTTTATGGTTCGCAGCAATGCAATGGGCAGGGACATCGCACCACAGTAACGCAAATCTTGTCAGACCGTTTGGGATATGATGCGGAGTTAATTACGGTACATCAGGGGGACTCGAATCGCAGTCCACGCGGAACAACGGGCGGGGCCCGTATGACCTCAGTTCTTGGTTCAGCAGTAGCGAAGGCGGCCGTACACATTGTAAATGTGGCGACGCCGCTTGCTGCTGAGATGCTCGATTGCGATACTAGTGCGCTTGTGTTTTCTGATGGCTTGTTTTTGGTAAATAATACAAATCGTTCTATCGCAATCGAAGACCTCGTGCGTCGTCTTGCCCAGCCCGGCCAGATGCACCAGTTGAACTGCGCGCAGTCCTATGAAACTGATGGTGCGACCTATCCATACGGCTGCCACATTGTTGAGGTTGAAATTGACAAGGTGACCTGTGCTGTTCAGATTGCTCGGTATAGCGTGCTGGATGATTTTGGCCTTGTCATCAATCCGATGACACTTGCAGGACAAATTCATGGGGGTATTGCGCAAGGCGTCGGGCAGGCATTGCTGGAACATGTTGTGTATGATGAATCTGGTCAGTTGCTCGCTGGTTCATTGATGGATTATGCCTTACCGAGAGCCGATCATTTTCCTGGCTTTGCAATTGATATGCGTAATACACCATGTGCCAATAATTTGCTTGGCATCAAGGGGGCTGGCGAGGCCGGGGCAATTGGTGCTCCTCAGGCTGTAATTTCGGCCGTATGTGATGCGCTGCAAATTACCCATATTGATATGCCAGCAACGCCGCTAAAAATATTCAATGTGATAAAGGCAAAACAGACCCGAGAAACGATAAATGAGAAGGCAGGTAAATGAACAAAAAAATCATTAAAGCTGACAGTGAATGGCGCGAGACCCTAACAGAAGAACAGTTTCGTGTTGCCCGAGAAGGCGGCACTGAACCTGCGTTTTCCGGGAGGTTGGACAAGCATTGGGAAAAGGGTGTCTATATCTGTATATGCTGCGATAACCCCCTATTTTCATCGGATGCGAAGTTTGATTCCAGGTCTGGCTGGCCCAGCTTCTTTGCACCAATTGATGCAGCCAATATTGGTGAAACGGTTGATACCAGCTTTTTTATGCGCCGCATCGAAGTGCATTGTGTACGGTGTGAGGCGCATCTTGGCCATGTGTTTCCCGATGGGCCGCAGCCGACCGGCCTCCGCTATTGCATCAATTCGGCATCATTGGATTTTATCGACGGCGAATAGGGAGATGATGCGCGCCAGGGCCGATCGGCCCGATTAGGCCGATTTTTTTGATTGCCGCCCTGTCGAGTGCCTTATAGCTATTTGTTATGCAGCCCTCAGCTATTATAACCCTTACCGTGACGATGATATCTTGGTTTTAAAATTTCAACATCATCGAGTATGCCATCACTATTGTTATCCATACGGTTAAACATGGCCACGAGGCGCGCGTTAAACTCGTCCTCACCAATCTGGCCAACCTTGTCGCGGTCCAACTTTTGAAAGCGCCGGTTCTCGCGACTTGTCAATTCGTCTAGGCTGATGAGACCATCATTATTCAAATCCAGTTTTTTTGCCTTAAACTCAGCCCGTTTATGGGTGTTTGGATACATGTCGGCATTGGCAAGCCCGACAATAAGGCCACCTGATACTGCCAGCCCAACTCCAATCATAATGGGGCCGAACATAGAGGAGAGGTAAGAGTGAGTCATGATCTGTTCCTTTATTTTAATTTTTAATGGCATAACGCATCTAGATGCGCTAGCAACATTGGCACGCACTAAAAGTATGGGAGAGAGATTGCCATGCCCCGATATCACTATGTTCATCATTGAGGTAAATAGCGGCAGAAAAGGGGCGTGGCTGTGATCATTTCTAGTTTATAAATTGTCATTATTTGGGCTATGACTTGCCCTGATTGAGGCAGTATGACTTGCTTTTAACACCAGCCGGACATAGGTTTGGGGCAATCATGAAATGGCGTGTCGCAAAACACGCAAGCACGGCCTGCGAATAATATCTGATAGGAAACGGCGTTATGTCCCAACGGCTAAAAATCAGAACTGCATCAGAAATTGGACCATCAAATGCCATGCCATGGGTTGAGGGTACCACCCGCGTTTTTGGCGTGATTGGGCATCCAGCGGATCATGTGCGCGCCCCAATGGTGTTTAACCCGCGTTTTGCGGCAAATGGTCTGCCGCATGTGATGGTGCCGATTGACGCACCACCAGCTCGGTTAGAGGCAATTATTGCCGGATTGCGCATCATACCAAATTTTGGCGGTTTGGCGGTAACTATTCCGCATAAAGTGGCATTAGCTGACCTGTGTGACACGCTCGGTACCGCGGCTGAGCTTACGGGTGCCGTGAATGCCGTGCGCTTTAATGATGATGGTAGTATGCACGGTGATAATTTTGATGGTGCTGGTTTTGTCGCGGGCTGTCATGGGAACGGATTTGATGTTGCTGGTAAAAATATTCTGCTTATTGGTGCCGGTGGGGCAGCACGCGCCATTGCCGCAGCTTTGTGTGAGGCTGGGATTAACGAACTTCATATTGCCAATCGCAACTTTAAAAAGGCCCAAAACCTGGTCAAAGTGCTTAGCCAGAAAACTGGCTTTGATAGCACCGCAGCGCTTGCTCTTTCTGATTGCGATGGCAGTGATGCTGATATGATTATCAACAGCACCAGCCTTGGCCTTAAAGAGAATGACCCGTTGCCATTGCCCCTGAATAATTTGAGGGGGAGTACCGTTATTGCTGACATTATAATGGTACCAGCTGAAACAAAATGGCTGATCGCCGCCAAAGCTGCTGGGTTAAAAGTGCATTATGGGCGACATATGCTTGATTACCAGATAGAATTGATTGGCAAATTTATTGGTGCCTTGTAAATAAAAGTCGGAATCCACGATTGAGTTAGGTGTGGCAGACCGCTATAAAGATCGGCGCGGCGATAGCCAAATTTGTGACAATGAGGATTTATATGACGGAAAAACCAAATGTTTGGACTGACGATCGTTTGGAAGGGCTGAAAAAGCTGTGGTCTGAGGGCTTGTCAATTTCGCAAATTGGCGAAGCACTTGGTGTGTCACGCAATTCCATTGCTGGAAAAGCACATCGAATGGGTCTGCCTAAACGGCCATCACCAATCAGTCGTTCAAAGGTCGAAAAACCAAAAATTGTGGTGCCTGAGATGCCCAAGGAATTGCCACTGCGTCTAGAATTACGTCAGCTTGAATGGTCGCGTAATAAATGCTGTTGGCCAACCGGTGATCCTAAGAAAAATGGATTTTTGTTTTGCGGTGAGCCTGTTGTCCCCAGCAAACCCTATTGCTTAAAACACTGCTATGAAGCTTATACAACATCTCGTGACCCCAACTGACTGCTATGTTGAAACGCCGTGAGAATTATACGCCCCCAGCATTTTTGGTGGCTTCGGCCGATCTGGACATTAATATCCATGATCATCAGACAACCGTAACCACGAAACTGGCGATAGCACCAAATCCAGAAGCAATTGAATCAACCGTCCTTCAACTTGATGGGCGCGAAATACAATTAAAATCTATTTCTGTCGATGGTGTCGAGCTAAGGGATGATGCGTTTGAGCTTGATAACAATGGCATTAATATCAAAGGGTTAACAGGCCCGCATATTATTGAAACAGTTGCGCAATGCCACCCTGAAAGCAATACTGCGCTTGAAGGTCTGTATCTATCTGGCGGCATGTATTGCACACAATGCGAACCCGAGGGCTTCAGACGAATTGGCTATTTCCCAGATCGTCCTGATGTGATGACGGTGTTCACCGTTCGGATCGAAGCAGAAAAAAGATTTTTGCAATTGCTCTCAAACGGCAATTTGGTTGAAACCGGTGATTGCAATAATAATCGTCACTTTGCTATTTGGCATGATCCGCACCCAAAACCAAGCTATCTGTTTGCTGCGGTTGCTGGTGATCTTGATTGTGCCGTCGATCACTTTGTAACAATGTCTGGTCGAAAAGTTGATCTTCATATCTATGTTGAAAAGGGTAATGTTGAATTGACCCATCATGCGATGGACTCCTTAAAACGTTCAATGCGTTGGGATGAGGAGGTTTATGGTCTTGAGTATGACCTTGACCTGTTTCAGATTGTTGCGGTTAGCCACTTCAATATGGGAGCGATGGAAAACAAGGGCCTGAACATTTTTAACAGCAAGTTTGTTTTGGCTGACCTGAAAACCGCCACTGACACTGATTTATACCGTGTTGAGTCGATCATCGCGCATGAATATTTTCATAATTGGACGGGTAACCGAGTCACCTGCCGTGACTGGTTCCAGCTTACGCTAAAAGAGGGGCTTACTGTTTTTCGGGATCAATGTTTTTCAGCTGATATGCATGATGCCGGTATCCAGCGTGCCGATGATGTTTCAATGCTTCGTGCGTCTCAATTCACCGAAGATCGAAGCCCTACTGCGCATCCGATTCGCCCCGAGAGTTACCGAGAAATTAATAATTTTTATACGGCGACCGTATATGAAAAGGGAGCCGAGGTTATTCGTATGCTGGCGGGGTATCTTGGCAAGGAAGGGTTCCGACTTGGCACTGACCTATATTTCAAACGTCATGATGGCTCGGCGGTGACTTGTGATGATTTCATTGCTGCTTTGGCCGACGCGAATTCTATTGATCTGTCTGCTTTTGAAGGCTGGTATAAGCAGGCCGGCACTCCCGTCCTAACAGCGACTAGAGTGACGATTGAGGATGACAATGGCTTTGGCATTGCCTTTGACCAAGAGGTACCCGAAACCGTGGCAAAAACCCCACGATTGCCGCTGCCGATACCGGTTCGAATTGGGCTTGTTGGGCATAATGGGGCTTCGGTGTCGTTCCGCCTGGCACCTGATGCGCCCCTTGCAGAAGAGCATGTTGTGCTGATAACTAACAAAACCCATCTACAACCGGTTTATCCCAATACCAACAGCGGGATCGTGCCAAGCCTACTTCGTAATTTTTCGGCACCGGTGATTTTGCAGGATGATTTAATACCATCTGAACGGTTGCAATTGTTGGCCCATGACGCCGATATGTTTAACCGGTGGGACGCGGCGCAAACATTGTTTGCCGATCAAATCCTTGCTATTGTAACCAATCCGAACGAGGAGTTCGACGAGTCGGCAATGGTGGCGTTGGGAAATGCGCTAGCTGATGTGCTTGCAGATCCTAGCCTGCTGGATATGTTTAAGGCCGGTTTGCTGACATTGCCCGCGATTTCAATTCTTGAAAGTCGCGTGAGGCCAGCAGATCCGATCGGCCTATTCCATGCACGCCGCAAGTTAGAGGCCAAGCTTGGACACCTGCTAACTCCCAAAATTAGCTCAGTACTGGCACGCCATTCGTCGCCTGCTGACACGTCACCAGAATCAACTGAGGCAGATATGAGGAAAACTGCTGGCGGGCGGGCGCTATTGAACCGTCTTCTATCCTTGGCAGTTGCCGACGGCGATTTGAGTGCAATTGAATTTGCTGCTGCACAAGTGCATGATCAAAATATGACACTGTCGCAGGGTGCGATTGCGGCCTTAAATCATTGTGATCATCAGGCACGTACCATAGCGCTGCAACATTTCCATGATCGCTGGCGGGAATGCCCTCTTGTGTTGGAAAAATGGTTTATGATGGAGTCAATGTCAGTTGTATCTGGAACTATTAGCCGCCTAAAATCATTGATGAAACACCCGGCCTTTGATGAGAATAACCCTAACAAATTGCGTTCGGTTTTAGGGTCTTTTATGAATGGTAATCCAGTGCACTTTTATGCTGAAGACGGGTCTGGCTTTGATTTCATCGGGGAATGCCTAATTGATATTGACGTTCGTAACCCACAGCTTGCGGCCAGAATGGCCTTGCCATTAACCCGCATTGCACAATATGCTCCGCAACGACAGGCTCAAATGAGGCTAGTATTGCAAAAGGTGCAAAACAAAGCACAGTCAAACGATCTTCAAGAGGTTGTCGACAAGGCCTTGGCTGACCCATCGACGAACTGGTAATATCATCAAATAATAACGTCTCGAATAACTTGAGCACAAATGCAATGTCTGCAAGGGATGTATTGTAGTTGGGAGGATGGGGGTATGCGCGGTTAGCGGCTCAGGAAGGCGGGAACGTGGCCTGTTTCAGCGAGTGTGTTGCCTGAACAATCTGGTGGTGAGGGCAACTCGCTATCGCGGTTACGGTTTTTGATTTTTGCGGCTGGTTTGGATTTTTCCGTCACCAATTTTGTATTATCCAGTTTTGCTGGCTTGTCGCTGGCTGACTTTTGAGCTTGGCCAGCGAATTTGCGAACTTTGGCTTTATTTTTGGTCTTTTCATCATCGGTTTTTGCCGCATTTTCAACCCTGCTTGAGTCCACATCAATAACTCTCCCGTCAATAATTTTGATTAAAGGGATAGGTTTGCCAATGAGAGTCTCAATGAAGCTAACATATTTATGATCGTCCTTGCTTGCGGCGATGGTGAAGGCACGGCCAGATTTTCCAGCACGGCCAGTGCGGCCAATTCGGTGAACATAATCTTCGGCATGGGTTGGTACATCAAAATTGAACACATGGCTCAGGTCAGCAATATCCAGCCCGCGTGCTGCAACGTCTGATGCAATCATTAATGGCACTTCACCGTCCTTAAAGCGTTGCAAAGCTTCTAACCTAGCAGATTGTGTCATGTCGCCATGTAATGCAACCGCAGAGAAGCCGTGGTTAGTTAGCGATTTGACCAAAATGGATATGTCACGCTTACGATTGCAGAAGACAACAGCATTTTTTACCAACTCATGTCGTAATATATCGCGCAGGACCTTCCGTTTACTTTTTGAGTCTGTCCAAATAAGATTCTGTGTAACGGTATCAGCGGTTGTGGCAGGGGGCGCAACTTCGACAATCTTTGGATTCATGACGAATTTGCTGCCAAGTTTTTGAATGTCATCAGACAATGTCGCTGAGAAGAACAAAGTCTGGCGCATCCGCGGCAAAAGGCCTGCAATCCGCTCAACATCCGGTATGAACCCCATGTCTAGCATACGGTCGGCTTCATCGATGACCAATATTTTCACATCATTAAGCAAAACCTTGCCACGCTCGAAATGATCGAGTAAACGGCCTGGAGTTGCGATAAGCACATCCACCCCTTTACTAAGCGCTGCATTTTGATCAGCAAAGCTAACGCCCCCGATAAGAAGGGCCATGCTTAATTTGTGATAGGAGCTAAAATTTTCAAATGAGTCAGCTACTTGTGCTGCGAGCTCGCGTGTTGGGGCAAGAATTAGGGACCGCGGTAATCGAGCCTTCGCTCGGCCGGATGCAAGAATATCGATCATTGGCAGGGTGAAAGATGCGGTTTTGCCTGTACCGGTTTGAGCAGAGCCTAAAATGTCACGGCCCATTAACACAATAGGGATGGATTTTTTTTGTATTGGTGTTGGGCTTATGTAGCCCAGGTCAGCTACGGCACGACTAAGCTCGTTACTGAGGCCGAGTTCTGAAAATTTCAACGATAAGTTCCCTATCGAGATTGAACAAAATGTTTCACTCACCAATTCACAGCGTTACGTTCAGTTTCCCAACGGTTTGAGGTGGGCAGACATCTGTGCTGGTGATATAGATGAATGGTCTCGAGGTCAATCGTTCATTCTTAAGTTAGGAGCGAGGCTTTATGCCGCCATTCACGCCAATCTTTATTCCGGGCCTTCTTTGCACCGAATTGTTGTTTGCCAAACAACGTGCCACGTTGTCGAATGCGGGCTTGATCGGCGATACAAGGCAACATGACAGCATTAATGAAATGGCGCGAACCGCATTGGATCAATGCTCGGGTGCACTTGTACCAGTTGGTTTGTCTATGGGTGGATATGTGGCTTTAGAAATGGCACGCCTTGCCCCTGAGAGAATAGCTGGTATGGCGTTATTGAGTACCAATGCAGGATTGGATAGTGATGAACGTGCCAATGAGCGTCGTCAAGCAATAAAACTTGCTACCCAAAAAGGATTTAAAGGTATCACTCGGAGCCTATTATCACAATTGATATCAAAGACAGCGCGTGTTGATGAAGTCCTGGTTGATAATATTCTGTCAATGGCAAGTGACATCGGGCGACTAGGTTTTGTCCGCCAGCAAACCGCTATCTTGGGCCGTCGCGATCAAAAAGATACGTTAGCTGGTTTTAATAAGCCTGTGCTGGTTTTGTGTGGAAAGTTGGATATATTAACACCACCAAAACTGTCCACAGAGATGGCTGACCTCACCCCCGATGCTACCCTGAAATTGCTTGATGGTATTGGTCACTTGTCATCACTTGAGGCTCCAGAGGCGGTAACCACGGCGTTGCATGACCTATTTTATCGCATTGAATGATTCTATTAATGTCGACGAATTGCGATATACAACGCAAAAATCGCAAAAAAACTGTAAAGTCCAATAGCAGGGAGCGGTATGACTGCGGCTTCATCAACAATAATATTAATTAGTGACAGGCTGATCGCAGCGAAGCCGATTGCGCAACCAAACAGAACGCGCTTGGTGGTGCGGTAACTGTCATTATGAACGAGAAAAATCACTAGACCGGCGAGAAACGACATTGCGGCTAGTCCGCGCCGCATGATCACACCAACATGGATCGCTTCGTCACTTGCGCCAGGAAAAATTTGTAATGTCAGCGGTGTTGCAAAGGCATAAAATAACAAAGCTTGTATAACCAACGCTCCACCGATGATGCGAATTGCAGTTTGAGGAAGCATTAAAGCTCTTTCACACAATAAGTTTTAAACATCAAGGTTTGCCAGCGCATGTTCGGCATGATCACGAATGTAGCCAAAGCGCAGTTCAGCCTTTTTTCCCATCAGCGTATTGACCAGATGGTCCGTGTGGCGGCGAAGATCCGCTCCAACAGCGTCACGTAGAGGCAGCGCCACCTGTAAAAGCCTGCGGCTAAGAGGGTTCATGGTGGTTTCCTTTAGTTGTGCAGGGGGCATTTCCCCTAATCCCTTAAAACGGCTCGTTTCTACCTTGCCGCGCGAATCAAAGATTTTTTTCAAGCTCGTTTCTCGCTGCTCTTCATCAAGCGCATAAACGGTTTTTCCACCTTGTGTGAGCCTATAAAGTGGCGGCTGAGCCAGATATAGTCTGCCAGCTTCAACAAGTGGGGGCATTTCACGATAAAAATAAGTCATTAGCAATGCTGCAATGTGGGCGCCATCAACATCAGCATCGGTCATGATGATGATCCGACCGTAGCGCAATTCCTCAAGACGAAAATCTTTGCCCGGCTTTACGCCGAGTGCCAGCGACAAATCTGACAGCTCTTGATTACTGCTGAGCTTTTCATTAGACGCGCTAGCAACGTTCAATATTTTTCCTCGAAGTGGCAAAACAGCCTGTGTTTTTCGGTCGCGAGCCTGTTTTGCTGACCCGCCAGCGGAGTCTCCCTCGACTAAAAACAATTCGGTTATTTCGCTATCACTTGATGAGCAATCAGCTAACTTGCCAGGTAGACGGAGACGTCTAGTAGCCGATTTGCGGGCAACTTCTTTTTCTTTTTTTCGGCGCTTTCGCTCGTCGGCTTTTTCAATGGCCGTCTCCAGCAAAAAAGTAGCACGGCCGGCATCGGCAGATAGCCATTGGTCAAAGCGATCACGCACGGCCTGTTCGGTTTGGCGTGTTGCATCAGTTGAAACGAGGCGATCCTTGGTCTGGCCCTGAAATTGAGGGTTTCGCAAAAAAATGGAGAGCATTATGGCGCCGCCACCCAACGCATCTTCTGCTGTGATATCAGCCGCCTTTTTATTACCAACCAAATCGCCAAAACCACGCAATCCGCGAACAATGGCTTGACGGAAGCCAGTTTCATGAGTTCCGCCCGATGGGGTGGGTACAGTGTTACAATAGCTCTGGAAAAAACCGTCTTCGCCAGGCCCAAGCCATGTGATTGCCCATTCAAATTTTTGCCCATCAAGTTCGGCAATTTCGGCAAAGGGGGTGGAAATCATTAGGGCATTGTCGGTCGTTGCAGCGTTTAGATAATCCGCAAGTCCACCCGGATAGTGCAGGCTCGTCTCAGCTGGCGTCAAATTATCTGCGGCAAGCAGCAAGGGATCACAACGCCAACGTATTTCCACACCAGCAAAAAGATAGGCCTTTGATCTGGCCATCCTAAACAAGGTTGCTGGCCGGAATTTTGCGTCATCACCAAAAATCTCGGCATCGGGGGTAAAGCTGACTGATGTACCGCGCCGGTTGGGTGCGGCGCCAATCTCGCTCAGGGGCCCTAGCGGTTTCCCGCGCGAAAACCGCTGTTGATAAAGAATTTTATCCCGGGCAATTTCTACCGTCAATTTACTCGACAACGCATTCACAACTGATGCACCAACCCCATGAAGACCGCCCGATGTGGCATAAGCTTTGCCGGAAAATTTACCTCCAGCATGAAGTGTTGTCATAATTACTTCTACTGCCGATTGATCGGGGAATTTCGGGTGTTTTTCTGTTGGCATGCCGCGTCCATTATCGCGAATAGTCAGCTGGTCAGCAGCATCAAGGGATATATCGATACGGGTTGCATGACCGGCTACTGCTTCATCCATGGAATTATCCAGAATTTCTGCCGCCAAATGATGCAGGGCCCGCTCATCGGTGCCACCAATATACATACCTGGACGGCGGCGTACTGGCTCTAGCCCTTCCAGCACCTCAATATTGGAAGCGTCATATTCATCACCTTTTGAAGCATTAGCAAACAGATCAGCCATTAATCACTCATAGTTTAAACGAGGTGTTGACCAATAAGATACAAAATAATCGCATCGTATAATTTTGGGCCCACTAGATATACCGTATCTAGAAACGCGAAGGCAATAAAAATACAATATATGGTGATTGTGGACTTTGCTGCTCGGATAAAACTCAGGTCAGCAATGTGTAAAAAAGGCGGGAGCCGGTCCCGCCCTCTATTGTTTCCAAACCAACGTCATTAATATGAGTAGTAGATATCAAACTCAACGGGGTGAGGGGTATGTTCTAAACGAATTACATCCTCCATTTTGAGGTCAATATATGCATCCAACTGATCATCTGTGAAAACGTCACCCTGCGTGAGGTATGCGCGATCTTCACGAAGCGCATCTAAAGCCTCACGGAGAGACCCACATACGGTTGGAATCTGCGCCAATTCTTCGGGTGGTAAATCGTATAAATCTTTGTCCATTGCATCTCCGGGATGAATTTTATTCCGAATACCATCAAGACCGGCCATCAACATAGCAGAAAATGACAGATAGGGGTTCGCTGTTGCATCGGGGAACCGGACCTCAACGCGCTTGCCTGCTGGTGAATTCACATGCGGGATCCGGCAAGACGCGGAGCGGTTTCGGGATGAGTAGGCGAGCAGGACGGGAGCCTCATAGCCCGGAATCAATCTTTTGTAACTGTTTGTTGAGGGATTCGTAAACGCATTCAAAGACTTAGCATGTTTAATGATACCACCGATATAATACAACGCATCTTCCGATAAATCAGCGTACTGATTGCCGGCAAACAATGGCTTGCCTTTTGACCAAATAGATTGATGTACATGCATACCCGACCCATTGTCGCCCGCTATTGGCTTTGGCATGAACGTGGCGGATACACCATAAGCATGAGCGACCTGATGAACTGAATATTTATAAAGTTGAAGGTTATCTGCGGTTTCAATAAGTGTTCCAAATTTCATTCCTAATTCGTGTTGTGATGGCGCTACCTCATGGTGATGTTTTTCAACGGGAACACCCATGTCGGCCATAACTGACAGCATTTCCGACCTTATATCCTGACCAGAGTCGACAGGCGGGACTGGAAAATAACCACCTTTCACTCCCGGACGATGACCTAGATTGCCTTCTTCGTATTTGCGTGCGCTATTATAGGGGCCTTCGACGCTGTCCAAAGCATACATTGCTCTATTCATCGATACGTCAATTTTTACATCTTCGAAGATAAAGAACTCTGCCTCTGGCCCAAAGTAAGCCGTGTCTCCAATACCGAGAGACTCCATGTGAGCAAGCGCTGCTTTTGCAGTTCCTCGTGGGTCGCGAGAATATGCCTCAAGGGTAGAGGGCTCCATAACATCACAAAACAACGCTAATGTTGGTTGCGCGAAAAATGGGTCGACATAGGCACGATAAAGGTCAGGCATCAAGGTCATGTCTGACTCATTGATTGCCTTCCAGCCAGCGATAGATGAACCATCAAACATGAAACCTTCGGCCAAAGTTTCTTCATCAATTGTGTCAATGTGCTGGGTTACGTGTTGCATTTTACCACGCGGGTCAGTGAATCTTAAGTCGACATAAGTGATGTCATGTTCTTTTATCATTTCCATTATTTTTTGTGCGTCAGACATTTTGGTTATCCTTCCATTCTAGTCATTAAAATTTGTATTTCGTGTTTGCGTGTTTCGCCACGTACTTCTGTTATTTGATTTCTGGTTTATTTTTTACCTAAACCGTGTAATGCCACTCAAACCGCATCGCTCCCCTTCTCACCAGTACGAATACGAATGGCCTCATCAATCGTTGAAATAAAAATTTTTCCATCACCAATTCGGCCGGTTTGTGCGGCGCTTTGGATAGCGTCGACAACCCGTTCTGTCATCGCATCGTCGATTACCACTTCGATTTTTACTTTCGGTAGGAAGTCGACTACGTATTCTGCGCCGCGGTACAACTCGGTATGGCCCTTTTGTCGCCCGAAGCCTTTTGCCTCAAGAACGGTAATGCCCTGGATACCGACATCGTGCAGCGCCTCTTTCACTTCGTCCAATTTGAATGGCTTTATGATCGCTTCGATTTTTTTCATGATGTATCACTCTTCTGTTGCGGCTTTCTTCTTTGCAGGAACTTCTGTCAAGACGAACACAGCTCGCACGTGTCCGCCGCTCCAGCGTTGATAGGCAAAATGGGTATCGGTTAGACGGCGGAACAATTCAAGTTCCGGATGCGCGCCGGTGTTGCTGCCTCGCACCTTTTAGCTGTTTCTGCTGTTGCTGTGGGCAAGTTGCCTAATTTTTAAGCATAGTTGCGATCGGCAAAAGACAAAGTTACAGTTCGGGAGTTTGTAGCGATTCAGCATTGCGGCTGCTATCAGCCATTCATCATTTAAAAGAGGATAAAATGACAAAACAGCCGATCAGCCGTTTTCCGGTTCCTGATCTAGCGGCCTTACCGGCCGACTTGCAGAAACTTTTCCAGGAGGTGTCTGAAAAAGCCGGGTTTATTCCGAATGTTTTTTGGGCGTTGGCGCAACGACCAGAGGAATTACGCGCTTTCTGGGCTTATCACGAAGCATTAATGCGCCGGGTATCCGGCCTGAGCAAAAGTGAGCGTGAAATGATTGTTGTTGCGACCTCTGCAGAAAATCAGTGTCTCTATTGTGTCGTCGCTCATGGAGCCATTCTACGCATTCACGAAAAATCATCTTCTATCTCTGAAGAAATTGCAATTAATTACATGAAAGCCAATATCTCCAACCGGCATAAGGCAATGCTGGATTTTGCCGTCAAAATTTGTAACAGCTCACATGCAATCACCAACGATGATTTTGTGACACTTCATGAACATGGATTTAGCGATGATGACATTTGGGATATTGGCGCAATTACGTCATTTTTTGCCTTGTCGAACCGGATGGCAAACCTAACATCAATGCAACCAAACACCGAATTCTACGCTCTTGGGCGGGATTTTTTTGTGTCCCCGGCGCCCGAAACAAGATGACCAAGCTTCATTCGGATCAGCGCATTAACTGTCTAAACCAAATTGTTGGCTTTAATGCGGTCAATGGTCTGAAAATTGTTGAATGGAGGGATGGCAACGCGTCTTTAAGTGTTGATCTGGTTCCTGGCCACCTAAATCCATTAGGGCTAGTGCATGGTGGGCTTCATGCGGCAATGCTTGATGTGGCGTTGGCTATGACTGGCAGCTTTAGTCCAGCGCCAGACGATCTTTTACCGGGCCTCACGCTGTCATTAACGTTACAATATGTGGCACCACTCAAGCTTGAAGACGGCTTTGCAATCGCTGAGGCGCGGCGTACCGGTGGGGGTAAGTCGATATTTTATGCCGAAGGTAAGGTGTTGGCCCCTGATGGGCGCCTAATTGCGACGGCAACTGGAGTTTTCAAACCTGGACGCCAACCAGCCAGTTAAAAAGGTCTGGGAGTTCCGTTCAGTACACCCGATATTACCAGCCACTGTTGACGGTAAAAAAGAGGTGTAAAAGTCCCTTGCATGCCAGCAAAGCTTGCACTATGTTCGCGTCGAGTTTCGGGCTGGAGTTATTGGTGTTACGCTAACCAACCGGCACGGTTCTGACGGCGGGTGTAGCTCAGTTGGTTAGAGCGCCAGTTTGTGGCACTGGAGGTCGCCGGTTCAAAACCGGTCACTCGCCCCATATCCTCCCAAGGTTTGAGGGGGAACAGTGTGAGTAGTACGGTGTCAGAACTGATGGTGTGCTGGTGTCGAAATGAAGAAATGAATGGTTAAGTGCGGGCGTGGCGGAATTGGTAGACGCGCTGGTTTTAGGTACCAGTGACGAGAGTCGTGGGGGTTCGAGTCCCTCCGCCCGCACCACAAACGGTTGCGCGATCAGGTGCGAGCCGGCAATGGGCCAGTGCGCTGGGTGCCATTGCTTTGGTCGGTGGGAAACATGTGATGCCAGTGCAGGTTGACAGCGCAGAACTAGGCCGCTGGTCTAAGAAACCCGATATGGTCATGCCGCCATATCATTGATAGGCCGGATGCCCGGTCATGGTTAGATAAAGGATATATGTTTAAATGAATGTGTCTGAGACCAAATCAGAAGGCTTGTTGCGTGAGTACCAAATTGTTATCACGGCAGCTGAAATTGACGCTGAAGTTACCAAAAAACTTGAAGAAATTGCTGCTACGGTGAAAATTCCGGGTTTCCGCCCAGGTAAGGTGCCCATGTCGGTTGTAAAGTCACGCTTTCGTGATCAGGTTCGCGGTGATGCTATCAAAGTGGCGTTGGATGAAGGTGCAAAACAAGCCATCGAGGGCAATGACCTACGTTTGGCTAGCCAGCCCCAGGTTGACATTAAAGCATACGATGAAGGTAAGGATTTGGAAGCATCGCTCTCATGTGAAGTTATGCCGCAAATGGCGATGCCGGATCTTGGTAAACTGGATATCGAACGACCAATTATTGAGAGCAATCCGCAGGAAGTTGAAGAAACACTGGCACGTATTGCTGATGAGAACCGGCCAACAGTTCCGATTACCGAGAAACGTGCTGCTAAGAAGGGTGACGTTGCGGTTATCGATTTCATTGGCCGCATAGACGGTGAGGCCTTTGACGGCGGCACGGCGGAAGGCCATTCACTGGAGCTTGGATCAAATAGCTTCATTCCTGGCTTCGAGGATGGCTTGGTTGGAGCCAAGCCGAATGAAACACTTCATGTCTCGGTGCCTTTTCCAGAAGATTACCAGGCCGCACATTTAGCGGGGAAGCTAGCTGTTTTCGAGGTAAAAATTAATGAACTTCACGAAAAAGCCAACGCTAGTATTGATGGGGAGTTGGCAACGCGCCTTGGCTTTGAAAATCTTGATGGGTTAAGGGGTGCAATCTCTGAACAGATAAATGGGCAGCACCAAACAGCGCTGCGTCAGGCCGTAAAAAAGAATGTCTTAGATGCGTTGGCTGATGGCGAGGCTTTCGACGTGCCGCCATCGTTACTCAATCAGGAGTATGAGTCTGTTGCAAAAGCGATGAACGCAGATGCAAAAGATCACGAACAGGATGGAGGGCAAGACGATGGTGAGGACCGTCCTGCCGTAGACGAGGGAATGGACGCTGATGAAAAAGCGGAAGCAAAGTCAGTGGCGATGCGCCGTGTTCGCTTGGGCCTTCTTCTAACAGAAATTGGCCGAGAGAATAACATCGAAGTAACCGAGGAAGATACCCGTCAAGCAGTGTTTGAAGAAGCGCGCCGCCATCCCGGTCAGGAGCAGATGGTTCTGGAGTATTTTCAAAAAAATCCTCAGGCAATGCAGCAAATAGCTGGCCCAATATTTGAGGATAAGGTCGTTGATTTTATCCTGGAAATGGCCAAGATAACTGACGTTAAAATCGATACCGAAGCGCTATATCGGGTTCCGGACGAGAAAGGCGCAACTAAAAAGTCGGCAGCGAAAAAGTCGGCAGCGAAAAAGTCGGCAGTGAAAAAGTCGGCAGCGAAAAAGTCGGCAGTGAAAAAGTCGACAGCGAAGTAGCCAATTATAAAAAGGCTAACTGCGAAGAAATAAGGCGTTGGCTCCTGGATCACTTATTTAGCTCAACCGATAAAAACTGGCCTCTTCATGGCAACCAATTGAATGGTGTGTTCATCAGCTTGGCGGTCTAGCCGGTAATATTTTTTAAATCTGCTTTTTTATTAACACCAGTCTTACATTTGATTTTTTCGGATGTCTTTCGGATTGTTATCCGCGTTAACACCGGCAATCAGAGAGGACTTGTCGGGTTCGAAAAGGAGGCAAGACGAGGTTATTAAACTCGGGCATTGTTTAACTGACGGCTGTATGTCAGGTTATTAGCTTTCAAACTTTAGCACTAAAACAATCTTTTGCTTGAACCGTTTTTACCGATGCCCATATATATGAAAGTAGAAGGCACGCGCAAAGCAAAAGGTATGACGCTGCAAAGCAACCGTAGCTGAAGTAGATCAAAGCCAATGATCAGTCCAGTCAACAGATCAGTTGGGAATGGGCTGCAAAAAGCGATTACGCGATATGTGCTAGGAGATAATGAATGAGTAAAAATACCAGTATCTTCCCTCATAATACTCAGGGTTGGATTGACGAGACGATAACGGCAAATTTGGTTCCGATGGTAGTTGAGCAGACTAACCGGGGTGAGCGTGCCTATGATATCTTTTCTCGCCTACTCAAAGAACGAATTATATTTCTCAACGGCCCAATAGATGATGGAGTGGCGTCACTTGTTTGTTCGCAATTACTATTTTTAGAATCTGAGAACCCCACAAAAGATATCTCCATGTACATAAATTCACCCGGCGGTATTGTGACATCTGGTCTGGCGATCTACGACACGATGGAATACATTCGTCCCGAAGTTTCTACAGTCTGTATGGGCCAGGCAGCATCCATGGGATCATTATTATTGACGGCAGGAGCTTCTGGTAAACGCTTTTCTCTGCCAAATGCTCGGATTATGACGCATCAGCCATCGGGGGGGTTTCAGGGGCAAGCAACCGATATTGAGATTCATGCAAAGGAAATTTTGGATTTGCGCCGCCGCCTCAATCAGATATACGAGAAACATTCCGGGAAAACCATCAAGCAAATTGAAAAAATCATGGATCGTGACACTTTCATGACCTCAGAAGATGCGAAAGCATTTGGGTTGATTGATCAGGTGGTTGAAAAACGCCCCGTGCCGAAAACGGAGGGATAAAACAGGGGGGTTGTAAAAGACAAGAAAGATTGATTTCCTCTTTGGCACAGTTTTTGTTTGTAACTTATCGCAGACGCGCCTTAAATTAGAATTATTATTCCATTAACGGTTATCCCAATAATGTATGGTAAACCGGCAGATGCAGGAGCCTTAACATGGCAAAAGACGATGATGGCGAGAAGGGAACCCTATTTTGTTCTTTTTGTGGAAAGAGCCAACATGAAGTGCGCAAGCTCATTGCCGGTCCCACTGTGTTTATCTGTGACGAGTGTGTCGAACTCTGCATGGACATCATTCGTGAAGAGCATAAAACGCAGTTTTCGAAAAGTCATGAGGGGGTTCCAACTCCGTTAGACATCAGTAATGTGCTCGATGAATATGTGATTGGCCAATCTCGTGCAAAGCGAGTGCTTTCGGTTGCTGTTCATAACCATTATAAACGGTTGGCTAATGCTGGGCGCACCGGTGACGTCGAAATATCCAAATCCAACATTTTGCTCGTTGGGCCAACGGGTTGCGGTAAAACCCTCCTTGCGCAAACCTTGGCAAGAATGTTGGATGTGCCTTTCACGATGGCTGATGCTACGACATTGACCGAGGCCGGTTATGTTGGCGAAGATGTTGAAAATATCATTTTAAAATTGTTACAAGCTGCTGACTACAATGTTGAGAGAGCTCAGCGCGGTATCGTTTACATTGATGAAGTCGATAAAATTTCTCGGAAAGCTGATAACCCCTCGATCACCCGAGATGTTTCTGGTGAGGGTGTGCAACAGGCTTTACTGAAAATTATGGAAGGCACCGTAGCGTCGGTGCCGCCACAAGGGGGGCGTAAACATCCGCAGCAAGAGTTTTTGCAGGTCGATACGACTAATATTTTGTTTATATGTGGCGGTGCATTTGCTGGGCTTGATAAGTTGATCTCTGGGCGTCATACGGGTGCTGGGATTGGCTTTGGCGCTGATGTGCGCGACCCGATTGATCGAAAGGTCGGCGAAGTGCTAACCGAGCTTGAGCCGGAAGACCTGATCAAGTTTGGCCTCATTCCAGAATTTGTAGGGCGTTTACCGGTTGTCGCAACTTTGGAAGATCTTGACGAAAATGCGTTGATCGAAATCCTCACCAAGCCGAAGAATGCTCTTCTGAAACAGTATCAAAAACTTTTTGAAATGGATGATGTACGCCTTGAGTTCCGCGAGGATGCTCTCCGCGCTGTGGCGGCTAAGGCCATTGAACGCAAGACGGGGGCGCGTGGTTTACGTTCAATCATGGAAGATATTCTGATGGATCCAATGTTTGATATACCAACAACTGGTGACATTGAGGAGGTCGTAATCAATGGTGATGTGGTCAGTAACGGCGCTGCTCCGCTGGTGGTTCACGCAAAGCTCTCGCAAGGGGCCGAACAAGGTGCATAATTCCGTTGCTTCTTGATTGTATCGGATGGTTGAAAACCTGTCACGATGGCCCCATATACTAAAAAGTAAAATTTCTGTGTGCTGTTGATGTAGTTTATTTTTTTGAAGGTTGTTTCCAATGACTGCAACGTCCAAAGTCGCTCTCCCTGTCCTGCCACTCCGTGATATCGTGGTTTTTCCACATATGATTGTACCGCTTTTTGTCGGCCGTGAAAAATCAATCAAAGCTCTTGAAGCGGTTATGGTTGAGGGAAAACAAATTATTCTGGCAACACAAACGGAAGCCAGTATCGAAGATCCTGATGCGGAGGGGCTATACACAACCGGTACCGTCGGATCCATCTTGCAACTTCTAAAATTGCCTGATGGGGCAGTCAAGGTTTTAGTTGAGGGTGGTGATCGTGTGAAACTGAGTCTTGGCTCCTTGTCTGATGACAAAGGTTATCTGTTTGTTGAAGCAGATGTAGTCGAACAAACTGGTGACCGTGGTGCGGATACAACCGCGTTAGGTAGGGCAACAGTCAATCAATTTGAGCAATACATTAAACTGAACAAAAAGATTGCGTCCGAGGTCCTGAGTGCCGTTGAGCAAGTGGAAGAAGCCGATAAAATTGCCGACATGATTGCGTCGCATCTTGCTATCAAAATCGCCGAAAAACAAGATTTGCTCGAAACGCTCAATGTGCATGATCGTCTTGAAAAAGTTTATGGAGTGATGGAAGGGGAAATTGGCGCTCTTCAGGTGGAAAAGCGGGTGCGTAACAGAGTGAAACGCCAGATGGAGAAGACCCAGCGCGAATACTATTTAAATGAACAAATGAAGGCTATTCAGAAAGAGCTTGGTGACAGCGAGGACGGAATGAGCGAGTTGGATGAGATCGAAGCCCAACTTGAAGCTTTGAAGCTTCCAAAACCCGTTCGTGAGAAAGCGTTTGCTGAGCTTAAAAAGCTTCGGAATATGGGGCCGATGAGTGCCGAGGCAACGGTTGTCCGAAACTACCTCGATTGGATTATTGCGCTTCCATGGAAGAAAGCTAGCCGTTTGAAAAAGGATATTGTTGCGGCTCGTGCCGTGCTTGACGCCGATCATTACGGTCTTGAAAAGGTAAAAGACCGGATTGTAGAATTTTTGGCTGTCCAACAACGTACAAAGAGTATGCGGGGTCCAATCTTATGTCTTGTCGGGCCACCGGGTGTTGGTAAGACGTCGCTCGGGAAGTCAATTGCAAGGGCAACAGGACGGCAATATGTCCGTATGGCTCTCGGTGGGGTGCGAGATGAGGCTGAAATTCGTGGTCATCGACGTACCTATATAGGGTCCATGCCCGGCAAGGTGCTGCAGGGCATGAAAAAAGTTGGCATGAACAACCCGCTTTTCCTACTTGATGAAGTTGACAAACTTGGTGCTGATTGGCGTGGTGACCCCACATCGGCGCTTCTTGAAGTACTTGATCCTGCGCAAAATAACGCTTTTCAAGATCATTACATGGAAGTTGATTTTGACCTTTCCAAAGTGATGTTTGTGACCACTGCAAACACTTTGAATATGCCACAGCCTTTGATGGATCGTATGGAGGTCATTCGGCTGTCCGGCTACACAGAAGATGAAAAGCTGGAGATTGCCAAGCGCCACCTCATCAAAAAGCAATTTGAAGACCATGGGTTGAAGCGTGATGAATTAACCATCAGTGATGATGCGCTACGTGCTGTCATCCAGCGCTACACCCGCGAGGCGGGTGTCAGAAACCTAGAGCGTGAAATAGCCAAAATTGCGCGCAAAACAGTTACTGCAATAGTCTCAGGAAAGCAAAAATCAGTCAACGTCACTGCTAAAAATCTTGACGAATATTTAGGGGTTGTACGGTTCCAGTTTGGTGAGATTGAAACTGTTGACCAGGTTGGCGTTACTACAGGTTTGGCTTGGACCGAGGTTGGTGGTGAATTACTAAATATTGAAGCTGTGAAAGTGCCCGGTAAGGGAAAGGTGAGTGCGACAGGTAAGCTTGGCGACGTGATGAAGGAGTCTATTCAGGCAGCCGAATTCTTTGTTAGGGCTCGGGCTCAAAGTTATGGGATTGATTTGGGTGATCTTGCCAAAAATGATGTCCATGTTCACGTGCCGGAAGGCGCAACTCCAAAAGATGGCCCATCGGCGGGCGTGGCGATGGCGACGTCGATTATTTCGGCAATTACCGGCATTGCTGTGCGTCGCGATGTTGCGATGACCGGTGAAATAACACTTCGCGGCCGGGTTCTTCCGATTGGAGGGTTAAAGGAAAAACTACTCGCGGCTCAGCGTGGTGGCATAAAAAAGGTTCTGATACCGAAGGACAACGAAAAGGATTTGGCTGATATCCCGGAAAACGTGAAGGGATTACTCGAGATTGTGCCGGTGGGCATGGTTGATGAGGCTTTGTCTTTGGCTTTGACTCAGGAACCTATCCCCATGGCGTTGACCGCTGCATCAGGCAATGAAACACCAGTTGCGAGTGCCGAAAACGCGGAAAATGAAAACGACATCGTTGCGCATTAATAGTTGTCGATATTTTTTAAATATTATCTCGTGATTTTTTAGTTTTGGTAATAAAACCCTTTGCCTGCATGGAAAAAGCGGTGTAACTTTTTAGTACTAGTTATTCGCTAATCAAAATCGACAAATAGGGGGTTCCCATGAATAAGAATGATCTCGTTTCTGCAGTAGCCGATGCCGCAGGGTTGACTAAAGCTGACGCCGGTAGAGCTGTCGACGGTGTTTTTGATAGCATCTCAGGCGCACTTAAGTCTGGTGGTGACGTACGTATTGTTGGTTTTGGAACCTTTTCTGTTGCTCATCGCGCGGCAACAACAGGTCGGAACCCTAGAACTGGTGAAACAATCCAGATTAAGGCTTCAAAGCAGCCTAAATTTAAAGCTGGCGCTCCTTTGAAAGAGGCTGTAAACAGCTAAATCGGGGCTATTTAATTAAACGCCGGCTCTATGCAAGGGTCGGCGTTATATTTTGCTCCTGTGCGAGAGATTTTGTGTTTCAGAATGAACAGGGTGGTTAGCTCAGCTGGGAGAGCAACTCGTTTACACCGAGTAGGTCGGGGGTTCGAACCCCTCACCACCCACCATTCTTTCCCCGCAAATACGGGGCGTTGAATACTGTGGCTAAGCGACAGTCATTTCGGTGTATTTGTCATTTTTTTGTTTGTTTTTACAAATCCTAAAACGTCCAATTGAAATATTGTACACTAAACGTGAAACCTAAAGTGCGCGCTGAGTCCCTGCAGTTAGCTCCCTTAAATTGTTGACCTTTATCAAAAACGTTTATTAGCAATGTTATTTTCAGGCAATTCTGGATGGCTGCTTTTGCGCACTTTTCTTTTGTCAAATAAGAGGACAAAAGGTTTGAGGCGGACCGTCGGATTGCTGGTTTAAATTGAGTGGTGATTATTTTGGTGTATAAGGGCTACCTCCATTACTGTAATGTATTTGTTACAGGCCAATCAGGGTAACAGTGATAAAAGTAAGTTTATCAGGTGGCGACCATTACCGTTTCACTTTTGACGGGAGAAACAGAGCAATGTCTTCAGGCAAAATCAAGGCTTGGTTATTGAAGCTTGGGCTTTTTGGCTTTTTGTTTTTCTTAGCTAAAGGATTGCTTTGGATCGCTGTGCTTTGGTTTGGTGTCAGTCTTTTTTAGTGCCTGGTGCGGGCTTATTCAATCATTGATCTGACTTTTCGGTATTACGTTTATTATAAAAAACGTACCTGATTCCAGTTTGCAAAACGAATGCTGGTATCAGTGCAAAAAAAATTGGATAAGTCCATTTGCGTTCGGGCCCAAGGTGATCATGTTCTAAACCGACAGTAAACAATATTACTGATGCGGCTATCGCAATGGAAAAAAGTAAAAGGGTCAAAACGCGATACGTTTTTTCCATTATGTTACCTTAACAGCGATGTAAATGCATGATGCAATTATCCCTAGCTTACCATAGTCTAGGTCAAACGCTGTGCCCTCACCAAATTTTTTTTCAAAAGCTTTTTTCTTTGGTTCTTTAGACATGTTTGTCTCTCCAGCTAAGTGTCGGGTGACGCGGTGAATTCGCTGGCCCTGTTACTATTGTTAACATGTCGTTTACATAATCTTAATAATAAAATTGTGTGATAGGTGACTGCTGGGTATTGCATCTGCCACTTTGACTCTGTCACTGATTCAAAAAAAGCCCACCAGCCTTTCAACTGATGGGCTTAATGCAATTGTAGTTGTATTCGTACTGCAATTGGCATGCCAGCAAGTCGGCCTGCTGCGGAGTCTGCTTGCCTGTGTTTCAGCTTTTGGTCGAGCGTGGAATTTACTGTTTAATCGGATTTTGGTTCGAACTCCCTTAAGGCTTCACTAATAACACTCGCATTGAGATAGTTCTGCTCCTAGTGGCTTTTGATAGTCATTATTTTGGATAGCCAATTCTGCTTAGCTCAAAGCTGGCTGTCATGATAAAATTTTTTGTACTGATCACTTCAAACGCATTTTTGGGGTTGTACGCTGGAAAAACCGTGTTACAACCGCTCATGGTAAGGCCCTGATACTGGGGGTGTAGCTCAGTTGGTTAGAGCGCCGGCCTGTCACGCCGGAGGCCGCGGGTTCGAGTCCCGTCACTCCCGCCACTAATCTTATAATAATATCAATATATTAATAGCCCTCGGCCTTAATTGGCCGGGGGCTATTTTTGTGTTTGTTATAGTTTGTTATAGGTTTGTGGCTACCAACGGCTACCAACACACCCCAAAATATTGGAGAACTGCGTGATATTTACCCCTAAAAACCATAAAAATCGTGCCTATCACGCCGGAGGCCGCGGGTTTGAGTCCCGTCACTCCCGCCAACCAAGTCATTGAAAGCATTATCTTTTTATGGATTTTTTTGTGTCTCAGTGCCAAGCCAGTGCCAAAGATACGCAAAAAAAATCGTATAAGTGACGGGATTATCCCTCGAACTTGACTAAACTCGCCAATTCTCCAAATTTGCAGGTTTTTGCTCGAATTAGGAACTTATGCCTATAATAAAAGCCAGACACATATGGTCTTTGATCAAACTTTCATTACGGGGGAGAGTGTTGGTTGAATTATTTCATTGCCCGATTATTTAATTGCTTGTTCACTCCGGCCCATCTACTGGTTTTGAGCAGTACTAACCACGCTCAATCTGCGTCAGCTCGCTTAACGGCTTCAATATCGGGATTTTTTCAGCTTCTTGGAAAAATTGAGGCGCACTTTCGGCTGGGTTTTTTCGCCGTTATCAGTGTTTTGATGATATTGCCTTTCTTTTTTAGTGGACTATGGAATTATGCCAATGCGGCCACATATGATGCTTCCGGTCAATGGGCTGATTTCAGCAACGCTGTAGACGTAGGACTGAACCCAAATGTTGGCGACACTTATACCTATGCTAACATTTTCGCTGGAGTGGATGCATTAGTTACGGTTACTGCCACACAAAAAACTGGGACAGGGTTGAAAGTTGACGAAAAAGACCCGACCCTGCACTCGGCGTGGGAAGATGTTAAAGACATCAATGTAAAACTGGTAATGGATGGTTCTGGTCCAGAGAACCAGCTAAAATTTCGGATTGATTTTCTCGAGTCTGGTACATTAATCCCCATAACGGTTACTAATTTATCGATTGTAAACAAAGATGTTGAGGGACCAGAGTTCGTCGAGTACAGTGGCCTAACTGGCTATGTCTTGGCAAATGTTACAAATGTTACGGCGAGCTCAGCCGGAGGCGTTTACAGGTTTTCTGGTAGCAATTTCAGTTCAAATCTTGCTGATCAGGCATTTTGGATTGAAACAAAATACTCTTCAGTAAACTCAGTAACGGTAACTATTGGAAGAGATACATCTGCGGGGAGTGGCTCGGCTAATAGATTTGCCCTATCATTTCAATCAGCAAGTTGGACAAATGGTATTACCACTGCAGTTCCTCTACCGGTGCGTACAATTACATATGACGCAAATGGAGCGACATCCGGAAATGTTCCCAGTGCTACTTCAGGCGCGGGCGCATTAATAATTGCAAACAATAGCGGGGCTTTAGCCCAAAACGCGCTGACCTTGTCCTCTTGGAACACTGCATCTGATGGTACTGGGGTTTCCTTAATACCGGGTAGTAGTTTTACGCCGTCATCTGACATTACTGTTTACGCACAATATTCGAAGGCAGCGCCGACTCAGAAAGCTGATGTTGTTGCTGGGTTATTAAGCAAGGAGTTGATTGCCTATCAGTTTTACAAAGGCTCGATACAGTCGGTTAACGACCGTTTGGCTTGGCTAGCGTCTAGGCGAGGTAATCCAAAGAAGTCCAAGCAAGGGTTCAAGTTCAAATTTAATGATCCCGTCTTAGATCAGTTACTTAATAGCTCTCCAGAGCGCCTTAGTGACTATAGCGAGGCTGATTTAGCCTCACTTGCATCTGAGCTTGGAGGCAATCCTGAAATTTATGAGGATATTCTCAAGGCGCAGGCAATATCCCTTGGAATTGCCGAGTTAAAGGCCCGGACAGGTGACGTTGAATTTAATCCAGCGTTTGAGAACAAAAATAGTAGTTTTAGCATCTGGAGTGATGGTGAAATATCAATCGGAAAGAACAGTGCCTCAACAATATCCTCCTCACGAGAGTTTAACCGTAAAGTTCTGACCATCGGTCTTGATAAAGAATACAAGCAAGACAATTTGATCGGCTTTGCCCTCTCAGTTGGACGAGAGGATGCAGATGTTGGTACAGATGGTAGCACTATTCAGTCTGAAAATATTGGTGCGATCGTCTACTCAACCTATACATCAAAACAATTGTCACAGATCGAAGCGTCCCTTGGGTATGGGGACCTAAACTTTGAGACCAAGCGGATTGACTCAGGTGAAACACTTCATGGGGAACGGAAAGGGGTCATCTATTACGGTTCTGTTGGTTTTAGACAATTAAACACCGTTCAAGAGGATAGGATTAGCTACGGTACCCACGGAAGGGTTAACCTTGGTCAAATCACTTTCAAAAGTTATTCAGAGACCGGAGGTGATGCTGCTATAACATACTTTGATCAGGATATTGACTATGAAGAGTTAGAGACGGGGATTGATATGTCCAAGGTAATGAAGTGGCAGAATTTCACGATCCGCCCTCATGCCGGACTTCAATACTCGCACTTCCTCAATAAATCCTCACCTGCCTCTATGCGTTATACAAGTTTGTCAACCATACACACTTCAGTTGTTCAAACAGAGATGGAATCTGGTTGGAGCATCAGTGCAGGCGTTGATATCTGGGATGAGGGCAGCTTGAGTTCTAATCTATCTTTGTCCAGAAGCCACTCCAACTCAAACAACTATATCAACTCCATCAATTTTAGTCTTCGATATCAGTTCTAAAGCAAGTTTACTATGCAATCGGATTTAGGCCACAGATCAACCGGTAATCATAGAAAAGAGGGCGGGGTAATATGGGGCTGGCGTTCAATGGGTTTAATGATAAACCTATTATAATGCAAGCCAACGGCACTTGGACCTTTCTGAATGGCGATGAGGCCAGCCCTGAGAGATGTTTGACCAAAACGGGTGGATCAGGAATAAGTCGAGAGGATCTTGACTTGGCCATCGATGCGTCACCCAAATTTTTTAAGAAAAAAATGAAATATTAGAAGAGTTTTACTTAATTTGACTTGGTACGTTTTATCGCCCGTCGGGCTTCCTTAAATCTACGCACTATTCAACCGCTCAAACCTTTGATGCCTAGAATATCGACAGAATATCACTTTCAGTTTTCTTGTATAGGGACGCTTGTGGGACTGTCGCGTTTGGTGTCGGGTAGCCAACGGGCATAATCATCACAGGCTTTTCATTTTTGGGCCGTTGGCATAGGCCATTCAGAAATGACATTGGATTTGGTGTGTGTGTCAGTGTACTGAGGCCACAATTGTGCAAGGCTGTAATGAGGATGCCCGTGGCGATACCCACACTTTCTGGAACGTAATAATGTTTATATCTCGAGCCGTCGTCGCGTAGGCCATAACGCTGAGCAAAGACGACAATTAGCCAGGGCGCTGTTGTGATATGCGACTTGTTAGGGCCTGTTCCGATTGGCTCAAGCGCGGCTAGCCATTCATCACCGCTACCACCATTATAAAACTTCTGCTCTTCTGCCTCGGCAGCATCTCTTATTTTATGTTTCATTTTTGCGTCTTTTATCGCAACAAAATGCCAGGGTTGCTGATTTGCGCCTGATGGAGCCCGCGCGGCAGTTTTGATGGCAGTCCGAATAACGTTTTCGTCAATATTAGTATTTGAAAAGTCCCTAATGGAGTGCCTTTTTGACATCCTTTTAAAGAAGTTGTCAGCTTCTGATTGTGCCTTTTCTGGCCTAATGGAATTATACGCGGGCAAGGGCACAGGATGATATTTTTGATGGTGTGAGACCATTTTTCACGTCTTTCTCTTCGTTTGAGGTGGCAAGATTATTTGCCCAGTAGACATCAATTAAGGATATTTATCTAGACAAGCCGGAGAGTAAATTATCCTAATTAAATAGCGTTGTAGCAATTTCACTGCGGTAAATTTTGTTGGCTTTTAGGACAAGAAGAACGTCTAATTGGGTACACTTGTGTTTAAATGCGCAGCGTATAAAACATCTCCAACGTGTTACAAAACAGCTCAAAAGTTACCCAAACAGTCCTGAATATCGCCCTTTCACGCCGGAAGATACAGATTCGGATACCGTCGTTCCTATCGCTAATTTTCAATTATATTTGTGAATCTGAGGCCCTCAGCATTGATTAGTCAGGGACAGCTTTTCTAGTAATGCAGGTCCATTGTGGGCGTTTATGAGCCAGTTTTCTGCCTCGTTTGGCTGTCATTTTTCAGTGAATCAAAATGAATTCCAACCATCTTGTCCTTCGCCAGTTGAACTACATTTAAATTAATCGGAGTCTCTTTGTCTTATTGTGATTTTGTCAATTTGCGGCAACGTTAACTTTTTTAAAAAAAAAGACCCTATTATCAGATAATAAATGCTAGTTATGCTATCAGAAAGGTCAAATTTCGATGCCAAAAAACACATCGCAAGTTCTTTCAAGAAACACCTCGACAGGGATGGCTGAGCTGGTCTTGCTTGGCACAAAGGGTGGTCCAGCATTGCGTCATTTCGGGGTTTCGTTTCTGCCAACCGCCTCGCATCTGTCATTTCCCGGCCGTTCGATTATCATTGATTGTGGCATGGGCGTTACAGCAAGTATGGTGGCATCTGGCCATGCGTTGAATGATTTAACTGATGTGTTTATTACCCATTGCCATTCGGATCATGTTCTAGAACTCGGCGGCTTGCTGCATACCGCATGGACTGCTGGCCTCTCGCATCCGGTGACGGTTTATGGCCCACCTGGACTTGATATTATTTGGGACAGGTTCTGTGATATGATGGCGTTTGACATTGATACCCGTATCCGTGATGAGGGGCGTATCCCGCTTCATGAATTGGTGATAATCAATATTTACGATACGCAAACCTCTATTCCAATAGTGATTTTGGATGAATTAGATATTGATTTGGAGGGTGGGCTTCGAGTGCAAGCACTTCGCAATTGTCATCCACCGGTGCATGACTCATTTGCACTTCGTTTTGATGCCGGGCAGAAATCAGTAACTTTTTCCGGTGATACTACCTATCTACCAGCACTGGCTGATTTTGCCAAAGATACCGATATTCTAGTTCACGAGGCGATGCTGGCAAAGGGGGTTGATTATGTTCTTTCTAAAACCAAAACTGGAAATGACCGGTTAAAACAGCATCTTCTTGCTTCGCACAGCTTTGCCGAGGATGCGGGCAAAATTGCTACTGCCGCCAATTGTGGGCATTTGGTACTGCACCATCTTATCCCGCCGGAACGCGATATTTGCAATGATGAGGATTGGCTAACCAAAGTTCGTGGCAGTTTTCATGGCCCTTGTTCGGTTGGCTATGATGGAATGAAATTATTATTTTAGGCCTACCCATAACAAATTAAATAAAATTTAGCGGGTAGTTTTTTGGGATTCTACTGGTGATTTTACAAGAATTTACGGGTGATCACGAAGCTGACATCACCCGGAACATCCCGTGTTGATTGCGCGTGAGTAGGGCCAAAATAGGCCTCGGCACGCTGGACAAAGGCGGCACGGTTCGCATAGAAAATCTGCTTTTGAATTTGGGCTTTGGGGGTGCAAAGCAGATTAAGAATCAGCCCATATCGTGTTTTTGCCATGCAGCGATCCAAACAGGTAAAGATATAGTCGTTCCAAAGGGCTGGATCGTCGCTGTGGGTTAAATTAAATGTGCCAGAAAACAAGCAGAAATCTACGATACCGGATGGTCTATTGCCAGTGGAAAATCTATCGGTTTGGTGCGGGAATTTTTGTCGGCATGCGGCAATCATGGCACGGTTTATATCAACCCCTTGGTATTTTATATGCTGAAAGGTCGATGATGCTTTGATAAAATCCAGCATGGCACCATATCCGCAACCAATATCGGCGATTGATGTCGGCTGATGGCCCCGTAGTTGATGGACTAATGCGAGCAAGGTGTCAAAGCGGGCAAACTGGCTTGATTGTGAACGCCAAAATACTCCTTGAGCCGTGCTGCCCTTGCTGGCTAGACGGCGTCGATAGGCGCGGTTCAATTGACGCTCATAGCCAGCGAACATTAATCGGCGCAGCATATCGTTCTCCAAATTAGGGTAGGGCGGTTAAGATGGTAATCTGCCCGCATCTAATCTGGCTGGCAAGCTGATATTGTTCCAGAATGACATGCCATAGCTCTGTACCTTAATTATTAAAAAACCCGGCTTGGCATGGAGGTAGGAGCTGTTTATGTTGATGCCCGGAACAAGGGAGGCGCATCGTGAAGCTTTACGGACTGAAAAATTGTGATAGCTGCAAAAAGGCGTTCAAAGAGATCAGGAATGCAGGAAAAGATATTGAATTTATTGATATTAGACACAATCATGTTTCGCGCGATACAATTCAAGGTTGGCTTGATCAGCATGGTGAGGCGGTGCTGGTAAACCGGAAATCAACTACTTGGCGTAATCTTGGTGATGCTGACCGCCAGAAGCCTGCCCACATACTGATGCAGGCCCATCCCACCGTGATCAAGCGGCCGATCGTTGTCGCTGATAATCACAGTTTTGTTGGCTGGAATGTGGATGTCAAATCTGCGCTTGGTATCGCGTAATTCCCTAATTTAGTGGAATCACAACGTTTAATTGTTATAACGCACGAATAATAAACATCATAACGGTCTGGTTGCTTTTAGGATTTTACTTCATGGCAAAAAAACGAATGTTGATGGAACTGGGCATGGGCAGTTCACTTCGCAAGCAAGATTATACGCGCGCTGCCTGCCGCGCACTCAAAGATGCGTTGTGGCATAATTCTCTTTCGATTACCGAAGCATTTGGCCTTGATCGTTCTGCGATGATTATCGAGGTGGATGTCGCTGTTCAGCAGCCTGAACAGGTTGATACTGACAAGGTAGCCGCGATTTTGCCCTATGGTACGGTATCGGTCCGGGCAGTTCATGGTGGGCTTGATGTGCCAAAGCCAGATGGCGGCATTACGGTTATCGCCAATGCAGCGGTGGTTGTGTATCTAGATATCGAACCCGCTGGAGCTATATCATGAAACGCATTATCCTGGAAATGGGAACTGGTAACGATCTCTATGGCGAGGATTATACAAAGGCTGCATGCCGTGCCGTTGATGATGCCCTTCATCACAGCTCGTTGATTCTGTTTCGTTCGATGGGGTTTGATTATGCAAATATGGATGTAAGAGTTACCATTGCTGTTCAGGAGCCTAAAATGGTAGATATAAGTGCGGTTGCTGCAAAATTACCGCGCGGTAACCCGACTGTTCAGGTTGTGAAGGGCGGCCTCGATATGGTTGATGATGTGCATGATACGAGGTCGGTCATTGCCACCGCTGCAATTGAGGCCTACCTTGATATTGATGAGACACAATGGGTGTCGCGGCCCCCTCGGGGATAGGGCGCGCCGAAACGCTTATATAACCATTGTGACGGGACATGATATTGCCACAAAATCAGCTATCTGCAGATTGTGAAACCTCAAAATGACGGCTATCAACATTTTGCTTTATGCCGGTGTGCTGTTCGGCTGGTCAACAAGCTGGCTGCCTCTCTCATGGCAGCTTGGTGTTGTGGCACCTGAAATATCGCTATTTTGGCGGTTCTTAATGGCCGCGCCCCTAATGGCAGCGCTTGCCCTTCTTTTTGGTCAGACATTAAGTTTTAATTGGCGGATACATTGGCGTTTTGCGGCATTGGGTTTATGTATTTTTTCAGGAAATTTTGCGCTGTTTTACCATGCGGGCAGTGGTGTTGCATCAGGGCTTTTGGCGGTGGTGTTTTCAACCGCATCGCTAGTGAATGTGTTGATGGGGGCTATAATTGGCCGGACGCGGCCGCCATTGCTTCATGTAGTGGCGGCTCTGGTCGGTATTGGCGGTGTTGCCATGCTTTATTGGCCGGAATTAAAAATGTCGGATGCGGCCCTAAAAAGCTTGGTTTTCTGTCTTTTTGGTACGCTGTTTTTTTGCACCGGCAATATGGTATCCCAAAATAGCCAACGGCATAGCATTCCCGTGTTTGCATCAACTGCATGGGGCATGCTGTATGGCACGTGCTATTTGGGAATGTTTTCTTTGCTTATGGGTCATGAATTTACTATGGAAGTTACACTCCGCTATTTGGGGTCACTGGTCTGGTTGACGATCGTATCGACGGTTTTAACGTTTAGCTGTTATCTAATGCTGATTGGCCGCATCGGGGCCAGTCGTGCGGGTTATGCAACGGTGGTGTTTCCGGTATTCGCCCTACTGCTTTCAACTAGTTTTGAAAATTACCATTGGAATTTGGCCGGCTTGATTGGCCTTGGGTTTGTGCTGATTGGAAATCTGATTATGATCCGCGCCCGTTAGGACGGGCGACAATTTATGCGAGTAGCATTGCGGCAAGGCTGATCACCGCACCGGCAGTTAGCATGGACCGAAGCCGCATGTACCAATCTGGGATCAAGCCGTCTTTAGCGGCTTTACGATCAACCGACCATGCAAGGACAAATAATGGTATCAATGTGACAATCCGCATCTCAACATCGAGCAGCAACAGGCAGGCAAATCCAAACAGCGCCGGCGTGATTGACCAGACATACCAATAGGGGCTGCGGTCATCCTGCATAGCAAGCCCCCAATGAACCGCACCCAGAAAACTTAGTATCACTGCACCATAAGCTGTGCCGCCTAAAAGCCCGTATGGGACCAGTGCGTTAATCCCGCTATGGGTTCCAAGTGCGGCAATACCAAAAGGAACAAGGCCGGCCCAACCGAGAAAGCTAGGTATATCTATGGACGATGCATTTTGTGAAGTTGGTCCCATTTTAATCTCTTAACGGAAAGTGCAGTGGCAGTGACACGTTTGAAAGAAGCAGGCTTGATACCGGGCGATTACCTGGGGGATAACAACCAAAACTCAGGCGCCATAATGGTGCCTACTCCCATAATGATGGTTAATCTAGGCGATGATACATAGCACATGCAACCGCTTGAAGTGAACAGACCATGTAGATGCAGAGAAGATAGCAAGGAAAAACAATCGCTAAAATCTTTGGATTTCTTGTGATTTTTCCGCTTTGCCGCTTGCATTTGGGGCAGCGCTGAATTATTTGAAGTGTTGTAGCTTTCCGGTAGCCTAATTAGGAGTATTCGTTGGATTCCTTTCTTGGTGAGTATCTGCCAATTGCGGTATTTTTTGCCATCGCCATTGGTCTTTCTCTGGCGTTTGTTGTATCTGCCTTTGTTTTTGGTAATCAACGCCCCGATAGCGAAAAAATGACTGCGTATGAATGTGGGTTTGACGCCTTTGATGACTCGCGCCGCCAGTTTGACGTGAGGTTCTATTTGGTTGCGATCTTATTCATAATTTTTGACCTTGAGATTGCATTTCTGTTCCCGTGGGCGGTCGCATTGGGTGGAATTGGGTTGTTTGGATTTTGGTCAATGATGCTGTTTTTAGCCGTGTTGACCATTGGTTTTATCTATGAATGGAAAAAGGGAGCTCTGGAATGGGAGTGATGCATCCATCATTGGCAAAACCGATACCGCCTGGTGCTGATCAGGACGCAATCTTAAATGCGGTTGGTGAAGAACTTACTCACCGGGGATTTGTAATTGCTAAAGCTGATAAGCTGTTCAACTGGGCGCGATCAGGTTCGCTCTGGCCGATGACATTTGGTCTTGCTTGCTGCGCCGTTGAAATGATGCATTCGGCTGCAAGCCGCTATGACATGGACCGCTACGGCATGCTTTTCCGCCCAAGTCCGCGTCAATCAGATGTGATGATTGTTGCTGGTACGCTGACCAATAAAATGGCACCAGCATTGCGTCGCGTTTATGACCAAATGCCAGAGCCGCGCTGGGTGCTTTCAATGGGGTCATGCGCCAATGGTGGTGGTTATTACCATTATTCCTATGCTGTAGTTCGGGGCTGCGACCGCATTGTGCCGGTTGATGTTTATGTGCCGGGCTGTCCACCAACTGCTGAAGCGCTGATATACGGCCTTCTGCAATTGCAGAAAAAAATTCGCCGTACGTCGACAATTGCGCGGAATTAGAGTCTACGTCGTTACTTCCCTTGCTTTTGCTAGCCTTGAAAGGGCGTTGCAATGACTGAAACCGAAATGATGACAGATACGAATGACGATCAAACAGGTCAGTCGCTGCTAGAAGCGATGGCCGAACACATTCGTGACTCTGGCGCGGGAATGGTGCTGGAGTGCCAAGTTGTTCAAGGCGAGATTGAAGTTAAGGTGAATCCAAGCAGTGTTGCCTCAGCACTCGCATTGTTTCGTGATGATCGGCAGGCCGCCTTTACCCAACTGATTGATTTGACCGCCGTTGACTATCCGGACCGCAAATACCGCTTTGATGTGATCTATCAGATGTTGTCAATGCAAAACAACATGCGCCTTCGGCTTGTTGCCGCCGTCGGTGAGGGCCAGGCCGTGCCATCTGCCGCCGGTGTGTTTTTGGCAGCAAATTGGGCTGAGCGGGAAGTATGGGATATGTTCGGCATTTTCTTCTCTGGCCACCCAGATTTGCGGCGTTTGCTAACCGATTATGGGTTTGAGGGGCACCCGCTTCGTAAAGACTTCCCGCTAACTGGCCATGTGGAAGTGCGTTATGACGATACCCAACGCCGTGTGATTAACGAGCCGGTTCATCTCGTTCAAGAATTTCGTGACTTTGATTTTCTTAGCCCGTGGGAGGGGATGCATACCGAACTTGACGGGGCTGACAACACGCATGATCCCGATAAAACGGCTAAATAGAAAGGTAAGAGATCCATCATGGCAGAGATGCAAATCAAACCAATCACGATGAATTTCGGTCCGCAGCACCCTGCGGCGCATGGTGTTTTGCGGCTTGTTTTGGAAATGGATGGTGAGGTAATTGAACGGGCAGATCCCCATATTGGTTTGCTGCACCGTGGTACTGAAAAACTGATTGAACACAAAACATATTTACAAGCCCTGCCATATTTTGACCGCCTGGATTATGTGTCGCCAATGAACCAGGAACATGCGTGGGCTTTGGCGGTTGAAAAGGCTCTTGGCATCAAAGTGCCGCGCCGGGCCCAATATATCCGCGTTTTATACTGTGAAATCGGGCGGATTTTAAATCATCTGCTGAATTTGACAACTTTTGCTATCGATGTCGGCGCGATGACGCCACTTTTGTGGGGGTTCGAGGAACGCGAACATCTGATGGGTTTTTATGAGCGCGCATGCGGCGCACGCCTGCACGCGGCCTATTTTCGTCCGGGTGGGGTGCATCAAGATCTTCCAGATGATTTGCTGCGTGACATCAGCGATTGGGTTAAAACATTTCCTTCGTTTATTGATGACATGGAAACACTGCTCAGTGAAAATCGTATTTTCAAGCAGCGTACGGTGGATATTGGTGTGATTGGTGAAGAAGACGCTTTATCGCTTGGGATGACAGGCCCATGTCTGCGGGCTTCAGGTGTCGCTTGGGATTTACGCAAAACTCAGCCGTATGACGCTTATGAGGAAATGGATTTTGATATTCCAATAGGTAAAACTGGTGATTGCTTTGCACGTTACCTTGTTCGGATTGAAGAAATGCGGCAATCGCTGCGGATTATTGATCAGGCCATCGTGGGCATGCCGTCTGGATCAGTCATGACAGCTGATCACAAGGTGACACCCCCAAAACGTGGTGAAATGAAGCAGTCAATGGAAGCATTGATACACCATTTTAAACTTTATACTGAAGGTTTTCATGTTCCAGAGGGTTTGAGCTACACTGCAGTTGAAGCGCCGAAAGGCGAATTCGGCGTGTTTTTGGTGGCTGATGGCACGAATAAGCCATATCGGTGCAAAATTCGTGCGCCTGGTTTTTATTTCATGGCAGCGGTGGATCATTTGTCGCGTGGTCACATGTTGGCTGACTCAGTTGCTATTATTGGATCTCTGGACGTTGTTTTTGGTGAGATTGATCGATGAGCATTGAGTCCCTTATTGCGAGTAATCAACCGAAAAGCTTCAAATTTTCGAGAGAGAATGAGGCCGAAATTAAGCGTGTCATCGCCAAATATCCAAAGGGCCGTCAAGCGAGCGCGGTGATGCCATTACTTGATCTTGCCCAACGCCAGCATGACAACTGGATCCCAATGAAGGCGATTGAACTGATTGCAAGCAAGCTGGATATGGCCGAGATTCGCGTTTTGGAGGTGGCAACATTCTACACCATGTTTAATCTAAAGCCTGTAGGGCAATTCTTCTTGCAAGCTTGTACTACAACGCCTTGCTGGCTGCGAGGATCAGACGAGATGATGCGAGCTATCAAGGACCGTTACAATATTGATTCGGGTGAAACATCTGCCTGCGGGCGGTTTTCGCTGCTTGAGGTTGAATGTCTTGGTGCTTGTGTGAACGCGCCAATCCTGCAAGTCAATGACGATTTCTACGAAGACCTTGATTATCAAACTACTATTGACTTGCTGGAATCGTTGGAAGCTGGAGTGCCATTGGCGGCTGGATCAGTTCTTGGACGAGTAGGGTCAGAGGCCATCGAGGGAGCAACCACGCTTGCTTCGATCAAATCTAAAAAGGCTGCTGCTTGGGCAGCAAAAAAGCGGAGCTCTACCAATGTTAAATGATGCGGATCGTATTTTTACAAATATTTACGGTTGGGGCGATACTGGTTTAAAAGGTGCCAGGGCCCGCGGTGATTGGGATAAAACCGCAAAATTGCTGGCATTAGGGCATGATGAGATTGTCGAACGCATGAAAGCTTCCGGTCTCCGGGGGCGCGGTGGTGCGGGTTTTCCAACTGGACTAAAATGGTCATTCATGCCGAAGGAGGTGAAGGATCGCCCGCATTATCTTGTGGTCAATGCCGATGAGTCCGAACCGGGCACTTGTAAGGACCGTGACATTATCCGTCATGAACCGCACAAGCTTCTTGAGGGATGTGTTGTGGCCGGATTTGCAATGCGGGCCCATGTTGCATACATCTATATCCGTGGTGAATTTGTGAATGAAGCGCGCCGCTTGCAAACTGCCATAGATGAGGCTTATGACGCTGGTTTGCTTGGCAAAAACGCGGTGAAATCTGGTTGGGCTTTTGACATTTATTTGCATCGCGGTGCTGGCGCCTATATCTGCGGTGAAGAAACAGCTCTGCTGGAATCGTTGGAGGGTCGCAAGGGTCAGCCACGCCTAAAGCCGCCATTTCCTGCCGGTGTTGGCCTTTATGGCTGTCCAACAACAGTGAATAATGTTGAGTCAATTGCCGTTGCCCCCACCATTCTTCGACGTGGTGCTGACTGGTTTGCTAGTCTCGGCAAAGAAAATAACACAGGCACCAAGTTGTTCTGTATTTCGGGTCATGTGAATAATCCGTGTAACGTTGAAGAAGAAATGGGTATTCCACTTCGTGAGTTGCTTGAGAAGCATGCTGGCGGTGTTCGCGGTGGCTGGGCAAATCTTTTGGCGGTTATTCCAGGTGGATCATCGACCCCTCTAATGCCAATTGACGTCTGTGCCGATATTACGATGGATTTTGACGCGCTGCGCAATGCTGGAACTGGCCTTGGTACGGCGGGCGTGATAGTTATGGATAAAAGTACTGATGTAGTGCAAGCCATCGCGCGTTTGTCTTATTTCTATAAGCATGAGTCCTGTGGTCAATGCACGCCATGCCGAGAAGGTACAGGCTGGATGTGGCGAATGATGGAACGGTTGGTAAGCGGCGAGGCGGAAAACTATGAAATCGATACCCTTGAGCAGGTGACACGCCAGATTGAAGGTCACACGATCTGCGCATTAGGTGATGCTGCCGCATGGCCAATTCAGGGGCTGATTAAACATTTCCGGCCTGAGATTGAACGACGGATTGCAGCGCGCCATTCTATTGATGCCGTAAATGCAGCAGAATAGGAAATGGAAAGCACCATGCTCAAGCTAACCGTAAATGATGTTGAAGTGGAAGTTGAAGAGGGATCAACGGTTCTGCATGCTTGTGAAGAAGCTGGCGTTGAAATTCCACGTTTTTGCTATCACGATCGTTTGTCGATTGCCGGGAATTGTCGCATGTGCCTTGTTGATATGGAACGCGCGCCTAAACCCATTGCATCATGTGCAATGCCGGCTGGTGATGGCATGGTTATTCGTACAGATACGGACCGCGTAAGAAAGGCCCGTGAAGGGGTTATGGAATTTCTCCTGATTAACCACCCGCTTGATTGCCCGATTTGCGACCAAGGTGGGGAGTGTGATTTACAGGACCAGGCTATGGGGTATGGGCTGGATGGATCACGCTTTTCTGAGAATAAGCGGGCCGTCAATAACAAATACATGGGACCATTAATTAGCACGGTCATGACTCGCTGTATCCATTGCACGCGCTGTGTTCGCTTTGCGACCGAAGTTGCTGGCGTGCCGGAGTTGGGTGCGATTGGGCGCGGTGAAACGATGGAAATCACCACGTATCTGGAAAAGACGTTGGCATCAGAACTATCGGCCAACGTGATTGATTTATGCCCGGTTGGAGCGCTTACCTCGAGGCCTTATGCCTTTACTGCGCGGCCTTGGGAATTGAACAAGGTAGAAAGCGTTGATGTGATGGATGCGCTTGGCAGCAACATCCGTGTTGACGCCAGAGGCGCGCAGGTGATGCGGGTTCTGCCACGCCTAAATGAAGATATCAACGAAGAGTGGATTTCAGACAAAACCCGATATGCTATTGATGGCCTTCGCCGCCAGCGGCTGGACACACCTTTTCAAAGGGGCCGTGATGGGCGTTTGCATCCAGTAAGCTGGGACGAAGCATTAAAAAGCCTCGCCACCGCACTTCGAAAAGCTAAGCCGAAAGGCATTGCAGCCGTTGCTGGTGATCAGGCAGATGTGGAATCGATGTTTGCGCTGAAAAGCTTAATGACCCGTCTTGGCAGCTCTAATATTGATTGCCGCCAAGATGGGGCAAAAATCGGTGGTAAACGCGCCGGCTACCTGTTCAATTCAACAATTGCTGGGATTGATGACGCGGATGCGCTACTGATCATTGGCAGCAATCCCCGCATTGAAGCTGCGGTTCTAAATGCTCGTATTCGACGCAACTGGCTGGCCAGCAGGATGCCAATCGGTGTTGTGGGGCCAAAAATTGATCTGACTTATGATGCCGATTTCTTGGGTGAAGCTCCATCAAATCTTGATGCAATTGCTGATGGAAACCACAAGTTTGCCGTCAAGCTAAAAAAGGCAAAACGGCCGATGATTATCATTGGAATGGGAGCAATGACACGCGCAGACGGGGCTGCTATACTTGGCAAAGCTCGTCGAATTGCGGAAGCCTATGGCGTTATCGCAAATGGCTGGAACGGCTTCAATATGCTGCACACGGCCGCCGCGCGCGTTGGAGGCCTTGATATTGGCTTTGTGCCGGGGCGTGGCGCAATGGATATTGCAGCAATGGGTAAGGCAGCAAGGGCTGGCAAACTGGATCTTTTATGGCTTCTGGGTGCTGATGAGATTGATTTTGATGCTTTTTCATCAAGCTTCATTGTTTATCAGGGGCATCATGGCGATGCTGGTGCACATCATGCTGATCTGGTGCTGCCGGGAGCGGCCTACACCGAAAAAGACGGTATTTATGTTAACACTGAAGGCCGCGTTCAGTATGCTAGCCGGGCGGCATTTCCGCCTGGTGATGCGCGTGAAGATTGGGCAATCATACGCGCTGTTTCGGGTGCTGTCGGGAAATCTATTGGCTTTGATAACCTTGCCGAATTGCGGGACGCTCTATGTGCTGCTCACCCGCATTTTGCCGACGTTGACCAGATTGCTCCGACAAAATGGTCTTCATTCGGTGGTCGCGCCAAGCTATCCGCCGAGCCTGTTACCTACGCGTTAAGCAATTTTTATATGACCTGCGCAATCAGCCGGGCATCCGAAACCATGGCGGAATGTGTTCGGGCTAACGGTGTTGATAGTAGCACTGCGGCTGCAGCGGAGTGACAGCAATGTTGGATTTCATAATGCAGGATTGGATTTTAGACCTTGGCTGGATTGTTGCCAAGATTATGGTGGTGATCGGGCCGTTATTAATCGCAGTCGCCTATCTAACTCTTGCTGAACGCCGCGTCATTGGATTCATGCAACTGCGCAAAGGGCCGAATGTAGTTGGGCCATTTGGGCTTTTCCAACCATTTGCCGACGCGCTAAAGCTGATGGCCAAGGAGACGATCCTGCCAGCAGGAGCCAATAAAGTGGTCTTTATGGTTGCTCCGATGCTGACTTTTATCCTCTCACTCGTTGCATGGGCTGTCATTCCCTTTGGGGAGGGGTTAGTCATTGCTAACATCAATGTCGGCATTTTATATCTGTTTGCCATCTCCTCGCTAGGTGTTTATGGCGTAATCATGGCAGGGTGGGCGAGCAATTCCAAATATGCGTTCCTAGGCGCGTTGCGTTCGGCGGCACAGATGGTGTCATATGAAGTGTCGATGGGGTTGGTGATTATCAATGTCCTGCTTTGTGCTGGATCATTGAATTTATTAGATATTGTCGAAGCCCAGCGCGAGATGTGGTTTGCCTTACCTTTACTGCCAATGTTCGTCGTATTTTTCATTTCAACGCTGGCTGAGACAAACCGTGCTCCCTTTGACTTACCAGAGGGTGAGTCCGAACTCGTTGCCGGTTATTTTGTGGAATATTCGTCAATGTCATTTGCGCTTTTCTTCCTCGGGGAATATGCCAATATGATTTTGATGAGCAGTATGACGGTTATTCTGTTCCTCGGTGGATGGTTGTCGCCAATTGACATCTGGCCGCTGAACGTTATACCGGGACCACTATGGTTTATCATCAAGATCATGCTGGTTCTTTTTGTGTTCTTGTGGGTGCGCGCCACAACCCCGCGCTATCGTTATGACCAACTAATGCGTCTTGGGTGGAAAATCTTTTTACCGTTCTCGCTGATCTATGTTGTGTTGACGGCTGGTTTCTTGCTGATAACTGACCGTTTACCAGCCGTGGTGTTGGGTTAAGGAGAAACAAAAATGTCCGCTTTAGTTAATGCAGTTCGCTCGTTTCTACTTCTTGAGTTAGGAAAAGGGTTGTTCTTGACCTTAAAATATTTTTTCAAGCCAAAAGTTACGATTAATTACCCTTACGAAAAAGGCAATCTTTCGCCACGGTTCCGGGGTGAACATGCATTACGCCGCTATCCGAATGGTGAGGAACGCTGTATTGCCTGCAAATTATGCGAAGCAGTATGTCCAGCACAGGCGATCACCATTGAGGCGGAGCCGCGCGACGATGGCAGCCGGCGGACCACAAAATATGATATCGATATGACCAAATGTATCTATTGCGGCTTTTGTCAGGAAGCATGCCCCGTTGATGCAATTGTTGAGGGCCCAAACTTTGAATTTGCTACCGAAACCCGTGAAGAGTTGTACTACGATAAAGACAAGCTTTTGGCGAATGGTGATCGCTGGGAAACCGAGATTGCACGTAATCTTTCGGCTGACGCGAGATGGCGATAATTAAGAGAATGCGGTATTGCTATAATATTAGAAAGATATCCCAACGATGATTGATGCCTTGTTCTTTTACCTGTTTGCCGGGGTAATGCTCACTAGCGGCTTGATGGTGGTGGTATCGCGCAACCCCGTGTATTCAGTGTTGTTTTTGATTCTCGCTTTTTTCAATGCTGCTGGCATGTTTGTTCTGATCGGGGCGGAATTTCTGGCGATGTTACTTGTTGTGGTTTATGTCGGTGCTGTAGCGGTTTTGTTCCTGTTTGTCGTGATGATGCTTGATATAAACTTCGCTGAAATGCGCGCTGGCTTCCAAAAATATTTGTCTCTTGGCCTCGTTGTTGGCGGCATTCTGGTATTTGAGCTGGTCACCGTTATGTATGGCGATGTTTTTTCCAACGGCAGCTTACCAATCGCAATAGAAATTGCCAACACCACCCAGCTTGGGGGTGTCTTATACACAAAATATGCTTTTCTGTTCCAAATTGCAGGATTGATTCTGTTGGTTGCCATGATTGGGGCTATCTCTCTAACTATGCGTAAGCGTGTTGGCGTGCGCCGCCAATCTATTGCCGATCAGATTAATCGGCGGCCTGAGGATGTAATGGAAGTCGTAACAATGCCATCTAGTAAAGCACAAAACAAAGCCAAGGCTGGGGCTGGCAGCGTTGACCATGAATAGGGGGTGGGGACCATGTTAGATTTATCACTTAACCATTACCTAACTGTCTCAGCTGTGCTGTTCGCACTGGGGATTTTTGGTATTTTTTTGAACCGAAAAAACGTGATCACAATACTGATGTCGATCGAATTGATGCTTTTGGCGGTTAACATCAATATGGTCGCGTTTTCGGCCTATGGTGGTAATCTAGAAGGCCAAATCTTTTCTCTGTTCATTTTGACCGTTGCTGCTGCTGAGGCGGCAATCGGTCTTGCTATTCTAGTGGTGTTTTTCCGCAACCGTGGGTCTATTGCGGTTGAAGATGTGAATGTGTTGAAGGGGTAGGGCAGTTAATGTATGCGCTAATTGTTTTCCTCCCCCTGTTCGGGGCATTGATTGCAGGATTTCTTAGTCTCTATCAACGTGATCGTGCGGCCGAGGTGATTACAATTTCAGGTTTGCTGCTCTCCTTATCGCTATCGCTTATTGCCTTTGCCAATGTCGGAATAGGCGGGGTACCAGAAACGGTAAATCTGGGTCGCTGGATTTCATCAGGCGGTTTTGTTGCGAATTGGAGCTTGCGCTTTGACACATTGACTGTGGTGATGCTAATCGTCGTCACAGGCGTCTCATCGATGGTACACATCTATTCGGTTGGTTACATGTCGCATGATATTGCGCGTGCGCGATTCATGTCCTATCTCAGCCTCTTTACCTTTGCAATGCTTATGTTGGTTACCGCGGATAACCTAGTACAGATGTTTTTTGGCTGGGAAGGAGTTGGAGTTGCCTCCTATCTGCTGATTGGCTTTTGGTATAAAAAAGAGTCTGCCCATGCAGCGGCGATGAAGGCCTTTGTGGTGAATCGTGTTGGGGACTTTGGTTTTGCTTTGGGTATTCTTGCCGTTTATGCGCTGTTTGGATCAATCCAATTTGACGATATTTTTGCGCAATCAAGTTCCTTTGCCGCCACTAATTTAAATTTTCTGGGTTATAACTTGCCCGCACTTGAAGTAGCAGGCATTTTGCTGTTCATCGGAGCGATGGGTAAGTCAGCCCAATTAGGGCTTCATACTTGGCTACCTGACGCAATGGAGGGGCCAACGCCTGTATCGGCACTCATACACGCTGCGACAATGGTCACGGCTGGCGTCTTTATGATTTGTCGCCTCTCACCAATGTTAGAATATGCCCCATTCGCCCTTGATGTCATTACTGTCATTGGTGCGTTGACTGCAATTTTTGCCGCAACGATTGGCATGACTCAGTTTGATATTAAACGGGTAATTGCTTATTCAACTTGTTCCCAGTTGGGGTATATGTTTTTTGCTGCTGGGGTTTCGGCCTACCCGGCGGCAATGTTCCATCTCACAACGCACGCGTTTTTTAAGGCGCTGTTGTTTTTAGGTGCAGGATCGGTCATTCACGCAATGTCTGATGAGCAAGATCTCCGCAATATGGGGGGTATATGGAAAAAAGTGCCGGTCACATATGTGATGATGTGGATAGGATCACTAGCTCTTGCTGGCTTTCCGTTTTTTGCCGGATATTACTCCAAAGATATGATTCTTGAGGCAGCTTATGCAGCGCATAGTGTTCCTGCTTCGATTGCGTTCTGGCTTGGATGTGCCGCAGCATTTCTGACTGCTTTTTACAGCTGGCGTTTGTTGATTATGGCTTTTCATGGTGTGCCGCGTGCAAGCGCAGAAACGATGGCCCATGTCCATGAGTCACCACGCGTAATGACATTGCCGTTGCTGGCCCTTGCTGTTGGTGCGGTTTTTGCCGGATGGCTTGGCTATGAATTGTTTGTTGGCACTGACATGAAGCAATTTTGGGGCGAATCAATTTTTATCCTGCCAACAAATACAGCTATGGAAAATGCACATCATGTGCCTGCATGGGTAAAGACATTACCCGTAGTGCTAGCGGCAGCCGGAGTTGGGTTTGCGGTTTTATTCTATGGCTTAATGACCTCAATACCGGCAAAAATCGCTGCATTGCTTCGCCCTTTATATTTGCTGTTTTTCAACAAATGGTATTTTGATGAACTTTATGATGCGGTGTTTGTCCGTCCGGCAGTAAGAATAGGAACATTTCTCTGGCAACGGGGCGATCAGGACACGATTGACGGCTTTGGTCCAGATGGGATATCGGTCTTCGTCTATCGCTTATCGGGCGTTCTTTCGAGGATTCAAACTGGATTTTTATTCCATTATGCCTTTGCCATGTTGATTGGAGTGGTTGTTATGGTCACCTGGTATTATTTTCGGTTTATGCGGGCTTAGGCAATGATTGATAATTGGCCAATTTTATCTATTGTCACCTTCATGCCTCTGGCAGGAGTGCTGTTCTTGTTGATGATAAGAGGCGATGAGATCACTGTTGCGCAGAACTCGCGCTATGTTGCCTTGTGGGTTTCGAGCTTTACCTTTCTTGTCTCACTGCCGTTGCTCATTGCTTTTGATAGCGCTGCAGTTGGTTATCAATTTCAAGAAAAAGGTAATTGGCTCGCTGGGACGGGCATTGGCTACCATATGGGAGTTGACGGCATTTCAATGCCCTTTGTTATGCTGAGCACGTTTCTGATGCCGTTATCCATTCTGGCCAGTTGGAAAGCGATCACGCATCGTGTTCGAGAATATATGATCGCATTTCTGGTGTTGGAGACAATGATGGTTGGCATGTTTGTCTCGCTTGACATGCTGATGTTCTATTTGTTTTTTGAAGCCGTATTAATCCCAATGTTCCTGATTATAGGTGTCTGGGGTGGCCCCCGCCGGGTTTATGCGGCATTCAAGTTTTTTTTATATACCCTTTTTGGGTCAGTGTTGATGCTAATTTGCATGTTGGCGATGTACATTGATGCAGGTACGACAAATATACCGGGTATAACAACGCATCAATTTGCCGACTCCATGCAAACATGGCTGTTCCTTGGTTTTCTAGCATCCTTTGCGGTTAAGGTGCCAATGTGGCCAGTTCATACCTGGCTGCCCGATGCCCACGTTGAAGCTCCAACCGCTGGATCAATGATTTTGGCTGGTGTTTTATTGAAAATGGGAGGTTATGGCTTTTTAAGGTTTTCCTTGCCGATGTTTCCCTTGGCATCTGAATTCTTTGCGCCTCTTATCTTCACGCTGTCGATTATCGCGGTGATCTACACCTCTCTTGTGGCATTGGCTCAGTCAGATATGAAAAAGATGATTGCTTATTCATCGGTTGCGCATATGGGGTTTGTAACTATTGGTATTTTCACCATGACCGAGCAAGGAATCGCCGGTGCGATGTTCCAGATGATTAGTCATGGCCTTGTGTCGGCCGCACTGTTTTTTAGCGTGGGTGTTGTTTATGACCGTCTTCACACGCGCGAGATAAGTGCCTATGGCGGTGTTGCCACGGTGATGCCCCGTTATGCTGTTTTTTTCATGTTCATGATGTTGGCTTCGGTTGGCTTGCCCGGAACGAGCGGATTTGTTGGTGAAATGCTGGTTCTTGTTGGGGCATGGCATGCAAGCAGTTGGGTCGCGTTTTTTACCGCAACAGGACTTGTTTTAGGTGCAACCTACATGTTGTGGCTTTATCGCCGTGTGATGTTTGGGGCAATTATTAGTGATGAGGTAAAAGCAATGGAGCCGATGCATGTGCGTGAATATTCAATATTCCTGCCGTTATCCGCGCTGGTTTTGCTTTTTGGTGTCTATCCAATGGCGGTTCTTGATGTGATGTCGGTATCGATCCAGTTTGTGTTGGACGGCCTGTCGGCAAGTGGTCTGTCAATTCTGGCAGCAAAATAAATGGTTTGAGGACAAAAGTTGTGTTTCACCTAATCGATGTTTTGCCTGCTTTACCTGAATTGCTCTTGGCTGCACTGGCGCTAGCTCTTGTTCTTGTTGCGGCATTTGGAGGCGAGGGGGGCAGGAATACTAGGCGGGTCACCCGTATCTCGCTTGGCGGTATTTTGCTGGCATTGGCGCTTATCTGGTTTGGTGCGGCAAATGACGAAACGGCCTTTGGGGGTATGCACCGGGCTGACAGCTTTGCTGATTACATGAAAATACTGGTGCTTCTCGGCACATTTGGGGCGCTTTTTATGTCGATCACCCCGCTTGCCAAGGATGATATCAACAAGCCAGAATTCCCGCTTCTTGTTTTGCTTGCGCTTGTTGGCATGATGCTGATGATTTCGGCGAACGATTTGATGTCATTATATATGGCGATTGAATTACAGTCTTTGCCGCTCTATGTGGTGGCCGCGATGCGAACGAAATCGTTACGATCGTCTGAGGCGGGGCTGAAATACTTTTTACTTGGAGCCCTTTCATCGGGGCTGTTGCTTTATGGTGCCTCGCTTATTTATGGATTTGCTGGGACTACCAGTTTTGCTGGTATAGCTGCCGCCGTTTCATCCGACCAGCTGCCGAGCGCCTTCATTGTTGGCATGGTCTTTATGATTTCCGGTATTGCTTTCAAGGTTTCGGCAGCCCCCTTCCACATGTGGACACCCGATGTATATGAAGGATCGCCAAGCCCGGTAACTGCTCTATTCGCGATTGCTCCAAAGGTTGCTGCTATGGCTCTAATGATGCGATTGACCTATAGCGCTTTTGGCTCAATTGTTGATCAATGGTCTCAAGTGTTAATAGCATTATCAATAGCGTCTATGGTGGTTGGCGCGCTTGGTGCAATCATGCAAAGCGATATCAAACGGATGATGGCCTATTCATCAATTGCGCACATGGGATATGCGCTGGCAGGTCTTGCCGCCGGTAGCCAGCAAGGTGCCCTCGGAGTGGTTGTCTATATGACTGGTTATATTTTCATGGGCGCGGGTAGCTTTGCTATTATTTTGTTGATGCGTCGTGATGGACAGGCGGCAACAAAAATAGGTGACTTGCAGGGACTCTCTCGTACACACCCCATGCTAGCGTTGGGTATGATGGTTATGATGTTTTCCATGGCAGGTATTCCGCCATTGGCTGGTTTTTTTGGCAAATGGTATGTCTTTTTGGCAGCGGTGAATGCTGGCTTGGTCCCATTGGCGGTGATCGGCGTGGTGATGAGTGTGGTTGGCGCTTTCTATTATTTGCGTATTATCAGGCTCATGTATTTTGAGGATGCTAATGAACCTCTAGACGCTGATATCCCGGTTGCTCACAAAATTGTTCTTGGCGTCTCTATTGCGGTTGTTCTACTTTTCTTTGCGGGGCTTAGCCAGATACTTCAGTCGGCTAATATTGCGGCAAGCGCGCTGATGGCGCAGCTTTAGGCTAACATGGCGCACTCTTTGATTTGCTCCATAAAAATAGAACAAAGCGCAACATCCACATCTGATCTTGCAAAACAGGCTGCGGCAAAAGGAGCGGCATCTGGCAGTGGCTTTCTCGCTATTGAACAAACTGCGGGTAGGGGTCGGCAAGGGCGGCATTGGTCATCACAAAAGGGCGGCATGTATCTATCTGTCCTGTTAAGACCAACGTTTAAAAAGAAATATTGGTTTGCTCTTTCATTCGCCGCATCATTGGCCGCTCTTGACACCGTACGACACCAACTCTCCCGACATTTTGATAATCAGCATATGCCGCAAACTGGGCTGAAATGGCCTAATGATGTAATCATGTCAGGTGGCAAAATTGCGGGAATTCTTCTTGAAGCTGAAGGTTCAACCCTAGTTGTTGGCAGCGGCATTAATATCGCACCAGTTCAGCCTTCAATCCGTCAGGGAACAAATCATGAGGTATCGCACCATCAGGTGGTTGAGCCAAGTGCGCTGGCTGATGTTTGGCCGCAAGCAGCGGGGGGGTTGCCAACCCCACACCAACTCGCTCGGTGCTTCATGACGCAACTTGATTACTGGCATGGCAAATTTGAACACAGTGGATTTGCTCCTATTCGTGATGCCTGGCTTGGCAACGCGCTATTTCTGGGAAAAGCACTATCGGTCTGGAATGGAACGAAGAAAATTTCAGGAGTTTTTCATGATCTTGGCATGGATGGCGCGCTACTTTTGCTTGATGATTCAGGTCATACACACCATATAACGACAGGCGATGTTCAACTTTTGGATAATTAACTAATGCTTTTGGCGGTAGACTGCGGCAACACCAATATTGTTTTTGCTCTTTATGACGGTAATAGACAGCAGGCAAATTGGCGAATAAGCACTGATCCCAAGCGTAGCGCTGACGAATATCTCGTGTGGTTAACACAGTTAATGGCCTTGAATGGTGTTGCAGTTGATGACTTGACTGACATGATTATTGCCAATGTTGTTCCAGACTTGCAGCCAAAATTAATGAGCTTGGCTCGGGACGGCCTCAACTTAAAACCGCAAGTGATTGGCAGTGAGGATATTGACCTTGGCATCAAAATCAATATTGACCAACCCAACCAGGCTGGAGCGGACCGCCTGGTTAATGCTGTTGCGGCGCTTGATTCATATGATTTGCCCACAATCATTCTAGATTTTGGAACGGCCACAACTTTTGATTTGGTTGGCAGTTGCGGATCCTATGAAGGCGGTATTATTGCGCCAGGGGTCAATTTATCGGTTGAAGCTCTTTATTTGGCTGCTGCACGGTTGCCGCGCCTGACGGTTGAGCCATGGGAAGCTGATATGCCAATTCTAGGAAAAGATACGGTCAGTGCTATGCATTCTGGTATCTTTTGGGGCTATGTGAGTATGGTTGAGGGCTTGATCGGGCGGCTTCGGCGTGATTATGGCGCACACTTACCAGTTATCGCAACAGGAGGGTTAGCCCCGTTGTTTGCTGATCACGTGGCGTCCATATCCATTGTTGACTCTGACCTGACTTTGAAAGGGCTTGTTCGCATTCATGCCCAAAACAAACGTTGAGACCACCACAAAAAAACAAAAAAGTAAGGCCCATTTTATGAGTTATTCAAAAGATGATTTGCTGTTCGCTCCCTTAGGAGGGTCCGGTGAAATTGGCATGAATGTCAACTTGTACCATTTTCGTGACAGCTGGATTATGGTTGATCTTGGTATATCGTTCCCCGATGAAAGCACGCCCGGTGTGGATGTAATTTTGCCGGATTTGAAATTTATTGCCGATCGACGTGAAAAGTTAGCTGGATTGGTCCTGACCCATGGCCATGAAGATCATTTTGGGGCTATCCCGTATCTTTGGAGCTTGATTGGCTGCCCGATTTACGGCAGCGCATTCACCATTGCTCTTTTGCGGCGCAAACTCACCGAGTCACGCGTTGACTTTGATGTTCCACTGCATGAAATTTCGATGAACGCTCCCTTTAATCTGGGATCATTTGAAATTGAAATGGTGGCACTCAACCACTCAATCCCTGACCCTGCAGCCCTCGCCATTCGCACTGATGCTGGCACAATTCTTCACACAGGTGATTGGAAGTTTGACAAAACTCCGGTACTTGGCCGAGATACTGACCGTAGGCGGCTGGCAGCTGTTGGTGATGACGGGGTTCTTGCCCTTGTTGGTGATTCAACCAATGCCATGGTTGAAGGGCGCAGTGGGTCTGAAAATGACGCGAGGGAAGGGCTGACCGATGCCATCGCAAAAGCAACAGGTCGGGTAGCGGTTACATGTTTTGCAAGTAATGTCGCGCGTATTGAATCTATTTGTCGAGCGGCAATGGCTAATGGCCGCTCGGTTGCCATTGTGGGACGTGCTTTGAACCGGGCGATTTCCGCGGCCCGTGAGGTTGGATATTTGGTTGATTTACCAGATTTGGTTCCTGAAGGTGATGTGGATTTGTTGCCACGAGATTCGATTGTTGTTGTTTGTACTGGTACACAAGGAGAGCCACGTGCCGCTATGGCACGAATTGCTGCTGCATCGCACGAGTCCATCAGTTTAGAAGCGGGAGACACGGTTATTTATTCTTCGCGGCAGATACCGGGCAATGAAAAGGCTATTGCCCGTGTTCAAGATATGCTGGTTCGGCGTAAGATTAAACTAGTGACAGATCAGGAGGCGCCAGTGCATGTGTCCGGCCATCCATCGCGTGACGAAATGATCGAGATGTATGATCTTATTCGGCCCAAAATTGCCATTCCTGTGCATGGGACTGCTCGTCATCTTTTGGCGCATGCGTCGCTTGCAGAGGGTTGTCAGGTTGGACAAACGATTTTGCCAGAAAATGGTGCGATGATCAGGCTGTCTAGTGATCGGGCAGAAATTATTGGTAATGTCCACACTGGTGCGCTTACATTTGAAAAAGGAAATGTTATCGAATTGCACGCAGATATGATGCGAGTCCGTCGACGTATGCTGTGGAATGGAGCTGTGACGGCTTCGGTAGTTTTGAGTCAGTGGGGCACTTTATGCTCCGTGCCAAGTATTTCACAAAGTGGGCTTGCTGATGACGATATTGCTAGCGATTTTATCGCTGCCGCGTCCATTGCTGTTGAGGATGCAATCGATGCTCTTGGTAAGGGGGCCCGACGAAATGATTCTTCGATTGAGGAAGTTGTATCGCAGGCGGTGCGGCGTGTTGCCCGCTCGATGTTTGGATTGCGGCCAATTGCGCAGGTGCACATCATGCGTGTTCGGGCAGAGGATTTGGGGGCATGATAGGACGGATAAATCATATTGCAATGGTAGTACCTGACCTTGATGTCGCGGCAGCGCGATGGCGTGATATGCTTGGGGCAGACAT
>QCPZ01000009.1 GCA_003212345.1 SAR116 cluster bacterium AG-447-A06
GTACACAAGTGTTCTATTTTGATGACAAGCCAAAATATCGTGAAATATGGCCGGACAAGAAACGCTGCTTCTGGGCTAGTAAGCGCCGCTTTTATATTGCGCCCTATAAGGGTCAGGTAACCATTGTCGAATAGAGATTTTGAGGCACCACCGCTAACCTAGCCAAAACCAATTGAGGTCGATCCATGACACCACACTATGATACCCTGATAATCAACCATCCTGACGCCGGTTTCATTTCGGTTGCAGGTGATGACTCTTGTGCGTTCTTGCAATCTATCATTACTGCGAACGTTGAGACTCTGCCTGTAAGTGCCTGCCGCCCAAGCGCCTTGTTAACGCCGCAGGGACGGGTTCTAATTGATATGATGGTTTATCGCCCCACCACTGATAGATTTATCTTGCGCTGTGACTCGAAACGACGTGATGATTTATTCGCGAGACTTCGCCGCTATCGGCTTCGTCGGCCAATTGAAATCGCAATTGAACCGGACGTTAAACTTTTTCTCGTGATAGAAAATAAAGCTGCAACTCAATCTGAGAAACTAGCACCAGGTCACAAATTAGACCAGTTGGCGGATAGCGAAGATATCATCATATCATGTATTGATCCGCGCAACCCAGATCTTGGCACACATATTCTTGCCAATGGTGCCAAAATTACCTTATCGGTGGATCGAATTGATATTTGGCACGCGACCCGCATCGCAGCAGGCATTCCGGAAGGCGCAATTGATCTAACCCCCGAACGCGCCCTAATGCTTGAGGCTGGGCTTGATCAACTGGGCGCAGTAGATTTTGAAAAGGGCTGTTATGTTGGCCAAGAAGTCACCGCTCGCACCTATTATCGCGGACTCGTGAAACGCCGACTTGTACCCATAACAATAACTGGAGCGCCGCCCATCTTGGATAGTGATATCACCTGGAATGGGAAAGTAATTGGAAATAGTAAAACTGCCGCCCCATATGATGATGGGAAGGCAATTTGTCTGGCGCTGTTAAAGCTTAGTGACATTCACGCCATTCTTGATACGGGGAATAACAAAAATGGAAGCCTTGCGGTCAATGGAAGCCCCGCGTCGCTCGCCATTCCAAACTGGATGACGCCGTTACCACGTCCGAGCAAGTAATAAGCCAAAAAATTGCAAAAATTTAATCTGCAGGCTCTCTAAACAGAGCGTTTGCCGCCATTTGAACCTTAGTCTTTTCACTAATAATTTGTTCAACATTGCCAATCTCAGCCTTTAATGCCGTTATATAGTCATTTAAATCCTCAATATTCCAATGCTCCTTGTCGGCTGGCAGCCCTGCTGGTTTTAGTCGGTCTAATTCTTCATCCATGGTAGGCCTCTGCTGTGTACCCTTGGGGACTTATTCTTTCCACTAATCTGCACTTTTTCTCAGCTAAACGAAAGGCATTTGCAATAAGCAAAAATCAGGCCTATAACTAGCGCCAGAATACTCTTAATCAACACTATTGAAAAGTACACAGCTCGCCCATTCGATAGCGACGCAAGCTTAGGCGGAAATAGGTAAAACAAATGACACAAATTTTGATGCCAAAAGCCACTGCTGTGTGGCTAATCGATAACACCTCGCTGTCTTTTGATCAAATTGGTGTATTTTGCAGCCTGCACCCGCTTGAAGTTCAATCCATCGCCGATGGGGAAGCCGGTGTTGGCATTCAAGGCTATGATCCAGTGTTAAATGGACAAATTACACGCGCCGAGCTTGATCGCTGCGAAGCGGATGAAACCGCAGTTCTGGTTATGGCAACTTCACATTTGCCAACGCCGAATCGGCGGACTAAAGGTCCACGCTATGTGCCGGTGGCACGCCGCGGGGACAAACCTGATGCGATTATGTGGCTGGTGAAACACCACCCCGAATTAAAAGACTCACAAATCATAAAGCTAATTGGCACAACAAAGGAAACAATCTCAAAAATTCGTGATCGGTCACATTGGAATATTGCTAATATCACAGCAAAACATCCGGCAATGCTAGGACTTTGCCGTCAAGATGACCTGAATGCAGCAATTGAAAAATCTGGTGGCTCAACTCAGACTGAAGAACAAGTCTCAAACATTTCAGAATTGCCTTAACGCTCTTGGGCAGGCACATGACGCGAAGGAGCGGTATGTGGACGAAAACAACGACGACAATGTTGAAACGCAAGAAAAGATACTGCAACAGATTGCAATAATGGAAAGTGAGCATAGCGACCTTGACGCCGTCATTGAGAGGCTAGGTGAGGACTTGCCCTTTGATCAGCTAAAGCTGCAGAGACTAAAGAAACGCAAACTCATTTTAAAGGATGAAATGGCCAAGCTGCGAAGCCGCATTTTACCGGATATTATTGCGTAACAAAAATAAATTTTGCAACCTAGATCGGAAGTATTGATATATGGGCAGTTAGTCTGGGCCACTTAAGTTGTTGGGTCTAGCGCTTCCCTGACGTGAATCGAGAGTTCTATGAACATGAATTCATCCCCTACTCGCATTGCCATCTGCATGGGCAGCCAGTCTGACTGGCCAACGATGAAAGAGGCTGCTGATATTCTTACACAATTTGGAACTTCCCATGAGGTGAAAATTGTGTCCGCCCACCGGACACCAGCGCGCCTTGCGGACTTTGCCAAAAATGCACACGAGCAGGGCTTTGGTGTAATTATTGCTGGTGCAGGTGGTGCAGCGCACTTACCGGGCATGATTGCCGCACAGACCCATCTTCCGGTTCTTGGCGTGCCCATCGAGTCAGCAGCACTAAGAGGCATGGATTCATTATTATCCATTGTGCAAATGCCTGCAGGAGTTCCTGTTGGCACTCTTGCCATTGGTGTTCCCGGAGCTAAAAATGCCGCTTTGCTGGCACTTCAAATTTTAGGCCTATCTGATGCTGACTTAACCCAGAGACTTGTCAAGTGGCGACAAAATCAAACTAGCAATGTTGCCGAAACGCCAGAATAGTCAATCAATGTTCACGCCACATAAAACCATTGGTATTCTTGGCAGCGGACAGCTTGGCCGAATGATTGCGATCGCTGCAAGCCAATTGGGGCTTCGCACTCATGTTTATGCCCCCGATGCAAATAATAGTCCGGCTGGTGACGTTGCGCATGAACGAACTGAGGCCTCGTATGATAACCATACAGCTCTTGCATTATTTGCTAGCAATGTCGGTGCGGTTACAAGTGAATTTGAAAACGTTCCAGCAAATACCATGACATTCCTTGCTCAACATTGCGTTGCTAGCCCGGGGCGAGCTGCCCTTCACACAGCTCAGCACCGTATTCGTGAAAAATCACTGGCCCGTGACCTTGGCATAAAAACGCCTCGGTTCTGGCATATTACCGATAGTACTGATTTGACAGTGGCAATGACGGAGCTCGGCAATGATGGTATTTTGAAAACGTGCCAGCTTGGCTATGACGGCAAGGGGCAGGTGCGTCTATCGAAGAATGATGACCTTGCAGCCGCGTTTGCCTCACTGCAAACAAATGATGCCATCCTAGAAGAAATGATCCCATTCCACGCTGAGGCCAGCTTTCTCGTAGCGCGCGCGATTGATGGTTCCTTATCCTTATTTCCAGCAAGCCTTAATGAACATAAAAATGGTATTCTAGCGCGTTCTTTTGCTCCAGCCGCACTGCCAGATGCCGTGATCAATGAAGGAAAGGCGGCTGTCAGCGCTCTAGCCGAAGCGTTGGATCTTGTCGGTCTGCTGGCGTTAGAAACCTTTGTGACTGAAGATAGCCGTTTGTTATTCAATGAGATTGCGCCCCGTCCGCATAATTCATTTCACTGGAGCATTGAAGGCTGCGAGACCAGTCAATTCACCCAGTTAATTCGCGCAGTAGCCGGTTTGCCTCTGGGAGGAACCGGCTGTTATGGCACTTGGCAAATGGATAACCTGCTTGGCGAAGACATGGGCAGCTTAGAGTCACTTGCTAACAAGGCAGGTTTACATATACACCTCTATGGAAAGGCTGAGGCTAAAACCGGCCGAAAAATGGGCCATACAAACCAACAAATGAGCAGTAAATCAATAGCCTGATTTACATGATCCCATTTAACAATTAATGAGCTTGGAGACAGGACGCATTATTCCGCTTGCTTAAAGGCCAAACTACTAATGCTTTATTTTTTAGCAATGCTGCTAAGATCAAAAGGGGTTGCCTGATACAAATCATTGATCCAGTTAGCCATTAGTAAAAAAGCAAAAGGCCGCCAGTTATTAATTGGGGGCATTGCTGGATCATCGTTCGGAAAATAATTTTTTGGCAACGCCGTATTCAGCCCAGCCGCCAAATCGCGGTGAAATTCATCGCCAATCGTCGTAGCATCATATTCAAGATGATTGAACACGAACAAATCGCCAGTTTTAGGATCTCGGACCATACCTACGCCGCATTCCCCACCCTCAGCTAGAACTTTCAAGCCAGCCGCTATAAGATCTTTACTGCGGTTCATTGTGTAGCGGGATGCTGGCATAGGAAATTGGTCAGTAAAACCATGCATTAATCGGCCAGACACATCGCTAAGCTGATGCTCAAAAATACCAAACAGCTTTGCCTTTAATTCATGTTTCTGCACCTTGTGAAAATGCCACAAGAGTGCTTGTGCGCCCCAACAAACACCAAGCCGCCGGAAACAGTGCTCGCGTGACCACTCCATAATTTCAGTCAACTCTGTCCAGTATTTCACATCCTCAAACGGTAACGTTTCAATGGGAGCACCTGTGATAATCAACGCGTCAAAATAATCATTACGCACATCATCTAACTGTCGATAAAATCGCCGCAAATAACCTGGCTCAGTATTCTGCGGCGTGTAGCTTGCCGTGGTCATGAGGATCATCTCAACCTGAAGAGGGGTGTTGCCAAACAACCTTGCAAACTGAATTTCTGTATCCCTTTTTTTGGGCATCAAATTGAGCAGCAACAGGCGCAACGGCCGTATATCCTGTCTAACGGCCTGCTTTTGCGGTATGATATCAACGGACTCAGCATGCAAAGCTTTCAGCGCTGGCAAATTATCAGGTACCCTAATCGGCATAAAGGCTCCTCGCCACCGCAAAATATTGCTACGGCTTAAATGACTATGAACACATGAGTGCAATTCCTAATCGCGTTATAAAGGTTTTTTACCTAATGTCCAATCTGCACACATTATGGTAATAGGCCATATAGCAGGAACCCGTGCGACAAAATTCACCGAATAATCGTAAAGAGGTCGATTTAAAGGTTGGATTTTGTCGAACAGAATGTCTAGCGCGAGTGGCGTTTAACAAAACCCTGCATGATTGTGCCAGCAAAACGTTGGCCGGCGGCCATAAATGTACGCACTGGTTTGGTCAATCTTGGAATTCTAGCAACGTCAGCCAACCGACGATCCAGAAATCCAATCGTTTTATCCAGATTACTGCTGTTATCAGCAAGCCATGCAAGCATTGTCGCGCTGTACACAGCACCGAGGGTGCCACGCTTAGTATAAAAGGAAAAGTTGGTATCTTGTTGACCAGCGGCACGCCACATCGAATCAACGGTTTCGTATAGAAGTTTAGCCGATAATTTTGCATTAACGGGCATTGCCAGCACGCTGACGGCCCTGCGTATCGCATCCTTGTCAGGCTGGGCGATTTCAAGCCGCAAGAGTACCAGTTGTCTTATAGTCAAATGTACTTTTTCTGGCCTTTCAGAAAGTTCCGAAAACGCATCAACCATCGCTTGGTCAGCAAGACGTGAATGGAGAGCAATAGCGTCAGTCGCACCTCGTGGAAATGCAGCTCGAACGGCGTCTGCATCATGTCCACAACCATTTGCCCCTGCAAGAAGCGCAGCTTCACCCCAGCCATCAAACGGCACATGCGGCAGGGAAGCCCGCAGAATTTCAACGGCAGTTGGGTCGAATTGGATCGTTTCGCTACCCATTGGGGGCCCTCCTTTACAAAAACCTTCGAACTTTCTGGCTTTTTTTCGGATTTGGTGTTGTTATCATATGCATAAGGACCATGTCCGATATAACCAATATAATCACATTTCGGCTCAATACCACCCCACCACTCTATCAAGTGAAGGTTTGTTGTTTACAACGTGTGGTTTGCTGTGATAGACCCTCGGCTTACTCAAAACGGATAACCAGCAATCTTTAGAAGGGATGTGAAAGACGTGTACGTCACCGTTAGAGACAACAATGTTGATCAGGCTTTGCGAGTTCTTAAAAAGAAAATGCAACGCGAAGGTGTGTTCCGCGAAATGAAAAACCGCAGGTCCTATGAAAAGCCTTCTGAACGCCGAGCGCGTGAGGCGGCCGAATCAACTCGCCGAGTGCGAAAGCTAATGCGTAAGCGGTTAGAGCGGGAGGGATACTAGATCCTGAAAAGTCTGGTCTCGTTAAACAATGCTAAAACCGCCAGCCTTAGTGGCGGTTTGTTATGTCTAAGTGTAAATTTTCGAAATACCCCCAATGACCCTGAACCACTATTTTGACTTGCATAGTCTCGACTGGTAAGCCAAAACAAGACAGGTTATAATGTTTTTTAACCTTTATCGGATCTCGGACAATGATTATTGGTGCCCCAAAAGAAATAGCTGCTGATGAAAAGCGCGTCGCAATGACACCAGACAGCGCCCTGCAATTGCAAAAGCTGGGTTATGAATGCATAATTCAATCTGGCGCGGGAGCCAATGCTGGCTTCACAGATGCCGCATATCGCTCAGCGGGCGTTAAAATTGCGAACACAGCCGCAGAATTGTGGAAGTCTTCTGATATCATTACCAAGGTTCGGCCGCCGGAAGCAAAAGAGGTTAATTATCTAACCCTAGGCAAGCTCTTAATTTCTTTTTTCTATCCAGCTCAAAATCCCGATCAGATGGCTTTGATCGCTAAAAATAATGCCAACGTAATTGCAATGGACATGGTTCCAAGAATCAGCCGAGCGCAAAAAATGGATGCGCTATCTTCCATGGCAAATATAGCTGGATACCGTTCTGTAATTGAAGCTGGAAACAACTTTGGACGTTTTTTTACGGGTCAAATTACTGCTGCTGGCAAAGTACCCCCAGCAAAAGTTTTAATTATTGGCGCAGGTGTGGCTGGTTTGGCAGCAATTGGCACGGCAACATCGCTTGGTGCCATTACCTATGCATTTGACGTGAGGCCAGAAGTGGCAGAACAAATCGAGTCAATGGGAGCCGAATTTGTCTATCTCGATTTCGAAGAAACGAGCCAAGATGGTGCTACAACCGGCGGTTATGCGTCGCCTTCCAGCCCGGAATTTCGTGAAAAGCAACTAGCTAAGTTTAGAGAATTGGCTCCAGAGATTGATATCGTCATCACAACTGCGTTGATACCGGGTCGAGACGCGCCAAAACTTTGGCTCGCTGATATGGTCTCGGCAATGAAGCCCGGTTCCGTTGTTGTTGATCTCGCTGCCGAGCGCGGCGGTAATTGTGAGTTAACCACTCCTGATCAAAAGACAATCAGTGATAATGATGTCACAGTTATTGGTTATACTGATTTTCCTAGCCGCATGTCAGCGCAGTCGTCTACTTTATATGCCACGAACATCCGACACATGATGGCGGATTTAACCCCAGATAAGGATGGTCAAGTATTCCATAATATGGACGATGATGTTATCCGGGGCGCTACTGTAACGCACGCTGGCGCAGTTACGTTTCCGCCTCCAGCGCCAAAGGTTCAAGCCATTGCGGCAAAATCAAAGGAAAAGGTAAAAGAGAAAACGCCAGAAGAAATTCGAGCTGAAGAGATTGCTGCGTTTAAACAAACAACCAAAAATCAAGTTGGTCTCTTGGCGATTGGCGGGGTACTTTTATTAGGGGTTGGAGCCTATGCACCTGCAAGCTTTATGCAACATTTTATCGTTTTCGTTTTATCTGTTTTTGTCGGATTTCAGGTTATATGGAATGTCAGTCACTCATTACACACACCGTTAATGGCGGTGACAAATGCCATTTCATCAATAATAATTCTTGGCGCAATTTTGCAAATTGGGTCGCCAAGTGTCCTTGTAATCGTATTGTCAGCTGTTTCGGTATTTTTCGCCGGGATAAATATTTTTGGTGGGTTCCTCGTAACCAGGCGCATGCTGGCCATGTTCCAGAAATCATAGGGATACTTGGATAATGGATTTAGGTTTCACTACTGCCGTTTACGTTATCGCAGCTATTCTTTTCATTTTGTCGCTCGGCGGATTGTCCGGCCAAGAAAGCGCAAAACGTGCCGTCTGGTTCGGAATATTTGGTATGGCCTTGGCTGTCTTGGCAACGATTGTTGGACCCGGCACTGGTCTTTGGCAGCTTACGACCGCCCTTATTTTGGCAGGTGGAGTAATAGGCTATCTACTCGCCTCGAAAGTTGAAATGACTCAAATGCCGGAACTGGTTGCAGGTATGCACGCACTTGTTGGCCTTGCCGCTGTTTTTGTTGGTTTCAATGCACACTTTGAGCTCGTCAACGTTTTAGGGATGGATTCCTCAGCAAAAAAGGCCCTAGAGGGCTTTGCTGCGTTGCTTGCCAAGAAGTCGGCTGTTGAAATCAATATTCTCCGCGTTGAGGCATCACTTGGAATCTGGATTGGTGCCGTAACCTTCACTGGTTCCGTAATTGCCTACGGAAAACTTGCAGGTAAAGTCACATCAGCCGCAACCAAACTCCCAGGCGGTCATATGTTAAACGCAATAGCGGCGATATCATCACTCGCGTGTCTTGTCTGGTACTTGAACTCGGGGGAGCTTCTACCACTCGGGATCCTTACAGTTTTGGCGCTTTTCATTGGGTTTCATTTGATAATGGGTATTGGCGGCGCCGATATGCCCGTGGTTGTTTCTATGCTAAATTCATATTCTGGTTGGGCAGCAGCAGCAATTGGATTCAGCCTTGGTAATGACCTTCTTATTGTAGTTGGAGCTTTAGTCGGTTCTTCAGGTGCCATTTTGTCTTACATCATGTGTAAAGCAATGAACCGTTCATTCATCAGTGTCATACTAGGAGGTTTTGGCGGCACAGCTGGGCCCCAAATGGAAGTTGAAGGGGAGCAAATCGCCATCGATGCAGATGGTGTTGCTTCAGCGCTACAGGATGCTGACAGCGTCGTAATTATCCCCGGATACGGCATGGCTGTAGCACAGGCTCAACAAAATGTTGCAGAACTTACCCGAAGGCTTCGTACAAAGGGTAAGACAGTTAGGTTTGCGATTCATCCTGTCGCGGGCCGGCTGCCCGGTCATATGAACGTCCTTTTGGCTGAGGCAAAGGTGCCATACGACATTGTCCTTGAGATGGATGAGATAAACGATGATTTTCCTGAAACAGATGTCGCCATCGTGATTGGCTCTAATGATATCGTAAACCCCGCCGCACAAGATGATCCGAACAGCCCAATTGCAGGCATGCCGGTTTTAGAATGTTGGAAGGCAAAACAAGTTTTTGTTTCTAAACGAGGACAAGGCACTGGGTACTCCGGCATTGAGAATCCGCTATTTTTCAAAGAAAACACACGGATGTTCTATGGCGATGCCAAAGCCTCGCTGGACCAGCTCTTAACACTCATTTCAAACAACTAACAAATTGTAATAGAACCCCAACAAAACAACGAACTCACACAACGCCGCTTCGTTTGCCGGTGATTCGCGAGCTAGCGCCTAACTAAGGCTATTCGTGAGAAGCTTATTAGGAAGACCTACTTGAGACGCAGCTTCCCTTTGTCGGTTGGCCAACGCGTCCACAGAGAAATCATCAATTAGATCATGAAACAACTCATGCCAGTTAACCTCAGCACCAAGATGCATGAACACCGAACCAAGACCGACTGCCGCTCGGTCTGTCAAAACAAATTCACGTGGTGGTTTGATGCCACCAATCCGTTTTAATTCGGTATGAACCTTGCTAGCGAGTTCGCGGCCCGCACTCCCACCGCGCATTTGCTGAATTGGTCGCACACGATTTTCAAGGAGGGGGGGCATAAATGAATTCAGCCCACATGTTTAAAACATCGATCGCCTCATTGTCTAACCCAACAAAGCCCCAACGTTCATAAGCATCGACCGCCTGATCCCGGTTATTATCTCGCAACGCCTTATAAAGTTCAATCACCCCAGCGACAAATTGCGGCCGAAATAGCCTGATTGATCCAAAATCCATAAGGTTAATACTGTGGTCATCAGCGATCGAATAATTACCAAGGTGTGGGTCCCCATGAATAACCCCGTAATAATAAAAGGGCACATACCAGACGCGAAACATGGTTTTGGCAATCTCATTCCGCGTTTCCTGATCTGGGTTTGTATCAAGAAATGGCATCAAGCGTTTACCATCGAGCCAATTCATCGTCAGCAATCGGTCAGTTGACAATTCAGGGATATGGCTTGGCACCTGCACCTTTTTTTCATTCGCGAGCATGATCTGGTAGAGGTGCATATTCATGGCTTCTCTTCGATAATCCAGCTCTTCAAGGAGCCGTTCAGACAGTTCGTCATAAATGTCAGACGTCGAAATGGCCGAGTCATATCGCTCATAAAGCTGGAACAGAAGTTTCAATTGTTTCAGATCAGCGTCAATGGCCGAGTGCATATCAGGATATTGTAATTTGATTGCAAGTGACTGGTTATTGAGCCCGACAGCCTGGTGTACCTGTCCAAGTGACGCTGCCGACACCGCATCACGGTTAAAGCTGCTAAAATTCTGTTGCCAATCAGGTCCTAATTCAGCGGCCATCCGACGTTTAGTAAACAACCACCCCATCGAAGGCGCATCAGCCTGTAACCCCGCAAGTTCATCAGCATATTCTTTTGGCAAGGCGTCGGGAATTGTCGATAGAATCTGCGCAACCTTCATAATTGGCCCTTTTAAACCACCGAGAGCCTCGCGCAAGTCAGCGGCATGTTTTTCGCGGTCAATATTCCAACCTAGATAGCGCTCGCCAGCCACCCGCGCTGCAAGCCCCCCCATTGTCGAGGTTACCTTTGCGTAGCGTCGGATACGGCCTCCAAACGGTCGGTTGCTGGCTTTGTCATGCTCATTAGTTTCAGCCATTACGCTAGTCCTTCCAGCTCATCAATCATCCCGCTAATCATATCAAGGCCAAGTGACCAAAAGGCTGGCTTGCCCGCATCCAAATCAAAGCGTTTCAGTGCGACATCATAACGGTCTTTTCCACCTGACTTTAGAAGATCCTTATAGTTTTGAATGAATATATCATCAGTTTTATTTCCCTGTGCCAGCTGGTATTTCTGCCATAACGCATTAACCAAGCAGTCACCAAACGCATAGGCGTACACGTAAAACGGCGTATGAACAAAATGCGGGACATAACTCCAGATTGAACGGTAGTCATCACCAATTCTAATCGCTGGACCCAATGCAACACGCTGGGTCTCCATCCAGATATCAGAAATTTCATCAGCTGTTAGTTCTGCCTTGGCGCGACGATCATGAAGCTGAGTTTCAAAATTATGGAAAGCAATTTGCCTGACAACCGTGTTCAACATATCTTCAACTTTGCCCGCCAACAATAACCGCCTGACATTCGCGTCACTTTCATTGTCAACAAGTCGACGGAAGGCCAGCATTTCGGCAAATACAGAAGCGGTTTCAGCTAAGGTCAACGGAGTGTCTGACATCAGATATCCCTGCTCAGCGGCAAGAACTTGATGAATGCCATGCCCCATTTCATGAGCAAGCGTCATAACATCACGCGACTTTCCAGCAAAATTCATCAATATGTAGGGATGCGCTGATGGCACGACCGGATGGGAGAATGCCCCTGAACTTTTGCCAGCACGTGGGGCCGCATCAATCCAATTCCTGTCAAAAAATGGTTTGGCAATTTCAGCCATGTCGGTATCGAAGTCACCAAACGCGTCTAAAACAATTTCTTGCGCATCGGTCCAGCTATATTGCCGGTCATTATCGCCCGGCAAAGGTGCATTACGATCCCACCAATCAATCTGCTTTTCGCCCATCCATCCTGATTTTAACTTATAATAACGGTGGGACAAATCTTCATTCCGACCGTTCACCGCCTCAACCAGCGCGTCAACTACATTATCGTCAACATCATTTGCAAGATTACGTGATGAGACAGGGCGATCAAATCCACGCCAGCCATCTTCAATTTGTTTATCTTTAGCAATCGTGTTGATAACAAGCGATAAAAGGCGTTGATGGTCCTTTAATGTGGTTGAAAGCGACTGACCAGCCTCTTTACGTTTTCCAGGATCTGTGCTGGACAAAGCATCCAGAATTTCAGCTTCGGTCACCTCTGATCCCTGAAATGCAAATCGCATCGATGTCGTTGTTTCATCGAACAATCGGACCCATGCTCCGCTGCCAGTTGGGGACCGTTCAGCAATCATCTTTTCAATTTCATCAGAAAGCTGAAAGGGAGCCATGGCCCGCACACGCCGCAACCAGGGAGCAAAGTGTCTCAACCCACTAGCTTTTAATAGAACTACCATATGATCTTCATCAATTTTAGCGAGTTCTAATTCCACAAATAAAAGCGCCGCCCCAATCTCTGCTCCAACCTCGCGAACTGACTGATGGTGCTTAGCAATGGCAGCATCATTTGTGTTAGCCGCAAATAAAAGCTGAGCGTGACTTTGCACCTTGCCAAGACGCTCTAGAATAGTCTCATAGCTTTTTATGACACCAATGAGCTGGTTTGCGGTTAATTCACCAAGTCGGCCCCGCCATTTGGTCTCAAGCTGTTTTGCGGCTTTTTGGCATCCAGCCATATCAGCTTTGAGCGCAGGTGAATTGACCCCTGCGTAGAGGTCGTCAAGGCTCCATACTGGACAAGAATCAGGCATTTCTACATTTCACTTTTCTGGCAGCGACCGCGTAAAGGTATTTTTTACCTTTTTTTATATGAGCATAGAAAGGCGGTTTCTCAAGTGCGTTTTCCAATCCTTTTTTGGCTCCCAAAGTCTCTTTCGTTCAGCGGCTTGCCCCGCATAAAAAAATGCGGTAATTTGATATTGCTCGATACATGAGAGGGGAGAGCTTGTCAGTGGTAATCTGCACCACTTTGGCAACACCGTAGGAGCAAACCCCCAGAAACTCTCAGGTAACCGTACTCTTTCATGTGAGCACTCTGGAAAGTGACACGGCAGTGTCCACCGACGGGGAAAACTGGTGAAGAATTGAACCCCAAAGAGTGTGGTTCAATTAATCAACCAACCAAGGTAGCTCAAACTTTGGCTTGGCCCGGCTAATCTCTCAGGTTCCGCGACAGAAGGGGCGAATACCAACATTGGTATTCACCTTTTAACGCGTAGCCAAAGGATTAGACCAGTGGACCTCAAACGAACCCCACTTTATGATTTCCATGTTGCCAATGGCGCGCGCATGGTGCCGTTTGCTGGCTGGGATATGCCAGTACAATATTCTACTGGCATTAAGGCAGAACACCTGGCCACACGCGATGGGGCTGGGCTTTTTGATGTCTCGCACATGGCACAAATCGAAATATCCGGAACTGGCGCTAATGCTTTTCTTGAGCGCCTAACCCCGACTAACCTTAGCGCGCTTTTCGAAGGCCAGGTGCGCTATTCCTTTTTCCTGAATGATACGGGCGGTGTTCTTGATGATCTAATGATCACCCGCCTCGGCGGACACTTACACCTCGTGGTGAATGCAGGTCGAACAAGTCATGATATCGCCCATCTTCGCCAAAACCTTGATGCCAACACCCACATAAATGTTAAAGAGGACAGAGCATTACTCGCGCTACAAGGTCCAGATGCCGCACAAGTACTCAACAACCTTGGCCTTGATCTTAATGGTTTCCATTTTATGGATGCTCGGCGTTTTGATTTAGCCGATATTCCACTCGTTATCACACGATCAGGCTACACTGGTGAGGATGGATTTGAAGTTTCAATCCCTGGTGAGAGTGCCACTATAATTGCTGAGCGTTTTCTTAGTACAAAAAAAATTACCCTTGCTGGTCTCGGCGCCCGCGATACCTTGCGGCTTGAGGCGGGGCTGCCTTTATGGGGGCATGAACTGGATGAAACCATCACGCCAACTACAGCAGGCCTTACATTCGCGCTATCGAAAAAGCGGCGGGACGCGGCTGATTTTCCGGGGGCCACAATCATTCTTGATGAATTAGCGAGGGGTCCAACCCGGCATCTTGTTGGCCTCTTGGCTAACGGAGCACGCCCGGTTCGTGATGGTGTGTTGCTTAAACAGGACGGAAAGGACGTTGGCATAGTAACATCAGGTGGATTTTCGCCAAGCCTCAATCGGCCCGCTGCCCTCGGATTTGTTGATGGGTCATATGCAGAAGCCGGCACCCAACTGACCGCAGCAACAAAAGGCAAAGAAACCCAAGTTACCGTCGCAAAATTGCCGCTAGTTAAACATCGTTATTTTCGCGGGTAGCCGACGTCAACCAGACATAAAAGGAGATAAAGCCATGTTAAAATTTTCCGAGGACCATGAATGGGCAAAACTTGATAACGATAGTTGTTCGGTTGGTATTTCGCCACATGCTGTCGAACAACTTGGTGATATTGTGTTTGTTGAACTGCCAGAAATTGGCACAAAGGTCGACAAGGGGGATGCAGTGGCAGTATTCGAATCCGTAAAAGCCGCGTCTGATATATACAGTCCTGCTGCTGGTGAGATCACCGAAGTGAATAGCGCACTACTTGATGACCTGACATCTATCACGCCAGAGAGTGCAATGGAAAACTGGATTTTCAAACTCAAAATCAGTGACGCCTCTGATCTTGAAACACTAATGGATGAGGGTGCTTATACCGCGCTAATTGGCTGATACCATAGCATAAAGCGCAGATTTGAGAAAAAGACAGTAAGGCAAAAAAACAGTATTACTGGCTTCAAAAAAAAAATTAAATGTAGTCTTGTGAAAGGAAGCATTATGTCATCAGTATCGTCACCGCAAGCCCCATTTGTCACTCGTCATATTGGTCTTGATGAGGCCGATACCGCACATATGCTAGACGCCCTCAATGCCTCTTCGATGGACGAATTCTTGGAGTCAGTTATACCAGCAAACATACGGCGCCAGGATAAAATGGCATTATCGCCAGCACTATCTGAATATCAGATTTTGGCTGAGCTTCGCTCTTTTGCCGACAAAAATCAGGTCAAAACATCACTTATAGGTATGGGCTACTATAACTGTTACACACCACCCGTTATCCAGCGGAATATTCTGGAAAATCCAGCGTGGTACACCGCCTACACGCCCTATCAACCTGAAATTTCGCAAGGGCGGCTTGAGGCAATCCTTAATTTTCAAACAATGATTACTGATCTAACAGGCATGGAAATTGCCAATGGATCATTGCTGGATGAAGCCACCGCCGCCGCCGAAGCAATGGCTCTTGCGAACCGCACGCATAAGGCTAGAGGCAACCGCTTCCTTGTTGATCCTGACACGCATCCGCAAATTATTTCAATCCTGCAAACCCGCGCCAAACCGCTTGGTATCATTGTTGATGTTCAGCCTGTTGATGATGCAATGACAGATGATTGCTTTGGTGGGTTGCTGAGCTATCCCAGCAGCAGCGGAATGGTTCGTGACCTTACTGATGAAATTGCCATGATTCACGACGTTGGTGGCCTTGCTGTTGTTTGTGCTGATCTTCTTGCGCTAACCCTAGTGACGCCACCCGGCGAAATGGGCGCCGACATTGTTGTTGGCAGCGCGCAGCGTTTTGGCGTGTCGTTTAGTTTTGGCGGTCCGCATGCTGCATATTTTGCTTGCACTCAGGCCTTACAGCGCTCAATTCCCGGACGGATTGTTGGAGTGTCGCGTGATACCAATGGCCGGCCCGCTTATCGTCTGGCCTTACAAACCCGTGAGCAGCATATTCGTCGGGAAAAAGCAACGTCAAACATCTGTACAGCCCAAGCCTTACTCGCGATCATGGCCAGTTTCTATGCTATCTGGCATGGCCCAGGCGGGCTCAAAAACATTGCAACACACAGCAATCAGCAAGCCCGACGATTTGGCGCTGCTATGATAGCCAGCGGCCGTAGCCTGCGCCATCAATCATTTTTTGATACGGTGGTTATTGAAACAGGCGACGATCGTGATAATTTGCTGGCAACCGCAAATGCGGCTGGATTTAACCTTCGCCCCCTTGATGGCGCAGTAGCGGCAAGCTTTGATGAAACAATAGATGATGAAAAGCTGGCAGCCCTAACGACTGCCCTCGGTGGGGTGCTTGAAGCAGAAGTAGATGAAAACCTGCCAACCAACCTTGCCCGCAACAGTCCGTTCCTTACACACCAAGTGTTTCAAGATTATCGGTCAGAAACCGAAATGCTGCGTTATATGCGACGCTTGGCAGACCGTGACCTGGCACTTGATCGCTGCATGATTCCGCTTGGCTCTTGCACCATGAAGCTGAATGCAACCGCTGAAATGATGCCCATTACCTGGCCAGAATTTGCTAATATCCATCCCTATGCGCCAGTTGAACAGACTAAAGGTTATCTGGAGTTAATTGCTAAGCTGGAGGATATGTTGTGCCAATGCACTGGCTACGCAGCGATGTCCATTCAACCTAATTCTGGCGCACAAGGGGAATTTGCCGGCTTGCTCGCCATTTCTCGTTACCATCAATCTCGCGGTGAACATGACCGGGATATTTGTCTGATTCCATCCTCGGCACATGGCACTAATCCAGCATCGGCAGCGATGGCCGGAATGAAAGTTGTAGTGGTAAAGTGCGATGCAGATGGAAATGTTGACCTTGATGATCTGCAATCCAAGGCAATCCTGTATAAGGACAATCTTTCCGCCTTAATGGTAACCTACCCATCAACCCATGGAGTCTTTGAAGAATCCATTGCCGAAATTTGCGATATCACCCACAAGGCTGGTGGGCAGGTTTATGTAGATGGAGCGAATTTGAATGCCCTTGTTGGCTATTGTGCCCCGCCTCATTTCGGTGCCGATGTCAGTCATTTGAATTTGCATAAAACATTTTGCATTCCGCATGGCGGCGGCGGCCCAGGTATTGGGCCTATTGGTGTGGCGGCTCACCTTGCTCCTTTCCTACCAGGATCACCACTTGACGGTGAGTACGCTGTCAGTGCTACCCCATTCGGATCTGCCGGCATTCTGCCTATCACTTATGCCTATATTTGCATGATGGGACCGGATGGTTTGGCTACAGCAACGGCATCAGCTATTCTTTCTGCAAACTATATTGCACACCGTCTGCGCGAAGCATACCCGATTTTATATACCGGACGCAGTGGCCACGTTGCGCATGAATGTATCATTGACATACGCCAAATTCAGGATGCTCATGGCATTAGCAATGAAGATATTGCCAAGCGCCTCATCGATTACGGTTTTCATGCTCCAACGATGTCATTTCCTGTGGCCGGCACATTAATGATTGAGCCAACAGAGTCTGAGTCACTTGTCGAGGTAGATAGATTCTGTGATGCGATGATTGCTATTGCTAGCGAAATTGACAATGTTGCCATTGGAGTCTGGCCGCGAGATGACAATCCACTGGTGAATGCGCCGCATACTTCCGATGATATAATGCAGGATGACTGGACCCATCCCTACAGCCGAAAACAGGCTGGAGACCCTGAAGGCAATCAGCAGGAAAATAAATATTGGCCGCCAGTTAACCGGGTCAACAACGCTCTAGGCGATCGTTCATTAATTTGTAGCTGCCCACCAATGGAATTTTGGGAACAGCAAGCCGCAGAATAGTTAGTTATAAAGAATAGGATTTAACGGGCAGCCGGGGCTATAGAGCGAATATCTCCAGCGTTTCATCTCTTGTTGCTGGTTGGCAGGCATCTGCAAGTTGCCGCACAAGATCAGCACTTGTTGGAGCCAGAGTTCCATCCTTTAAGTGAAGATTATTCTCAAACCCAACCCGACAGTGGCCGCCATTTTTAATAGCATCGATCATTACATCAAATTCACGATAGCCAAAAGCGCATATTGACCAGCTTGCCATATCCGGCAGTCCATCAGCAATAAACGGCCCCATTTCTCCCGGATCAGATTGGAAATTGCCGCTATAGCGGCCCAGAACTAGCAACACATGTGGGCGAGATGTTGGCAGAATGCCATCTGCCATCGCCTTTCGGAACCGGGCAAGATCATCAACATCATATAAGATATGCTGAACATGAATTTGGCTGTCCAGGCTATGGTGATAAAAACGGGCGGCATGGTCGCGCGCAACTTGACTACCATCACCAATCATTTCGCGAAATCCAACAGACACAAAATCTGGTTTTAAATCAAAAACCAATTTGGACTGCTGCTGCGGGGTATATATGCCAACTGCCTCGGTGGTGATCTGGACCAGCATATTTGGCACTTCGGTCCGTAACCCTTCCAACAAAGTTTGGTACCGCCCTGTGTCAAGAAGGTGCTTGCCATCATCATCGCGCACATGCGCATGCAATATGCTAGCACCGGCGGCATGGCATTCCTTGGCAGCGGCAATTGTTTCCGTGATGTTTACCGGCATTGCTGGATGATCAGTTTTAACTTTCCGTGCACCATTTGGTGCAGCCATGATTATTGTTGGTTGGGTCATGATGGTCCTTATAAATTGGAAAAAAGCTTGCAACGGGAGGTTGCCTATTAACCGAAGCAAAAACCCCCGACATACATTGACGGCCGCATTTAACCTGCACAAATAGCATGGGCGTGTATAAGATTTGAGTTATTATGCTAGCATTGGTAAGGCTTACGTCAAGTAACAAGCCAAACCGAAAACCCGATAAAATTTATCGATCGGTATGGGAATATATGTTACCCGTATTAGAGGATTTAATTATTTGCCTTTTTAATGAATGGCCGCCTAATTATCCCCACCTATAATGAGTTTAACTCGATGCTTGAAAAACCCACAATCAATGACTTTGTTGCCCTCAGAGGCCAGCGCAAGATTGTTTGCCTGACCGCTTACAGCGCGCCCATGGCAAATTTGCTTGATCCACATTGCGATCTGCTCCTTGTAGGAGACTCAGTTGGGATGGTGGTCTACGGGATGGATAATACACAAAATGTGGATCTTAACACGATGATTCGGCATGGTCAGGCCGTTATGCGGCGGCGGAAATCGGCACTTGTAGTAATTGATTTACCATCAGGCAGCTATGAAATTAGCCCAGAACAAGCATTGGTTAGCGCCAATGAAATCATAACCAAAACTGGCGCTGATGCGGTCAAGCTTGAGGGCGGCGCTGACTTTGCACTCCATGTAAAGTGCCTTGTTGAGTCCGGCATTCCCGTTTTAGGACATATCGGGCTATTGCCGCAGCGGACGGTCGAGGGTAAGGGATTTCGCATAACGGGCCGCACCGCTGATGAAGCTAGCCAATTGCATAATGACTCCGATGCGCTGGCTGACGCCGGTGTTTTTGGAATTGTCATGGAAGGCATTGTTGAGCCTGTCGCCGCGTCGATTGCAAAATCCTCTAAAATTTTAACCATTGGAATTGGCGCGTCTGCAGCATGTGATGGGCAAATTCTTGTGACAGATGACATGCTCGGCCTTTATGACGCATTTACTCCAAAATTTGTTCGCAAATTTACCAACCTAAAAGATGACATCTCTCGCGCTGCAGAATGCTACTGCGCAGCTGTGATCGATGGCAGTTTCCCAGCCAAAGACCATCTTTTTTTCAACAAAAAAGATTTAGCAAGCAGCAAGGCGGCTAAATGAAAATTCTGCATCAAAAAACTGATATGGTTGCTGTCACAAAAGCATGGCAAGGATCAGGTGAAACGGTATGCCTTGTCCCTACTATGGGCAACATTCATCGGGGACATTTAGCGCTGATTGAGAGGGCGCGCAAAACCGCTGAACGTGTTGTTGTCAGCATCTATGTAAACCCCACACAATTCGGGACTGATGAAGATTTTGATAGCTATCCCCGCACAATTGATACTGACTGTGATGTCATTGCCGCTGAGGGTGGATGTGATGTCATCTATGCACCCACCGGCCTTTATGATGCTGCCCATGCTACCAATATCATTCCAAGCGGAGTTGCACTGCCAATGGAAGGAGAGGCTAGACCACATTTTTTCGTTGGTGTCGCCACGGTTGTGTCAAAACTATTCAACCATATTCCTGCTGATTTTGCGATTTTTGGTGAAAAGGATTTTCAACAACTCGCAGTTATTCGCCAGATGGTTCGCGATCTTGATATAAATATCAGCATATTAGCACACCCAACAATCCGTGAGGCAGATGGGCTAGCCCTATCATCGCGCAATCAATACTTAACCCCAGCACAACGTCGCCTTGCCCCAAAGATATATGCCCAAATGCAAAACACATGTGCACTTATCAAAAATGGAACAGACATTAACACTGCCATTTGTCTGGCAAAAGACCAGCTGCAAAAAACTGGATTTGGCAGGATTGACTATTTTGATCTTCGCGAGCCAGATGATTTCCAACTTTGCGATAAACCAACGGCCGCTAGCCGAGTTTTTGTCGCCTTATGGCTCGGTTCAACCAGATTAATTGATAATTGTGCTATTGGATAGCAGGGTATCAATTGCACTTTTACTTCGATATCCTAGTATAGATTTTTCTAGGGAAATTCGCCTACCGATGGTTTCAAGGGGACCCAGATGAGTAAGCAGGAAAGTTTTAACGACCATGGCAAGCAGATCAAAATTGATTTGGCTATTGAGAGGCTGATTGCCTCCTATGACAAAGGGGGCAAGTTGATGATTTGCGGTAATGGTGGGAGCGCGGCCGATTGTGAACATATTGTTGGCGAATTAATGAAGGGGTTTTGCTTGCCTCGGTCATTATCATCTGCCGACCAAGACCATTTGGTCACAACCTGTGGCGAAGATGCGGTTTTTCTTGGTAAGAAACTTCAATATGGCCTGCCAGCGTTATCACTTGTCAGCCATTCATCCTTAATCACGGCAATAGCAAATGATCTTGATGCTGATATCATCTTTGCACAACAAATATGGGGTATTGGCAAGGCTGATGATATCTTGCTTGCCATATCAACATCTGGCAATTCTAGAAACGTTGTACTGGCGGCAAAGGTTGCAAGGGCAAAGCGCATCGCCGTGATTGGCCTTACCGGAGAGGGTGGCGGTCTACTAGCCCCACATTGCGATATTCTGATTGACGTTCCATCTGATGATGTGGCTCGTATTCAAGAGATGCACCTACCAATTTACCATAAAATTTGTCAATCCATAGAGGCGTATTATTTTAGCAGCTAGCTGTGGCGATCACAGTCTTAATCGGCTGAAAACACGCCGCGCATTACCTTCAAAAATTGCTTGTTTGGCAGTAGTATCAAGAGCTTTATTTTCGTCAATATACCTTTTGGTATCATCATAATGATGACCGGTCCTGGGGTCGATGCCGCGCACTGCACCAATCATCTCAGATGCGAAGAGAATGTTTTTGGTTGGGATGACATCCAGTAAAAGGTCAATGCCACGTTGATGATAAACGCATGTGTCAAAATAGATATTGCCAAGCACCCGCTCATCAAGGTCACCAAGGCCACGATCCTGAGCGATACCACGGAACCGCCCCCAATGATATGGAACCGCACCTCCACCGTGGGGAATGATCATTTTCAAATCCGGAAAATCAACAAAAACATCTGAAAATAAAAGCTGGGTAAATGCCGTTGTATCGGCTCCAAGGTAATAACTGGATGTTGTGTCTAAAGAATGCTGACATGCCCCCGAAACATGAATCATAGCTGGCACACCTAGTTCAATCATTTTTTCATAAAATGGGTACCAATACCGGTCACCAAGGCGAGGATCTTTCCAAAACCCACCCGATGGGTCAGGGTTCAGATTACAGCCTATGAACCCCATTTCCTCAACACAGCGCGTTAATTCGGTAATGCTGGCATCAAGAGATGTTTCAGGACTCTGCGGCAGTTGGCATACTGGCACAAAATTTTTAGGAAAGAGATCACACACACGGTGGATCAAGTCATTACAAATTCCAGTCCACGCTTCTGATGTGGTTGCATTACCAAGATCCTGCCCCATCCAACTGGCTCGAGGCGAAAAAATTGTGACATCAGTACCCCGATCTTTTTGTACTTTCAATTGGTTATTGACAATAGAGTCACGAATTTCATCGTCCGAAATTGTCACGTGTCCCTTTGCAAAAATGTGATTATGATCCTTAGTCAGAAGGGCACGCTGTTTATTACGATAAGCCTCGATCTGGGGTGGCGTTGTCGTGTAATGACCGTGACAATCAATAATCATAGGGTATCTTCTTTTTGGAATGAAGCAGGTGACCCACCGCCAAAGGCAAAAAACGACGTATTGCGATAACCCGATTTACCATAGCCGAGCACTTGTCCATTCGCGGTTAACACGCTCCCGCCCGCAGCCCGTAATATAGCATCCGCCGCCGCTGTGTCCCACTCCATTGTTGGACCATAACGCGGATAGGCATCCGCTTCGCCAGCAGCAATTAAACAAAATTTTAAAGACGAACCAATTGCGATGGTGTTGCAAATACCTCGGGCTTGCAACCAATCATTAGTAGCTTTATCTCGATGAGACACGCTAGCGACTGCAGTCCACCCGTCTGCAGGCGGCTTCCGAACTTTGATTTTGCGGCAGACATTACCGAGCATTTCAAACGCGCCCGCATCCTTTGCACCAAAAAAAAGTCGGTCTAAAGCTGGGGCATAAACGATTCCCATCACAGGCCTTCCGCCCTCGATAAGGCCAATGTTGACAGTAAATGCACCATTATTATCAGACTTGATAAATTCCTTTGTACCGTCTAGCGGGTCAACCAGAAAAAAGCGGTCAGTAACTGCAAATCCATGACTGGTAGCATTTTCCTCAGAAACAATTTGAATAGATGGTGCAGCAACTGATATCGCAGGCAATAAAATTGCCTCTGACGCAAGATCAGCTTTGGTTACTGGGCTACCATCACCCTTTATCTGGACTGATGCACCTTGGTGATAGATATCCAAGATGGCCTGGCCGGCATCTTGTACTGGTTTCACTAGCTCGCGAGCTAAAGACAAATAATCAATTTTACATTCTAATTCAATTTCCATAGATGACGCCAAATTCTCTTCATATCCAATTTGCTGCTATACCCGCCACATCCAGTCAAGATAAAGTACCAGAAAACGTAGATCGTTCAAACATCCCAGCCGAATGAGAAGCTTTCTAGAAAACCATATCATACCCCACTAGAACCTTGATTGACGGTTAAAATTGGTTCGATGGTGATGAGCGCCCTGTCAAATGGTGATCCCGGAGGGACTCGAACCCCCTACCTACAGATTAGGAATCTGTCGCTCTATCCTGATGAGCTACGGGACCACACGCCCCTTATGCCCGAAATCACCCCAAAATGCCAACTACCATTTAAATACCATTTATTGACAAATGACACGTCAGGGCGCATAAACCGGCGTATCGTGTGGCTCGCTAGGAGCGAGGCTACCATCGCGACGAGCTAAGCGCTAGAAAACATACTAATGTCAGATACAAATCAAGACTTTGCCGAAAATTTGGCCCCATCCTCGGCTGCCAGCTTTGACAACTTTGAATTACCCGAGCTCATGCTTGCCACTCTGGCGCGTGAGGGCTTAATCACACCAACACCTATTCAGGCAATGTCGATCCCACCATTACTGGAGGGAAAAGATCTGATTGGCCTTGCACAAACTGGTACAGGAAAAACGGCGGCTTTTTTGCTGCCGATTATGACCCAGCTTGGTTACGGTTCGGCGGTTCGAGCTGGCCAACCTCCAAAAGCATTAATCCTTGCCCCAACGCGCGAGCTTGCAAACCAGATTGAACAAAATGTGCGCAAGCTATCAGCCGATCTAAACATTCGCCATTTGGCGGTGTTTGGCGGTGCTCGGTATGATGCCCAGATCAGGGGCCTTCGCCGCGGCGTTGATATTGTTGTTGCGACGCCGGGCCGTCTGGAAGATCTGATGGATCGCGGTGCCTTTGACCCAAGTGGCATTACTCATTTTGTTCTTGATGAAGCTGACCATATGCTTGATTTAGGGTTCTACCTGCCCATCAAACGCATCGCGTCTAGCTTACCACGCAAACGGCAGACCATGCTATTTTCAGCAACCATGCCTCCTGAAATTGAAAAACTGGCAAATGAATTCTTGACCAACCCAGCTAATATCAAGGCCCCACAAACGGGCATTACAGCAGATAAGGTGACACAACATGTTACGTTAATGGCCGAAAGTGACAAGCGCGATCGGCTGTGTGATATCCTAAATGAAAAAAATACTGGGCAGACCCTTATTTTTGTACGTACTAAACGCCGCGCCGATACGCTAGCCAAATTTATGATTGTTCGCGGCTTTGCGGTAGATGCGCTTCATGGCGATATGCGCCAGACCCTTCGGCAAAAAGTATTACGCAATTTCCGAAGTGGTGAGTTGCGCGCCCTGATCGCAACCGATGTTGCCGCACGTGGTATTGATGTTGCTGGTCTTAGCCATGTCATCAATTTTGACCTTACAGACACACCTGAGGCATATGTCCATCGAATTGGGCGCACCGGGCGTGCAGGGCTTGGCGGTCTTGCCATTTCATTTTGCGCCCCTGATGAACAGCACAAGCTTGGCGCCATTATTTCAGTCGTTGGTGCAAAAGTTGAGATTTTTGAGCTTAATGGCACAGTTGTCACCGATTTCAAATCTGGCATTGTTCCCCAACGCAGCAGGCGTCGTCCCTCACAAGGGACCCGGCGTTCATCCATCGGTCAAGACCAGCGTACAAAGACTCCCCGTGGTAGGAGTCGTCACAATAACCCTAATGATGACCGACCAGCTCGAAACAATAAACTATCAAGGCTAAAAAAACCTTCTGGCAAAAAGCCTTTTCGCGATAAATCTTCACATGAAGGCAGAACCTCACGCGGGGAAAAGCCTACCAGCTCAAAACGTGAGCATCCTATTCGGGCCAATAGTGATGAAAGGCTGAGTCGCGATGTTAAGCCAATAAAGAACGGTAAACCATTTGGTAAAAAACGATTTGGCAACAAATCCCCGCGTGATGAAGCAACTCCACGCCGTGACCAGCAACTTGAAAAGAACAGTTCATCACCATCGCACGCAGGTGCCCTTAAACGCGATAAAAAGCCTTTCGGCCGTAAACCAGTCTTTAACAAGCGACCGAATTTCGGCGACAAGCCGTCCTTCGGGATGCCCGGATCAGATCAGCCAAAAAGTGGCGCATCAAGGCGGACTGCTCTGCCCAAAAAACGCAACAGTAGAAAAAGCAATGCATCCCCGCAGGGTGGTCAAGGCAGGTTGAAACGACGGCGATAAATATTAACGCTTATATCTGGCCCCCTTAATTCCCGAAGACTAATGCTTAGGTAACCGGCGCCAGAAATACCGTTGCACAAAAAACACAAACACTGACCCAGTCCCCATTGCCAGAACAGCGTAAAACCATGCGTCGATTGTGCTAACCCCACCTGTGTGATCAAGAACGTAGCCAACAACAGGCCCACCAAGCGCGCCGCCACCAAAGCCAATCATAGAATGAACCGCCAGCAGCGCCCCGCGATCATTCGCATCACCAGCTTCAACGGTTCCAGTGGTCAACGCCCCCGAGTCCAGCATGATGAATACGTTATAGACCCAAAGACTAGCTATCGCCAACCATAACGGGCCGTCAAGGCTAAAGGCGGCAAAACAGCTCATCCCAACTGATGCAGCGCCAATCAGCGCAATTACCCGGTGCCGGCCCAATGCAAGAGATATTTGTGCCCCCACCAAGGATGCCAACAGACCAGTGACGGTAATCAGGCTTACAATAATTGTAACCGAACCAATGCCAAATGGCGTATCAACACGTCCCACTAGGAACATAAGAAGCGCAAAACTCCATGTACGATAGGCAAATAATTCATAAGTATGCGCGCCATAGGCAAAGATATAACCCAGCGCTACTGGCTTTTGAAATGCAGGCCGCAAGTCCAGGGGGTGACGTTTCTTCTTGGTTCCAGAAAAAGGCTGTGCTGGATGCGGCTGCACAAAAAACAGAACTAGCAAAGCCGCAATAAATGCACCCACACTGCTAATCAGTGCGGCAAGCCGATAATCCGCATAGGCCAGGAAAACCCCCATTAAAGCAAATGACCCCCCAGTCCCAATTCCAAAACAAGCGGTATACCAGGGCACCGCGCGGACGCGTGCCTTATCATCAAAGCGTGCATTTAATATTTGTAGGCCCGGCATATAGGTGCCGGCTAGACCGGCTCCAACCAACATCCACGCCATTGCCGCCGACCAGAAATTAACCGCGTTTGTAGCGAATAAAAAACAACCTACCGAGCTGAAGGCGCAGCCACCAAGGAAAACCAGCCGCGCATCCACTCGGTCAGTTAATCCGACAAGAACTGGCGTTGCCATCAGATAGCCGAAAAAATAAGCACCGCTGATCCAGCCAATATCAGTATTAGTAAGACCCCATTCTTGACCCAATTTAGTCAGGAATACAGGCCATAGCGCAAAGCTGAGCAATGCCAAAATGCCGGCACAGCTTACAAGGGCTAATAGATGTTTTGGACGATCACCAGATAACATTTATCACCAAATGGTAGGATAGATAACCAATCAAACAGTCCAAAAAAGATATAGTCCCCAACAATATAATGGCACTGATTGCGCTATCTTGATCGTTAGTTAATCATGCGGCTTGCTGATTGCCAAGCTCTGATTACTGGCATTCCATAAGGTTAAAAAAAACACTGCATCTCAGTATACAGTGTTTTTTGGAATAAATTCAGGGGCATTTATCCACCAAGGAACAGCCGGCCAACATCTGGATTTTCCAAAAGGTCATTGCCGGAGTCAGCAATCGCCGTTTCACCGGATACAAGAACATAACCAATGTCAGCAAAAGCGAGGCCCTTCTTAGCGTTTTGTTCAACCATGATAATAGTTTTACCATCCTTTTTCTGAAGGTCATCGAGTATACCAAACACCATATCAATAAAACGCGGCTCTAAACCGATTGAAGGCTCATCAACAAGAAGTACTTGAGGTTGCATCACTAAAGCACGCGAAATTTCTAGCAAACGACGCTCCCCACCAGACAGAACGCCAGCAGGCTTATCTCGACGATCAGCAAGGCGGCTATACTTATCAAAAACCATTTCAGCAGCGGCCTTTGCCTCAGCCGGGCGGTCTTTAAGAAAACCACCCATCAAAAGATTTTCTTCAACAGTCATTTGTGGAAACACTGACTTGTCTTGCAAGATGTAGGCGATACCGGCCTGCGCAAGCTTTTGAGACGGCGTTAACGACGTCACATCCAAACCATCGATTATGATTGAACCAGCAAAAATGTTCGTAAACCCAAAGATTGAGTGAAGCACCGTTGATTTCCCTGCGCCATTCGGTCCAATCAAGCACAAGGATTGTCCACGACCAATGCGAAGGTTGAAATTGTGCAAAATTTCCATTTTGCCATATCCGGCGCGAAGATTATTGATTGTTAGATATGTCTCGCCAGTTGCGAGTTTATCTAATTTTTTTGTTGATGGGGCTCTTGCCGCGATGGATGCGGCTTCTTTAGCAACTTGGTCCACAGACATAACGACGTCAACACCACCACCGCCATAGCCGCTAACATTTGATTTCTTGGTAGCAGCCTTCTTAGCTGGTGACTTCTTCACAACAGCCTTTTTGGCAGCAGCCTTCTTAGCTGGTGACTTCTTCACAACAGCCTTCTTGGCAGCGGCCTTCTTAGCGCCAGCCTTCTTAATTGGGTCTTTAGCCATCAGTGACCTCCAAGATACGCATCAACGACACGCGGATCATTTTGTAATTTTTCTGGTTTACCATCAGCCAACATCTTACCATTAGACAAACAATAAATGTGCGATGCTAAGTTCATTATAACCCGCATATTATGTTCAATCACACAAAGCGTTATTCCCAACTCCTCATTTGCTCGCTGAAGCCTATTGATCAATCCGTTGATTAGGGTTGGGTTGATACCAGCTGTGGGCTCATCAAGTAACAATACCTTAGGCTCATTCATCAGTGCCATTGCAAATTCGAGGAGTTTTTGCTGTCCAAAGGAAAGATCGCCGGATATCAAATTTCTCTTTGAGTAAAGCCCCACAAACTCAAGAAGGTGTTCGGCACGCTCGCGGATCTCTCCCTTACGACTGGCAAACATTGTCGAGTTCGAACCCGGGCGCTGCGATACCGAGATCTGCATGTTGTCAACGCAATCCATTTTAGTATAAATGCGGGTTTGTTGAAACGTTCTCAACATCCCTAACCTGGCAATATCACCCACACGAAGATGGGATATTTCTTGGCCCTCAAATTTTATTGAGCCAGTGTCAATTGGGTGATATCCAACGATCGAGTTAAACAGTGTACTTTTTCCACAGCCATTCGGCCCAATGATACCAGTGATCGAACCCTTTCTAACAGCCATAGTTATATCAACATTCGCTTTTACACCGCCAAAGGATTTTGAAACTTTTTTGACTTCAATTACATTTTGAGCCATCACGCTTCTCCCTTACTAGCCGATGTGGACTCGTCAACAGCTATACCAAATCGCTCTGGATACTTGGCTTGTAACCAACCCATAATTCCTTGCTGGAAGTATACAATATTGACAATGAGAATGAGGCCGAGGACAACCCATTGCAGGCCAAGGAGATAAGTCCATGTTGCTTCTTTGACCACATGGAACAATATGGCACCAAGAACAGGCCCCCACAGCGTGCCTTTGCCTCCAAGCAACGACATCGCAACCATAAATATACCAAAAGTCGCTACAGGAAACGCAACCTCAAGTGGCTCAATGTATCCGACCATGTTCCCGAACACGGCACCAGTGCAACCCATAAAGAAAGCCGCAATTGCCCACCCAACCTGTTTGTAACGTAACGTTGGAATACCCATGGCCTCAGCCTTGTCTTCATCATCTCGAATAGCGTTCGCTGCTAATCCAAATTGGGTTTTAAACAGCCATCGGATTACAAAATGTGCGATCACCGCGATAATAAAGCAAAGTACGTAGAAAAAGGCGGATCGATATTCAATTGGCAACGGCAAAAACGGCATCGCGATACCGGCTCCGGCTCCAATAACCTCAATTGTTCCAGCAATTTCTCGGGCTGCTACTGCAACGCCAAGTGTGCCAATCGCAAAATAGGGACCTCTCAGTCCAAAGACCGCGAGGCCCAACAATAAGGACAATACTGAGCAAGCCACCCCTCCAAAGAAAACACCAAGGGCTAAACCAGTATAATATTGCGATTCAGTGAATACTGGCTTGATTGCACCATATGAGGCTGTGAAGGCGCCAAGGTCATAAAACATAGACACTTGAATGGATGCCGAGACGTACATACCGACACCGAAAAATGTAATATTTCCTAGTGAATTGTAGCCCATTTGGCCACCAGTTATGTCCCAAGTGGTTGCCATTATCACCATAATCCACAATACAGCGAATTGCATAATGTAGTCTGGAAAAGCGATTGGTCCTAGGATGCCAAAAACGGCCAGTCCAATATATATCAGTTTTTCATTCATCTTAACGAACCACCTGTCTTTGACGGCGCATCTGAACTTGTCGCCATGATAGAACACCAATCAATACGAATACTGCAGCGGCGATCTGCCACTCCGCTCCAGCGATGATGCCTGCATACTGTTCAACCCATCCCAGGATAAAGCTCATGGTAATCACGCCGGGAAGGTTCCCAAGCCCTGCAGCGGTTACAATTGCAAAGGTACGGAGCGAATACACTATTCCATAAAATGGTTGCAAAACCCATATCATTGACACCAGCACACCAGCAATCCCGCAAATCGCAGAGTTTAGCGCAAACGTAAACATGTAAACTTTGTTTGTATCGATACCTAAAACACGCGCTGCCCTTGCGTCTTGGGCGGTGGCACGAATAGCTTGTCCCATACGTGACCGGGTCATAAAAATCACGATAGCAGTAGCAAAAACGGCAGCTAACGCTAAAGAAACGATTTTGACTGTGGGTACCGTTACGAAATCATCAAACATCGTCATAATGTACATGTGAGAGTCAACCGTCTGAACTTCTGGGCCGTAAATAAGATTCATAACCTGCTGCATAAAAAGCGAGAGGCCAAAAGTCGCCAAAAGCGAGACAAACATATCGTTGTCAATAACTCTTTTGATCACCAATTGATAGACAACAAGACCGTACAGAAACATTACGATAGCAATGAACGGTAATGCAAAAATTGGATGTATGCCAAGATTATGAGCAGTGAAGGCGATATACCCCCCCATGATCACAAAGTCCCCTTGGGCAAGGTTTTTTACGTTCATCACACCCCAAACGAGTGCCAGCCCATAGGCCGCAAGCGCGAATACTGCACCAATAAATATTCCATCCAATAACATTTGGACATTCATTACAGGAGCGTAAACAAACAAAAGCTGAAGATTATCAAGCATGTCATGCCCTTCTATCGTCTATGACAAACACAGCGTTAACGCTATGAACAAATTGGTGCGAGTGCGTACCACAATCACAAAAAGTAAGGAAGCCCTTAAATCTAAGGGCTTCCAACTGTCAGTATATCTCGACCGTATAGTCTTAATATGAAACTTTGCGCGGCAAGGTCATATCTTCGTGAGATACAATATTTTTGTAGCTACCATCGGCTTGAATTTGCCGATAAAACATTGGCTTTGCAATGTTATTACCTGCCTCAGAGAACTTAATCGGGCCGTAGAAAGTATTCATATCAGTGGCTGACAAAGCGTCACGAACTTTGTCCCGATCAAAACTATTTGCTCTCTCAAAAGCGTCCTTGAACACCAACACAGCAGCAGATGCCTGCGCGGTTTGATATGGAATACCAGTGTTGTATTCAGGGTAAGCCTTCTTAAAGTCAGCATCATACTTTTGTGCATCACCAAAAATTGGCTCGCTATTTGGCAAATTGGTCAACCACTGGGTTGGGCACAAGATGCCATTCGCGGACTTAGGAAATTTGACATGCACCTTAGCAGCTTCGCAGTGCGTGATAGAGATAGCAGATGCGTTAATTTTCATTTCCTCGATTTGGCGCGCTGCAGTTGCAGCCCCTTTTGAGTGACCCGATACGAGAAGAATATCTGGCTTCAGTGCTTTAAACTTTGTCAGAGTGGCCGACATGTCTGATAAGTCAGCCGGCAATTTGTCATCAATCACAATTTTCATGCCATATTTCTTGGCCACATCAAGGACCCCTGCACGAACATCAAGTGAGAAACCATCATTCTCAAATGCCATACCAATGCGGAGATCAGATGGAGACTTCCAACCAGCTTTTGCTCTCTGTGCTATGAGATCAAGGACTGGAGCGAGGTAATACTCAGAGGTCGACAATACAGCAAACATGTACTTGTAACCTTGAGTAAATAACGACCGAGAGGCTCCTTCTGCTTCGACCATTGGGACTTTGTATTTTTCCGTTACTGGAGCCACAGCTTTGGTCATCGTTGTGCTGTACGGACCAAGCATGTAGTCTACGCCGTCCTGTTTGACAAGCCTTTCAGTGAGCTGAGAAGCTCGTGATGGCGTTGACTCATCGTCATAATACACGACTTTTAACTTGTAGCTCTTTCCACCAACCTTCACACCGCCGGTGTCGTTGATCCGCTTTACTGCAAAATCATACCCTTTTTGGGTGTGAAAACCGTTGGTTGAGTATTTGCCTGTTAAGGACAAAGATGAGCCGATAACAATCGTGTCACCCTCAACTTTTGCAACAGCTGGCGCAACCATGCCAGCGAGACCAACAGCAAGGGCGGCGCCCGCAGCTATCGAATACTTTTTATACATTTTAATTCCTCCCAGAATTGAAAAAAGAACTTTAAAGTGACCGTGCTCGATTCTTATCAAGTCGCCAACTACGAAAACATCATTAAAGGGAAAAAAAATGATGTACGCAACAGAAACAATGTTTTTCTGGTTAAGAAACACCAAAACGGACTATTGGGTGACTCTTTTGCATTAATTTATGGGACTTTATCGCGGAGTGTCGCCCTTCAGCGTAATCCGGTGCAATAATCGGCGGTAGCCATGATAATCATTAAGTGGGTAATGCTGAACACAGCGATTGTCCCAAAATGCAACGTCACCAACCTGCCAAGACAAGCGACATTGGAACTCCGGTGAAATCTGATGCGTAAACAGGTACTCTAACAAGCCTTGGCTTTCTTCAGCACTCCACCCTTCAAACGTGATTGTATGGGCGGCGTTTACGAACAAAGCTTTTCGTCCGGTTTCTGGATGCGTGCGTACCACCGGGTGTGTGCCAGACAGATCATCCGGGTCAACACCACTGGCCGAGTCCTTCAGTCGCTCACTTCGAGTAGAAGCAACGCGTTTCTTTCCTGCAGCATTAACACCACGCAGTTTCTCCAGAACACCACGTAGCGGCGCAGATAAATGTTCAAACGCCGCATATTGATTGGCAAACAATGTATCGCCACCGAGCGGGGGCAATTCTTTGGCATAGAGCAGGGTGGCCATTGGCGGGCATTTTTGATAGGTTGTATCTGAATGCCACACGCCACCAAAATTCACTCTTTCATCCTCTTTTTTTAATACTTCGGTAATCATTGGAAAACCATCAAGGCCCGTCAAAAAGGGATAAATATCAGGCTCGCCTAGCGCCTTAGCAAATGCCAATTGCTGCGCAGGTGTTAAGTCTTGACCTCTTATTACAATCATCTGGTGCTTTAGCCATATGGCTCGCAAATCGTCAATTATCGCATCATCAAGCGGCACGCTGAGATCGATGCCGGTTACTTCAGCACCCAATGCTGGTGACAATGCCTTCACCTTCATACTTCTCTCCTCTATTAAATGCCTTTTTCAGGCCTTGGCTTCAACAGCCTGCTTTTACAAACTCATTAGTGCGTGCCATATAGTGGCCGGTAACTCAGTTCACTCTCAAGGCGTTGTTTTTCAGCTGACATAGAATCGTTACCTGATCAAATATGCAAGTCACCACGATCATTCAAAATCATCTGGCAAGATCTTTAGAAAAGCAAGCCAGATAAACTGGACCCAAATTTAGCCGCAACTGGTTCCAACATCAGCTTGGCATATATAAAAAATAACTGTACAACCATAACGCAATCTAATTCCGCCCATCGGGGCTGGTGCGATAAACAAGATTTTCCGAGACTAACTTTTACCGAATAAATAAAGGTGACAACTCATGAAGATGACAACCGAAGAAGCATTTGTGAAGGTCCTGCAGATGCATGGCATTGAAAATGCTTTTGGCATTATTGGCTCTGCAATGATGCCAATATCTGACCTTTTTCCACAAGCCGGCATTACCTTTTGGGATGCCGCCCACGAATGTAACGCAGGAATGATGGCTGACGGCTTTACTCGTGCAACTGGCAAAATGTCGATGATGGTAGCCCAGAACGGCCCGGGCATCACTAATTTTGTGACACCCGTGAAGACTGCCTATTGGAATCATACCCCGCTGTTGCTGGTAACCCCACAGGCCGCGAACAAGACCCTAGGCCAAGGCGGGTTTCAGGAGGTTGAACAAATGGCGCTGTTCAAAGACATGGTGGCTTATCAAGAAGAGGTGCGTGATCCATCACGCATTGCAGAAACCCTTAACCGTGTTATCCTGCAAGCTAAACGTGCCTCAGCCCCCGCCCAAATCAACGTCCCGCGTGATTTTTGGACGCAAGTTATTGATATTGAGCTTCCAGCCATTGTAGAATTCGAGCGCCCTTCTGGCGGCGAAGATGCGGTCAGCGAAGCAGCTGCACTGTTATCCAAGGCAGAGTTTCCAGTCCTGTTGAATGGCGCCGGCGTTGTTATTGGCGGCGCAATTGAAGCCTCAATCAAGCTTGCCGAGCGTCTTGATGCGCCAGTCTGTTGTGGCTATCAGCATAACGATGCTTTTCCCGGATCACATCCGTTATTTGCTGGCCCACTTGGCTACAACGGATCAAAAGCGGGGATGGAATTAATTGCCAAAGCTGACGTTGTTTTAGCTTTGGGAACCCGCTTAAACCCGTTTTCGACCCTGCCTGGCTATGGCATCGATTATTGGCCAAAGGACGCCAAAATCATACAAGTAGACATTAACGCTGATCGTATTGGCCTGACAAAACCAGTTAGCGTTGGTATTGTTGGTGATGCCAAAAAGGTTGCATTGAGCATCATTGATAAGCTGGGCAGCACCGCCGGTGATACGGGCCGAAGTGCCCGTAAAGAATTAATTGCAAAAACAAAATCCGCATGGGCACAGGAACTAACCTCACTTGATCATGAAGATGATGACCCGGGCACAACTTGGAACGAGCGGGCTCGTGATCGTGAACCCACAAAAATGTCACCACGTATGGCATGGCGTGCGATCCAGTCAGCCTTGCCAAAAGATGCGATCATTTCATCTGACATTGGCAATAATTGCGCCATAGGTAATGCCTACCCAACTTTTGAAGAAGGTCGTAAATATTTAGCGCCAGGCTTATTTGGGCCTTGTGGCTACGGCCTGCCATCAATCATGGGGGCAAAAATTGGTCGTAATGATGTGCCTGTTGTCGGATTTGCTGGCGATGGCGCCTTCGGTATTTCAATGAATGAAATGTCCGCCATTGGCCGCGAAGAATGGCCTGCCATAACCATGGTAATTTTCCGCAATTATCAGTGGGGAGCCGAAAAGCGTAACACAACACTATGGTTTGAAGATAACTTTGTTGGCACCGAACTTGACGAGCAAGTGTCATATGCCAACATCGCCAAAGCCTGCGGTGTTGAAGGTATTGCCGTCGATTCGATGGATGAACTTCGCGATGCGCTAGCGAAAGCGGTTGACGCGCAAATGAAAGATGGCGTGACCACTTTTATTGAAGTAATGCTGAACCAAGAACTTGGTGAGCCATTCCGCCGGGATGCGATGAAAAAGCCAGTATCTGTTGCCGGTATTGACCCGGGTGACATGCGGCCGCAGCAAAGCGTCTGAACATATGGCGCTATCTTTAGTACAATATTGAAGGGCCGCCAAAGGCGGCCCTATTATTTTTTGAATTATGTGCTTACAGCGTGAGGATAGTGCAGCCCGTTGTAGAACGGCCAGTAAGCGCCTCATGAGCCTTTGCCACATCCTCTAATGGAAACCGCTGATTAATCGATACCGTAACCGTCCCATCGGATACCACCTCAAATAGTTTTGCCGAAGCCATTTCCAACCACGCACGATCCGCAGCAAAATGAAACAAGGTTGGCCGGCTTAAATAATATGATCCTTTGGCAAGGTCGGTAATTTTGAAATCTACGTAGGGCCCAGATGATTGACCAAAAGCGATAATCGTGCCGTGCCGTTTGGTAGATGCTATTGTGCGAGCCATCGTATCATTGCCGACCGAGTCATAAGCTACATCTACGCCTAGCCCATCGGTCAGGCGCATCACCTCAGCCTCAAAATCTGTGCTAGTATAATCAATTACGTGATCATACCCGTTAGCCTTTGCAAGTGCACATTTTTCAACTCCACCAGCGGTTCCAATAACTGTTGCGCCAATTGCTTTTAGCCACTGCCCTGCAATCAAGCCAACACCGCCCGCAGCGGCATGAAACAGGACTTTATCGCCAAGCTTAACTTTGTAACTATCATGAATAAGGTAGGCAACTGTTAGCCCTTTTAACATTATTGATGCGGCTAGATCGCTGGTAACAGCATTTGGTAATTTAACCACATAGCCGGCATCAATCACCCGGTGTGTTGCATAGGCACCATTGGCAAGCGTATAGCCAACGCGATCTCCCACATCCAAACCCCTGACATCTGAGCCAACAGCTTCTATAATACCAGCACCCTCCGAACCCAGAATAAGGTCACTTTCGACCGGCCAAGGATAGGCGCCATTACGTATATAAATATCCAGAAAATTTATGCCGACTGCCTCATGCCGGATCAACACTTCACCAGCGCCAGGCAACAAATCACCAAGCGTGATTTTACGGATAACTTCAGACCCACCTGGCTTGGCAGCAGCCATTGCGTAACGCATTCCCCATCTCCTTAACCTTGGAAACAATCCCATCTTAACCTAATACAAACCCTATAACTTGTGGTTATTGCTGAGTATAAAATATCAGGCGCTTTTCTTTATTCGTATAATAGGCCGTTTGCAGGATCGATGACCAGCCTTTTCGGATCTTTAATATCCACCTAGGAAATAATCATTTTGCGGGCAAAAAGCGTTAACCTCATCCAGATTTTATAAATAGTTTTCCTTCAGTCAATTGATTTATATATATTTTTTATTTTTCAACACTTCGATTTGTGCGATTTGACTTGCAGTCTGGCAATTTCTTTCTAACATCACGTCATCGGAAAACTAAAAAGGGGAATTTAGCATGGCCAATGAAAATATTGGTACGCCCGATCAACTCAAAGATCCTGACTATGAAATTCCAATGGGTCCGCGTACAGCCCTCGGAATTCAGCATGTATTGGCAATGTTTGCCAGTAACGTAACGCCCTCAATTATCATCGCCGGCGCTGCCGGTTTTGCTTTTGGTGGTGAGGATATGGTATTTCTGGTGCAAATGGCGATGCTGTTTGCTGGAATCGCCACCCTATTTCAAACAGTCGGCGTTGGTCCAATTGGAGCACGTCTTCCAGTCATGCAGGGCACCAGTTTTGCCTTTGTTCCAATCATGATTGGCATTGTCAAAACAAGTGGAATGGCAGCTCTTTTTGGAGCTGTAATTGTTGCTGGCCTATTTCATGCTTTCCTTGGCAGCATTATTGGCCGTATTCGCCATTGGTTTCCTCCATTGGTGACCGGTATTGTTATCACCGCTATCGGTTTATATCTGCTCCCAGTTGGGATAAAATATGCTGCTGGTGGCGCAGCAGCCTTCCAAATGAATGCGCCCGAGTGGGGTGATTTCAGCAAATGGGGCCTTGCACTTGTCGTGATTTTTGTATCGCTTGGGATAAAATTCTTCACGCGCGGCACAATGTCTTCCGCAGCAATTCTTATCGGCTTAATTGCCGGTTATATTGTCGGATATTTTACAGGTGCGGTCAATCTCGGTGGAGTTTCCAAAGCAGCGTGGTTTGCGATACCACAGCCGTTCAAATATGGTATTGAATTTAGCGCCTACGCCATCATTGGTATGTGTCTGATGTCAATCGTAAGTGCGATTGAAACAGTTGGCGATATTTCAGGTATTGCCAAAGGAGGTGCAAATCGCGAGGCAACAGATAAGGAATTAGCTGGAGGAACCTATGCCGATGGAGTTGGTAGCTTTGTTGCCGGTTTATTTGGTGGCCTCCCAAACACGTCTTTCAGCCAAAATGTTGGTTTGATATCAATGACCGGCGTAATGAGTCGATCAGTGGTAACATTGGGAGCCTTATTCCTTGTCGCTTGTGGGCTCATTCCAAAGGTTGGTGCGGTGGTTGCCGCTATGCCAATATCCGTGCTTGGCGGCGGTGTCATAGTTATGTTCGGTATGGTTGTTAGTGCTGGCATTAGCATGCTTGCAGATGTAAGCTGGAACCGTCGAAATATGATTATTCTGGCAATGTCTATGTCCATCGGACTTGGCCTCCAAGCTGTTCCAAAATCAATGCAACATCTTCCGGACTCACTTGAAATGTTAATGGTATCAGGACTGCTGCCCGCCGCAGCAATTGCCGTTATTTTAAACCTTCTGATCCCGGAAGAAATCGACTAAACAAAATAGAGCTTGCGCTGCAATGCACCGCAAGTTTATTTAGGTAAAAAGTTAACCTGCCGCCGGGCCTCATAGGTTCGGCGGCATCGTTATGCTAGGACTGAAATAAAATGGCTGATCATACATTATTACTGAAAAATGCAGATCTGCTATGCACCATGGCTGCACATCCCGAAAAGGGTCCGCCAGCCAAGACCGCTGGACAGGCTAATGATCATTGCGGCGATGAAATCAAAAATGGTGGCCTTTTTGCCCGAAATGGCGTGATTGAGGCCGTTGGTGAGACACAGAATTTGCCAAACACCGCTGATAGGGTGATTGATATGACCGGCCATGTGGTCATTCCCGGCATGGTCAATACCCATCATCATATGTTTCAAAATCTGACCCGCGCTGTTCCCGCGGCACAAAACGCTCCCTTATTTGGCTGGCTGCAGACCCTTTATCCGATCTGGTGCAATCTTGGCCCGGACCATATTTACTGGTCAAACGCACTTGGCATGGCCGAACTAGCTTTAACCGGTTGCACCACATCATCGGATCATCTCTATCTTTATCCCAACGGCGCGCGGCTTGACGATTCATTTGCTGCCGCCAATGATATTGGAATGCGCTTTCACGGCACACGTGGATCAATGAGTATTGGGGAGTCCCATGGCGGGCTGCCACCTGATCGCCTGACCGAGGGCGAGCCTGCCATTTTAAAAGACTGCCAACGCGTCATCGAAATGTATGACAATGCCGAACGCCACGCGATGCAGCGGGTGGCGTTGGCTCCTTGTTCGCCATTTTCAGTTAGCATAGACCTAATGAGCGAAACTGCGAAGATGGCCCGAGCATACAAGGTCGGGTTACACACTCATCTGGCAGAAAATGTCGAGGATATTGATTATAGTCTTAACAGTTTTGGCATGCGGCCGGGCGAGTATATCGAAGCAGTTGGCTGGGTTGGTCATGATGTATGGCACGCCCATTGTGTGCAGCTAGATAAGGATGAAATTGATCTATTCGCCCGCACCGATACTGGCATAGCACACTGCCCCTGTTCTAACATGCGGCTTGCAAGCGGCATTGCCCCAATTCGTGAAATGCTGGATGCTGGAATCAACATCGGCCTTGGCGTCGACGGATCGGCATCGAATGACAGCGGACACATGCTAAATGAAGCCCGCCAGGCCATGTTGCTGCAACGGGTCATGAAAACAGGTGATGCGTTGACCGCACGCCAATCGCTCGCGGTTGCAACACGCGGCGGGGCCGCAGTATTAGGCCGCGATGATATCGGCCAACTGTCCCAAGGTTTTGCTGCAGACATTGCTGCCTTTGATTGCCGTGGTATTGATTTTGCCGGCGCCGGATGGGACTTACTTGCCGGGCTGTTATTTTGCGGCTCTGCCAAGACCAGCTATACCATTATCAATGGTAAAGTCATTGTTGATCAGGGGCATCTTGTGACAATGGATATGCCAAAATTACTAGAAAATCATCGTGCCATGACGGCTGATTTAATGCGCAAGGCCCAATGGACATGACATCAAATAAGAATTTAGGGCTGGATGATTGCTGCTGGCCCGTCATGCCACACTTCATCTAGATTATGCCCATCGCCCTGACGGTCAATCACTAGGAAATCTTGTGATGCCTGCAGAGTTAAAAGCGGGTGATGCCATGTGCCACGATTATAGCTGACGCCCTGTATACCTGTAGCCTTGAAACATGCGAGAGTGGAAAAATCCGGCGCATCACCAGCCACATTGCCATGTGCTACAACGACCAGCCACTCATGCTGGCTTAACGGCATAAATGCCTGAGAGCCTATTGGATGCCGTTCGAGAAGGTGAATTTCAATCGGATTAGGACGGCGAGTTCCTCGAAACAGCGATATGATCGGTTGGCCACCAGCCTCTTCAGCATCAACAGGAGACATCGCATCAAAGCGCGTGGTTGTGCCCTGATTAATGCTGATCTGTTGGGCACCGTCGGTTTCAATGACTGTACCAAAAGGTACGAAAACTTCCTTGTTCAAGGGCTGAATATCAAGGATTGGTATATGAGGCTGTGTCACTGACCATCCCCTATGAATGGGTGCGTTGCAATCCAGTGATTGGCAATATCAATGCGGCGAGCCACCCACACCTTATCGTGTGCCATTATGTGATCCAGAAATTTGACTAGCCCAGCGAACCTTGCCGGACGTCCAATTAACCGACAATGCAGTCCGATAGATAGCATTTTAGGTGTTGTCGCTCCCTCAGCATACAACACATCAAACGCATCAATCAGATAGCGAGCAAATTGATCGGCATTGTGAAAGCCCTGTGCGGTAGCAAAGCGCATATCATTTGTGTCAAGCGTGTAGGGCACAACTAGATGCGGCGATTTAACCTGCGTCGACCAAAAAGGTAAATCATCCGAATAATCATCAGCGTCGTAGGTAAAGCCGCCATCTTCTGCTACAAGCTGGCGAGTGTTTTCCGATGTTCGGCCAGTATACCAACCAAGCGGTCGCGCGCCGCAAATATCCTGCAAGATCGAAACAGCCTTCTGCATATGGGCGCGTTCCTCATCTATAGAGACGCCGTGATAATTGATCCAGCGCCAGCCATGCGCTGCAATTTCATGGCCGTCGGCAAGTGCCGCTTCAATGACGTTTGGATTACGGGCAGCGGCCATTGCCACGGCAAATATTGTCAGCGGTAACTGACGTTGGCGAAACAAATTTAGAATACGCCATACGCCCACCCGGGACCCATATTCATAAATTGATTCCATTGACATGTGACGCGCGCCATCAAAGGCCGCAGCACCGATAATTTCAGAGAGAAACACCTCGGATGCCACATCGTCATGAAGCACACTACTCTCACCACCCTCTTCGTAATTGAGCACGAATTGAACGGCAATGCGCGCGCCATTGGGCCACCCCGCATCGGGCGGGTTTGCGCCATAGCCAATTAAGTCGCGGGGGTAATCCTGCTTCACTTGTCTTTCACCTTAAGATTTAACATTTTGACAACACCGACCATCACCCTAGCTATCGCGGTCAACCAGTCCATGATTGATCATATTACGCCACGCAGCAAGCATTGCTCGCTCTTCATCCTCTATCCAGATTACCTGACCAGGTGGCATTGCATGCGAGGCAGCCGCTTGCCAGAAAATGTCGTTGGCATGGCGCAATACATCACTTTTATTTTCAAGGTATACGCCCTTTGGGGCAAAGGCCAGCCCATCCCATAATGGCTCCCGCGCATGGCAACTGCTGCATCTTTCGATCACAAGCTCTATTGATGCGTTGTGAAGGGCCGTAGGACTGGCGTGAGCGGTCTTGTCATATTCCATATTTGGAGCCCCAAGATGCGATAAGCTAATGGCAAATCCCGCTAATATTGCAGCGACCAACCATGTCCACCAAGGCGGGGCAAGGCCCTTATGTTTGGTGTTAAAAAAATGCCGGATCACGGCCCCGGTTATCAAAACAAGTGCCAGAATTCCCCACGCGTAATCCGTTGCGAATACCGCAGGGTAATGGCCGCCAATCATCACAAAAATCACTGGTAAGGTTAAATAATTATTATGGAGTGAACGCTGTTTACCGCGCGCGCCATGTCGCGGATCGGGGGTCTTGCCAGCCTTTAATGCGGTGACAACTCTTGTTTGCCCCGGGATAATAATCATCAACACATTAGCCACCATTATGGTGCCAATGGTAACGCCCATCTGCATAAAAGCCCCTCGCGCCGAAAAGATTAGGCTGTAGCCGAAGGCCAGCAACACAAGAAATACAAAACCGGCCAGTGCAAGCCATAGATCACTTTTGCCAAGCGGACTTCGGCAAAGGCCATCATATAAGGCCCAGCTAATGACTATTCCTGCAAGGCTAATCATAACTGCCTGTATTTCAGTGATATCCAATATTTCCAGATCAATCATGTAAAGGCTTGCGGCGCCGTAATACACAAGGCTCATCAGAGCAATACCAGAAATCCAAGTTCCATAAGCTTCCCATTTGAACCATGTCAATTCATCCGGCATTTTTGCTGGCGCAACAAGATATTTCACCATGTTGTAAAAGCCGCCGCCATGCACCTGCCATGCTTGGCCATGCGCCTCATCAGGCAGTTCCTTGCCCGGCTTCAGACTAAGATCTAAAGCAATGAAATAAAATGAAGAGCCGATCCAAGCAATGCCCGCAATGACATGAACCCAACGAACAATAAGCTCGGACCACATCCAAAGATAATCAACCATCCAAAATCCTTTTTCTAGGCTGTTTGCGGCGTCACGGCGCCAGAATGATTAATAGCCCAAGACCCATCATTGTGATCTTTCTCAAACCTTTGCCAGATAGCGAGTTGGGCCGCAATCGACAATGCAACATATGACGGGCTTTTCCCCGTAATTTCATCAATACCGATTGGGCAAACAAGCAACTCTACCATCGATTCCGCCACTCCAGCCGCCAATAGACGTTTTTTAAACCGCGCACGTTTGCTTTTTGACCCTATCAAGCCCAAATAGGCAAAACCGCCCCTGGTCAGCACTTCAAGGCAGATTGCCTCGTCAAGGCTGTGCGAATGCGTCATCACCAGGTGTGCTGCCCCTAAAGGGGCATGGCTGGCAATGGCTTCAGGGGCTTTGGCAAGTAACTTTTTAGCCTTGTCTCCTAGATCGGCCGGATATCGGTCATCATCAATATCGACAAGAAAAATCTCAAACCCCAAGCCATCCAGCCGTGGCAGAAGTGCGCGGCTTACATGCCCCGCACCATATATGAATAGCGGCGTAAGGGGTGACGTGATGGGTGCTGAAAATGCGGGCATGTGGGATATTGGTTCAACCGATAGCGGCGGACCAGAGTCTAATGGATGCGATAAAATGGTTTCGCACGTTACCGCCACACTTAACGCCCGAAGATCACTTTCTTGTTTTGTGCTGAATTTTTCCAACAGAATAGACATCTGGCCACCACAGCATTGACCCATATCAGGGCCAAGCGCGATTTTCAGATGCTGACGCTGCCAGCCATCATCCCCACTTGCCAGCATTTTGCGTGCCCGCGCCATAATATCAAATTCTACTGCACCACCGCCAATTGTCTGCCAAATTTCATCTGCAGTAATCAGCATGCGCGCACCGGCATTCCGCGGCGACGACCCTTTTGTTGCTGTCACAGTAACAAGCACAATATCACGCCCATCCGCCAACTCAGACAGGACCTTTCCAAGCCAGCTATTGCGCAAGGCACTGGTGGATCCACCCTTAGACAAAACGAGCCCCAAGCCGGTTTGCACATAACAAAATCCGTTCCGGTGTAGCAGGGGCATCAAGTCCTGGATAAGCCGCCCCTTCAATTTTGCCCCCACTAATGCCAGCAAGCGCATCAGATAGCGCAAGCCATGCACTGATTGCAAGCATCAGTGGCGGCTCCCCAACCGCTTTTGATTTATGAACCGTCTCTTCGCTATTTTCGCCATCTGCATAAAATGCTACACGCCAATCAGTCGGTCGGTCTGCACTTGCCGGAATTTTATAGGTTGATGGCGCATGCGTTGTCAGGCGGCCATCTTCGTTCCAGACCAGTTCCTCAGTGGTCAACCAGCCAACCCCTTGAATAAATCCACCCTCAATTTGCCCGCGATCAATTGCGGGGTTTAGCGACCTGCCAACATCATGCAGTAAATCGGCGCGTACCAGACGGTTCTCCCCTGTTAGCAAATCAATAATCACCTCAGATACTGCCGCACCATATGCGAAATAATAAAACGGGCGGCCATGCATTCGGTCCTTGTCCCAGCTTAATTTCGGTGTGGCATAAAAGCCAGTTGCCGATAGCGATACGCGCCCCAGATAAGCACGTTTAACAGCCTCGGCAAATGTCATTGCGTCAGCCCCGATATGAACCTGACCATTGGCAAATACAACATTAGCCTGATCCGTTTGATATTCACCTGCCAGAAATCCGGCAATCCGGTCTTTTATTGTCCGCGCTGCGTGCATGGCGGCCATGCCGTTCAAATCCGTTCCCGATGATGCTGCCGTTGCTGATGTGTTTGGCACCTTGCCCGTTGTCGTTGCTGTAATTTTTATTAAAGCAGCATCAATCTGGAATTCATGCGCAACAATTTGCGCCACTTTTGTATAAAGACCCTGACCCATTTCAGTACCACCATGATTTAGATGCACCGAGCCATCATTATAGACATGAACCAATGATCCAGCCTGGTTTAAAAAGGTTGTGTTGAAGGAAATACCAAATTTTACCGGTGTCAGGGCGATGCCGCGTTTCACATATTGGTTAGCGGCGTTAAATTCAGCAATGGCAGCACGGCGCGCCTTATAATCAGAAGTATTAACCAACTCATCAATAATTGGCTGAATTACGCAATCTTCAACCCTCTGCCCATAAGGGGTAATACCAAAAGTACTGGCATTTTTTTGTGGATAGAAATTCAACCGCCGCACCTGCAAGGGATCAAGCCGAAGATGGTGCGCCACCTCATCCATAACACGCTCAATCCCAAGCATGCCCTGCGGCCCACCAAAGCCACGAAAAGCGGTGTTAGATTGGGTGTGGGTTTTACAGCAATAATTGGTGATTTTCATATGCGCAATATCATAGGCATTATCAGCATGGCACATGGCACGTGCCGCAATTCCAGCCGATAAATCCCAAGACATACCGCAGCGCAGTGCCTGATCAAATTCAACCGCAAGAATGCGCCCCGCATCATCAAACCCTGCCCGGTAATCAATGCGGCAATCATGGCGTTTGCCAGTTATCATAAAATCATCATCACGGTCATAGATGGTTTTGGCTGGCTGACCGGTCAAATGCGCTGCCAATGCCGCCGTCATGGCCGGTAAATTACCCTGACTTTCCTTGCCGCCAAACGCCCCACCCATACGCCGTGTTTCCACCGTTACACCATGATTACCAATGCCCAACATCTCAGCTGTCTTATGCTGAATTTCACTTGGATGCTGGGTTGAGCAAAAAAGCTGGATATCGCCATCTTCCCCCGGAACGGCAAGGGCGGCTTGGCCTTCAAGATAAAAATGTTCCTGCCCGCCAGCATAAAGTCGGCCATTTATCTGGTTCGGGGCTTCGGCAAGGGCTGTTGACGGATCCCCTTTGATCATCTCGCCCGGGCTTGCCAATAACGAGCCAGCATCCATCGCCTCATCAATTGTCAGTATTGCTGGCAATGGCTCATATTCAATATTTGCCAGCCCAATTGCATGGCGCGCTGATTCAAGATCAATCGCCGCCACCGCAAAGACCGACTGGCCAATATAGCAAACTTCATCGACGGCAAAAACCGGGTCATCATGGAACATTGGCCCGCAATCATTAATACCCGGAATATCGGATGCCGACATTACTGCCACCACGCCAGGCGTTGCTGACACTGCCGACAAATCCATTGCCCGAATCCGTGCATGCGCATGCTGGCTTTGGCAAATCAATACGGTCAGGCAATTTGCTGATGTAACAATATCGTCAACATAGATCGCCCGTCCTGATACATGCTTGACGGCACTATCATGATGCCGGCTTGTACGGATATCGCCCTTGATTCGAGATTTTGCCACCATATCACCACCCATCCAGACTGGTGACAAGCCCCTGTCCCGCAAGGCGCATTTGTTTGCCAGAAATAAGTTCCAATCCATATTTGACAAGCAGGTTCTGAGCTGTCAAAAGCCTGTATCTGGCGGATCCTCGCATATCTGACATTGGCGTGAAATCGTCTGCCAACGCGGCCCCGGCCTTTTTAAAATGCGCAACATCCAGGGGGTTTCCAACAAGCGCTGCTTCCGCATGGCTGGCGCGCTTTGGAATTCCTGCCATGCCACCAAAAGCAAGCCGTACCCCTTCCATCATTCCATCAACAATCTCGAGGTTGGCCGCCAGCATTACCGCTGAAATATCCTGATCAAAACGTTTGGATATTTTATAGCACCGTAGATTTGGCTTTGTGCCTTTAGGTATCAGCAACGCCGAAACAAATTCGCCCACCTTGCGGTCCTGTTTGCCATACTCAAGAAAAAAATCCTCCAGCTTCACCAAACGGCTGGCGGCGCCTTTGGTTAATTCAACCGCGCCATTGAGGCTGATCAAGACCGGTGGCAAATCACCAATTGGCGAGGCATTGGCGATATTGCCGCAAACCGTACCACTGCTACGTACCTGTAAAGCCCCGAACCGGCGCAATAACTCGGCGCATTGGGGAAAATGTTTTGCAGCATAAGATAAGAGCTGCTGATGCGTGACTGCCGGATTAATGCGAATGGCATCACCATCATCATTAATCTTGTCGAAGCCAGCCACGCCGCCAGTCCAAATCATTTTTTCCAGCTTGCGGTGCTGTTTTGTGACCCATAGCCCGACGTCGGTTGCCCCACCAATAACAGTCGCATCTGGATGTTCCTCATATAGTTTGGCAAAGCTCGCGCGAGTTGCCGGCACCATGAACTGGCTACCACCTTTGTCACAACAAACATCCAATCCATCATCAATGCCCGCAAGCAGGGCTAGATCTTCATTATGCGTTTTCTTATGATCATTATAAGTATCCAGCGATGCGGCAGCTTCAACGATGGGCCGGTAACCGGTACAGCGGCACAAATTGCCAGCAATGGTATCATCCACCTCATCCGGCCCAAGCCCACTGCCATTTTGATAGGCCGTGTAAAGTGTCATCACAAAACCGGGCGTGCAAAACCCACATTGAGATGCGTCATTTTCTACCATTGCCGTCTGTACCGGATGCAGTTGATCATCACTAGTGGCAAGTCCTTCAATCGTGCGAATAGCAGCACCATTCACCATGCCCATAAAAAGAATACAGGCATTGACTGGACGATAAACCAGATTTCCACCCGCATCGGGACGCGCAATCGAGACAGTGCAGGCCCCGCAGTCACCCTCACCGCAACCCTGTTTGGTGCCGCGCAAATGGGGCTGCTCACGAAGCCAGTCAAGCAGGGTCATATCACCAGCACAATCGCTAGTATGGTGAACGCTACCATTTAAGACAAAGCTGATTTCGCGTTGCATGAAACCTCCGAGCCTAGCTGCCGCGATAGGTTGAATAACCATAGGCTGAAAGCAATAACGGCACGTGATAGTGCTGCTCCGCATCTTCAACACCGAAGTTAATGACAACATCATCAAGAAATGGGATTTCTGGAAGGTCATCCCCGCTGCGGCGCAGATATTCAGCCACTTTGAAAAGCAACTGATACCGCCCTTTTTGCATTGCATCACCATCAAGCAATGGCGCATCACAGCGGCCATCATCATTGGTTCTGGTCGAAACAATTAACGCCTGCCGATCACCGGTGCCGGCATCAACACGAAACAGGTTGATAACCAATCCAGATGCAGGGCAGCCGCGCATTGTATCCAAAACATGAGTTGTTAAACGGCCCATGAAACATCATCCTTGAGCAAGGGTTTTATCACTAACTTCACAAGACAAACGATGACATTTACACACTGATATTGCAAATCAAATTGGACATCCCAAAGAATCATGTCAATATGAAAACATTGACAATTTGTTCCGTTTTATCAGCAACAATCGGGTATAGATGATGATCGAACCGGCACCACATGAATTGCCCCGAACAGCGTTCATTGCCACCTTTGGGGGTATTTACGAACATTCTTCATGGGTTGCAGAAACGCTTTATGATCAAGGATTGAGCGAGGATGATAGCGACCCGACAAAGCTGGCTAAACGGATGGCGACGATTGTTGATGCAGCTGATGAGGAGCGACAGATGGCGCTTTTGTGTGCCCACCCTGAACTAGCTGGAAAGCTTGCTATTTCCGGTTCATTAACCGCCGAGTCTGCAGCCGAGCAAGCAAGTGCCCAGCTCGACCAGTGCAGCGCCAAAGAATTTGCCGAATTTCAGAACTTAAACCAGCGCTACCAGGAAAACTTTGGCCATCCGTTTATCATTGCCGTCCGGGGCCTTAATCGAGCCAAGATTTTGGCCGCATTTCGGAAACGCGTGGACAATTCGGCCCAGATCGAATTTCACACCGCGCTTGCCGAGGTGCATAAAATTGCACAATTGCGCCTTGATCAATTAGACTCAAGCATTGACTAAAGAAGGGCCAGGAGTCAGCTCCAAGAAACAGGCGAAAAAACCGGCCGAACAACCCACTATCTATGCACGCTAATCATCCCTTTGGCGTTTTTATTCTGGCGTACCGTGGCATGACTTTATTTGGTTTCACTACCAGAGTGAAAATTGAACACGGCGCCGTCTTTTATCCCGCTAGGCCAGCGAGCAGTCACGGTTTTCAGCTTGGTATAAAAACGCACCCCTTCCATGCCATGAATTGAATGATCGCCATACATCGAAGCTTTCCAGCCGCCAAAGCTGTGATAAGCAACTGGTACTGGAATTGGTACATTTATACCAACCATGCCAACATTAACATTGCTGGCAAATTCACGTGCTGCATCGCCATCCCGGGTAAAAATGGCAGTGCCATTCCCATATTCATGGCTTACGACCAAATTGATCGCCTCTTCGTAAGTTTTTGGCCGCAAAACCGATAGAACCGGGCCAAAAATTTCATCGCGGTACACAGACATATCAGGTGTCACATTGTCCAGCAGCGTACCCCCAACAAAGAAACCATTCTCATAACCTTGCAAAGACAGACCCCGACCATCGACAACAACGCTTGCACCATCTGCCTCGCCCTGGTCAATATAGCTAAGAACGCGGTCTCTTGACTGAGCCGTGATCACCGGGCCCATTTCAACACCGGGCTCGTCATATTGGCCAATTTTAAGCGCGCGAACTTTTGGAGCCAATGCTTCAACAAACCGATCACCAGTTTCATCACCAACCGCCAGCACAGCAGACACTGCCATGCAACGTTCGCCTGCTGAACCATAGGCCGCCCCCATGGCCGCATCTACTGCCTGATCCATATCAGCATCAGGCATGATGATCATATGATTCTTTGCGCCACATAGTGCTTGAACTCGTTTGCCGGCGGTACAACCACGGCTATATATATATTTGCCAATTGCAGTTGAACCAACAAAGCTGATTGCTGCGATGTCCGGATGATCAAGAAGCGCATCAACTGCCTCCTTATCCCCATTCAGCACATTCATGCAACCATCGGGCAAACCCGCTTCGCTTAACAATTGTGCTAGGTATAGGGGCGCTGCCGGATCACGCTCAGACGGCTTTAAGATGAATGTATTTCCGCAGGCAAGCGCCATAGGGAACATCCACATTGGCACCATGGCTGGGAAATTAAAGGGGGTGATTCCCGCAACCACGCCCACTGGTTGTCGAAGCGAATAGCTATCAACTGAACTCGCAACTTGCGCGGAATATTCGCCTTTAAGTAAATGCGGAATACCGCATGCGAATTCAACCACCTCTAACCCTCGGGCAACTTCACCCTTGGCATCATCAAGTGTCTTTCCATGTTGTGATGAGATCATTTCGGCAACCGTGTTTATATTCTTGGTGATCAAATCGCGAAAATTAAACATTATTTGTGCACGCTTTGCTGGTGGGGTATTTGCCCATCCGGGCAATGCCGCCTTAGCAACGGCAACTGCAGCATCGACTTCGATTGCGCTGGCCAATGGCACTGAGGAGACAGCCGCCCCAGTTGCCGGATTATAAACATTCTGCGAACGTCCGCTGGCGCCCGCTATCGCTGCGCCTTTTATGAAATGCATATCTGTCATAATTGTCTCACATGATTGCCGGTCTGGAGGAGCGGCCATTCTTTGCTGATTTACTTGATGCTGATCTTCCAACTCTAACCTTTTTTCTAACAAGTGCAAGTCACACTGCCTACTCACTTTTTAGATCTTGATAAGGCGGGCTAAAGCCTCCCATTTTTGTTTTTTGAAATGACCGTTTGGTTTTTAAATGTTTAATTGTATAAATCCATATGGAAATTTGGGTCCTATTTGCTGTTCTAGCAGCCGCGACACAGGCACTTCGTACCGCGGTTCAACGCCGCATGGTTGCGCCACTCGGCAGTTATGGCGCCGCGTATATCCGTTTTTCCTATGCCTGCCCGCTTGCCTGGCTGTGTTTATTTGCATATTTGGGCGCCACTGGTGAGACACTTGCGAGCCTACCTTTTACCTTCTGGGCATGGATTAACATTGCCGCATTAACTCAAGTAATTTTCACGATCCTCCTCGTTCAGCTCTTCAGTCATCGTTCCTTTGCTGCAGCGGTGGCATTTTCCAAAACTGAAGTCCTACAAACAGCTATTCTTGAAGCCTTGATCCTTGGCGTTGTAGTTACATTTCAAACCGGCATTGCCATCGCCGTTGGAGTGTTTGCAACTGTGATGTTGGCATTTGTAAAAGCCAATTTATCAATTACCAACATCCAGCAAAGCCTGCTTAGCCGGCAAATGGCAATTGGGCTTGCTGCTGGTGCCTTTCTGGGATTTTGCACGGTAGCTTATGGAGCTGCAATGCAAGCCATGACCGGGGGTAGCTTGCTAAATAACGCAATCTATGCAGCAGCTATAGGCGTGACAATCCAAGCAGCGTGTTTCGGGGCCTATCTTTACGTCGCTAAACGCAACGAGTTTATTGCCAGCTTTGTTGAATGGCGGAAAGCAGGCCCGGCAGGTGTTTGGGCATCGATCTGCAGCATCTGCTGGTTTGCCGCCTTCTTGAGTCACGAAGTTGCGCCAGTACGCGCTGTTGGGCAGGTGGAGTTGTTATTCAGTATTGGCTTCTCAATTCTTTATTTTAAGGAACGAGTCACGCGACTGGAGCTAACAGCAATGGCCTTACTCGCTCTTTCTATCATAATGGTTTTATTGGACTAATTTAGGTCGAAACTCCAGCGTCACTGCTCTGGCATCAGCCTGAATTAGGTCGTATTAGTCTGCCCTGCCTTCTTGATTGACAAGAACTTATAGCAACCTTAATACTTGAAGAACTTACTTTACCAGTTTTATCGTAACTAACCTTCACAGCCATCGCTGCCGGACCCCCCCTACAACCAATTCAGAGTGCTGTTCTCGTGGAAAAATTCCTAACATCTATTGGTATTTCAGATGTCAAAAGCATTGCTCACAATCCCTCATATGATCAGCTTTATGAAGACGAACTCAAGCCTGATCTTGAAGGGTTTGCTCGTGGCCAACTAACCGAACTTGGCGCGGTAAACGTATTGACGGGTGAATATACTGGCCGATCACCAAAGGATAAATTCATTGTCATGGATGACACTACCCGCGACAGCTACTGGTGGAATGGAAATGGCACAAAAAACGACAATAAACCAATTGAACTTGGTGTCTGGAATGAACTCAAAGCACTTGCTGGAAATCAGTTAAGCGGCAAGAAACTGTATGTTGTTGATGGATTTTGTGGAGCAAACAAAGATACTTGCATGAGGGTTCGCTTTGTTATGGAAGTAGCATGGCAGGCGCATTTCGTCAAAAACATGTTTATCCGGCCAAATGATGAGGAGTTAGCCAATTTTATCCCTGATTTCACTGTTGTAAACGCGTCCACGGCAACCAATCCTGATTGGGAACGCCACGGTATGAACTCGCCAACCTTTGTTGCCTTTAATCTGACCGAGCGCATGCAACTTATTGGAGGCACCTGGTATGGCGGGGAAATGAAAAAAGGCCTTTTTTCAGTGATGAATTACCTTTTACCACAAAAAGGCATTGCCTCGATGCATTGTTCTGCAAACTGCGGTGCCGGTGGTGATGTTGCATTGTTTTTTGGGCTCTCAGGCACCGGTAAAACGACCCTTTCCGCATCATCAAACCGCAGCTTGATTGGTGATGATGAGCATGGCTGGGACGATGACGGTGTTTTCAATTTCGAAGGAGGCTGTTACGCCAAAACCAGCGATCTAAGCGCCGAAAGCGAGCCTGAGATTTACCAAGCTATTCGCCGTGATGCACTTCTTGAAAATGTGATGGTGGATGATGCTGGCAAGGTTGATTTTAAGGATACAAGCCTAACATTGAACACACGTGTCTCCTACCCAATCCATCATATCAATAATATCGTAGAGCCCGTCTCCAAGGCAGGGCACGCCAAAACTGTCCTGTTTTTGACCGCCGATGCATTTGGGGTTCTTCCGGCAGTATCAATTCTCGATGATGCGGCAGCGCAATACTATTTCTTGTCCGGATTTACCGCAAAAATGGCCGGCATGGAGCGCGGCATGACGGAACATCAACCCACATTTTCTGCCTGTTTCGGTGCGGCTTTTTTAACTCTTCACCCCACTGTTTATGCCAAAGTTCTCACTGAAAGAATGAATAAGGCTGGGTCAAAAGCCTATTTGATCAACACCGGCTGGAATGGACAGGGCAAGCGAATTTCATTGGCCAACACACGAAGGTTAATTGATGCTATTTTTGATGGTGAGCTAGATGGTACAGAAACAGAAATCCTGCCAATTTTCAATCTGAAAGTACCGAAGGCACTTGCGGGGCTTGACCGGTCGGTTCTTGACCCCCGTTCAAGTTATGAGGACCTAGCAGAATGGAATAAACGAGCGCGCTATTTAGGTGGATTATTCATCGAGAATTTTAAAAAGTTCACTGATACAGATGCGGGAAAAACCCTTGTATCTGCGGGGCCACAGCTTGGCTGACACCTGCACAAGATAGCGGCGTGCTACTCTGACAGACAATTTCTTAGGAAAAGGTGGTTTGGTAACCTCAGACCCTTAGAATGATTAGTTCACTCTATAAGAGACTGTTAATCGTCTCAATCAGTGCCAAATTGATGGGCCGGGGGCCCTTATCCATGCGGTTCTTGTGGCGCCGGGCACCTGGCATCCTAACACCATCAATATTGGATAATTTTTGAACAAAACCCTCAACATGATCCTGCCAGCCATCACCTGCAATAATCGCTGGCGACATTCCAATAATCATCTCGCCACCGCGCGGCGGACCACCATCTTTATTATCCGTATCACGCGCCTCAAAACTGAACTGCTCACCGGTCATGCCGGCTGCCAGTAATTCCACCATCATGGCGATTGCCGATCCCTTGTAGCCACCAAATGGCAACAACACTCCTTTGGCAATCGCTGCCGGATCAGTCGTGGGCTGACCATTGGCATCAAGCCCTGTTCCGAGTGGAACTTCACGCCCATCGCGTGCAGCGATCTGCACATCACCCATTGCCATTGACGCTGTAGCCATATCATAGACAACCGGATTATGCCCAGGACGGGGCCACGCAAATGACAAAGGATTTGTGCCAAACAGTGCTTCATTAGACCCAGCTGGTGCAACCGATGGCATATACGCCGTGCAAGCAATGCCTACAAATCCACGATCAGCCAGATATTCAGTTTCTGGCCAAAGCGCAGCAAAATGATGAACTCCAACAAGCGAGAGTGCGGCGATGCCAATTTTTGCAGTCGCTTCGGTTAGAGCCGGCAGCCCTACTGCCTGTGCCAGTGGGGCAAAACAGCCATGCCCATCAACTTGTATGACCGCAGGTGTCAAATGCCTGATCGTTGGTTTAGCTTTGCCGTCAACCTTACCACTTCTCAACGCCTTAACGTAACCGGGGACACGGAATAGCCCATGCGAATGCGATCCATCACGTTCGGCCCTGCAAATAATGTCAGCAAGCGCTTCTGCATTTGCTGTATCACAGCCATTTGCTAGCATGACATTTTTGGCAAGGCTATAAATCTTATCGAGGCTTAAGTCCGTAGTACTCACTTATAACGAGGCCCTTCTTCATCCCGATCAGGGCGTGCCATAGCGGCGATTGCATTCTTCATACTGATCCGTCCAAGTGTTTTCCCATTATCACCAACAACTGCACCACTGTCTTTTCCAGCATTCAAAAGCTGTTGCAATGCGTCTTCCAGCGGTGTTGTCGTGCTCATCTTTGGCCCAGTGGCGCGTGTCATTTTTTCCATTACTGAACGGACTTCAAGCACTCGGCCACGGTTGATATCTTTTATAAAGTCAGCGATATAATCATCAGCTGGTCGCATGATAATCGATTGCGGGTCACCCTGCTGAATAACCTCCCCATCACGAAGGATCGCGATTTCATCACCAATCCGAAGCGCCTCATCAAGGTCATGCGTAATAAAAACAATGGTTTTGTGCAGCTCTTCCTGAAGATCAAGAAGGATATTTTGCATGTCGGTCCTAATTAATGGATCAAGAGCTGAAAAAGCCTCGTCCATCAGAAGAATTTCGGCATCCGTTGCAAGTGCGCGAGCAAGACCCACACGTTGCTGCATGCCACCAGACAACTGGGCCGGGAAATGCTGTTCAAAACCAGAAAGACCAACGCGATCAATCCAGCGCTGGCTTCGCTCACCAGCTTCGCCTTCACCTATCCCTTGAATGGTCAGACCATACGCAACATTCTGCGTTACTGTACGGTGCGGCAACAAACCGAAGCGCTGAAACACCATCGAGGCCTTATGACGCCGAAAATCCCGTAAACCCTCCGTTGACATCGAGAGCACATCCTCTCCATCCACAATCACTTCACCCTCAGTTGGCTCGATCAAACGGTTGATATGACGGATCAAGGTTGACTTTCCAGAACCAGACAGCCCCATGATAACCTGAATTCGCTTGGACCTGACCTTAATGTTAATATCCCGCAGGCCAAGAACATGACCGTGCTGATCTAAAAGTTCCTGCTTACTAACACCCGCGTGGACGTGTTGCATCTTCGTTTTGGGGTTATCTCCAAAGACTTTGTAAAGATTTCGGATTTCAATTTTATTGTCAGCCATTGCCGTTACCCTTGCGATAAGCCTGTAAACGCTGACCGTATTTTTGCGAGATACGGTCGAAAATGATTGCAATCGCAACAATTGCAAGGCCATTCATAAGACCAAGAGCGAGGTACTGGTTTGAAACTGCCTGCAATACAGGCACTCCAAGGCCTCGTACGCCGATCATTGATGCGATCACAACCATTGCCAGCGCCATCATGATTGTCTGGTTAACACCTGCGAAAATATTGGGCAAGGCGAGCGGTATTTGAACACCCCAAAGCCGCTGTTTGTAATTTGCGCCAAACGCGTCAGCAGCCTCAAGAACTTCCTCATCAACCAGCCGTATACCAAGGTTCGTAAGCCTAACGATCGGCGGAACGGCGTAAATACATACTGCAATTAAACCTGGCACTTTACCAATGCCTAGAAGCATCACAACAGGTATCAGATAAACAAAGCTTGGGATGGTTTGCATTACATCAAGAATGGGCGTGATAATCGCCTGAACGCGGTTTGACTTTGCCATCCAGATCCCAAGCGGAATTCCAAGACCAATACAGATAAATGTTGCGACCGAAATAATCGCTAAGGTGGCCATGGTGTTTTCCCACATGCCAAAATAGCCGATGATTGCGAAACAAATAACCGACCCGGTAACAAGTTTCCAACTCCGTGAGCCAAGCCACGCTAATCCGGCAAGTACAACCAAAATGATAGGCCACGGCGAATTAATTAATAGCCGTTCAAACCAGATCATAAATTGTAAGAGGGGATCAAAGAAAGCTTCTAGTTCATCGCCGTATGCTCGCGAGAAGCTGCGAAATCCTGCATCTATAGCCTTCTTAAAATCGCGTAAATCACCCCGGCCTAATTCGGGAAATTCACCAAAGAGATCCATCACATTACCTATCTAAGGGTTTAGCAGTAAACGCCTGCCAGCTTAACTGGCAGGCGAAAACTTGATTATGACGTGTGCTTAGAGACCAGCCTTAATCTTCTTAGCGGCATCAGAAGTTACCCATGAAGTCCAAACATCTTCGTTCTTGGTAAGAAATTCAATAGCAGCATCTTCACCTGTCGCCTGTTGATCAGCCATGTAAACAAGAAGCTTATTCATGACTGGACCTGGGAAAATTCGCTTGGCAAAGTAATCTGAAACCGGACCTGCACGCTTTTTGAAGCTGTCAGTGATCACAGTATGTACTTCTGACTTTGTCCAGGCGGATGGCTTTGGATTCGAACATTCTTGCTCAGGCTTTACAACACAGCCGTCCCAGTTTTCCTTACCAGCAAAAGGCACCCCAAAATCGAGCATAGTCAGACCATACTTTCCAACAATTGATGTTGGCGACCAGTAGTAGCCAAACCAGTTCTGCCCGCGATCAGCTGCTTTAGCAATCGAGGCGTCAAGGCCGGCTGCTGATCCCGGATCAACAAGGCGCCAGCCCTTTTTTTCCATTTCGAAAGCACGGAACAGATTTCCATTCGCCAACTGACAACCCCACCCTGATGGGCATGTGTGGAAACCGCCTTTTGATTTGTCCTCAGGATGCGGGAATAAATCTGGCCGCTTTAGAACATCAAGAACTGTTTTCAGCTCTGGGTGCGCTTTCATTGTGTGTGGCAACAACCACCAACCTTCACCCAAACCTGAGATTGGACCCTCAGAAACCGTATGAAGACGGCCCTCGGATTTTGCCTTTGCCAATGGATTAGCAACAGCATTAATCCAGAGTTCACCAGCAACATCTGGCTGCCCTTTTTCATTCATGGACGTAAATGTTGGCATCGTGTCGCCAGGGACAATTTCAACTTTACATCCATATCCAGACTCTAGGATGATTTTATCAACATTAGCCATCGCTTGAGCTGAAGCCCAATTCATTTCAGCAACGGACACAGTGCCACACGCCGCAGATGCCTGACCAGCCATTCCCAACATGGTGCCCGCAGCAACTGCTGAGGCAAGAAGTAATTTCTTCATTTTTATCCCTCCCGAGGATCATATTTCATTAACCGTAGCACGCACAAAAAGAATGATCGCGCAACCGACATAATATCCAGTGTGCGACATCCACGCTCACAATCAAGTGTTTTCTGAGATTCTGGTTAAATTTCATTTCAAATCACCAATAACTCCGAGCTATCTTGATTAAGAAAACCCAACTTAATGGCGGTATTCAGGCTCTTCCTCATCAAGAATGTTTCGAATTGCAGAAAGATGCTCTTCAACTTGAGCGTCCTGATTCTCCCATTGACGAGCGGTTTTTTCAGCGATTTCATCAGGCAAGATCGCAAGGGGCGCCCCCGTTGAGAGTGCAGTTAAGTAGGTTCGGCAACCTCGTTCGTAATAATATGCCAAATCAAAGGCTAGCGCTGGCGATTCCGCAACGGTCATAAAACCATGATTTCCCATCATGACCATTCGTTTATTGCCAAGGAGCGTCGCCAAGCGTTCCGCCTCAGCATCCAACCCCATCCCATTAAAGCCAATGTCAACTGCTACTCGGTTAAAGTATCGACAACTTGTTTGGTCAACCGGCGGCAAGCTTGGGTCCTGCAGAGCGCTAAGAGCCGTTGCATAATGCGAATGCAAATGAACTATACAACGTGCTTGCGGATTATTTCGGTGCATAGCGCTGTGAATCCACCACGCCGTTGGATCTACTTTCTTATCATACTCAGATGGGGATTTTCCAGCATCAAGTATGAGCAAATCGCTAGCCCGCATCTTGGAGAAATGTACACCAAGGGGATTCATAAGAAATTGCTGTCCATCATCAGATATCGCGTAGGAAAAATGATTTGCGATTCCTTCATGCATCGATTCCCGCGCTGACCAGCGAAAAATGGCGGCGAGATCGCATCTCGCATCGTCAATATTGACTGTGATTTTAGACATAAAGTTTCTTCCCAGTTTAGTAAATCTCAGCAATAAAACCCTATGTAAACACGTTGAGTGTCAAATTCTGCCCTACTTCAGCAAATCAGATCAAATGATTTTTCAAATTTAATGGACTATGAAGAGTATTTTGCTATCTAAAGCCGGCCACATGCCCCTTCGTGTTCTCAACAAGGTTCCGGTAAAATTATTCAATGGTAAATAGAATTAGACATCGCTATGTTCCCGTGAGAGCGAACACAGGCAATATCGGTAGGTCATGATGAGATATGTAATTACAGGCGGGTGCGGTTTTATTGGCTCGCACGTTGTCCAGCTTCTAAAATCAAAAGGGAAAAAAGTTGCTATCATTGACAAAATAACCAATCGTAAATTGATCGATCAAAAAACCTTGCTCCAGAATGTTCAACATTTCTACATGGACATTAGCGATCCTGAATTAATGGAAAAGGCTTTGCTACCAGAAGACATTGTGATCCACCTTGCAGCGCAATCGCATGTTGACGTTTCCTTTAGAAATCCTGTTCAAACAACCGTTTCCAATGTTGTTGGTATTCACAGTGTTTTGGCAGCTTGTGTAAAAAAAGGTGTCAAGAAAATCGTGGTAATGAGCACTGACGAAGTTTATGGTTCAACTGAACAAATTGTTGATGTTAATTTGCTCAACCCAGCAAACCCATACAGCGCATCAAAGGCGGCGGCCGACATGATTGTCAGCGCTTACAAAACAATGCACCCCGAAATAACCATCACGACTCTACGCTCAAACAACATTGCCGGTCCTGGCCAGTTCATCAACAATATCATCCCACGCTTTTCAGTTCTCGGTTTATTAAAAAAGAAATTTACGCTGCATGGTGACGGCTCAGCAATGCGGAGATATTTGTGGGTAAAAGACGCCGCTGAGGCCATCTGGCTTTTAGCCGAGCAAGCTACTAAGAGCCAGATCTATCACATAGGGCACGAGGACAAGTTTTCCAACCTTGAGATTGCAGAAAAAATTGGGAAATACCTTGGACTGAAGGATTACATTTCTTTTGAGAAGGACCGGCTAATTAATGACACAATCTATCCGGCTGATAGTTCAGACATGTTGCGTGACTTCCGCTGGCAGCCTACGCGCAACCTTGATGATTTTTTGCCAGAGACAATTGAATGGTATCGCGAAAACCTTGACCATTTTCGCCACCAAATTTGACTCCAGGATATACGCTAACAAAAACCTAATACAGCGCACCTAAAAATATTACAATAGGTATAGTTCCAGTTTTTAAGTGGCTCCTCAATTTGCTTGTGGGGTTCTAATGATGAGATGGTTGATTCTATGAAAATTCTTCATATCATTGCAGGCGCCGAACAAGGCGGAGCCGAATCTTGCGCGGTTGATACAATCAGGGGGCTTCATGCTGCCGGCATTGAACAGACTGTAATATGTAGGCCCCATGCAGCTTTTCTAACGCTTGTCCGAGACTGCGCGATTGATCATCATATTTTGAGCTTCAACCGGATCCTAAAATGGACGCAAAAAGCCAGAATCAATGTAATCATAAAGAACGAAAAGCCAGATCTTGTGCATTGTTGGTTAAACCGTGCTGCCAGCTTTACAACTCGTCAAAAAACAGTTCCAGTCCTTGGATGGTTTGGCGGCTATTATGACCTAAAATATTATAAATCTTGTGATTTCTTTATGGGCGTTACCAAAGATATTGTGCGCTATATTAGCGATGTGACGAAGACCCCAGATCGCGCATACGTTGGCCATGCCTTCGGCACATTAGAAGCAATGGGAGAAGTTAAAAAATCTGATTATGGCATCTCAGACGCAACAAAAGTGGTGCTAATGCTATCAAGAATGCACTGGAAAAAGGGTGTTGATCTTTTGATTGATGCGGCGTCAAAAATCGATGATGTTGTCTTTCTTATTGCCGGAGATGGACCGGAGAAGGAAAAATATCGAGCGCAAGCTCATGCCTTAAACCTCGAAAGTCGGGTTCTTTTTCTGGGTTGGTGCAAAGACCGACTGGGCCTCCTAAGTATTGCCGATGTCTGCGTTTTACCCTCCCGCTATGAGCCCTTTGGTATCGTTATTCCTGAGTCTTGGTTTGCCCGCGTTCCTCTCGTTGCCACAAAAGCCGATGGCGCCAAACACTATGTCAATCATGAAAAAGATGGCTTGCTTGTTGAAATCGATGACTGTGAAGGGCTCATTGAAGCTCTGCAACGCGCCTTACATGACGAAGCGCTTCGCGCGCAACTTATTAAAGGTGGGACTAAAATGTATGAAAAGCTGTTCAGTCGCGAGTCCGTTATCGCGTCGCTAATAAATTCATACCAAGACATGATCAGAAAGCACCCAAATATCTAGACGACTCACACATTTAATTTCACAATATCAGGTAGTGATGAAGCACAAAAGACATCTGTTCAAAACCGATTGACCGGTTGAAATATTGTGCCTTTATCAGCAGGATCACATTTATGAGACAACGCCACCTATCATTAATTACAAGCTCGCAGTGGCAAGACTATGAACTGCTTGATAGCGGAAATTTACGTAAATTTGAGCGCTTTGGTCCCCACCGGTTTATCCGGCCTGAACCACAAGCAATGTGGCACCCCCGTACTGAAGCAAAAGAGTGGCAAGCTGATGGCATTTTTATTCCGGGAAAGCTTGGGAAAAATGATCAAGAAGAGGGAGAGGGAGAGGGAGGCGGTTGGCAATTATCAGAACAATTGCCACCATCATGGCAGCTTAGATATCAATCCTTACGTTTCTTGGCCCGGCCAACACCGTTTCGTCATCTTGGATTTTTTCCTGAACAGGCGGCGCATTGGGATTGGTGCGCAAATGCAGTAAAGGCCTTTACTGCCTATCATAAACGTCCCCCAAGAATCTTAAATCTATTTGCCTATTCCGGCCTAGCCAGCCTTCATGCGGCCGACGCCGGTGCCGAAGTCACCCACCTTGATGCCAGCAAAAAGGCTGTGGCACAAGCATTTGAGAATCGTGATATGTGCGCCATGCAGCACGCACCAATCCGGTTTATAACTGATGACGCAACCAGCTTTGTTGATCGTGAATTGCGCCGCAAGAAACGCTATGAAGGCATTATTCTTGACCCACCAAAATATGGGCGTGGTCCTAAGGGAGAATTCTGGCGCATCGAAAATCACCTCACCCCATTGTTACAAAAGTGTCGCCAACTTTTATCCAAAGATGCACTTTTAATGGTGCTTACAATCTATGCCATTCGTGCTTCATCACTGGCTGCGCATTATGCTCTAGCAGATTTATTTGATGGTATGGGGGGTTCACTTGAATCAGGTGAACTGGCGTTAGAGGAGTCACCGCTTGCACATGAAGAGCCAAAATTTGCAGAAGGCGGAGCACCCAAACGGCTTATCTCGCAAGCTAATTTTGCCCGCTGGCAGTCAGATTTGGCAATGAGAGGAGTCTAATCTAGCTCCGGCGTGCCAGCGCTTCATAGAGAACAACTCCAGTTGCCACAGCTAGGTTCAGCGAGTCTGATCGCCCCAACATTGGCAACTTAATCAACTGGCCACATGCCCTCATCAAATTTTCTGTAAGGCCAGATTGCTCATTACCCATCAGCAAGATCAGTGGCCTGTTATAATCAGCTTTTTGGTAATCTATTGATGCAGGCAATGTGGTTCCAAGAATTTTTCCCCGCCACCCGGCAGCAAATTTTATGAAAGCCGGTTCGCTGCAGGCAATAATTCGGGTGTTGAACACGGCGCCCATTGATGCCCTCACCGTCTCAACTGAATACGGGTCTGTACAGTCGCCAATCAGTATAACTCCACTCGCACCTACCGCATCAGCGGAGCGCATTACGGTGCCAAGATTACCGGGGTCGCGGACTCGGTCAAGAGCAACCCATGTTTCATCCTTGCTTGCGTCAATATCATCTAGACTATCCCAGCGCTGCCCAAAGGCTCCAAGTACTATTTGTGGATTGTCTTTCCGACTAATCCGTTGAAGTAACGATTGAGTCATTGGTAAAGCCCTGCCCTCAGCCCTAACCAGACCACCAAGTAGACGTTTTACTTGCCGGTCATCCTCTCGGCCAGCGACAAAAGCCAGCCGGTGCATAACCCATCCAAGATCCACCGCCTCATGGCAAATTCGGGCACCTTCAGCCAAAAACCAGCCAGTCTGTCTCCGAAATTTTCGTTGATGAAGCGCGCGCAGCCGTTTCACTTCGTCATTTGCAGCGCTGGTAATCACATCAGAAATTGGAACTAGGTACTGCCTCATCACTGGCTAGATAGCAAAATATTGAGCCGACGAATAGTTCTGTTTGCTGACAACCCACCTCCTGGGCACTATTTTGGGGATTTAGGGATAAAAAGTCTAAAAATTGAGTAATTTTTATTTCTAATATTAGAGTTTGTAGCGTAATGAAGTTTTGAGGGGAAGTCCGTAAATAACCTATTGTTAACTCCCTCGCCAACGATACAGCTAACCGGTGATAAAATCGGTCATGTGATGTGGATTTTACGGGAAAGGCGGTGAATGGGCGACGACTCAATTAAATCCTTACTTCGCATCGATAGCGATGGTGGGCCTCAGAAAATTGGCTTTCTATTATTGAACCAGTTTTCAATGATTGCCTTTGCGTCGGCGGTAGAACCACT
>QCPZ01000010.1 GCA_003212345.1 SAR116 cluster bacterium AG-447-A06
GTTATTTCTGTTTTGTGATAATGTCCATTTCTGAGTACGTTGTTGTTTGCGCCAACAATAGAAATATTGTAGCCGACAGAGCTGGTTGAAGGTAATGATGCCTTTTTCTTCAACATTTCTGAGTGAAACATAATTTGCTCATTCAGCGTAAGCTCAATGCTCTGGAGGTGTTCGATCGAGTTTTTATAGACATTCTCTGAGGATGTCTCTTCGATATTTGTCCTTATAGTGTCAAACGCCACGGTTGGGTCATTGGCCGACCCTACTTGAAAGGATTGAGAATAACTAACACCAGATCCATCATATTCAATCACATACGTAGCTAATCTTGAACATGGATAATCATTCCACTTTCCATTAGTCAAGACTGCAAGGCAATCCTCATTGCCTGAGTCATTCGGCTCACCAGCGCCATTCCAACTTGTATATAAACCGCCAACAGCACTTCCTGCTGGGGTTGCGCCAGTCCCCTTCCCTTGCCAAAATTGCTGCCCATTTTCTGGTCCACCTTTCCATTGCCAAACTCCTTCGGTTCCACTGTCTGATCCTCCCAGCCAAATTTCATTAAGTAGGCCAGCCTTGTTTTTGATGAAAGTAAACTCTGCCGAGGACGTAACGGTCGCAAGGTACCCCGTCGAACTGCCGTATGTTTTACTATTGGCATTGCTTTGCGCGGCCGTCCAGCTGGAATTAGTGCTAATAAACTCGTAATAGTTACCCGTTCCAGAATAATAAAGAATTGACGATGAAGTTGGGGAAACAGTTATTGTGCCTTCGCCCAGATATTGGAGTGTGGCAAGAGCGTTATTTACGTTACTCAATGTTCCTTCGAAGGCAATTTCATTAGCTCCTGACCATTGGCCAGACGTGTAACCTGTTGGTGCACTTAGGCCAGTTGTGGTGGTAATCTTTAAGGTGCCTGAGGTAGCAGAAACAACAACCTTCAAGGGATCAAGGCCGCTAACCGAGACTGTTGTGCCAGAGGCGCTAATTAAATTGTAAATTGTGGTATCCGCTACACCAACTGTCGATGTTGGCACACTAGCCGACTGAGCCAGCGCCCCAGAAGACAAGCTCAAAAACATAAGAAATAAACTAACGAGTCTTAGTCCAGAAGATATTATCATGTCATCAATCAACCGTGTAACGACTTTATAACAGCATGGATTTTGATTTTCGGCAAACTTGTTTTCACTGAAGAATCCTAGTTTGCCACTTAAGAATTCGTCCTCCATCAGGCAGAATTAGATGAAAAATACAAAAAACTTTTAGCAGCTAGCTTACGCCGCTGCTAATGCCACAAGTCTTCGTTTAGATTTGTTTGATTTGTATTATTCTCACTTTTTGACGCCAAATTGACGGAGTCTTAAAAAAACGGGAATTAGAGATAGCGCGGCAAGAGCGCAAAGTGGTAACAAAACTGTTGAGCTTGAAAGTATTCGGATATCCGGTGTTTGACCAGCCAACAACACCTGATCAAAACTGCGTCCAACCCAAACATAAACGCAACTTCCTGGAATAATTCCGACAAAGGTCGCAGCTAGAAATGTAGCGATCCTCATGCGGGTGAGCGCCGGCACGATATTTAATACCCAGAACGGAACTGTTGGAACGAGACGCAGGGCAATGAGATAAAAGAAGGCATTTTGGGAGAACCCATCCTCCAGTTTGCCAAGAAATGGGCCCGTCCGGCGTTGCAAGATATCGGAAAACAGATTTCTCGCGACAAAAAACACCAGTCCGGCACCAGCTGTTGCTGCTGTTACTGCAAGGGTTGCAGTTGGCCAACCCAAAATTGCACCTCCAGCAAGAGTGAGCAGCCCTGCAATAGGTAGCGAGAATGCAACGGCTAGGAAATAGGCGCAGAAAAACCCAAAATAGCTCAGCCATTTCTCATCAGTAACAAACCCTTTTATGGCGGTATAGTGCTGGCTAAGGACTTGCCAACTAAAAAACTCATGCGCTCCGCTGGCAAAAAAGGTTAAAAACCCCGCCAGCAAAACGCCGGGTAGAATAAGCTTTTTTAGGTGGGGAGGTTGCATTGCTGTTCCATGTTTTGACCTATTAGCTTAACGCACTTTCTATCCTTGCTAGATTTCAGTCTGAAAGCGGCTTATAAATTGAAACAAGATTATCATTGAAAGCCAAAGAAAATGATGAAATGACCATAAATCTGCCATAAGCTTGATGTCAGGATAGAAAATTGAGCTTTGGGTTGGTTGTCAAAATTACAGACGACTTTGGCTTAAAGACTACAAAAAGACGATACCAATATGATGGGCGAGTGATAGAAAAATATGAAAATGTGCAATGTCAACTGGTGATCAAAAAACTTGCAATCCGCAAACTGGTAAAGCACCAGCCCAAAAAGCCCAGCAGGCTGCGGCAGACCGTTTATCAAGGGCGCTTCGTGTTAATCTACATCGCCGCAAGGCACAAGCACGGGCGCGCAAATCAACTGAGACTGTCGCTGATAAGGCAAAGTAGACGGACAAAGGTGGCAGGTGAATATTTATGAAATTAGGGCGCAGAACTCGCGGTAACAAAGGCTAAAATAACCCATGGATGGTCTAAAAATTGAAGGTGGGAAGCCACTTCGCGGTGATATTATGATCAGTGGAGCAAAAAATGCGGCCTTACCACTTTTATGTCTTGGCTTGATGACAAGCGATAAGCTGGTGCTGAAAAATGTACCTAGGCTCGCTGATACAATGTTAATGGAAGGGTTGTTGCGCCATCACGGTGTAACGGTCTGCCGCGAGGGCGAAATTGTAACCATGCAAGGTGGGGCAACTCAATTTGATGCGCCATATGATCTTGTGCGGAAGATGCGGGCATCGGTTCTCGTTTTGGGGCCGTTACTGGCCTGTTACGGTGAGGCGCGGGTGTCATTGCCGGGGGGGTGTGCCATTGGTACGCGCCCAGTGGACCTTCACATTCGGGCGATGCAGGGTCTTGGTGCAGTGGTTGAACTTGCAGATGGTTATATTCAAGCTCGTGCATCAAAAGGGTTGAGTGGTGGTCAGGTTGTCTTCCCGATGGTGTCAGTTGGAGCAACCGAAAATGCCCTGATGGCGTCAGTTCTAGCTAGGGGAACAAGCGAATTGGTAAACGCTGCCAGAGAGCCGGAAATTATCGATCTTGCAAATTGCCTAAATGCTATGGGGGCAAAAATTACTGGCCACGGCACGGATACGATTAAAATTGAGGGCGTTACTGATCTGCATGGAGCAACGCACTCGGTGATCTCTGATCGGATTGAGGCTGGCACATTTGCCATTGCCGCGGCCATGACCGATGGCGATCTGACTTTACACCATTCCCAAGGGCACAATCTTGATGCGCTGTTGATGGTGCTGCGCGAAACAGGTGCCACTGTCACTGAAAGTGACAATGCGATAAGGATCGTGGCTAATGGTCGCCCTGCAGCGGCTGATATTACTACTGATCCTTTTCCCGGGTTTCCCACTGATTTGCAGGCCCAATTCATGGCGATGATGTGCATTGCCAGGGGGTCTTCGCGTATTTCCGAGACGATTTTTGAAAATCGGTTCATGCATGTGCCCGAATTGCTACGTATGGGGGCTGATATCCAGGTCGATGGTGGTGTTGCAATGGTGCGAGGGCGTGATGCGCTTAGCCCGGCACCTGTGATGGCAACCGATTTGCGCGCCTCGGTATCGCTGGTTCTGGCCGCCCTTACAGTTACCGGAACAAGCCAAATTAGCCGAATTTATCATCTTGATCGTGGATATAGCAAGCTTGAGGAAAAACTTGGAAAGTGTGGCGCGACCTTGCAGCGAGTCAAGGCTGCATAATCATGCAGGTTGAGTCCCCAAAATTACGCCTTCTGGCGCATGACGGTGTTGATGTTGGGATTTTATCAGCCTTGCTGCAGGACGCGATTGTTCCCGGTTCAGATATGAAGTTTGATCGTAAACTGAATGAATTTGCGATTGTTGCGAACCGGTTTTGCTGGGAGTTGGAACCATCTGGTGATGTCAAAAGCAGCGATGGAAAGCCGATTTATGAACGCCGCCTTTGCGGCATTCGCATCGCCCGTGTCCGGTCTGTACAGCATTATAACTGGCCTGAAACGCGCCAATATGGGCTATTTAACCTGCTTGCGCTCCGCCTTGTGGATGTGGCAGAACAGTCGAGAGACGGTGCCGTACTGCAATTGGAGTTTTCGGGTGGTTCAAGCCTTCGATTAAATGTTGATGATGTTGATATTGTGGCTGCGGATCTTGATGTGGGGCATCCCACAAGCCTGCAACCAGCGCATTAGTTGTAAATGGGCCTATTGGTCACGGAAATAAGTGGAACGGTAGTATGGCGAACCGGCTAGAGTTTCAATCTGCAAATTTTGCCGCGGAGTTTGACGCGTTGTTGGCGAGCAAACGGGAAACCAATAGCGACGTGCATGATACGGTTGCCGCTATCATTGACGATGTTCGGGGCAGGGGCGATGCAGCTCTATTGTCACTTACCGCGAAATTTGACAATCTTGACGTTGCAAATGTTTCTGATCTTGCGGTTAGCACGGGTGAACTGAATGCGGCCCTTGGTGGGCTAAACAAAAATTTGCGGGCAGCCCTTGAGCTAGCAGCAGATCGCATTCGTAACTTTCACGAAAAGCAATTGCCGCAGGACTTTGCCTATCAGGACCTGGCCGGGATTGAACTTGGCATGCGCTATACGCCTGTTGATGCGGTCGGGCTTTATGTGCCGGGCGGTAAAGCGGCCTATCCATCATCAGTTCTGATGAATGCCATTCCGGCACTGGTCGCGGGAGTGAGTCGGCGGGTAATGGTTGTGCCAGCGCGAGAAGGCGCGGTGAATCCAATGGTGCTGGCTGCAGCGGCCCTTGCCGGTGTCAACGAAGTATGGCGCATTGGTGGTGCGCAGGCCGTTGCTGCGCTTGCATACGGCACCCAGACAGTCGCGCCTGTTGACAAGATTGTTGGGCCCGGAAACGCCTTTGTTGCCGCGGCAAAGCGTCAGGTTTTTGGTCAGGTTGGAATTGATAGCATTGCTGGCCCGTCAGAGATTTTGGTGGTAGCAGATGCGCAAAATGACCCAGCTTGGATTGCGGCTGATTTGTTGTCGCAGGCCGAACATGACGAAGCGGCGCAATCAATTCTAATTACTGATGATGCCGAGTTTGCTAATCAGGTTGCATTGGCGGTTGATCATATGCTGCCAAAGTTGGAAAGGGCAGATGTTGCCGGTCGTTCATGGGCAGACAATGGGGCAATTATTACGGTGCCATCCATGGATGATATGCCTTCATTGGCAAACCGGATCGCGGCGGAGCATCTGGAGCTTGCGCTAAGTAATGCTGCAGGCTGGTCGAAGAAAATTCGCCATGCTGGCGCCATTTTTATGGGTCGATACACGCCTGAGGCTATTGGTGATTATGTCGCTGGGCCAAATCATGTATTGCCAACCGCGAGAACGGCCCGATTTTCCTCAGGTCTTGGGGTCGCCGATTTCATGAAGCGTACAACAACAGTTGGCTGTGATGTTAGTGGCTTTACTGCAATTGCACCATCAGCGGTTGCGCTTGCGGATGCTGAGGGGCTTGGCGCGCATGCTTTATCAATGCGGCTTCGCTTGAAATGTTAGAGATGTGATGGCTAGGGACGAGGGACAAAAAAGCGACGGCCGGCTTGTAAAGGTTGATCTTGACGATGCTGGAATGCCCCGTAGGTCCGCCGAGGCAGAGCAAGAGCGCGCTATCGCGATATACGATCTCCTTGAAGAAAATTTCTTCAGGCTTCATGACCAGTCTGGCCCATACCACCTTTGTCTGCGCCTTGAGGGGCGGCATGTACATTTTGATATCCGCGAAGTGAATGATAAATCATTGATTCAGTTTTTTATGGCGATGGGGCCGCTACGCCGGGTGATGCGGGATTATTTCCATGTTTGTGACACCTATTATGATGCGATTCGTACCAAGTCACCGTCACAAATCCAGGCCATCGATATGGGGCGGCGCGCACTGCATAATGAGGGATCGGAACTGTTGCAAGCTCGCCTTGATGGAAAGGTGAAAACCGATTTTCAGACTGCAAGACGTCTATTTACATTGATCTGTGTTTTGCATAGCAACTGAGGGGCATTAACCATTAATGATGATTGAATTCTCAAATGCTGATAACAGTCTTTTGGCCAAAAAGGGGATAGGCGCAATCCTGTTCGCCTGCAACCTAAACGCGGTACGCTCAGCAATGGCAGAAGCGATGATAAAAGTGACCTATCCCGGTGAAATATTTGCTGACTCCTGCGGTGTGTCTCCTGGCAATCCTGATGGGTTTGCGATTGCGGTGATGGAAGAAATTGGTATTAATTTGAACACGCATCAGCCAAAATCCTTCGATGACCTTGATTCTGCATTTTACGATGTAATTATTTCTTTTTCACCTGAAGCACATGAAGCGGCGGTCGCACTGACCCAGAGCATGGATTGCGAGACTCTATATTGGCCCGTTGATAATCTTGCCAATTTAAAAGGGTCGCGCGTTGAGCGCTTGCGGGCTTATCGACATGTGCGTGATATCATTCAGGGCAATCTTGAACAGTATCTGGGTAAGCCCATTGCAGTAAAAACTTGACCTTTTTAACAAATTTGCGCATGTCTATGACACAAACGACCATATGGGAAGGATCACATGGCCAAGGAAGGCGTAATTGAGTTCTCAGGAACGGTAGCGGAGCTGTTGCCAAACGCTATGTTTCGTGTCAAGCTCGACAATGATCATGAAGTGCTTGCCCATACCAGCGGTAAGATGCGTAAAAATCGTATTCGGGTTCTTGCTGGTGACCGTGTCAATGTTGAAATGACACCGTACGACCTCAGCAAGGGCCGGATCACATTTAGGTTCAAATGAAAAGAGCTTAACGAGCTGCGTCATTTGGCTTGTTTGGCATTTGCAGTAATGATGGTGCTTTACCTCTGATGAGCAGGAGCGCAAAACGAGTGCCAAACTCAGGCCAATATCAACAAAACCGACTTATTCTCGCTTCAGCATCACCGCGGCGATATGATTTGCTTGGGCAAATTAAAATTCTACCAGACCAGATCATTCCTGCTGACATTGATGAAACACCGCATAGGAACGAGCTGCCAGCCGATTACGCTTTACGGATGGCGATTGAAAAGGCCGGGCAAATTGTGGGCAGGCTTTTGGATAAAGATGCTGACTTGATTGGGCATTCTGTTAGCATTGGACCAGCAGGTGTTTATGTGCTGGCGGGCGATACGGTTGTTGCTGCTGGCCGGCGCATTTTGCCTAAAGTTGAAACCGCGCAAGAGGCACGTAACTGCCTTGCAATTCTATCGGGACGGCGACACCGTGTTTATGGCGGTATCGCCCTTCACTTGCTGAATGGCCAGTTGCGTCATCGCCTTGTACAAAGCCATGTCCGCTTTCGGCGCCTTTCGGCACTGGACATTGAACAATACATTGATAGTGGTGATTGGCGGGGCAAGGCTGGTGGCTATGCCATTCAGGGGATGGCCGCACGGTTTATCCGTGATATTGGCGGCAGCTATTCAAATATTGTTGGCTTCAGTATTTATGATGTTGCGGCAATGCTTGATGCCGCAGGCTGGTATCAGGCGGGCCATCATGTGAATAAGATTCAAGAAATTCAGCCCGTATCACGATCCAAAGGAAGGTCATGACCAGAGCGGTGAAGCTATTTCATGAAAAAGCGCCCGGTCAGGACCGACTGGTATTTTTAGGGCCGGATGATGAGCCACTAGAGATATGGTTTGATGCCCTGCACCAGCCAAACCTTATGGGGAGCGTGCATCAGGCACGTATTGACCGGGTGTTTTCATCGCAAAACCGGGCCATGGCGAGCCTTAAAAATGGCGAGGTGATTAGCTTGCGGATTCGCAAAAATGATCGGCGTTTGGTCATTGTTGGGGCGATACTGCCGGTAACTATTGTTGCTGCACCGCGGCATGGTAAGCCCTGGCAGGCCTTAGTGGGGGCGAGGCTCGTAACAGACAAAATGGTCCTGCTCGTCGGCGAAGCCGATCAGGCAGATGCTATTCAGTTATCAATTAGGATCAACGCTAATCATCGTCAACATTTGGTCGAGCGGCTAACAGCGGAGACAGCGCCGGTGCTTCCTCATGGCTACGGGATTATTCTGAGGCGTAATGGGGTGAACTTGTCCGATTTTGGGGCCGCAGTGACTGATCTTTTGAAAATGTGGCAAGCGGGGAGAAAAACTCTGGCGGAGGGTAAGCTGGGACTAATTTTTGAAGCGGGTGATCTACTAACACGTGCACGTAGACTGTTTGGTAATCTTCCCGTAATCAACGACCCAGTGATGGCAAATGATTTATCAATCAAACTTGATGATGTGGTTGCAGAGGCGATGTTGGCAAAGTGCCAGCTTGCTTGCGGTGGCCATCTGTGGTGTGAACAAACCCATGCGATCTGGTCGATCGACCTTGATGGTAACAGGGTGGATGATCTGGACAGACTGTGTAGTGAGGCTGCGAATGAAATTCCTCGGCAAATCCGGTTGCGCGGCATGTCGGGGCCAGTTTTGATTGATGTGCCGAGGCTGCCTCGTAGTTTGGCAAAGCGGTTTTTGACAAAATTACAAGATGCACTTGACGATGATCCGCGTCGGCCGCATTACCTGGGCGTAACCCGTGGAGGGTTAATAGAGTTGCGGGTGCCACATGGAGAAATGGCGTTGGATGATGTGATGCGGGATCAACCGGCACAAGATGCGCTCTCTGGTTTGCGATTTGCCATGCAGCGCCCGGGCTTTAATGCGGTAACTCTTGCGGTTAGTTCGGCGATGTCAAGTTGGCTAGAAGGGATTGGTAAATTAGCCCGAGATCAGCTTGATAAACCTTTAAAACTCTCGGTTTGGCCCGATGAAGCAAAAGGTCAAATTGTTCGTATTCTTGACGAGTAAGATGTAATAATTGATAAATGAGTTGATACCGGAATTATTAGAGAAGGCGCAATCAATGCATAGATGTCCAACTTGCGGCGCGGTCGCTGATCAAAAAGCTCACCCGTTTTGTTCATCTCGCTGCGCTGACGTTGACCTGGGCCGATGGTTTAGTGGTAACTACACTATCCCAGCGTTTGATTCGTCTGATGATACAATTGTTGAAACCCTGTTAGCGGGCAGCAATTTGGGACGTCAAGATGTTGATGAGTGTTAGCTTGGGTGCTAGTCCAGCGAACATTGATTTTTAGTTGAATTCAGGCTAGACACTAGTAGTTCAAGCCGGTATATCCGTCTAAAAAAGCGCGACGCCTAATCCGGTTGTTATTAATTTGCGCGATATTTTCTACGCAGCACATATTTGTGCCGCATATTGCCCGGGTAGCTCAGTTGGTAGAGCAGCGGACTGAAAATCCGCGTGTCGGTGGTTCGAATCCGCCCCCGGGCACCATTTTTTCCTAAGAAAATCAATTAATACAATGCCATATTGTATTTTTTTGGTTTCTACCCACCCTTTTATCCACCTCAAAAATAATCTTTTTTTATTTTTATTTTCTCATGGCAGACTGCATTTATGTCACATAGCCATGTACCCATGACTCACACTAAACCTGACACCCCTCAGTGGCTCTGTATGGCTGATTAAAATGGTTACCAGCTATTCCACCTACGTACCTATTATATATGTGCTGTTACATAGATTAGGTGTGATTAAAATATTATTCGTGTTCACCACCATTGGCTCTGCCTACACCGCCAAAATAGAGCGGCTTGCGTTTGGCTGTTTCAAACACACCCACTGTAGCAAATACGCCAGCAAGCAAGACAGCATGGATTGCCGCACTTACGCCAAACACCAAAATTGACCCCATCCACATACTGAAGACAACACACCACATCCATGCCAGAATCTGCATCACAAGATGCCTCGTGTTATTGTCAGGTATGTGGGACAGCGGGTTACGACGGCTATCCATCACCAAATTATATAGGTTAATAATTTGAGGTCTCCGCCCGTTTGCGATGTCGGATAAAAGTCGTTCGACTTTGAAAAAGGGCAAGAGCAATACAAAGGTCAAGTTTATTAATATACGATACATAGAACCTATTCCTTCAATAACTTATCCGCACTGGGATTACTTCCGTGTGATTCAAAGGCTTGAGCGAGCTGTTGTCTGTAAAATTTTTCATCGATATAAATAGAGCGGCTGCGCTGACATCTATCGGTTGCTATCTGTCACTCAGAGGTCGTACATTTCGCGGCGAATTCGGCGTAAATATTTGATACTCTCAACAACGAATAGTGCAAAAATAATTGAAATCATCAGATTTCCCATAATTTCCTCCAGTTTACTCGTCTGAAAGACTACAATAGCAAAAAAACAACTATGCCGCGAAATCGTGATGCGAACTAGATTTTAAATAACACAATACAAGTGCAGTTTTTGCATCACCAAAAAATGTGGGCGACCAATAAACTTATGGCGGATGAGAACATAAAGTCCCATATATATAGTAAAAACAATTATTTATAAATATTTTTAGTTTGTGTTTTTTATTTGAGCTGCTATGCTTGCCAACAGTTGAGCATGAGTACTCAACGTCTAGGCATCGGTTAAGCCGTAATCTAAATGCTGCAATGTGGTCCCGTCCGCCGCCACCGCTCAAAAAGCGCCACGCTCCAAAAAACGTTAACTTGATTTATCTGTGCAGGTTTACCTTGTTATTTTATGGGTAGAGAGGCGCGGTCAACTTTTGTCCTACAACCCTTATTCCACCCCGCTTACGACTGCCAATTTTAACTGAACCATATCTCTCGCTGAAGATTGGTGGCAGTGGTCTTCCATTAGGTGAGACAATCCAGAGTCTTAACAAATGCCGCTTTCTTTCCTCGTCTGGCCAATCTTCAAAATCAGTTCGGTCATGTAGTATTTGATGATTATGTAAAATCTGAATGTCACCAGGTTTAAATTCCATGTGAAGGTTGATAGCAGAATCGTTTGCCAATTGATCAAACATATTCAGCGCTTGAGTTTGTATTTCAGTCAGCGCAGGCACTGCTGGGAATCGACGTGCGGACTCTATATACCGACGAGTATAAAGCGTCGATAAACGGCCTCTGAACCAGTTAAATATCGGCATGCGGTAGTAACCGAGTTGTCCTGACGGAATTTCACCACGACGATCAGTTTCAATTGGCATAAACAAAGCTTCTGCTAGGTCAGGTCGCTCCTTACACATTTCATTAAAAATAGTTACTGAGGAGACAATGCTGGATAGGCCACCTGACTTTGCCGTCTTCAAACATAAAAGAAAAACTAGATCGCAACTATCGGTGTGATAAGTTTGGCGCACATTAGTTTGATAAATTCTTACGTTTGGATCTTTGTGATCAAGCCCAACATCCTTGATGTGTCCAATGACATGACCTTTAGCATTTTGTGGAAGCGTGTGACCAAAATGGGAGCCAATACCAGCATAGATGATTGCATTCTCTTCTATGTGATATTGGTCTACGTCGAGGCCCCTTAGTAAGGTAAAACCTCTTCCCTCCAAAAGCTCTTTCTGAATTAAATCAAATTTTTTGGATAAATTTGGAAGAACAAAATCAGTTTTCTTTATGTCTTCTATCTTTATTTTTTTTTCTTTGACGCTCCTCATCGCAGCATCAAGTTCTAATTTTTCACTTTGAGAAAAAAACTTGATCCAATCGGTTGAATCGAGCAAATCGCGCCCATACCACGCCGACTGTCCCGTAATCAGTTCCTTCGGCATGGATAAACTTTTATTTAGTGACATTAGTTTTTGCCTTTTTATTTACCAATAGAGCGTATCATTTTCCTCTCAATCCGCCAACCAATCAAGTATACCGCCGATCCGAGACGCAAGGCCCGGCCATTCTAAGTCCCACCCCCTTCAACAAAGTCCAAAGCTGAAGGAAATTTTAAGTTTAGTATGGGCCTTTACCCATGACTATATATCTTGACGGTATCATTCACCCATGAAATCTTTTCTATAATGTTTGCAGCACGTTTAAACATCACTCTAAAATCCCACTGTCATTATGGGTGGGTAATGGCATTTCTTGCGTTCCTCACAACAGTCTTTTCCTCCACGGCTTTAACCACACCATCAATCATACTCCTCTCCATAGCTGAACATCATGGATGGAAAATCTCAGATGTAAGCAAGGCACTGGCATTAATGTTTGTAGTACTTGCAATGATGGCGCCCTTTGGTAGCGCTTTGATGCTGAGGATTGGTGTAATAAAAGTTGTTATTCTATCCGGAGTGTTGATGGTTTCAGGCTTGATAATCACGATTTTCGCGTCAGAAAAATGGCATTTGCTTGTTGGGATAGGTGCATTACTGGGAACCGCAAGTGGCATTCTTGGCCTTGGCTTATCTGCAACAATAGCCATTAGATGGTTTGAGGAAAAAAGAGGACTAGTAGTTGGAATATTAACTTCAGCATTTGCTGCTGGTCAGTTAATTTTTGTGCCGTTCATTGGCTGGTTGACAACAATTGCTGATTGGCGTTTTGCCATTCTGCCTGCCACCATGGGGTCAATAACATGCGTGATCTTGTTTTTTTGTTTTGGGAAAAATTGGCCTGCTGACCTTGGTTTGAAACCATATGGTGCTCTGAGAATTTTTACTCCACCTCAGAACACCTTGGACAATCCATTTAAAAATAGCTTCAATAAATTAACAGATGCTCTGTTTCACCCCGGATTTTGGATTTTAGCGATAACATTTTTTATCTGTGGACTGACCTCAAATGGGCTAGTCACTCAACATTTTATTCCCTTTTGTTCTGACAATAATGTTGGGATAATTGCCGCATCATCATATTTAGCTTTAATGGGAGTTTTTAACTTTTTGGGAACTACAGGATCAGGGTGGCTTTCTGATCGTTTTGATAATTTCAACTTATTAGCTACCTACTATGGTTTCAGAGGCTTATCACTACTCTATTTGCCTTATAGCAGTTTTGATGCGTTATCATTAAGTATCTGGGCATTGTTTTTTGGGTTAGATTTTATCGCAACAGTTCCACCAACGGTTAAATTGTCGGGCAAGTTCTTCGGGCCTGTGGATGGCCCCATTATTTTTGGGTGGATTTTTGCTTTCCACCAACTTGGCGCAGCAGTTGCTGCGTTCGGCGCGGGCGTAAGCAGGGACATCCTGTTGACCTATAACCCAGCATTTTTCTCTGCGGGAGTGGTATCCATCCTTGCAACAATTTTGATAATTGTTTTTAAACACATTCGTCGTGACACATTTGGCAATAACAACACAACAGTAACCCGCGTCAATTCTTAATTGGATACACATATCCTTATCTTTATCAGTATAGAGTAAGTGACAAATTTAGTTGTCTATGGTGACGGGTCCATGAGTAGCTAATGTGGTCAGTTGCTATTTTTAATGGATAGCCTATGTATGGCGGTTTTATTTGGGATTAGCTTGCTTCCCAATACTCTGAAGTAACGCCTCTGTAAGCAGTAACTTTAATTGTGGCATTCTGAAAAACATGTTTTTCAACTTCTTGCCAAATTGGAAGGCATTTGTTAAGTGCTTCAGGATTTTTATATTTGAAGATCACGAACCTCATTAGCTTGCTATCTTTATTCCAAATATGGCCCTTTTCATAAGATAAAAGGCCAGCAGCAAATAATCGTTTCAAAAAGGCAGGACCATCCTTTTCCCACCGTTGGTCTATAAGTGCAGCATCACCTTCACTCGCAAAGGTCTGCAATGTTATATTTGTAAGCAAGCTATTTTCCTTATCCATAAAACCTCTCTACAACAAAATTTCCAGAATACTCATTTGAACTGAATGCCTTATTTCACCGTCTAAATATAACCAATTTAATTAATTTCCATAATCCCCTGGATAGGATTGCTTGCACGTATGGATTTTGCAATAGGGATTTAGTGACTAATCAACTACCCAACCCACACATCTCCTGATAGCATCACCATAATGAACAAGTCTTAATAAAAAATAGAAAGAGAGAAGAAAGTCATGACCGAGGGAGTGGAATTCTGTGCATTTCTGACAACACGTTATTTGAATAGCAAGCTAATGGGTCCAGCGCACGATTGGGTGGCGGCTAATATGCCCGAATTACCCCGGGGATTAATTAGAATGAGGTCTTTTCATATGGCTCCAGATAGGGGCATGACAATTATGTGGTTTAACAATCAAAAAAACTTAGATGAGGCTTTTCCCGGATTAAAAGAATTCCAAAAAGCCTTGGCCTCAAGATTTGAGGCTCGCTGTGATGCCCAAAAAGGTATTACGAGCAAGGAGTTTGATTTTGGTGACTAATAAAAAATAAGTTTAATAAAATGGTTACCAGCTATTTCACCTAATCGGTGTAACAGCACATATATAATAAGTACTAAGGTGGGTATGAAAAGCTTCTTTATCAAATTTAATGTTATGTGGCTCGGTGGCCTTTTCTTTCTCATGCTCTTTCTTTCGGCGATACAACACAGTGCGCGGTTTTCGCCGAGCGACTCGCTAATGTGGTCCACAAAATATCTGGACGGTATCTTGGTCGGTGTCGTGATGATGGGGTTGCTGTTGCTTGCAATGCTTAGCTGGTGCTGCGCGCTCTGGAGAAGCTGGAAGTTAACCAAATCTGATAGGTTGTTTAGCACACAGAGGTTGGCCGTGTTTGGCTACCTTTTAGGAGCGCCGATATTTTTGAAATTCACTGGGATTTATTGGCTGTCAGCAATGCGGGTTTTTACTGATAGATTGGTTCATGTAATCTGATGATGGGGATTATCAAACACACACCCACTACCCAACCGACACTCTACTCTCACATCTGTTTTAGACTCGATTTACTATCTTTAGAAGCGTAGTGCAAGTTTTGCACAGCCATTAGAGATTTATAACTCTATGACGCACCATCTTCTTTGGGCATACATTAAACACAAGATAGTGTCCTCTCAGATCGATATCTTGTTTCTCCGTTGATAGAGCTACCCCTCTGGCATTTTCCCCGTCAGAGGGGCTCCCCTTATTGCCGCAGAAAAAATTATTTGAAAGAAACGCAGAAAGCTTGGGGTAACAGAAATAAAATGAACTTGATTACGTGTAACAGCGTAAATTCACAAAAATGATATATTTTTGTAACAAGTTTTGAATACCATAGCACCCTACAAAAGGAAGCGAGAAAATAAGTTCACAACAGAAAGGAACCAAAGTGTTATTTTACGTTAAATATCAAGTAGACCGTGACAAACAATCTGATACGCAAGCCTTTTTTGCTAATATGAGCGAAGAAGAGCGGGTAAAAGAGATCCCAGATGGTGTCAATCTTGTCGGACGCTGGCATGATTTACCCAACGGCTGGGGAGTGGCAATCGTTGAAGCAGAATCGCAAGAGGCGTTGACTGGTTGGGCAATGTCTTGGTCAGGTGCCTGCACTTTCCCAGTAATTACACCTGTGGTTGACGATGATACCGGAACCAAACTGCTCAAACAAATGCAGGAATGAAGTTGCAAAATAAGGTATAGGCATGTCCAGATGCTAGATTAATGATATTACAACAAACCGGAGCAAATTATGTCTTTACACAACAAGCTAATTCAAATCTGTAATGACAGAGACTTGAGCAGTTACCTTGATATGCTACACGATGATTTCACTGTGGTATTTCACAAATCTGGAAATTCGTTCTCAAAAGAAGAATGGTCTTCAATGGTAGCTGGTATGTTTGATAACGAGAAATTCGTTTTTGAGTCATCTCGCTGCGTTTATGAAAACAGTGAAATTATGGTTGACCATAGCTTTATGTCTTATCCAGATGGAACTAGAGAAGCTGTTATGCTGGTTGCAAAACTTAAGGACGGTAAAATACTGCACATAGAAACAGGCGCCACATCGTTAGATTAAATTAGTTTTACTAAGTTCATTAGTTTTGAGCCTAAAAAGTAAGGAAGTCAGAATGGTTTGTTTCAAAAGCAAATGAGCCACCCTTCAGGCGCCGATAGGAAAGGAATATATCAAATGTCAGAAACCGTAATTAGTTTCACCACCATAGAGTTTCCGAATGAAGAAATGATGGAAAAGACATACGACATATTTCACGAGGAAATGAAGTCATTGGCGGAAAAACTTAGACCTGCGGGTATGATTAGATTTCACTCAAGTCGGCTTTTTCTTCCAGAAGACAAGCTAATGTTTGGGAATTGGCTTGAATATAGTGACATGGAAGCGTTTAAAGCATGTGATGCTATTTGGGAAAAGAATGGTGAAGAATTCGCCAAGAAATATGGAGACATGTTTTCTGATGTAAAATTTGGGTCTTACCGTGGTCAGGTTTTTCAAGACTGGTCATAGAGAAATTAACACCTACCCATGTACCCAGGCTCACACTAAACCTAACACCCTTCAGTAACTCTGTATGGCGGGTGAAAAAGCCCACCAGCGTTAACTGATGGGCGGAGTTATGTTTGTGCTTTAGCTAACCTGAACTGCAATGTAGACACATAATGCAATGATCAGCAGCTTGCCATAGTCCAAGTCAAAAGCTGTGCCCTCACCAAACTTCTCCTCAAAGGCGTTCTTCTGAGGGGCTTGAGCCAAGGCTGCCTGTGCAACCTTTGGTGCAGCTTTAGCTGGACGACTACTTTTCTTTGTAGCAGCTTTCTTAACGGCTACCTTTTTGGTTGGTGTTTTCTTTGCTGCTGCCTTCTTCTTCGCTGCTGGTGCTTTCGCCATCATTATGTCTCCATTCGGGTGATATAGAAATCACTTATTATCACTTCATTGAATTGATGGCTATCCCTCAGGGGTTGATAGGAGAGGAATATAATAAATGCCGGAAACCGTAATTATTTTCACCACCATAGAGTTTTCCAATGAAGAAATGATGGGAAAGACATAGGACATATTCCAAGAGGAAAGGCAGTCATTAGCTGACAAGCTCAGACCTGCAGGTATGATAAGATTTCATTCAAGTCACCTTTTTCTTCCAGAAGACAAGTAAATGTTTGGGAATTGGCTTGAATATCATGATATGGAAGCGTTCAAAGCGTGTGACAATATTGGGCAAAATAATGGTGAAAAATTTGCCAAGAAACACGGAGAACTATTTTCCAATGTAAAGTTTGGTTCCTACCGTGGCCAAGTCTCTCAAGATTGGTTCTGGAAAAGTAGACAATGGTATGGATAAGGTCTCCAGTATAATTTTATCAATCATTGACATTTTTTAGCCACTCCAAATTGAAGAAGGAATATAAATTAGGCCGGAACTTAATTTCCTTGTGGTTCTTAATATTTGAGCGAATCTAACAACAGAATGTACTCCATTGTTTTGGTAATCTAACCTGACATTCATAAATCCTAAGGGATGTTCAAGAAGAACGTCAGAGCCGTTTCCATTGAACTGGTCAACGAGACCATCTGTAACGGATCCAATTGTTAGCGCGCAAGCTGCAAGACACTGAGAAGAAGTAACTGCCAGAGTAGGGTGGGTTTGCCATGGCATAAAATATCTAACACACAATGATCCACCCTGTTTAGGGGGGGCAATTAACGCAAATTTAGGTGCAACAGAATCGCTTACATCACCAAGGCCCATAAGCTTTGCAGCTTGTAACCTGATCGACTCCATTCTGGCAAACAGTGGTTTATTTGAATCTAGTTTTTCACGTTCTTCATATCCACTGATGCCAAAATCTGCCGCTCGACCGATCACTACTGGCATCGTTACGTCCATACATGTAACTTCAATGCCGTCTATAAGGTCTTTAAGATTTCCTGTTGGAAGAAACTTACCTGTTTTGGAGCCTGTAATATCCATAAACTTTAACTCAACCGGTGCCGCCGTACCGGGCACCCCATCAATAGAGGCTTCACCTTCATAAACCAGATTCCCATTAGGTGTTTTAACTTTGGAAACAAATCGTCCGCCAGTATTCACTGCTCGGATTTTAATAATGGTTTCATCATTTTTTGCTTTTACAAGGCCCATTTCTATTGCAGCAGGGCCAACAGCTGAGAGCATGTTGCCGCATGTTGTTGTAAAATCCACCACTTTATTGAGCGCTTGCACTTGCACAAAAAAATAATCTATATCCGCCCACTCATCGTTTGATTTTGATAGTATCGGGACTTTTGTCGTGACCGAATTCCCTGCACCAATGCCGTCTATGTTTAATTGATGCCCAGATCCAACCGCAGCCATTAAAACTTTTCCCAAGGTTTCTTGATCTTGAGGTAAGTCTTTTTTGTTAAAGACCGGACCTTTTGAGGTTCCGCCCCGCATATGAAGGAATGGTATCGCTGTTTGGTCTGCCATAAATTCCTCGAAGAATTAGTTGTAACTAGGGTTAAAAATAGTCTTCACCTCAAACTCTGTCACAAAAAAATAGTATCGCAAAGGCGGATCAAATTTAGAGAAGCAAAATAAGTAGCTGTGCTGGAGTATTTTGAAAAGCCTCAAATTGCATATGGTGTTATACTCTTCAAAGGTAAATCTCTTATTGATAGGATAACTGAGAAAGCTCCTGTCGTGATAAGGGAGCATCAACTTATGCATTGACAAGATTGGTCACTACATGGGATCGCTTCGACTAAAACGCACAGTGTCATGAGAGACAACGACAGTGGAAAAAAAAAATATATCAATTGCAGAAATTCTTGAGGGGCGTCATGCAACACTTGTTCCGGGTGCCCCAAACGCTCTTTTTGCGCGAATTATTGAAGATTTAGGCTTTGAAGCAATTTACGTAACCGGGGCCGGTATTGCTAATATGCAACTTGGTGCACCTGACATTGGGCTTACTACTCTCAATGAAATTGCTCATAACGTGACATGCATAGCCGAAGCTGTCCAAATTCCCCTAGTTGTCGACGCCGACACAGGTTTTGGTAATACCCAAAATTGCTACCGATCAATACGACTTCTTGAGAGATCGGGGGCTTCTGCTATTCAGCTTGAAGATCAGGTGTTTCCAAAAAAATGCGGTCATTTTTCTAATAAAGCTATTGTGCCCACTGTCGAAATGGTAAACAAAATAAAGGCCGCTGTTGATGCTCGTCTGGACCCAGAGATAAAAATCATAGCGCGCACTGATGCGCGTGGTATCAGCGACATTAATGAAGCGCTTGATCGCGCAGCTGCCTTTGTTGAGGCCGGAGCGGATGCAACCTTTGTTGAAGCTCCAAAAAATCTGGCTGAACTCAAAGCCATCCCTTCGAGCATTCAAGCCCCTCAAGTTGCAAATATGGTTTTTGGAGGTCTGACACCTGAGCCAGGGCGGGAAGCTCTTGCGTCAATGGGTTATTCAATTGTTCTTTATGCGAATGCAGCGCTGCAAACAGCAATTCATGCTGTAGAAATAACTTTGTCGAGTCTCCGTGATACAGGGTCACTTGCTGAGTGTTCGGATCTTCTAGCGAGTTTTGACAAGCGACAAGCTGTTGTTCAAAAGGAAAAATGGGATGAATTTGAACGTAAGCACAATTGATATCGACTGAATGGGCAGGGTGAAATTCCATAAAGCCCGCCAACCAATCAAACACCGGTCTGAGACGCAAGCCCATGCCCTCTAGGACCCATGTCCTTTAATCAAGGCCAAAGCTGATTGAGAAACAGTCACAGTAACCCCGTCTTTTTAGACGGTAGCCACTGGCGTGACGGGAGAGCCAACCGCGCCAGTAAGCCGTAGAGGAGGCGCTGTTAAAAAAAACCGATTTCTTCCATTAACCAAGAGCCATTTTGCTAATTCTTCCAAGTACCACAACTCTCCTAGTGGTAATCCCAGTTTGAAAAGACATTTATTATGAATTGGCAATCGTGGGCCTTTGTAATTTGATGATCTTTCTATGCGAGCATCTTCTATGGCATAGTTATCAGAGATCAATGCAGATATTTGACTGCTCTCAATCCAATCTAAAAGTTTAGGGTCATCCCCGTCGAGAACGGCGCAAGAACTGTGTAATTTTTCTGCATTAGGTTTTAATTCCATCCTGTAAAGCATAGTCGACCAGCCTGTATGAAGAACGAGCATGTCACCCGGCTCAATAACAACGTCGTCTTTTCTTATTACGCGCTCTAAATCTTCGAAGCCAACAAACTTACGTTCTTCACCAAAATGCTTTTGAAGGTCAATTAGAACACCGCGGCCTTGAACGCATGTCGCCGCCATATTCTCAATACCCAATCGTTCAGCCTTAACAGATCCGTTTTGCTCCGAACTCGCAAAATCTGACGGACCTTTAATATGCTCTCCACCCCTCCAGCCGTTGTAATAGACTATCTCTTCAATCCCATCTCCATCTGCATCAAACAAGGCTCCTGCATGTCCCAGGCTGTCCCACTGTGTCGAATATTGTGTGTGCAATAAGACGCTGTCATCTGACGATACATCCTCAAAGCCGGCATAATAATCTCGCCAACTTAGGTTGTAATAATGGCTATTGTCTGAGTGAAGAGTTGGTCTTAAGACAGGTGGAAACCGCTTCGGGTTAACAGAATTTCCTCCCGGATAATCGAGAGGCAAGCTCAAGCAAAAGCTGATCCCTGCCTTAACTTCTTTGACCGCCTCTAGCCGTCGCTCAGGCGTTAACAAATTAATCCGTCCAACTTGATCATCAGGACCAAAATCACCCCAATTTGATCCGTGTGGCCGGTTCTTCCACCTCTTGTTCATCGTTAAGCTCCTAATTCGACAGCATGTGAAACTGGAATTGAACCACCAAATGAGGGCATAAACGTTGAGTGAAGGCTTGCCCCACCCGCAACGCATATCAAAAAGCCGTCTGCGTTCTTGGTCATTGGTACATCACTATCTGGGGTTAGCATCCCCAAATCCGCAAGTCTTGGAGTTCTCATCATTTCCCGGTTTTTTGGTGCAAACTCTGAAAACTTAAGTTTTGTCATTTCAAACAAGGATTTTTTTACTTCTTGAATACCAATTTTTTCACTCTCAAAAATTTGAGCGTGTTCCGGGCAAAGCACCAAAAGTGGTGATCCGCCAAACATATAATCGTTGCTGCCCACACTTCTGATACTTTTTGCGATCATTTCTATCAACTCTTGTGCGGAGGTGGCTTTGATTATCATGTTCGCCGTTCCTGTAACCCCAACCAAAGTCACCGCATCATGGTTGGTGCCTAAAGCATTTTTGGTTTGGGACCTCAGTGGCGGCCAGTGAACAACACCCTCAAGCTCAGCAAAACAAAAGGTATACTTACCCGGTTGGCCAATTGTTGCGGGATCAATACCACTTTCCGCGCTGGCGCCACCAATATTTCGCATACATAGTTTAAGTGTTCTTCCAAGTGATGCATTATTCACATTGCCACTACCCAACGCCCCCAACTTGTTGTTAAACCCGTTTTTTTCGGTAGAGGGCCCCCCAACAACTATTACTGGGGTAACGGGATTTGTTGTTGTCTGAAGGTTAAAAACTTGGAAATTAGGATTACATAACGCATGCGTCACCGCAGCAGCATATGGTGCAATATTGGGCGGCATCCCAGTCATTACGGCATTTGCGGCGATGACAGTTGGTGTAGCTAAACCATTTCTCGGTGGCACAACAGGCGTGCTATCATGAGGAAGTGAGGTTGGCCAAAAATCTAGAATTTTATTTACTCGCTCTTTTGTTGGTAAAAAAACTGGAAGGCCATCAGATAAACCAAGCTCCTGCATCAACCCTGAGGTTCTATAATCAAAGTCAACTTCCTTCACTTCGGTTAAGCATTGAGCAAGTTTCAAAAGATCTTGAGCCGAAGATACCGTGCCTTGACTGTGATCAACGCTAGCCCCCGACCCGTCTGAAAGCAGTAATTTTAAGTCAGGAAAAGTGCGCTGTGCAAGATCACTCGTTTGAGTGGATGTTAGTGATGAGAGTGGGTGAGGTATTACCAACACCTGCACTCCATCGCAACTCTCGGGTAATGAGATCTTCGCTAAACCAACAAACGCATCCGTGCAAAGCATTATAGTTGGAACACCAATATTGGCTAGCGCTGCAGCATCGATTGCGCCTTGAGAGGCGGCCGTGCCACCATCGCAAACGCCCACAATTACTATATCTGTATTTTCTTTGAATTTCTGGTAACGTTCAAAGCCACCTCTCGACATCGGGCCTTCTTTCATCAGAGTTAAGGTGTCAACTGCTCCCTCATCCAAAGTCCGCTCAGCCCATTTGCTGAAGAATCTCTCAACATTAGACTTACCGTTTCCAAAAAAACCAACTCTTTGCCCCACAAATCCATTAGGCCATTTTATCTCTGCACTACTAGCTTCAATTCCAGCTTTCTCCCCACGAGGGTCTACAATATCGATCAAGCCTATGCTCCTTTAGTCAAATTTCTTTGGCGGTTTGCGCAAGTTTCAAAAAACAAGAAAACGCCATCAGTCTTTGCAGTGCAGAGTGGAAAATACATATAGATGCCTCGATAAATACAAAGAAGGGTAGGGAGAAAACATACCCACCCACGTACCTACTATATTAAGTGCTGTCACATAAATTAGGTGTGATAGCTATTAACCAGCTGAAAGAATCCGTTTAAGTAATTTAATTCTTTGAATAATAAGCTGGTCTATCTTATCGTTATTTTGCTCAATAATTTTCCGATTTTTAAGCAAAAGACTTGCTACTCTGCGATAGCATTTGACTACTTCTTCGTAGACATTTGCATCAAATGTTTCAGTGTTTGCAGCATTAATGATTTTATCTGTGTTAGTTGCAAGTATCTGGTCGGCAATTGCTATATCCTCTTTAGCTGAAGAGCTGCCCAGGACTTCACTCAAATATGCTGTGATTGCCAAACTGACTCCCTCATTAAAACTAGCTTCATCGCCCAAACTATAATCTATTGATGCATTTCCAAGGACAACGCCGGAGCAAGCAGCAGCGTTGTCCAACTCATTTGCTTTTGACTTGGGTGTAAAGCCAAGAAAGCAAAAAGTAAAAAATATTGCGATAACTGTTACCCTCATCATTAGCACTCCCAATCACATCAATCTTAAGGACAGATTTCTCAGAAAACAGTCGAAAAAATATTTCATAGGACCTGTTCACAATGATGATGCTATCAGGAGATGTGCTGTTTGGGTAGTGCTAGAGCAATGTATCTATTAATCTAACGGCAGCCGCAGCTGTGATTTGGAGATTGCTTTTCGTTGACCTGAACAAAAGGACATCCATTACCATGGCTTCTATTTGCAATTCTTGCTCCCCATTCATGTTCTTTATTTAAGGGAAGTTTCCACCATATTTTTTGCCGAACCCAAGTAATCCGCGGTAATGGCATTTATTATTTTTTTGAGACGAGTGCTATGCATCCCCCCGCGGGATAATCAAGTACTCTGCAGCTCACTTTAATGAAATATAAAAATCATATTACAGTCTGTGTATGAGAACTCTGTTTATCATACCGCTAGCTCTAATGTCGCTGGTGTCAGTCTTTGGTTGGGATGAGAATGTCTTGTTTTTCTGACTTGGGAAAGACTTATCGGGGCCCTGTTTTACAGGGCCTCAGGCCATTATCAAAAATGTCCTGAAACCGTAAATTGCGACTGATGAGCCCCTGCCGTAATAGTGATCCAACAAGCTTTTCAACGGATTTTTGCATTTCGGCCTGACCGGCTGGCAGCATGCGCTGTTCATATTTGCTGAGCTGATGGCGCGCCGCTGAAAAACCCTGCATGATCATTTTTACATCACTTTGCCGCTGTTCGAAAAATGGTCGCGAAACGGCAATAATATGATTGATCTGGATAATGCCAGTTGCTTCCAGACTGGTTTTACCAACCTTATCTGGGTTTGCAATGATTGGTTTTGCCCAAGGTTCATCTGGCAAATCATTGCCAAAAATGGCGGCATCAACAACACCTTGTCTAATCAGATCCAAGGGTGATGCGCCATTGGGATCACGCACAACAATAGATGGCTCAGGCGCCCCGGCAACATGCGGCGCTTCTTGTGTGATCCATTCAATCTTGGAGCAATCCACGCCATATTCTGTGTCTAGAATTGTTCGCACCCATGCGCCAGTGGTCTGGCTGAAAGCACGAACGGCAACTCGTTTGCCTTCCAGATCAGAGGGTGTGAAATTGGTAAATTCACCATTTTGAATGATACACTTATGCTGAACCCGAGCTGAGATAGTGATTGGAAGTGGCACAATATTTCGATTCTGCTCAACCGCCTGAATTGCGGTGACAATTGCTAGTTCACTTACATCAAACGCCATCTCTTCTACCATTGGCCGGAATACAAGGTGGATTGGCGTGACTGGCTGATGCACAAGATTTAGCTTGCTGGTTTCGTTTTTTAGAAACAGCACAGAAATTGGGGCCTTGCCGAGTGCAATCTTTATTTTTTCCATCTGTTTGGCCTTCATTAATAACGGATCCTATTTGATATAAAAAATCCAAATTTAAAATTCGATCATTTATTTTGTAAGACGTCACATGATAGTGCGATATGTTTCTCAATCTCATGAAAAGCTACTTACTAGTCGAGTTCTCTATTTGCCTGCCAATCAAGTAAAGCTACATTTAACCCCATATAATTAGTGCCAAAGCTAACATAGTCACTGAGGGGGTCGGGTTTGATGCGTCAAAAGGCGCAATTGTAATTCATTGATCTCTGTCCGAATGTGAGTAGTATTATTATGGTAGCTATCGAATTTAGGGAACAATATGTTCAGCAAAGAATGTAGAGAACATTTAAGGGAAGTCGAAGAAACAGGCTTGGAGCATATGATTTCTGCATTAAAAGTCGCTATCAAGCTTCAATTACTGGTGCCTGCACTGATTATTCACGGTATCGCACCCCGTTTCTTTACACGAACCGCAAGCGATACTATGAGACGCATACTCAATAGTAGGTAAAAGATCCTGATACACTCTCCAAACAAGTCACACCCAATTGTTTTCCCTCTCTCGTTACATTCATTCATTGTTGGCCAGCCGTTTAGACAAAAGCATCTAAAAAGGGCGCTTAATCATATCCGTAAAAGGCGCGATGAAATTTGGATTACAACACCAAATGAAAATTCACAATTCTACCGCAATTTATCCGATACGCAGCAGTTAAGGTAAAAATGAAAACTGAAAAAACTGAAATGGTCATGAAGTATTTTGATGTCTCTTATAAAGTGGCAAAACAGTACGAGGTGATTTTAACGGCTAAACAACTACGGCAAATTAAAGCGTGGTATGAAATTAAAAAAGGTGATGGGGCTATCAGCGCCGGGAGTGAAACGGTGCTGAAGGAAATATTGGAGAAGGGAGAGATATTCAAAAAAGTATTAGACAAGAAAGACTGAAAAATCTTTTGTTCAGCATACGAATAAAAAAATTTAGAGGTTAACGAAAAGACAATATCACTGCCAAAACGCTGGCAAGTACAAATCTTAAAGGCATAACTTTGATGATAGCAGCGATGGGTTGTTTAACCTTAGCTGATTGGACAAACCTATTCTCAAATAAACTGATTGAAACAGCTTATTTGCGAAAACGGATTTTGAGGGAGGATGATGTTGGACGACCTCGATGTACTGGCAACCCTCCCAATCGTTGCTGACAATAGTCCAATGAGGTCGTAAACCCATCTAATCAGGCTTGGGGTTTAGATGTAACAAGACAATAACAACTTCCTTGGCTGGATAGGAAAGATGTTATTCAACTTGGGTTACCTTCGGGTGACCTCTTTTCTTAATTCGGGCAGCATGGATTTCCATGTACTTGCGAGTATAATAAGCCTTTTGGCTTTCATGGTCTGCCGCATCCTTTGGTTTACCCGAGGCCGCTCCTTTACGCTCAGGATCGACAATATAGAGGCCGGCTTTATTTGCCACGGTCTTTGCCATAAAATTCTCCTGTGATGTTTGAGGCTAGAGGTCTATCCTTTGGCATTTATTCCATTAGCCTAACTTAAAACAGCTGTTTATTCACGCGCATTCTAAAAGCTATTAGTCGATAAGTCATCGTGCTTGTTTTGCTGTCTTAACAAGAGGTGACCCTAGTGCTAGGTTTTGACATTAAAAGTCATGAACTTTACTAGTTTGTTCTGTGACTGTTTGACCGAATCTGGGCGTGATCAGAGTCCTTAATTCTATTGAAAGTGTTGAACAAAGTGCGCAATTTTCCACCGGAAAGAATAATTTGTCTCTCCGAAGAAACAGTAGAAACGTTGTATTTACTCGGTCAACAAGATCGAATTGTTGGCGTTACTGGATATGCAGTGCGTCCCCCAGTCGTTCGTGAGGAAAAGGAGCGGGTCGCTGCCTTTACATCTGCAAAAATTAGCAGAATACTCTCACTCCAACCTGATTTAGTACTAACCTTTTCAGATTTGCAAGCCGACATTGCGGCTGAGTTGGTTAAAAGTGGTGTCGCTGTGATGGCTTACAATCAGCGCGATATAGCTGGAATTCTTGCCATGATCCGTCACTTAGGTGCAACTGTTGGTGTGGGGGAAAAGGCGGAAGAACTCGCCTTGTCTTATGAAAAGCGTCTAAATGATATCCGGATCAAGAAAAAATATGTTGATCGACCGCGAGTGTATTTTGAGGAATGGAACTCACCCATGATAGCTGGAATTAAATGGGTCTCAGAGCTGATAGAAATAGCAGGGGGACAGGATGTCTTTTTTGAGCTTTCTGGCAATGAGGCTGCGACTGACCGGATAGTGACCTCTCAGCAAGTCATAAACGCATCACCAGATATTATTGTTGCAAGTTGGTGTGGCAAAAAAGTTAGGACTCAGACATTCCATGAAAGAGAAGGGTGGTCCGTTGTGCCAGCAGTAGAGAGAAGCTGTATTTATGAAATTAAATCCCCGCTGATTTTGCAGCCCGGACCTGCATCATTAACAGATGGGCTGGATCAACTCGTCCGAATTTTTAGTTTATATGATCATAGCAAACACAAACTAGCCTATTAATTGGTGAACTTCGATGACATTGCCAACAGGGTCATGAAAAAAAATCTGATACCAATCCCTAGCAAATGTAGTCCCATAGTCAGAAAATCGGATATTTTTCTCTCTTAAAAGAGCTTTGAATTCCTCAATATCATCTGTCCTAAAAGCAATATGTCCCTTTTCAACTGGGTTTATTTCTTGACTATGCCTCTTCGCAACGGTCAAGTCTTGCTCTGCTAAATGCATTTGCATGGTTCCTTCAGTCACAAATTTGATTTTGCCATCATATCCTATTTTTTGAGTCGCAGTTGTCCTTGGGAATTTCTTGGGAGAAATTGTCTCCATTTGCATGATGTCTTGATAGAACACATCTAGCTCTTCGATGTTTTTGGAGACGTAATTAATATGATGGAATTCAAGTTTCATTATTGGACCTCTTTTCCTTTAACTCAGTATTTGTAGCAATTCAGACTCATACTCTGGAAAGTAATGCGAAATAACTGTTATATCGAATTGACTGAGAATTGAAGTATTGGGTTCCCGCTCCAAAAGGAATTTGAATGAAAAATCCAAAAGCTCTTCTTTAGTTGCTCGCCCATTCGTAAGATGATGATACGCAATATCAGTAATGGTAACTTCATGCTGCGTTGCCACGCTTCCTAGGATTGTTACTTTAAAAACATCTTCGGTCACTTTTTCAATTTTCATCGGCTTTAAACTTCTGATCTGAGCTAATTTAGGTGCGGTTGTTTTTTGTTTATCATGTTCTATTGGCCAGCTGAGATTGCCAAAACGTTTTGGCTGTCCATTTTTCCAGTTCTGTTTTGGATAAATCGGCAAATGTCATCAATTTTGCATCTAATGCAAACAATGCGGTTCCGATGTATGACATTAAAATCAGCACTGGGTGTTTGCCGCCTATTTGCGCAATGAACCAACTTATTGGGGCAAATAAGTTTATAACGAGAGTCAATACGACCAGAAGACTCACGACCACTTTAATCAAAGCAATATTAGAGATGATGGAAATGAGTGAGATGCATGTGATGATGCCAAACTTAACGCTTGTAGTGTTCACCATTGATTTGTCGCCTTAGCAATAAAGTTAGGTCGTTCTTTTTCATAGGGTAAGTGTCAATCTCAATTACTGGCATATGACAAAGGCAGGCTGTGTAGGTCCTAGACAATGGCAACTGCAAATCCGATAAAACCTCCAACTACACCACCCCAAACTACTAGCCACCCTAGATGTTTGCGAATCATTTCCTGTATTATATTTTTCACTTGTAACGGCGTAAGTTGGTTAAGTCGCTGGTCAATTATTTGTTCCACCTGAGTTAACAAAGATGAAGTCAGGTCTTTGTCACCAGTTTTTGATTCTTTCATTTCCTTTATGATTTCTTGAAGTTTCAGGGTAATAGGTTCTTTGAGAGGTTGTAGTGCTTTTCTGCCCCCCAAAATCGTTAGCATGCTACCCATTGATGAGCCTTCTATGGCTTCAACCAATCCATCGAACACACGGTCAAAATCAATTATGTTGTTGATATCTGCCAAGAGGACTTCGGTTTGTTGATCTACGAAAACGTTTATATTCTGTGGAGTAAAAAATTCAGTCATTACAAGCTGCTTTATTCCAAGTTTAAATTCTTCGAATCTACTTGGGATTACCCCCGACCCATAAAAGAATGGCACTTTCTCAAATAACATGTGAATGGCTAGCCAGTTTGTAATTCCACCGGAGAGTGCGAAAAGACCAATTAGATATATTATCTCATTGTATTTTGGGGACAGATAACTGGCGGCTATAATTGCAAGCGCAGCTAAATTTGTTGTCAGGCTTTTACTGAGCATTTGCCCCTCTTCTAAATTTCAAAAACTGCGCCAGTCACCATAATCCTCTGAATAGGATTGCCTTAAAAAATGACTTTCGCAATAGGCGTTGAATGATGTTCTCACTACCCAACTCAAACATCTCCTAAAAGAATCATAATTGTGAACAAGGATTAATCTTCAGTAAGGGCAATAGTGACCATCTTAATTGTGTAGCCATACAATATAGTCAGCATCGCCACTGCTAAAGCTGGACCCATTTTTTCTACATCACCCCACACCATAAATCTGTTGCCAGTAATAGCAATTAATCCGATCAGGGTTCCTAACCAGCCAAAATAGACAGCGCCCTGCCCAAAATTTTTGATGTGATCACCTGAATTCTTCTTAAAGACCAAAAACCCCGTTGCTCCTCCTAAAACAAATAATGCTGAATTGATGTCAATGAATAAATGATGTCCAATTTGCAATATTGCCCCAAGCATTATTGCAAGGCATATTCCTATCCCCATTATTTTCATTGTTGTCTCCCAATATGTTGTTCCATAAACTAACGACCCCATATAGCTGTCTAATTTACTTTGTATTGATAGCGAATACGAATAAATTACAACGGTTGATTTCTGCGTAGGCAAACCCAACATCTATAATATGATCAGATTACTCATTTTATCCGCTTTAGGCGTAGCTATTGGTCTATTTGTTGCAAAGGTTCTCACCAAGAAACAGGCTGATGATGTCATTGATGGAGATGTGGTTGACGGAGAAGTAAAGCCAAGACCGCCAAGTTTGCTCCCTATTTTGTTACTTGGAGTGGTGTTAGCGGGTATTGCTTTATTTATACTGCCCCGATTTGGTGTCAGCTTAGTGGGTTTGCTTCAAAAGGCGATGGCCTTCCTGCCATTGATCAGAGGCTTTCTACCTTTTTGATCAGTTAAAATGGATGGGGATATTTCCATCGGATTTGTTGGCGTGTGAAATCTGTTGTGCCAAAAAAATGCCCCCACCGGTATTAATTAATACGGGCAGAAACACAGGGCTAGATTGCCTCATTTAGAAAGACTCCAATCGCTCAGCACTTCATCGTTATGTTCTCCTAATAATGGGGCACTTTTTACAATTTTCGCCGGTGTCTTTGACAGTTTGACCGGTGACCCAAGAGTTTTCATGTCTCCAACCTTTGAATGACTAACTGTCTCAACCATACCTCTTTCAATTGTTTGCGGGTTGTTGAAAACGTCAACATGGTTCAAAACTGGGCCAGCTGGAATATCGGCATCATCCAGGAGTTTCCATATCTCTTCAGTTGAATAATTCTCGAAAAAAGTGGTCAGATCTTCGGCGAGACGAACATGGTTTTTTACCCGTTTTTCTTTTGACTTATATTTGGGGTCATCTAAAAAATGCTCGCAACCAAGAACTTTACATAGAGAAACCCAAAAATTCTCTTGTGCTCCACCGACCGTTATATAACCATCTGCCGTTTTAAACATCTGATACGGTGCACTTCCTCTGTGCGCTTGCCCAAGCCTTTCTGGCACTTCCCCATTTGCAAAAACGCTGGCAGCTTCATAAACACCGAGGGATATCCCAGCCTCAAAAAGGCTTGTGTCAATATATTGCCCAGAACCGGTATTCTCCCGATTGGTCAGCGCCAATAATATGCCAATTGCTGCATGCATTCCAGCGCATACGTCTGAAACTGGCATCGGAATCCTGAAGGGGGGGCCGTCAGCAGGGCCATTAATTGACATCAATCCAGACATCGCGTTTGCAATCAGATCAAAGCCTCCACGCTCCGCATAAGGCCCTGTCTGTCCAAAACCAGAAATTGAGCAATAAATTATGTCAGGGTTAATTTGTGTAATGGCTTTATAATCAATGCCGAGCCTTCTCGCTGTTCGGGGCCTAAAGTTTTCAATCATTACGTCTGCTTTTTCAGCCATTTGCCGTAAAATGCGTAAATCGTCCTTACTCTTTAGGTCCAACGCTACTGATCTTTTATTACGATTCCAGAGCATGAAAGGAGCACTCTCACCCTCTTGGAAGGGGGGGGAGTGACGTAATGGATCTCCACCATTGGGGTTTTCTACCTTAACGACATCAGCACCATGATCTGCAAGAATCATGGAGCAATAAGGTCCAGATAGGTGCGTTGTGAGATCAAGCACTTTTAATTTGGCGAGTGAACTCATGCGCGTCCTTTTTGAGCAATATACAGACACCCTCGACTTTTCTCTGATGATACCTAAACTAAAAAAATTAGAAACGTTTATATGATTATAATCCTGATTAACGTGATGGTTTAGGTTTTGGGTAAAAAAAAGGAAAAAAATGGTGCCAACCCCTCCACTAGAAACAAAACGCCAATTTCATAAGGGGCCCGCAGTCTGCGCAATTCGAATCTGTCTTGATGACTGCAAACCAACTTTACTCGGTGTGGCCATCGAACGCGGTAGGTTACCCAATTTGGATTGCACATGGCAGAATGGCGCGAGCCATGTCGCTCATTCTGTTATCCCTTCATTTACAACCCCAAACCCAAACAAATTGGGTATAGATCATGGTTTCCTTCTCCGCAACAAAACTGAAATGGCTTTTTGCTCGAGGGGCGTCGTCGTCCAAATGCGCAATGAATTAAGGGAGAGCTTAGCCACGGCTAACCGAGCATGAATGACCCGAGCGAATTAAGCGCTTCAGAAGCTCGGCGGTTAATTGGCCGCGGAGAGCTATCACCCACAGAACTTCTGGAGGCATGTATTAGTCGAATTGAGGCCGTCAATCCCCAGATTAATGCCATCGTTGCGACTGATTTAAAGCGAGCCCGAAGAGAAGCAAAAATTGCTGAAAATGCTGTTCTGGCGGGGAACGCTCTTCCCCCACTACATGGCCTTCCTATCGGAATAAAGGATTTAAATGCAACAAAAGGCCTTCGAACTACATGGGGTTCAAAATTATTCGAAAATCATGTGCCCACAGAGGATGATGCACTCGTCGCTCGCCTCCGGGCTGCTGGCGGCATTATTGTTGGCAAGACCAATACACCGGAGTTTGGGTCTGGCACCGCAACTGATAACCTCGTATATGGGCCAACCCGTAATCCCTTTGATCTAGAGCGTACCTCTGGAGGATCGTCTGGAGGGGCAGCAGCAGCTTTGGCGACAAACATGCTTCCGCTATGTCAAGGCGGTGACACGGGTGGTAGCCTTAGAAATCCGGCAACGTGGTGTGGCGTTGTTGGGTTTCGCTCAACACCAGGTCTCGTTCCCCAAGAAAATCGTACCCTCAATTACACCCATTTCAATGTGCAGGGCCCCATGGCACGTAGCGTTCCTGACATCGCTCTCATGATGACGGGTTGTGTTGGCAACGACAATCGGGATCCCATGGCCAACCCATGCAACCCGCAAACCTTTCTGAAAATTAAACCGGCCAACCTCAAAAATGTCCGCGTCGCATGGACTGAGGATTTTGGGGGTGTTGCACCGCTGGATGATGGGATCCGGGGATGTTTTAAAAGAGCCATTGGCACCCTTGCGAACACATTTCGCTCTCTTGATTATCACAACCCAGATTTTTCTGGTGCGAGGGATTGTTTTTGGACATTACGTTGCGTCAATTATCTGGCTAGCCACAAGATGCGCTACGAAAAACATCGTGATATTTTATCTAAAAATATTATCGCAAATGTCAAAGCTGGAGAAAAAATGAGCCTCTTAGACGTTTCTATAGCTGAGACTCAATGGCGAAAAATTTATAGAGATTTTGAAGCTTTCTTTAAAGATATAGATCTGCTTATTGTCCCGGGAAATGCAACGCCAGCTTTCCGAATTGAAGATGGTATTCCACGTGAGATCAACGGAAAAAAAATGGAAAACTATATGGATGCTTCACTAATTCGTTCCGCTCTGACGCTAACAGGGCATCCTGTCCTGGCTCTGCCATGTGGATATGATCACCTTGGTTTGCCTTTCGGAGTCCAGCTTGTTGGCAAACGCCATGGCGATCTCGAATTGCTGAAGATTTCTATGGCATTAGAAGCCATCCTTTCCACAAACCCTGACTTGAAACGAGCCATCCCAAATCTGTAGGACCCGTAACGACCAATGTCTGTGATCTGACTGCGTCGGAGATGTGATGGCAAATTAGAATGGAAGGCATATTTCCTTTAGAGTTTTTGGAAAGTTGTATAGATCAAACAGATGCGGTCTATGCAGATATATAAATATAAATTCATTCAAGAGAACACAGATTAGGTTAACCGCTAGGTAACTATTTTGATTGCCCTTGATGAGCATTACATGAGTGGTTCTATATATAGTAAATACCCGTGTTATTTGGCTATTTAAGCGTTAGTGATCAACCTCGACATCATTTGTCCATGATATTTTTGTACCAGAAGACGAGTTAATTTAAGACGTGAATTGGTCTGTTTCTCTCGCCAATTTGTCAAATAATGACAGTGCCTCATCCGCATTAAACTTATTTATCTCATGTCTTGATAGCATCCAACTCTGATAACCATCATTTTTCATTGCCCAAGAGGAGAAGAGCCTCTTGTGGAACTCAGAGTCACGCAATTTTACGATGTCATCATGCCGACTATCTGAAAGAATTTTGCTGTACAGGTCGTTTATTGCTTTTGGTGGGCCTTCTAGTATTTGTAAAAATAAATCTGAATGATAAATCAAATTTCCAGTGATGCTGTTTTTTGGATTATTTGATCTTGATGTTTTTAATATGTCTTCCAGGACAATATGGTCAAAATGAGTTGGTCTTGAAATATATATAACGTGCTTAATGTCCTCTGGGTTATTCTTCTGCATAACACACCTCCACCTTCAGGTTATCAGGAGAAGTGTTTCTTGAAAAGAGATGTAAAAATATTCCGCGAAAAGAATGTTGGCGAATATGATACGATAAAATTTGTAATTAAGGAGAAAGGCAGTTGTGTCATCGCCTGAACAGTCTTGCTAAACTCACATTTAGTTTTGTAAACAGCTACCGAGGACACAATGTCCCCCCTAAATTTTGATCAACGTATGCTTGCCAATGTTTGTAAACATTAGTCATGAAATACGATTCCAGTAACTGCGATAATTTAACTCATTTCAGTGTGGTTAAATGGCGTTAAGATTATGGTGTTTATCCATTAACTGGCTGGGTGAGAAGATGGCGAACTCAACATTAGTGATTGTTTTATTCTCTTCGTTACTGATTGCGTGTGCGAAACCAGACAAGTCTATTCTTGTCAAAGAAGGGGATGACCTGCTTGACTGTGGTGCTCTTGCAAATGAGTTTGATTTTGCAAAAAACCTTGGTGAAAATGCATCATCGCGCCGGCGGCATATAAGGACCCTTCAAGAAAAGAGGCAATGTATAAAAAAGCCAGAAATCTCGATTTCGATTGGTGTGAGCGGATCATTGTAGACTATTGCTCCTTTTTGATTCTTAGGTCCTTAATAAACTAATTCTTTAGATATACCTGTCCCTAGCTAACCTCAGATGGTGCTTTGATACAGGTGGGTTGGGAGAGTTGTATTAGGGCTGGCTAATTTCCTGTTTGGCACTTTTAGTTTGATTGAGGTTATTTATTTCTTCACTAAAAAGTTCTAACAACCATTCCTTGAACTTATTATTTTGACAAGGATGGCATACAAACTCCTGACCACGGCCGGCAGTTTTGAGTAATCCATCGATGTAACTTCTTTCATCGTGGTAGGATGGTATGCAACCACCTTTTGCTGGATTTAACCAGTCTGGGACACTCCAAAACCTTTTACTCACAGCGGTTTCGTTGGTGAGCAATGTTCGCTTAGAAACTGAAAAATTTCCAAAACCTCTAATAGTATATTCCCCAAACAGAGAGAAAGTTTCAGGTGCGAGGTATATGGTGTTGTTTGGCCCCCATTTACCAGTTGCGTGCGGATGATTTGCATATTTTGTGAATTTGCGCCTGAATTCTTCCGTTTCGGATCCTACGTTAAATTTTTGATCAATAAACATCCAACCAAAAATTCTATGATGGTCTAACGCGTTGCTCTTGTAACAATAATTAAAATCAACTAGTTCTGCTTCTTTGAACCAACCAAAAAACAAAAAAAGATCACCGGGGGCAACATTTTGGTTACTCAGGTGTGACTGTGCTGAGGAGACTTGTCCAAATGCGCCCATTTCTAAGTCTGGGTCATTGTGACAAAAATCTTTCTCATTGAGTTTTCCCCTAGTCAGATCTTTTACAATTTTTCCTAGTTTTAAATGCTGGTATGAGACATTGCTACTTTGATATGGAATTGGAAGACTAATCGGTTTTCCATTTGTAATTGGACTGGGAAAACCGCCAGCACTGCTATCAAAGCCTTTTCTGCTAAATATGAGTTTCATAGAAAATCATCACAAAAGTTCATGAAATAACGTGTTTTTAAGAATGACCAAGTCATCCCATGTCGTATCGAGGCTAGAGAATGATACGAAAAAAATTAAACCGAGTGCATGTTGAATAGAGTCGCCATCCTCAGACTTTAACCTGATTTTACTTCTCGAGATAAAATTCATAAATTGTTTAAGTGTCGAGGCCAATGTTTTGAGCGTGTAACGCTAATCTGACTCACCTTGATTTGACGGTCCTCCAATTTCACCCTCGTCGTAAATTTTCTCAAATTTATGAAAAGTCGAGATCGTGTAATACCGCATAAAGGCTGTATCAACAAAGTCGAAAATTAACTTGAAATTGCGTCGAGGCACCCACCTTTATCATATGGAATTCCACGAGGGTGCTCCCATCAGTTTATGGGAGCTAAATCTGAATGTTACTTATAATTTTTATCGACACTCATTAGCAACCAAACAATCCCAGGTGAGAGCTGCGCATTTTCAAACTTTGTCAAATCAACGAAGTGTACCAAGGCAATCCGTATTTCAAAAAATTAATTCCGCAAACCTATATGATAAAGAGCACTATTTATCCACGCGTCCATCAGTTTTGATAAATTCTAAGTCAAGTTTTGGCAGAGCTTTTCCATGAAAGGCAGCCTCAAAAGCCTGCAATCGTTTGAACACAGAAATTAAGTCTATTATGGTTGACCAAGATCTGACCAAATATTGGAACGAACTGGTAACTTCACTGAATGCTCTGATTATTTGATTCATTATGCCAAGAGTAATCGTTCCCAGCGCTATCGTTGGTATGAGAAGAACATAAGCAAAAAGATTGTTAAGCTGAAAATAGAAGTTTCTGAACAAATTGAAATACGTGTAATGTAAATATATGCGAAAATAATTTTTCCGCACATTGTCAAATAACTCTTTTAGCGCGACCGGCTCCGCTCGGCTTTCGTCGTCTTCACCAAGAACCAACTCTTTTCTAAAGGCTGCTTCCACTCGCTGATTTTTAAATTCCAGGCCAGGTAATTTAATGCCAGCGACAACCATTAGAATTGTACCAAACACGGACCAAAATAACGCAGCATAGACTAAAGGATAGGCAATTGAGCCAACGACAGGCAGCTCTTTGACGTTTTCTGATAACTGAAGTAGCACTGGCAAAAAAGCTATTAGCGTCATTACTGCGTCGACAATTGAAACCCCGAGGTTTTTCATAATTGATGCAAAACGCATTGTGTCTTCCTGAATACGTTGAGAGGCACCTTCAATGTGACGAACTAATGCCCACTTGGCGGTGTAGAAATCGTTCATTGCCGTACGCCACCTAAACACATAATGGCTAACAAAAAAGCTCGTCAAAATTGAAATCAACACATAAGTCATTGCGAGTATCAAAAAACTCAAAATGTACCCATACAGGTCTGAAGCTGTAGTCGTAGAGCTGTCTGATAATGCATTTTGGATCGCGTCATAAAAGGGGCGATACCAATTGTTGACCGCAACGGCTACCTGTACTTGATAATATGTGAAAAATAATATCAGCGCGGAACCCAAAATAGACCACAATTGCCATTTGTGTGGGGAGTAATACGCCCAAAAAACATAGAAAAGTAATGTAAAAACGAAGTAGTAAATATAGAACCACAAGAAATCCGGTGTTGTAAAATGTCCAAGCCCAATTACCGGGGGGGCATCTTTTTTGGGAAAATCAAAACCAAAAAGTAGCCCAAATTCCTTTCCACCAAAATACCATGAGAAAACACCCAATAATGACCACATAATCGCACAAAAGAAAAATTGTTTAGGCTTTGGAAAAAAACTTTCTAACACTTCATTCTCCGTCGTACTTAACGTGATAACCGGTGTCTTCAAACGCCCCATTTTCTACATTCTTGTGAGCCAGAAGGGAAGTATAAATGGCAGGCAAATTAGTAATTAACTGATAGCGCTATCATCATTGACAGTTGTTGAAAAAAATTATGGCTGGAACTTTTGGTGATTGTTTTTCAAGTTTGCGCCAATTTCCGGGGCTTGATTAATTACGTCCTGAAGACCAAATACCAACGGCATTTTACCTGGAAGAATCCCTATTCATTTGATTATTTACTAATAAATTTCCGAAAATCTGTGCGTTAGTGACAGCTTCGATTTTGAGTGTGATTGCGCAGAGTGTTTATTTTAGGCTGTAATTTTCCAGAGGTGCAACGCAATAGACTGACAGGGTTTCTGATGAATAGGCCTAATAACCGTTCTGATCAAAAAATGCACGCTGTCGTAATCAGCTCGACTAATAGCTGAAACTAGAGAAATCAGCCATTTTTCATCCCATGAGAGTTCCAAAGTTCCATTTGGAAGAAAATGAGTTGAGCGCCCAAAAGCTTGGGGCAGTGAGCGAATAAAAATGCTGAGTAGTTCTGGCGTCAACAGTTCAATGTCGAGTTGAACTAATTCACAAGCTTTGAATATATCAATCTTTGGCATCGAGCGGGCTTGCTTTGCTACTTCACGAACAGCCTCCAGAAGTTCCAGCTCCTCGCTCGATATTTTGTAATCGTCAAACATTAGCAGTTTAATTCGCAGCTTCTAATTAAGAATGATTATTAACCTTATTACTGTGAAATTTGTTGTCAATGTCAGATTTCCTTTATATTTAATTTTTGTTTTGTCATTGTACCGGAGTGCTTCTTCTAGTGAAAAAAAATGCATACCTGCGCCTGTGTGCGCAATACGTCACTGCAATTTCATTCTTACTCGCTGTTCCCTCAAATAGTGAGAGTGCTGTCGCGTGTGAAGCGCCAAGTGCAGTTTGTGAGTGGCGTGAGAGAATTGTTGGTATTAAGACGCCAAATATGATCGCTTCGGGGATATTGATTAAAGACGGTCAGATTGTAACAAACCGTCACGTTGTGGAAGACCACCAATCTATTTTAATAAAGAATTTTGATGGTAGTGTCGGAAAAGCTGAAGTCATTCCGCACGACATACCTGTAGACTTAGCAATTGTTACCTCAGGATTAAATCAAATTAAGCCCGAGTTTCCAGAATTGTTAGCCAAAACTCAATCACAAACACTTTATGTGGTGGCGTTTGATCAGGGAAGAAATTCTTCTCGTGTTTACAAGCATAGCAAATTTGCTCTTTACCCAGATTTAGAAGAGCACCCCACGGCGCGTATTCACAGTAACTCAAAAGCGCTGCCGGGCAATAGTGGTGGGGCCGTTGTGAATGAGCACGGCATGCTTGTTGGGGTTTTAGCATCAGGGGACCATCGTATCAGCGAGATTATACCGGCTACAAACATTGATAAGGTTTTAGGATCAATGGGCGCTTTGCATAAAGAAGCTTTTTCTGAAATTGGAGGTTTCATTCGACGTTGCGCTGATGCACTGCACGCGTCGGCATCAATTTTAAAAGACCCACCCAATCCTATAATTTCCAAAATCGAAAGAAATTGTTTGAAATCCAAAAACAAGCAATTGCTCGATCAAGCAGGACAGGCTTTTGGGCGCTGGTGGATGTTTGACATTTCTGAGAAATTCCTCCGCATAAGTGAAAAACTTGATCCACGGAGCCCTAACACATTGATGTCTTTAGCTGTAAACTATCATCTATCGAGAAAACCTAAACAAGCTATTGATATTTTGAAACGTTACTTAGATCTTGACCCATCTAATCAGCAAGCGTTGCGTTTGAGCATTCAAAATGCTGGAATAGTTCGAGACAGAGCTTTTGCTGACAAGGCACTTGATCTCATGGAAAGACATAATCCATCCGCCTTACCATTGGCTAATTCGTATCTTGAAAATGCTTTCTCTGACTAAAATTTGAAGTTATCACTCGGATCCGGGATCCAACCAAACCTTGTGGGTTTGGATCCACTATCAATTGCCCGGGATTTTAAAAAATCGATTATGTCTGCAGTATTTGCTCCAGCATTTTTCTTCAAGTATCTTGCGGCCAGGGCAGCCACTCTTGGTGCAGCGTAACTCGAGCCACCTGCGGTGGTGTAGACGCCTCGATGATCAAAAACATCGACTTTTTCGGCTGGAACCATGAGGTCTACGGAACCTCGTCCATAATTTGATTGCGTTGGCAGCCTGCCAAACTGATCAGACGATGTCACTACAACCATGTTTTCTAAGTCTAGGGATGCGGGGAAAACTGGATTGGAGTCTATATCAAAACCGTCATTACCTGCCGAGACAACGAATAATATATGTGGATGTTCTTTCGCACCATCGTAAAAACATACCCAATCATCTCGAGAATATGATCCCATCGACATGTTAATGATCTTTACACCAGTTCTTTGTGCGTGATCGATAAGATCTTTGAAGAGGCACATGTTTTGCGCAGGAAATCTGTATATAGCAACCTTTAAATCACCCAACTCATGGCTAAGAGCGCTGAATACGGTAGTGCCGTGATGAAGCGGAAAAAAAGCATTTCTTCGGGGATCTTTATCGTATGGACGATTATCGTTATCCCAAAAATCATAACCAATAAGTTCCCCATCTTGGCTTATAGCCAAATTTTTTTGAACCATTGGCAGATTATAATTTACGCCAGTATCAATTAGTGCGAGCAAAGGTTCGTGCGGCACTCCAACAGGTTGCACTGACATCACAAACGGTGGATTCTGGGGTTCGGTGCCAATAAACGTTAGGTCTGGCCCATAGGAGGTTATTATTCGGTCACCATCAGCAGTTGTTCCAAATTGCCGAGCAGATATAATTCGACAAGGCGGCAATGCGCGAACCTGAGCCGCCGGAGAGCCTTGTCCCTCCATTAAGGATAGTATGGCTAACTTCCAATTAACTCTTGATGGTTTGAAATTAAGTTCCGCAACTTTCTTCCCAAAACGATCACGAATTATGTTTGGCTCATCATCGTTGATCTTGCTGTCGTCAAAAATAGGGTTTGTGATGAACTCACAAGCCTTATCCAGATTATTTTGATGGCTTTCTGATGCCGACAATGAAGAAGAGTAATTTAACGCACAAGTTATTAAAACCCATGCGGTAGCGTAACTAAAAAAAGTTCTACAACTACTGATGGACTTGTAGTTTTTGGGCTTTTGAATTTGCATCTAAAACAGTTGTCCAGCTCGTAATATTTAATTTTTAACGCGGCAAATTTTATTTACAGTTTCCGCTATTGCGAAGTCTCGCTGGCGCACTATATGTGGACCTGATCAAACATTAATTAAGTAGATTTTAATGACGAAACCTTACAGCCCATGTGTTAAAATTTGCAAGTACCGCGAAGACGGACACTGCGTAGGATGCTCAATGACTAAGGCACAAAAAAAGATTAGTAAAAAGTTAAAGTCAAAAGACAGCCAGGCAGCTTTTCTTCAATTAATACGGATGCAGCAGACCTGTCTGGGGGGGTACGAAGATTGGGAAAAGGCTCACGTAGACCGATACAATCCCAATAGCTAGTTCAACCCTAGACTGTCTGCTTCCAACACTGTTTAACTAACGTGAGATTCAAGCAACCAAGCAAATTTCTCATGTGCACGACCACGCTCTACGCACAAATCTTCAGTGAGTTTGTCACCATTTGCTGCCGCGATATCACTAGCGCCGGCAAGTGTGGCTGCCAATGTTTTTTGAGCCTCTGCCAGAGCGGTGATCATTTCCTTGTCATTCTTCCGGAACCCTTCGGGGTCTTCTACCACCTTTGAGATATCAATCATCGCCGTCAATCTGCCATCCACTGTGTGACCGATTGATCTGATCCGTTCAGCAAGTTCGTCTTGAGCCTGAAAATGATCTTCATAAATGTCTTGGAAAAGAGCGTGTAGAGGACCAAATGCCATCCCTGTGACGTTCCAGTGAAAGTTTTGTGCCATCATTGTTGTAACTGTTGTTTCTGCCACACACTGGTACATGGCCTGAGCAACGGTTGGATGTGTGCGAGCCGAGATGTTGGTTGTTTCTATGGACATGGTGTGCCCTCCTTTACTTACCGCTGCTATAAATGGGGAGATATGTTGCAAAATTCAAGTTTTTACCCGCCGTTTAACCACAGGCTGGCCCAAATACCATTTCATCCTGGCGTATTGGCATTCCGTCGATGGTTTGAAATAACCGATTCAATAATTGCTCATCTACACTAAAATCTTTGATTGAGCCGTCGTATCCCAGGAGCCATAAACCTGTCTGTGAGTGTTTTCTTTGCAGTTGGGTCAATCCTAGTTCATTGTTGTGAAAATGAAGTAGCTTCAAATTTCTATCGTCAATATCACAAACATGGTTCTCAAAAAACTGTCTGACTTGTTTCTCGAGGTCTGTGTTTTTTTTATCTGTTATCATAATTACAAGGCGATTAGTCCAAGCATATTCATCAAAAATCATAGAATTTGCATTCACCGCGCCACTGTGCAAATACAACATCGAATAGAATAAAAACCAATGCGTTATTCTTTTCATTTTCTTTTAATCAACCTCAATCTCGTCGAAGCATTGTGTCGCGTCGCATTTTTCTAAAAAGATGAGCCCAATTGAATAGAAATCCACCAATAATGTCATCTTGGCGCCAGCTTAGTCATGCATCACCTAATGTTGGATCGGTTGTGAGGAAGGGAATAATCAATATTTGGGCCTAGAGGTACAATTTTTGTTGGATTTATTGTTTCATGGCTTCCGTAATAATGTCGTTTTATGTGCTCCATGTTTACGGTACCACTTACTCCCGGTTGTTGGTAAAGGTCGCGGACGTATCCGAATAAATTTGGATAGTCAATGATCCTCCGCAAGTTACATTTGAAGTGACTAAAATAAACTGGGTCAAACCTAACCAGAGTTGTAAATAGTCTCCAATCTGCCTCAGTTATTTGGTCACCAAGCAGAAAGCGATGTTTTGCCAGGTGTGAGTCCAGCCAGTCTAATGTTTCAAACAATGGCGTGATGGCATCTTCGTAGGCTTGTTGAGTTGTAGCAAACCCAGCTTTATAAACACCGTTATTAACCGTGTTATAAATCAACGTGTTTAATTTTTTAATTTCACCCCGCAAATTTCTGGGATAATAATCGCCAGTATTCGCACCAATGCCATCAAAGGCCGAATTGAACATCCTAATGATTTCTGATGACTCATTCGAAACGATTGTTTTGGTTTTTTTGTCCCATAAAACTGGGACAGTTACCCTACCTGAATAATCAGCTTTGGCAGTTGTATATAATTGGTAGAGATTTTCAACACCATTAACCGTGTCTTTAACCACACTTTCTCCAGGTTTGAATGTCCAACCATTTTCAGCCATGTGCCAGTGAACAACTGAGATCGAAATAATGCTTTGAAGACCCTTCAACTCGCGAAAAATTAATGTGCGGTGCGCCCAAGGGCAAGCTAAGGAAACGTATAGGTGATAGCGATCTCGTTCTGCCTTGAAGCCTGACTCTCCGCTCGGCCCTGCTGAACCGTCAGATGTAATCCAGTTCCTAAACTGGGATGATGTCCGAACAAATTGCCCCTCCGACCCTTTGGTGTTGTACCATTGGTCCACCCATCGACCGTTTTGCAGTAAGCCCATTATTTTAATCCCTTCTGGTCGCTGATTGGTTGGGAGCGAGTGGTCTTCGTATATCACCGGATACAGTGATACCAGCGTTGTGTCGATAAATCATGGTTGAGTTGCCACGGTTTTTTATTATTTTGCGTCAGAATGCATCTTAAATATTTGCTAATTTCTTAAATTTGCGTTAATTGGCTCATTCTTTTGATTTTGAAAGTAACAGAAATGTCGACTGCGAATTTATTCCCTTTTAGTTTCTGACTGTGATTATTCGGATTTGGCACATGTTAAGGAGACTAAAAATAATGCCTAATGGTAAAGTTAAGTGGTTTAATTCACAAAAGGGTTATGGATTTATTGCGCCAGAGGAAGGAACACAAGATGTCTTTGTGCATATTACGGCTGTTCAAAATTCTGGAATGGATGGGTTGTCCGAAGATCAGGCTATTTCATTTGATCTTGAGGAGGGGCAGAATGGAAAGACGTCTGCAGTTAACCTAAAAAGTCTCTAACCCAACCAGATTTAAAAAAAGGTGTGAGCGGCCATTTCTGATGGCTCGTTCAACCTTTCGTTATCATTGTTTTACTATTAGATGGGCTGCTTCAAACGAAAGGCTTGCCCAATCATTTTGCAAACAGTGCTGGCTACAAAATACAAAACACCCTAATTGCTTTCTGCCCATCAATTGTTAACAGAGCTGCTCGGACATTTCACCCAAATATTGGACCGCCACATTCACAATAAACTGTTACTTTTTTGTCCCCTTTTTGAAACCATGTGGTTGTAAAGGTTTTGAACAACAGTTTATGTCGTGATGGGATACGGTCAATAAAAGATGACGTCCCCCGCTCAAACAAATGCGCGTGTCATTCGGCTACCTATTCAAGGCTAGCCAGGAGCTTTTTTAGTTTCTTTTTACTTTTACCGTATGCCTTAGCTTTTTTAACATCGTCGATGTTGGACATATCATTGCCAACGACTACAAGGCCAATCATGCCCATGCCCTTATGAGGTGTGCACAAGTAATAATAAATGCCTGGTGTATCAAAAGTGATTTTGGCTTCCCTTCCATTCTTTGATTTGAACTTCATCTTATTGGGCGACGAAATCATTTCAACGTTGTGACCTTTCGAGCTTGGAAGCCAGGTCACTGTATCGCCAACGTCTACTTTTACCACTTCTTGGCTAAATACCATTTTGTTGCCGTTGGCATCTTTATTCAGCATTTCAATAGAAACGTCGGAGGCAAAAGAGGGTGTGGATAGAAAGGCAGCAATTAAAAGAAAATAAAACTTCATCTTGGGTTCCTTACATGGGGTGCTTTGGTTTTGTTGCTATGCGTCAGCATCACCGTTACGATATAGTGTCACAAACGGAAATCTATCATGTGGCAATTGGTCACTGCCGGGGCTCGCTTGTCAAGGTTGCTGTTTCATTGAAATACGAAGGGTCGTTTGTCTAACACTTTCAGCCTCTGTATTTTGAAGCGAGAAGAACTATCTTTTCCCACATTTCAGCTAAGGTATTAGTGTGATCATGAGTTTCACTTGGTAATTGGATGCGATGAGTTTAGTGTGTTCCATGATTGTAATCGGAAAGTGATGTTGCGGGGGTTATCATGAAAGCTTCAGATTTGTTCATTCAGGCTTTGGAGAATGAGGGGGTTGAATATATTTTTGGTATTCCCGGCGAAGAAAACCTAGATATTCTAGAGTCCCTGAGGAAATCCAAAAAGATCAAGCTTGTTCTGACCAGGCATGAACAGGGAGCGGCCTTCATGGCTGCAACTTATGGCAGACTTACCGGAAAGGCTGGGGTATGTCTTGCTACGTTAGGGCCCGGTGCGACAAATTTTACGACCCCTGCAGCGTATGGATTTCTTGGGGGTTTCCCTCTCGTAATGATTACTGGGCAAAAACCCATAAAGAAGTCGAAGCAAGGCCAGTTTCAGATAGTGGATGTTGTTCAACTATTTGCGCCAATTTGCAAAATGACAAAGCAAATTGTTAATGCAAATACAATTCCCTCTTTGGTTCGAGAAGCCTTTCGTATCGCAGAGGAAGAAAAGCCCGGCCCTGTATTACTTGAACTGCCCGAGGACATTGCAGAAGAGGCGGCGGAATTAGTGGATTTAATCCCGCCAGGAGAAAGGCATTACGCAGTTGCAGGTAAAGAGGTCATAAACGCCGCTGCCAATGCAATCAAAGGCGCAAAACGGCCCTTAGTTTTGATAGGAGCTGGTGCAAATCGGAAGGAAGCTCGCCGAGCAATATCTGAATTCATTGGGATGATTGGTTTGCCCTTTTGCAATACTCAGATGGGAAAGGGTGTTGTAGACGAAAGCTCTAGCTACTTTCTAGGTACTGCTGCTCTCTCAGATAAAGATTATTTACATGACTACATCAAGATCGCTGATTTAATCGTGAATATTGGTCATGATGTTATAGAAAAACCTCCATTTTTTATGGAGCACGGTGGTGCCGAGGTAATCCATATAAATTACAAGTCGGCCCAAGTGGACCAAGTTTATTTTCCCCAAATAGAGGTCGTTGGTGATATTGCGCTGTCAGTTGATGCATTAGCGGACGCGCTAGGTTCGAAGCTCGACATAGATTTAGAGGATTTTGAGAAGGTCAGGGACAACGTCAAAGGAAAGATTTTTCCACTCGACGAAGAGCCGGTATTTCCAATGCGACCACAAAATATTGTGTCAGCGATTAGAAATTTGATGGGTTATCATGATATTATTGCCCTCGATAATGGTGTCTATAAAATCTGGTTTGCGAGAAATTACCTGGCGTTTCAACCAAACACTATTCTTCTCGACAATGCCCTTGCAACGATGGGCGCGGGGCTGCCATCTGCGATGCTTGCTGCAATGATACATCCAAACCGTAAGGTAATGTCTATTTGCGGTGATGGTGGTTTTATGATGAATAGTCAAGAGATTGAAACAGCTGTCAGGTTGAACTTGAATTTGGTTGTTCTCATCTTGAATGACAATTCCTATGGAATGATCCGATGGAAACAGGCGGGATCAGGTTTTGAGGATTGGGGACTGGAATATAATAATCCAGACTTTGTCAAATATGCTGAGTCATATGGGGCACACGGACACCGTATCACTAGCGTCAGTGGCTTTGATGAGACGGTCGACAGAGCATTCAGGGAAGGGGGTGTCCATTTAATAGACATGCCAGTTGATTACTCACAAAACGTTAAAGAACTAATCACTGATTTAAGAGAACATAAATCAACAGTGGAAAATATTGAGTTATGAGCCATCTTTTTGTAACCAACCCCTTTGATGCTTCTTCGATTGGAAAGGTAAAACTTTCGTCTGAGAGTGAGGTTGAAGCGGCATTGGCTATTGCCGAGAAAACTCACAGAAATAATAAGAAAGGGCTCCCAAAATACGAGCGCGCCGCGATTTTGAAAAAGGCAGCGGAAATCATGAAGGGTAGAGCAAATGAACTTGCTTTGCTGATAGCGTCGGAGGGTGGAAAGCCCCTAATTGATGCGAAAGTTGAAGTCGAACGAGCAATAGACGGCGTTGAGACTTGTGCCTCAGAGATTGCAAATAATTCAGGGTCAGAAGTACCAATGGATTTAACGCCAGCTGGCAAGGGAAAAATGGCTTTTACTATCAAAGAGCCAATTGGTCCAGTGGTTGCGATTTCAGCGTTCAATCATCCTTTAAATTTGATAGTGCATCAAGTTGGTCCAGCAGTTGCAGCTGGAAATCCGGTAATCGTCAAGCCAGCAGACGACACACCGCTCTGCTGTGAGGCCTTTATAAAAATATTGCATCAGGCGGGCTTAGCACCAGAGTGGGCCCAATTTATATGCTGTGATGTGAGTGTTGCGCAAAAGCTGGTCACTGATGAAAGGGTTGCTTTTTTTAGCTTTATTGGTTCATCAGCTGTGGGTTGGAAATTACGTTCGTTACTTGCGCCTGGAACAAGGGTTGCACTAGAACATGGAGGAGTAGCCCCGGTCATAGTCTGTCCTTCAGCCAACAAAGACCTATTGGTCCCAAGCCTGGTAAAAGGTGGTTTCTATCACTCTGGTCAGGTCTGTGTTTCGGTTCAACGTGTTTTTTGTGTTGACTCTTCTGGCAAAGAGCTTGCGGATAGCTTAGCTGATCAAGCTTCAAAATTAGTTGTTGGCAACGCTATTGAAGCTGAAACAGAATGTGGACCATTGATAAGGAATAAAGAAGTTGACAGAGTTGAGGACTGGGTTGCAGAAGCTGTTGATGCGGGTGCTCAAGTTGTATGCGGTGGTAAAAAGTTGTCCAGTTCCTGTTATGCCCCTACCGTTTTACTGAACCCTCCCGAAACTTGCCGGGTATCGAGACAAGAGATCTTTGGTCCTGTCATCTCCGTATATGACAAAGAGAATTTGAATGAAGCCATATTGCAAGCAAATGACCTTCAATATGCTTTTCAGGCATCGGTATTTTCGGATAGTCATAGCGAGATAATGGACATAGTTAATAGGCTTGATGGGTCAGCTATAATGGTCAATGAGCACTCGGCATTCCGGGTTGATTGGATGCCATTTGCCGGTAGAAAGAATTCAGGTTTTGGGGTGGGTGGAATTCCCCATTCTATCGAAGAAATGTCTCAATCTAAAATGGTTGTTTTTTCATTCAATTGACCTCGAAATCTATATTTTCAGATTTGGAAAACACCCCAATTTTGTGCTTCAGAGTTGGCGTCCTGTTGTATTTCATTTTGAATGGGTTGAAATTTTACAGCCTCATTTTAGCCTTTGATAAGTATGTTTTTTTGTACAAGAGCGTATACAAAAATAGATGTTAATACCATGATGACCGTGGGTGCTGGTGCGCTATCTATCCAAAAACTGAGATAAATACCGAACATCATAGCTGATATTGTTGTAATTAGGGCAAGTGGCATCATCAGGCGAAATTGTTTTGTGATCAAAAATGCGATCGAACCTGGCGCAATGAGCAAGGCAATCGCCAATATGAGGCCTGTGGCTTTTAAAGTGGCAACAACTGTTAGAGATATAGATGCAAGAAGCAACAAATTTAGAATGTGTACTTTTAATCCAGAGGCTCTTGCTTGCAGGGGGTCAAAAGATTGCAGTGCAAGATCCGCCCACTTCATTATAAGGAAACTGCCCACAAAAGTGGCGATAAAAATCGTAATTGTAATGTCCTCAATGCTAACACCCAACATGTTGCCAAAAAGGATGTGGTCGAGGTGCGCGTCTATTTTGATGCCGGTATAGAGGACTAATCCAGTAGCGAACATCCCAGAAAATACTACGCCCATAACAGTATCCTGTTTAACCCGGCAGTTGTCGGACAGGTAACTGGTGGCTGTTGCACAAAAAATGCCAGCAATAAACGCACCGATTATTAATGGTATGTTAAAAACATAGGCTAGAACAACTCCAGGAAAGACTGCGTGGCTTATGGCGTCGCCCATTAAAGACCACCCTCTCACCACCAAAAAGCAAGAAAGAAGTGCTGTAGGGATGGCAACAATCAGTCCAATCAAAAAAGCATACCGCATGAAATTAAATTCAAATGGCAGAAGTAATGTTTCGATCATTAGAACGGCTGCTGGCGATTATAAGCCAGTCTCTTCAGCGCTAACATTCCGTGCTTTGGCGCAAACAAAAAAACGATAAGAAAAATAACTGTCTGTAAGCAAACAATAATGCCACCCGTTGCTCCGTCTAGGAAAAAGCTTGAATAGGCGCCTAAAAAACTGGTTAAAGTTCCGATTATGATGCTTAGTGTTAACAAATGTGGAAAACGATCTGTTAACAAATAGGCGGTTGCTCCTGGTGTAATTACCATGGCGATCACCAAAAATGCTCCAACTGTCTGGAGAGCTGCTACGCAACAGGAAGAAAGAATGATAAAAAAAAGTAAATTCATGTTTTCCGGGTTGATGCCAATTGAACGCGCATGGTTTTCATCAAAGAAAACCACCATTAAATCTTTCCATTTCATTAAGAGAATGGCCAGTGATAGGGAGCTAATCAACACCAACTGAATTGTATCGCTCGGCGCGATTGCCAGTATGTTTCCTAGAGTAATTGTTTTGATGTCAACGGACGCCGGCGACATTGATGCTATAAAAAGTCCCAGCCCAAAAAATGAACTGAAAATTAGCCCAATAACAGCGTCTTCCTTCAAGTTTGTTCTTTGTTTGAGAAATAGCATTGCCCCTGCAGCTAATCCACCTGAAAAGAGTGCACCAATAAACAGTGGCAGACCAAAAATGTACGTCAACGCTACCCCAGGGACGATGGCGTGAGATAACGCATCACCGATCAGTGACCAACCTTTTAGCATTAAATAAGCGGATAAAAATGCGCAGACTCCGCCAACTAAGGCGCTAACCCACATCGCATTTATCATATAATTGTAGCTAAATGGAATAAGCAGTTCATCAATCATTTTTTTCTAAATCTTCGTTGTGCGCAATCTGGTGCTTTCCGCCATAGGTCACGAGAGGACGTTCATCATCAGTCAAAATTAAGACCTTTCGA
>QCPZ01000011.1 GCA_003212345.1 SAR116 cluster bacterium AG-447-A06
GACGTGACCAGAGATGAGATTAATCAGTGCTGACGGTATGAAGAATGGACTGACGCGCCGCGGTCCTTTTTCATTCATCAACTGATCTGTTTTTACAATTGACTCCAAACCGCCAATGCCAGATCCAATCATTACGCCGGTGCGGTTTTGCTGCTCGCGGGCACTGGGCTTCCAACCTGCATCCTCAACCGCCTGGCATGCAGCCACGAGACCTAGCTGAATAAAACGATCTTGCTTACGCTGCTCGCGCGGGTCGATCCAATCATCAAGATTAAGCCCACCAACAGCATCCGAACCTGGCACTTGACCGGCAATCTGGCAGGAAATATCGGAAACATCGAAATGTTCTATACGAGATATCCCGCTTTTTCCGGCAATTAACTGTGACCAATTGTGATCAACACCGGATCCGAGCGGTGTGACCATTCCCATTCCGGTGACTACAACGCGGCGCATGGCAAACCTCCAGAAAAACAGGTGGAAGACAATGGTTGTTTATCACGGCAGCCGGAATATACAACACAATTTGAACGAAGCGCTGGGTTAGGCAGCAGCTTCTTCAAGAAAGGACACAGCGTCCTTAACTGTCAGGATGCGCTCAGCAGCATCATCGGGAATCTCAACAGCAAATTCCTCTTCGAATGCCATGACTAGCTCAACTGTATCAAGGCTATCCGCGCCAAGATCATCGATAAAGCTTGCGCCGTCGACAACCTTATCAGCATCTACACCCAAATGTTCAACTACAATATTCTTCACACGATCTGCGATATCGCTCATTATTGCCCCCTCTTAGAAGCTTGGTTTTTGACCGAAACATCGGTCGGAGAATTCGAAAGTGGGCGGCAGATAACATAGATTTGAATCTTATACCACCCCCGTTATGAACATAAAGCTCCCAATACGCTTTTTATAGCATAGCCATTCCACCATTTACATGCATCGTAGTGCCGGTGATGTAAGACGCCTCGTCACTCGCAAGAAAAACAACTGAAGCCGCAATTTCGGCAGCTGTTCCAAGCCGCCCTGCCGGAACTCTTGTCAAAAGCGCCATTTTCTGACCATCATCTAAAACATCAGTCATTGGTGTTGTGATGAAGCCGGGCGCAACGACATTAACGGTAATGCCGCGGCTCGCCACCTCAGCCGCCAATGATTTGCTAAATCCGATAATTCCGGCCTTTGATGCCGCGTAATTTGTTTGGCCCGGATTGCCAGTCACGCCGACAACAGATGAAACGGAGATTATCCTACCCGAGCGCGCTTTCATCATTGCTCGAATCGCTGCTCGACAAAGAATCATGCTTGCCGTCAAATTGACTTCTAGAACATCATCCCAATCGTCATTTTTCATGCGCATCAACAACCCATCACGGGTTATGCCCGCATTATTCACCAAAATATTTAGAGGTCCGCCTGCGGCCTCGCTTGCGGACTCAACAAGGTCAGCAACGTCATCGCGGTTTGCCAGATTGGCCGTAACCACGAAAGTTCGCTCTCCAAGCTCTGCCCTCAGCGCTTCCAACTTCGAGGCGCGCGTCCCATGCAACACCACCGTCGCGCCCTGTGCATGTAACGCGGTGGCAACCTCTGCCCCAATACCACCGCTGGCACCAGTCACGAGAGCAATTTTGTTGTTAAGATCAAACATAGACCACCTTTACTCAAAATGTACGACCAAGCCGCATTGAAACGATCAGAATTAGCAAGATTACATCTGGGCTAAGACGCTGTCCAGATCGTCCGGGCCATCCAGATTGACAATTGCTTTCGCCTCAATTCCCCGCTTCACCAGACCAGATAAAACTTTCCCTGTGCCAAGCTCGACAAATTTTTCAGCTCCGGCAGTACGCATCGCGATTAATGACTCGCGCCAGCGGACACGGGCAGTGATCTGCGCCAACAAATTTTCTTGTAGTTTTACGGCATTTGTTTCTGCGGCAGCTGTGACATTACAATAAACTGGAATAGCCGCATCGCTGAAATTCGCGGCTGCCAACGCTTCTCTCATAATGGCGGCCGCAGGGGCCATTAAATCACAATGAAATGGCGCGGATACCGGTAGTTTAATGACGCGACGCAATCCTGCTGTCTTGGCAATTTCAATCGCGGCATCAACCGCGGCTGACGCACCACTAATGACAATTTGACCGGGCGCATTATCGTTGGCAATCTGCACGAGACCTCGGAATCTTGCTTCGTCTAAAATACCTTTTATCTGCGACTCGTCCGCTCCAAGTACTGCTGCCATTGCACCCTCACCAACCGGTACCGCAGATTGCATCGCTTCACCACGTTGCCGGAGCAGCCTCGCGCCATCAATGATGCTAAGGCTACCAGCAGCCGCCAACGCCGAATATTCGCCAAGCGAATGTCCCGCTGCCATACCACCACATGCGGTCAATGAAGCGCCAAGTTCGGCTTCAAGAACACGAACAGCCGCCATCGAGGTGGCAAACAAAGCAGGTTGTGCGTTGCGGGTCATCCGAATTTGATCGTCAGGCCCGTTCTGCATGATTACGAATAAATTCTCGCCAAGTGCATCATTGACCTCTTCAAAAACCCGTTTGGCGGCGGGGTGGGACACTGCTAAGGCACCGCCCATACCAACGGCCTGCGATCCTTGACCCGGAAACAAAAAAGCAATCGAACTATGTGTCATTAAATCTACCCGTTCACCAACGCGTAATTAGCCCTTGTTTTAAAACGTTGCATGCCAGCTAGAACCAGCGCCACTGAGCGCTAAACCTATTCCAAAAGACGTTGTAAAGGCAACCTCTAGACTTACAATAACCAGCTGACCTACAAAAAACCGGCCTGATTGCAACAAAAAACTGGCAATGGGGCTTGCACTTAACTTCAAAAAGTGTAACCTGCGGCCCTTGCTCGACTATTTTGAGTCCAGCTACCCACATGTTTGACGATATCCTTGCCGGAAGTTCCGGCTAGTCGTTACCTTATTTGATAGCGACAATAAGCCAGAAGGAGTTATTATGCGCTTGTATGAAAGCGTGTTTATTGCACGCCAAGACATTACGACAGCTCAGGTGGAAACCATGGCTGACGAGTTCGCTGAAATCATCACATCTGCCGGTGGCTCAATCATAAAACGTGAATATTGGGGGCTTCGCTCTCTTGCCTACCGCATAAAAAAGAATCGGAAGGGCCATTACATCATGTTTAACATGGAAACCGGACCAGAGGCTCTCGGTGAGTATGAGCGCATCATGGGGCTAAACGAAGATGTGCTCCGCTTTTTAAATATACGCATTGAAGAAGTTTTAGATGGCCCGTCCATCATGCTACAGGCCAAAACCGAACGGTCACAGCGCGGCGGACGTGATGATCATGATGGAGACGACCGTAGCACAGGTAATGAGACCGACTCTGACAACATCGTTGACGAAAAAGGTGAGGGCTAATCAATGACACAGTTGGAAATTAAGCGTGAAGCTGTTCGCAGGCCATTTAACCGTCGCCGCAAGGCCTGTCCCTTTTCTGGCCCAAATGCGCCAAAGATCGATTACAAGGACACCAAGCTCCTTGCCCGCTACACATCCGAGCGCGGGAAAATTGTCCCGTCACGCATTTCTGCCGTATCTGCAAAAAAACAGCGGGAACTTGCCACAGCCATCAAGCGGTCACGCTTTTTGGCCTTGATGCCCTATGTAACGGTATAAGCAGCGTCAGGATTTAGGAGACATCAACATGCAAATTATTCTTCTTGAGCGCATCGAAAAGCTGGGTCAAATGGGAGACCTTGTAAATGTAAAGACTGGCTATGCGCGCAACTTCCTCATCCCTCAAGGAAAGGCTCTTAGGGCAAATAAAGCCAATATGGAACGGTTTGAGGCTGAACGCGTTCAGCGTGAAGCCAACAACCTTGAGCTCCGTAAAGATGCCGAAACAGAAGCTGCTAAAATGCAGGACCTTACTGTGAGCATGGTCCGGGCGGCATCAGAAATGGGGCAATTATTCGGTTCGGTTACATCACGGGATATTGCCGAGGCGGTGACAGAAGCTGGTTATTCGATCAGGCGCAATCAGGTGATTATGGATCGCTCAATCAAAACGCTGGGCTTGACAGAGACGCGTATTCGCCTTCATCCCGAGGTGTCTGTCACAGTTATCGTGAATATTGCTCGCTCACTTGCCGAAGCCGAAACCCAGCTCAAGACGGGGGTTGCTGTCACAGGTGAAATCGTCAGTGATGACGTTACGCTGCCTGAGACGAAAGCCGCATCAGTGGAGCCGGCCCCAGAAGTCGACTTAGACGCCGCGTCAACGGATGCAACCCCAGTGGCTGAAGTAGAAGCCGCGTCGGCCGAAACAGTTGACACTGAACCCGATCACGCAACTAATTAGAGCTTGCCCGCACAAACCTCAAATGAAGTCCGGGTCATGTCTTTGGTTCATCCTCGTTATCGCCGGGGTTTGAGAACCGAGCCTCAATTCTTGTCGATATCAAAGTCGTCATAAGCATAAAAGAAAAAATGATTGAACTTATCCCCATCATCCCCAAACTTAACATCATGCCATTTGACCCTAAGTTTGTTACGATAAGGAATGGCTGACGAACAATCCAACATCAAATCATTTCCCAGTGCTGCAAGCGCATCGTCTGCACGCACAATGCCACATAATCTGCCAGCAGAACAAAATCTGCTTGGGGCTATCCTCTTAGATAACAGCGTTTTTGAACGGATTGATGACCGGCTAATGGCCGATCATTTCTATGATCCGCTTCACGGTCGAATTTTTTCGACCATTCAGCGCCTGATTGAGCGTGGTCAACTTGCCAATCCGGTAACGCTGAAAAGCTTTTTTACCGACAGCAGTGAATTTCAGGGGGACAACTCCGAATCCTATCTATCTGAGCTTGCCGATGGCGTGATCAGCATTACTCAGGCACCCCATTACGCCAATGTTATTCATGAAGCGCATGTCCGTCGCCAACTAATCCTAATTGGTGATGCGGTGATCCTGGATGCGAGTCGACCCGAAGTTGATGTTCCCGCCCACGAACAAATCGAAACTGCCGAGGCGCAATTATTTCGCCTTGCGGAGACCGATACATCCAGCACTGGCTTACGCGGCTTTGATTCCGTCATTAGCGGCAGTATCACCCAGGCTGATCTTGCTCGAAAAAATGATGGGCATCTATCTGGCACCAGTACTGGCCTGACAGATTTGAATAACCTCCTTGGCGGGTTGCATAAATCAGATTTGATCATTCTTGCTGGTCGTCCTGGGATGGGTAAAACAGCCCTTGCCACAAATATTGCCTTTCATGCGGCGATCACCTCCCGAACGGGGGAAACGGCAGTTCCAGTCGCATTCTTCTCACTTGAGATGGCCGCCGAACAGCTTGGAACACGTATTCTGTCTGAACGTGCTCAGGTGGACTCAGAGCAAATCCGGCGCGGTAAATTAAACAGTGCTGAATTTGACCAGCTTGTTGTTGCCAGTAACGCCATTTCTGGCGCACCCTTCTTTATTGATGATACACCCTCACTATCAGTATCCCAGCTTTTAAGTCGAGCTCGCCGTTTAAAACGAACATCTGGCCTTGGCCTGATCATTGTTGATTACCTCCAACTTTTAACACCGCAACTTGGTGTCAAGTCAGAGAACCGCGTTCAAGAAATCTCAAACATCAGCCGAACCTTAAAGGCGATAGCAAAAGATTTAAATGTGCCTGTGTTAGCATTATCGCAATTATCACGTGCTGTTGAAATGCGCGAAGATAAGCGGCCTAACCTTGCTGACTTGCGTGAGTCTGGATCAATTGAGCAGGATGCCGACGTAGTAATGTTTGTTTATCGTGAAGAATATTATCTTAACAAGCGTGAACCCGAACGTAAAATGGAAGAGACAGAAGACACTTTCAATTTGCGACATGATGATTGGATGCGCAAAATGCAGAATTCCGAAAATAAGGCTGAGTTGGTTGTCGCAAAGCAACGTCATGGCCCCACCGGGTCAGTACAGGTTCATTTCGAAAAGCGGTTCACCCATTTTACTGACCTTACCGATAGCACCCACCTGCCCGAGAGTTTTTAAGTCATTATGCCTCATCAACATTTTGGAAATGCAGATAACGCTATCACAATTGATCTTAACGCAATTACCGCCAATTGGCGCTATATTGATGGTTTGTCTGCGCCTACAATAAAGACCGCCGCGGTGGTGAAGTCCAATGCATACGGGCTGGGCAGCTGTGAGGTTGCAACGGCGTTGGCGCGGGCTGGCTGCAAACTTTTTTTTGTTGCAAGTCTTAACGAAGCAATAGAATTGCGAACCCTATTTCGACAAACAGGCCATGGTGATTTAACAATCATGGTTTTTCACAGCTTCCAACGCGGGCAGGAAGCAGATTTTGTGGCCCATCAACTGGAACCCGTGTTAAACGATCTGGAACAAATCTCACGCTGGCGGGTTTACGCTGCAAAGATGGGCATAAAGCTGCCGGCATCATTGCATTTTGATACCGGAATGAACCGTTTGGGGCTGGATGCGGATCAGACAGATTGGTTGATCCGAAACAAGAAGGCCTTAAACGGGTTGAAACTAACCTATGTAATGAGCCACCTTGTGTCTGGTGAACTGATCAATGACCCAGTCAATGTTCGTCAATTGGCCAGTTTTAATAAAATTCACAGCTCGTTTTCAACCATTCCCGCTAGCATTGCTAATAGCGCGGGCTCACTTCTCGGTAGTGACTATCATTTTTCAATGACCCGGCCCGGAATTGCGCTTTATGGCATTCATCCGCTCGAAGATTTGGACAGCCCTCTTCAGCCTGCTTTTGAATGGCAGGCGCGTATCCTTCAGATTCGCAATGCTGCTGCTGGTGACAAGGTAGGGTATGGAGGCACCTACCAATTAGATCGTGATTCCCAAATTGCGACCCTTGGTGTTGGCTATGCAGATGGCTACCGTCGTCAGCTTGGGGGTATGGCCACCGTTTCAATTGGCGGGCGGCCTGCACCTGTTATTGGCCGCGTTTCTATGGACAGCATCACCGTCGATGTGACCGGTTTTAATCAGGGAAGCCTGCGCACCGACACAGCCTCGCTTGTTCACGAGGATTACCCTATCGAAAAAATGGCGAACGATGTCGGCACCATTCCCTATGAGATCATGACCGGTCTTGGCCACCGGGCAGAACGGTATTATCGGGGTGGCGGCTAACCCCTTGCAATCATCGATCAAGCTGGCCTTATCCTGATGATGCCTGCCCCACCAATACTTTTTAATAGAGTCTTTTGTCTTATTTCCTAAATTAGATTATGTTTAATGTTCTTTCTTTTGGTGTTTATTAGTTAAAAGGTAGATTTTCTGTAGCCAAAAAAGGCAAATATCGGCATAACAATATCCACTCTTTTTAATAGCGCCTGGCGACGGTTCCAAGACACATGCATGGTTTTGTCCAAAATTTAGGTCGCACCGCCCTTAATTTCTTTGCCGCACTTGGGCATGTTTCCCTGTTCAGTATCATGGCCATCCGCTGGATATTTACACCGCCTTATTACTGGCAACAATTGCTTCGACAAATCATTGATATTGGATATTATTCCTTGCCGGTTGTCGGATTGACCACGCTATTTTCCGGCATGGTTTTGGCCCTCCAATCCTACACCGGTTTTGCTCGGTTTTCCGCTGAAGACACGGTTGCAACGGTGGTTGTGCTTTCGGTCACGCGGGAACTTGGGCCAGTTTTAGCTGGATTAATGGTTGCAGGGCGTATCGGCGCATCAATGGCCGCCGAAATCGGCACAATGCGAGTTACTGACCAGATTGACGCGCTAGAAACATTGTCAACCCGTCCAATGCAATATCTTGTAGCCCCACGTTTGCTGGCAGGCACTATCTGTTTACCCTTTCTCGTGCTGGTCGGCGATGTGATTGGCGTTTTTGGAGGTTATTTAGTTGGGGTTTACCGTCTTGGTTTCAATCCATCGGTTTACTTAGCTCGAACTCTTGAATATTTGGAAGTATCCGATGTCACACTTGGCCTTATAAAGGCTGCTGTGTTTGGCTTTTTGATTGCACTTATGGGTTGTTATCATGGCTATCATTCGGGCCACGGAGCGCAAGGGGTTGGCCGAGCAACAACAAATGCCGTTGTGTCAGCATCAATTCTGATCCTGATCGCCAATTACGTTGTCACAACGATCTTTTTTGGAGGATAGTCATGCCAGCAGTCCCCAAAATTGAACTCGCCGGCGTTGCAAAATCATTCGATGCAAACCATGTCCTCAAAGGTGTTAACCTGACTGTCGCCCCACGAGAATCGCTGGTCATTATTGGCACGTCGGGTTGCGGCAAATCGGTGTTAATGAAATGCTTAAACGGGCTCATTAGGCCAGACACTGGCAGCGTAAAAATTGAGGGTAAGGAAGTCCTTGATCAGGGGCGTGCCGCGCTCGAAGATTTACGTCAGCGTTTTGGAATGACCTTTCAGTTTGGTGCCTTGTTTGATTCTTTACCAATATGGGAAAATATCACATTCCGGCTGCGGCACCAGCAAGCCCTTAGCAAAGCTGCAGCACGTGATATTGCGGCGCAAACAATTACACAGCTGGGCCTTGCCCCAAGTGTTATTGACCAATACCCGGCTGAATTATCGGGCGGGATGCAAAAACGTGTTGCCCTCGCCCGAGCCATTGTCGATGAACCTGAAATTCTACTATTTGATGAACCTACATCAGGCCTCGATCCGATTACAGGAGGTGTTATTGACCGATTGATTATCGATGCGAGGAAACGTCTTGGAGCCACCACCGTTACTATTAGCCATGATATGGCATCTGTCCGCCGCATCGCCGACAAAGTGGCGATGCTTCATAATGGGGTCATTATCTGGGCTGGATCTGCAGCTAATATGAGTGAAAGTGGTGTTCCAGAGGTGCATCAATTTGTGCATGGCCTTTCTGAAGGGCCGCTTACGAATAATTGGACAATTGATCAGGCGGGGGCATAATGGCACGAAGCGCCGTTACATATGTCTGCCAGCAATGCGGGGCGAGGTTTCCCAAATGGGCAGGAAAATGCGAGGATTGTGGAGCATGGAACACGCTTGTTGAAGAACGCAAAGATGCCCCCTCCAGCCCCGGAAAGTGGGTGGCGGGCCGCCGCATAATATTTGAACAGCTACAAATTGACAACCGTTCAACCCCCCCACCCCGCATGCAATCTGGGATCAACGAATTTGACCGTGTGTCTGGCGGCGGCTTAGTGCCCGGCTCCGCTACCTTGGTTGGAGGTGACCCCGGCATTGGTAAATCAACCCTTTTACTGCAATTAACTTGTAAATTAGCGGGGCTAAACCTCAAGGCAGCGTATATTTCTGGAGAGGAGTCTGCCGATCAGGTTCGCATGCGCGCCCAACGTCTGGGGCTTGCCAATACAGCTGTCCAACTTGGCACCGCAACCAATGTCAGCGATATTATCGCCTCGATGGATGGTCCTGACAAACCTGATGTCATGGTCATTGACTCGATTCAGACCATGTTTTTGCCAAATCTAGACTCAGCTCCCGGAACGGTATCACAGGTTCGTGCCACCGCCCAAGAACTGATCCGTGCTTCCAAAAATAATCAGGTTGCCCTGCTGATTGTCGGCCATGTTACCAAAGACGGGGCCATCGCTGGTCCACGCGTATTGGAACACATGGTTGATGCAGTGCTGTATTTTGAGGGCGATAGATCGCATCACTTCCGTATCCTGCGAAGCGTGAAAAACCGCTTCGGTGCCACTGATGAAATTGGCGTTTTTGAAATGGTTGAGGCTGGCCTTGCCGAAGTACCAAACCCGTCCGAGCTGTTTCTCGCTGACCGTCGTGAAGACGTTACCGGCGCAGTTGTGTTTGCTGGCATTGAGGGCAGCCGGCCAGTTTTAGTTGAAATTGAAGCACTTGTTGCACCATCCTCACTAGCAACACCACGGCGCAATGTTGTGGGGTGGGACTCCAGTCGTCTGGCCATGTTAACAGCGGTTCTTGAGGCACGTTGCGGTGTTCCTTTGTCGGGACGGGATATTTTTTTGAACGTTGCTGGTGGGTTGAAAATTAATGAAACCGCGGCTGATCTGGCTGTTGCGGCGGCACTGATTTCATCGGTAACCAGCAGGCCAGCCCCAAAACGCACAGTTTTCTTTGGGGAAGTGGCATTATCAGCCGAACTACGTCAGGTGGCCAAAGCCGAAGCAAGATTAAAGGAGTCCGCCAAGCTGGGATTCGACAATGCGGTGATGCCGCGCCCGCGCAAGTCTAGTGGAAAAATAGCTGGCATAGCCCTGGCCCAGCCAAGCACCCTTGCCGAATTGATTGAAATTATGGGTGGCATAAATTGAAGCTTTGTCGCATAATCGCATCCGATGGACAAAAGCGCATACCTGCTAAAGGATTCGCATGATCGATTTTACAACATTGACGCTAGTAGATTATAGTATTGTTTTTGTTCTTATTTTATCTGCGACTATGTCCATTTTACGTGGTTTAACGCGCGAAATTCTTGGCCTCGCTGGCTGGGGTGTTTCGATATTGATCGCGAATTATTCTGCACCGCTGATCGAAGATCCAATTGTTGATTTATTACAAGTCAAAGGCCTTGGTGCAGCATTGGCATGGGGATTACCCTTCGCTGTTTCTGTTGTGATCTGGTTTATTCTCGCAAGCTTAATTGCCCCCGGCTTGAAGCGGATCGGACTCGGCACTCTTGATCGTTGGCTTGGCGTATTATTCGGATTTGTCCGCGGCTATGGGCTTGTTCTCATTGTTTTTGTGGCAGCCGTTTTTGCCGTAGAAGGGGAGAATAATCTGCCAGAAACGGTCAAAGAGTCACACAGCACTCCCCTGCTTAGTCGCAGTGCACATTATTTTTCTGGGTTTGTCCCAAGGGATTATCGCCAACAACTGCTTAATTATCTCTCATATCGTACGCCCGTAACAATGGGCCAACTCACAATTGACCAAGTTTTAACAAGTGGGGCTGGTGGTAAAACTGACGCGTCCCTTAACAAGCCCGGCAAGGTAGCCAGACAAAATTTCAGCGATAACATGCAACTATTGAGCGACGAAAAGGCCAAATAAATCGACAAGAGCAAATACGAAAACAAAGCGGAACAGATGTTACGGTCCGCATCTGACATATCTTGGCGTAAAGCCTCTTTCGATTGACAACTCAGCGTGGAATTGATGCGTCGGTGTTGTCATATCCACCTTGATTTTAGGACATATCGAATGTATTTGTTAAAAACCAACCAATTTGACGACAACCATTTGCAAGAAGACCGCGCGGTTTATAGTTTTTTTGGGACCAGTGAAGCTAGCATCAGCACCGCCCGTGGCCTGCGTGCGCTTCAACATCGCGGGCATGAAGCAACTTACATTGTTAGCTTTGATGTCAAGGAGTTCCAAGCACATCGCAGAATTGGACATTTTGTTGAAAATTTTGGACCTTACTTATTGGCATTTTTCTCAATTGACGAGCTATCTAGGGCCATGAGGAACGCTGGCAACAACAACGATTGCCCCCTATTCTGCGATGCGTGTTTTACTGACGATTACCCCATTGAACTTGAACCAGGGCTCTTTGCAAAGCGCGTTTCCCACGGCATCGGCCGTCAAGTTACCTCAAAAAAAGTGAGCGTCGCATGACTCATGATTTTCAAAATAGGATTATTCTAATAACTGGCGCTAGCCGCGGCATTGGACGAGCAGTTGCGTTGGCGGCGGCTAAAGCAGGTGCTGACTTGATAATTACCGGTCGCACAATTGGTGCGTTGGAAGAATTAGATGATGAAATTAAGTTGGCTGGAGGCAAGGCAACAATTGTTGAACTTGACATGCATGATTACGCAGCCATACCGCGCCTTGCCGCGGCCATCAATGGGCGCTGGGGTAAACTTGACGGTTTTGTTGCTAATGCAGCAACGCTCAACCCTCTTACACCCCTTTCGCATTTGGATGACTCGATCTGGAATGATACTATTGCTGTTAATTTGACCGCTCAATGGCATTTGATTAAGGCAATGGAACCTTTGCTACTTGCGGCGTCGGCGGGCCGAGCGGTTCTGGTTTCCTCGGGAGCTGCCGAGGGCATCAGACCCTTTTGGGGGCCATACGCTATTTCCAAGGCTGGGCTGGAAGCGATGGCGCGCGTCTGGGCGGGCGAGACTGAAAAGACAAATCTGCGCATCAACATTTTAAACCCCGGCGGCACTGCAACGGGAATGCGGGCATTAGCCTTTCCAGGGGAAAACCCGGACACGCTGCCGCAACCTGCGGATGTTGCCCCTGCCTTTTTGACCCTTCTTGACCCAGCATGCATTGATCATGGTCAACGCTTTGATGCGCGGGACATGCTAAACCTCTGAGGCGCGCATCACTTAATGAGCCACAACGTTGTTATCTAATTTAGATGATACAGATGATACGAAATCGTCTTTTGGTTAAATTTTGTTGGAACGCAGGCGGAAGCGAAAAGGGTTCAGTCCCCCACGAATATCAAGGCCAAGCGTTACGGGCATATCCAGCATTTGAGCTGCCATCATATCGCCCAGCAAAGGTGCCAGCGTTAATCCGCGCGCGCCAAGGGCACCAAAAACATATAGGTTAGAAGCAATTTCACCACAAACGGGGTTCCGGTCAGGCGTGCTAGCACGGCGGCTAATCCGCGCGCCATAACCCCTGGGATCAGGCATTTGGATTGCCAGTCCAGCGGGCAACAAATCTCTATTGTGGTAATGCGAGCTCTCAAGAATGTCAGTTCCTGCGGAGCGGTCAAATGTGGCCCCAAGCTCGTGGTACCCGTCTTTTGCCGGCGTTAGGTAGCCGCCATAACTGATGCCAGCGCGCAATCCCACAAGATTACCAGTTTCAGGAACGTGGCTTACCTGCCCTGATGTCACGTTAACTGCTATACCAGTAACTGCCAGCAGCCGGTTCAGCGCATCCAGGTCAGCACCACCAGCCAAAACTAGCTGGTCACACGACAGACTTCGCCCATCTGATGCAACCAGATGAAAGCCTTCATCATCGCGGTCTATTTGAACAACGCGAAAGCCAAAAGAGGTTTGCGAGTCCCGGGCGAGGTGGCGGGTTAGCAACCCCGGATCAATCACACGCCCATAAGGATGCAGAACACCTCCAATAGGTAACCTAATACCAGCGTGGTCGGATGCTGCCTCTGCATCAACAAATTGCATCAGATCATCAGGCCAAAACTGAGTTCTAAATTTGGCCTGCCTCACAGCCTCCCGGTCTGGCCAGTCAAGCGATATAACCTTTCTGGAAACAACGGCGTTGGCCGTATCACTTGTACGAGCTGCATAGGATAGACAATCAGCCGACATGCGGCTGGCAATATTATGGTCAACACTCAAGCGTGAGATTTGCAGTGCCAGACGATTACCCGAGGATGCTACGGCAAGACGGTCACCTGCTTCGATAATATGCGGGCACGCTCCCCGCAAGGACAGCCCAGCCGCCAGTGCCGCGCCCGCAATACCGCCGCCAATGATGGCAATTTTCCTACCAACACCAAATGATGCCGAACGCCCTCTGTGTCCACGGGATTTATTTGAGGATAGCGGAGCTTGCAGAGACTTGCAGCCAATTAGCATATCACGCTTACGGCCAAAGCCCCGACATTTTTCAACATGAAAGCCCGCATCAGCCAAACGCTGGCGTACCGAACCGGCTGCAGTAAACGTTGCAAAACTGCCACCGATCCGCGTTAATCTAGCAATAGCCAGTAGCAAATCACGATTCCACAGCTCAGGATTTTTGGCTGGTGAAAACCCGTCTAAAAACCACGCGTCCGCAATAAAATTGGCGTTGGCCAGGGTCTCATTTGCATCGCCATAAATCAGATGCAGGCGCAATTTGCCCCCCAGAAAATTACAGCGATGCAAGCCGGGCCAATGGGGAGGCATCGCGGCAATCAATTCTTTACTCTGTTTTTTGATCGCCGGAAACGCCTGGTGGCTTTTTGCGATCATTTCAGATGGCAAGGGGCGTGCTTCGAATGAAATATAGTCAATCTGGCGCATTCGTGGCTGTTCCACCGTCAGGTTTTCCAGCAGCTTCATCACTGCCAAAAAGTTCAAACCGGTGCCAAATCCTGTTTCAGCAATTGTGAAATGCGCCGCATTGGATAAGCGATCAGCAATGTGGTTACCATCAATAAATACATGCTGGCTTTCATTAAGGCCGTTATCAGAGGAAAAATAAAGATCATCAAAATTATCGGCGCGCAATATACCATCATGGTACGAAATCACAGCAGGGGTAAGCCGGTAATCAGCTGAATGATGGTTAACAGGGTCAGACATACCAGTAATTTGCACCCCGCAATCTGGCCCTGCAAGTAGTTGACAGTTTTTTCCACAAAAAAAATTGCAATAAGGAGAACAAAGGCAGGTATGCGAGCCGTTAGCTCATTGCGCGACCTGCGCAACAAAAGCGGCTAAGCAACATCCCTTGAAAATCCTTCAGATCAAAAATTACGCTCGGCCATTATATGGAAAGCTCAAACAATGGCGCTCTGAATTCTAGCGCAACATTACCAAAGTCCATAAGGATCGTGACAATTGACTTATCCGAATGTGCTAATATTTACATGATGACTAGGTATATTTTTTCCATTGTCAGTTTGGTATTTTATTATGGGGACGTTCAGTCTATCATCGCAATTCAACACTGTTAATGCAGCGTTTCACCAGCCACTATCAAATTAAATAATGGATAAAATTTTGTCCCAAACCAAATTCTGGAAAACCATTCCACTCGACCAGCTAAACGAGGGGCAGTGGGAGTCCCTCTGTGATGGGTGTGGCAAATGCTGTGTTCTAAAATTAGAGGATGTGGACACTGGCGTGGTTCACCACACCGATGTGAGCTGTAAATTACTGGATTGTCAAACTGCAAGGTGTACTAAATATGCTGAGCGCAAAAAGCATGTTCCGGATTGTGTCTTGCTGACTCCCGACAATTTAGGCATGCTTAGCTGGATGCCAAAAAGCTGCGCGTACAGGCTGATCCACGAAAACAAGGACCTTCCCGATTGGCACCCTCTGATAACAGGTAACCTTGACAGTACACGTCAGGCCGGTCATTCCGTGGCCGCCCACGTTGTAACTGAGGCAGAAGTTGATGAGGATGATCTTCCCAACCATATAACAAACTGGTAATTTCCATTGCGAAGGAGGCCAGAATAATGAGCCGTACAATGTGGATATTACTGGTATTAATAGCCGCCCTATCAATTGCTACTATATGGCGTGACCAGCAAGGCCTGCCAGCGCCATCACACACGCTGTGTAAGGAATCTTTGGTAGTACAGATATTTACCGGTGCCTGCACATTAAGGCTCAAAGGCGAAACCACACCATCTTGATCCAGCATCCACGATTGGGTACCGCAAATCTGGTTTGCTTGATTCCTAGCTCTAATTTGCGGTGGGGTGCTTAATGGCTTGTCGTCACCTTGGAAAGATGCATATAACGTTGCGCAATAAATACAAGGAGTTGAAAACATGTATTTCCGTCCCGGAACACACGAAGAGGCAGGCCTTTCATTCAGCCCTATAAAAGCCATTATCTCACCTCGCCCTATTGGCTGGATTTCCAGCCGCGGAGAGGATGGCAGTATTAATCTGGCGCCCTACAGCTATTTCAATGCCATCTCTGAACAGCCTCCGATGGTGATTTTCAGCAGCGCACCAATGGGTAACTCAGGGCATAAGGACTCAATTCGCAATGTCATGGAGACCGAGGAGTTTGTTGTTAACATCGTTAGTAGCGCGCTTGGCAATGCGATGAATATTACCTCGGGTGGCCTGCCATATGGCGAGAGTGAATTTGCCGCTGCAAACCTTGAAATTGCTGACTGTGAAACCGTGTCCGTGCCGCGCGTCGCCGCATCACCAGCTGCGTTAGAATGCAAATTGTGGAAAGTTGTTGAATTGCCAAAGCCAGACAATGCAGATGCTGGAATTATGGTGGTTGGCACTATTACCGGGATCCATATTGACGATAAGGTTATCAGAGACGGAAAGGTTGATGTTACAGCATTTCAGCCGCTAGCGCGCCTTGGTTATATGGATTATGCCCAAATTACGAATGTTTTTTCTATGAAGCGCCCAGACACAGATTAAATGAGAGTGTCGCCTAAAACCATATTTGCTAGCGAAGGATACAACTTGATATAATGGTTGTGACATAACCATGTAGGCTGGCTTTCTCAAAGCGCAGCCTCAATATCCAATCTTCGGTTGGGATAATGGTTTCCATTGGAACAACCCCGGAGTCTATTTTTTGACTGCCCAGAAAAACCTGCCGAACCCGCACCGGTTGATCGGGGTCGAACCAAGGGGTGTTTCGCTGAGCCTTTTTGCCAGCGCTTCCCTCAACATGAAGTTTCAACCCACCATCAAAGAGAGTGATTTTTGACTCTGGGCCGGCATAAAGAGGGGTTGCGACGGCCACATCATGGCGAGCTATTTCTCGGCAATTCACAGGGTTACCAAGGCCTTGCATCGACGCAATGATTTGTTCTGGTCTAACCCCAGCCTCAATTTTCTTCGCAATTATCCGCCGCAACGCAACATTTTCCTCGCCCGTTACAGATTTTGCCATGTCGGCCGCCTTAGTTTCTGCAAGCGAGCGCTGCAATGATTGAACCTCATTACTGAGCTCACTAATCCGCACGTTATTCTCGTAAATTACCAAATTTGCTTCCGCTTGCAGGCTAGATTGCTCAGCCTTTCCCCAGACCCAGCCAAACCACAACGCACCACCAACAATAGCAACACGAAAAAGCAGTGCAAACCAGCTACGCATCTCTTGGCGGCGATAGCGCTCTTGTGTTTCGAAAAAATCCATTCTGGCAATCCCTCATAGCGTCCTGGTGCATTTTTGGCATAGCCAATGTTTTTTTGATACTATAACGATGTAAAAACACCAAGCGATGATCAATTTTGTTGGCCAAAAGATAAAAAACAGAACGAGCAACAAATCAGTGCTGCTTGAAACTTTTTATAAAAATTGGCAAGGTACCGCGCCCGGTTAATTCAATTTGGAGCACCTCCCGAGTCAGGATTGCGAGCCAAGTTATGATTATGGGCCAGTGAAATCTCGGCTAATGAGTGTGACCGCCCTTATGCAAAAACCTGATTTAAATCGTCAATTAAAGGTAAAATGGAGCCGTGGTAAATCTGTCAAAACAGAACTAAAAAAGGATAATTTAACCGAACGGGCGTGGCAGCGAATGCTCAGCGGCAGGCGCCTTGATATTCTCAACCCTTCACCTCTTGACATAGAAATTGAAGATATCGCCCATGGGCTCGCCCGGGTAAGCCGCTGGAACGGTCAGACCCGCGGTAAACACAGTTTTTCGGTCGCACAGCACAGTGTTATGGTGGAGCGACTTGTGAGGGGCAATGCTCCAAAACTAGATCAAAAATGGTTTCTGGCAGCTTTACTGCATGATGCTCCTGAATATGTGATTGGTGATATGATCACCCCATTCAAGCATGTAATTGGCGGTGTTTACCACGAAATCGAGGCAAGACTTGATCGCGCTGTTAATATTCGGTTTGGCCTGCCTCCCATCATTCCTGACAGTGTAAAGCGTACAATCAAACGGGCGGATCGGATGGCTGGTTGGCTGGAAGCGACCCAGCTTGCCGGATTTTCTAAGCAGGAGGCTCTCAAAATTTTTATCAAGCCTGCTGGCACACCCGCCAATATTAGGCTAAGGCCTCAAACACCCGATGATGCCGCGGCAAGTTTCCTTCGACGTTTTTCCATTCTTGGTGGTTATAAAAAACAAATGAAATAAATCCATGGGCTCATTTGCCTCGAAGAACCGATGCGGCATGTTGTCGCTGTTTTAATTTGCTGCTCTTGACCAATCGCTTGGCCATAACCGGCGTCACGCAGGCGGACCAAACACAAACTTCAGCAGGATCAAATCCAACAAGCATATTTGACAAATCCACTCACCAGCATTGGTCCTTGCCGATTGCGGCGCCACAATTGAACGATGTGCCGCAATAATTGCCTGCCAGTCTTTCTAGCAAGATCGTTAGTTTCGAAGACTTATTGGAATTAATCATCCCTTAAACAATGGTTTTATGCGAATTCTTGAGGACTAACCCCTTTCCAACTAAGACTATTGGCGTGTGTCATCAATCCATCCTCTTAAATTATTTCCAGTGAAAAAAGTCTTTTTCTTTCCCTTAATCTTTGTAACAGTCACGCTTGTTGTGGAGTGTTCAGTCGCTGGGGTAGACATGCGATATTCAATTTGGTCAATAGTCAATCAGGCGCTAAAGGGCAATCGGGGTTGGACACCGGTTTGGCGGGAACCTGAACCAAAACTCCATTATGACATTGTCATAATTGGCGGCGGCGGACATGGGCTTGCCACAGCATTTTATTTGGCAAGCCGTTATGGCATGACCAACATTGCGGTTCTGGAAAAAGGTTGGATTGGGTCGGGAAATATTGGCCGAAACACCACCATCGTCCGATCCAACTACCTTCTTGATGGAAATGAGCCCTTTTATGAACAGTCGCTAAAACTTTGGGAGGGCTTGGAAAAGGATCTAAACTATAATGCAATGATGTCACAGCGCGGCATTATCAATCTTTATCACTCAGATGCACAACGCGATGCCTTTATTAGGCGAGGCAATGCGATGCGCCTCCATGGTGCCGATGCCAAGCTTTTGAACAAGAATGAATTACAAAAAATGTGCTCGTTTCTAGATTTTGAAAATGCGCGATTCCCTATTATGGGTGGGCTACTGCAGCCAAGAGCCGGAACTGCGCGGCATGATGCTGTTGCCTGGGGCTATGCGCGGGGTGCCGATCAGCGCGGTGTTGATATCATACAGAACTGCGAGGTCACCGACTTTATCATCAAAAATGGAACATGCACCGGTGTTAGGACCAGTCGGGGCAAAATCCAAGCTGACAAAATTGGCGTTGCGGTTGCGGGATCAACTAGCCGTGTTATGGCAAAAGCTGGGTTGCGCCTCCCGATTGAAAGTCATGTTCTGCAAGCCTTTGTTAGCGAGGGATTAAAACCAGTCATTCCGGGTGTAATTACCTTTGGTGCTGGACATTTCTACATCAGCCAGTCTGATAAGGGTGGCCTTGTTTTTGGAGGAGATATTGACGGATATAACAGCTATGCACAACGTGGCAACCTACCAGTTTTTGAGGATGTGTGCGAAGGCGGTATGGCCATCATGCCAATGATTGGTCGGGCACGGGTGCTGCGAAACTGGGGCGGAATTATGGATATGTCAATGGATGGCTCACCAATTATCGACAAAACCCCAATTGCTCAGCTGTATCTAAATGCGGGCTGGTGCTATGGCGGGTTTAAGGCCACTCCTGCTTCGGGCTTATGTTTTGCGCACCTTTTGGCGCGAGGTGAGCCGCATAAAGTAGCAACAAAGCTGCGTCTTGACCGGTTCCAGCGCGGTGCCATGCTTGACGAACGTGGGGCCGGAGCCCAGCCGAACCTACATTGATAACCAATTAATAGGAACACGGATCTACGTAATGATAATCAACCATCCACATCTTGGCCCACGAGACGCTGCCGAATTCACTATCCTTGGCGATGCAGACCTGCTGAAACGGCCCGACTGGCAGGCAGGTAATGCTGATTATGCGTTTTATCACTATCTATATTTACGTGACAATCCGGCAGGGCTGCACCGTGAATTATGGTTCCACGAATGTGGCGACCGTTCATGGCTTATAGTTACCCGCGATACGGTGACGCATGCAGTATTGGATGTGGCGCTGGCTCGCGATGTGGCTCTTTCTTCCAAAAAACCGAAGGTGGGTAAAGGTGCGAGGGCGGCCAAAAAAGCACGCACAAAAAAGCCAGCCAAAGGCTGTATCGCTGAGGATTCACCAAAATGAACGCGGCAAGTCTTTCACAAAAAAACCGTATCGCTGGTGGACTTATTGATCGGGGTAAACCCCTTAGTTTCCGCTTTGATGGGCAGCATTATACTGGGTTTTCCGGAGATACATTGGCATCTGCACTATTGGCCAACAATGTACGCCTGGTTGGACGCAGCTTCAAATACCACCGTCCGCGCGGCATTCTGACCGCAGGTTCAGAAGAACCAAATGCGCTGGTAACAATCGGTAGCGGTGCGTCTGAAGATCCCAATTGCCGTGCCACCACCACCGAGCTTTTAGATGGTCTTAAGGCAAAAAGCCAGACAAAGGTTGGATTTTTATCATTTGACCTTATGGCGATCAATGATCTGTTGTCGCCAATTCTTGGGGCTGGATTTTACTATAAGACATTTATGTGGCCAGTGGCCTTTTGGGAAAAGCTATACGAACCGTTAATCCGCAAAGCAGCAGGACTTGGCAGTTTGTCAGGGAAGGCTGATCCCGACCGCTATGACAAAGGCTATTTGCACTGCGATCTACTGGTTATTGGCAGTGGACCGAGTGGATTAATGGCTGCCCTCACTGCAGCCAGATCTGGGTTACGAGTTATTCTGGCCGATGAAGATTTCTGTCTTGGTGGCAGATTAAATGCCGAGACCCTAGAAATAGATGGTAAGAGCAGTGCCATGTTTGCGGCTGAAACGCTTGGCGTATTAGGCTCAATGGATAATGTAAGAATTTTACCAAGAACCACCGTTTTTGGCGCATTTGATCATGGCTGTTATGGAGCGCTGGAACGCGTGAATGAGCATGAAGCTAATGGGGGTATCCGACAAATTTTCTGGCATGTCCGCAGTCAGCGTTGCATTGTGGCAGGCGGTGCAACCGAACGGCCCATTGCCTTTAGCAATAATGATCGGCCGGGAATCATGCTGGCGGGAGCGGTTCGAACTTATGTGAACCGGTTTGGAACTTCCCCCGGAAAGCGCGTTGCCATTTTCACCAATAATGATGATGGTTGGACAACCGCCAAGGATTTGCATGCGGCAGGGGTTGAAATCACAGCGATAATTGACACACGGCCAGATGGCCAAAAAACACCGCCAGCCGGAGCGCTTTGCGTGCGTGGGGGGCATGTTGTCAACAGTAAAGGACGACTTGGCCTAAGCTCAATTTTAATAGATAACGGCACCCGTATTCCAGCCGACTGCCTTGCCGTGTCTGGGGGTTGGTCGCCAAATGTGCACTTGACCTGTCATCACCAGAGTAAACCTATTTGGAATGATGAGATTGCCGCCTTTGTACCTGGACGCGCCTTGCCAGATGGGATGATTGTTGCTGGTGCAGCAAGTGGCACAATGACTCTTGCATCTTGCTTGAAAGACGGCATTGTTACGGGGCAAAGAGTTGTTCGTGATCTTGGCGGAAAACCAGTCAAAATAAAGGCACCGCGCGCCAGCGATGAAAATTTTGCTATTCAACCTTTCTGGCATGTCAAGGACAGCATTAATAATGCATTTGTTGATTTTCAAAATGATGTTGGGGTTAAAGATATCAAGCTGTCGCATTGCGAGGGTTTCCGGTCTGTTGAACATCTAAAGCGCTATTCAACCCTTGGCATGGCAACCGATCAGGGCAAAATCGCCAATATTCCCGGGCTAGCCATACTTGCCGATATATCAGGCAAAACGATCGCCGAAACCGGCACCACCATTTTCCGCCCACCTTACACACCCGTCCCAATTGCCGCTTTTGCGGGGCGCAGTCGTGGCAAAGAATTTCGCCCAACACGCCTCACGCCCTCACATCAATGGGCAGTTAGCGAGGGTGCCAAATTTGTTGAAACTGGTATTTGGCTTCGTGCCCAATGGTATCCGGCACCTGGGGAAACTGAATGGCGGCAATCAGTCGATCGGGAAGTTACTGCAGTACGAAAATCGGTTGGCGTTTGCGATGTAAGCACGCTTGGCAAGATTGACATTCAAGGCCGCGATGTAGGAACCTTTTTGAACCGCGTCTATGCCAACGGATTTACTAAATTACCAGTTGGTAAAACGCGTTATGGTCTAATGCTTCGCGAAGATGGCATGGTAATGGATGATGGAACTACGGCCCGACTTGACAAGACACATTATCTGATGACCACCACAACTGCCAATGCGGTGGCCGTTTTCCGGCATCTGGAATTTTGCCACCAGTGTTTATGGCCAGATCTGGACGTTCATTTAATTTCAGTAACGGAACAATATGCCCAATTTGCCATTGCCGGACCAAATTCCCGTCGCCTTCTGGAAAAGTTGATTGATCCTAAAGAGGATATTTCAAATGACACCTTCCCCTTTATGGCATGCGGCACAATCCTTATTTGTGGTGGGGTTGAGGCGCGGCTGTTTCGCATCTCCTTCTCTGGTGAACTTGCTTTCGAAATTGCGGTTCCGGCCCGTTATGGTAATTCGATGATGCGGGCCCTAATGGAAGCAGGCGAGGAATTTGATGTTACCGCCTACGGCACCGAAGCGCTAGGCGTGTTGCGAATTGAAAAAGGTCACGTGGCCGGTAATGAATTAAATGGGCAGACAACAGCGCGGCAAATGGGTCTTGGCCGGATGGTATCACAAAAGAAGGATTCGATCGGGCTTGTTTTAAGCCGCCGAGAACAAATGGTACGTGATGATGATTATGAACTTGTAGGCCTTAAACCGCTTGATCCCAAAGTTTCACTTACCGCTGGTGCCCATTTCATTGCGGTTGGGGCTGCCACCACGGCTGAAAATGACGAAGGTTGGGTGACTTCGGTGGCATATTCTCCGCACTTGAAAACCTCCATAGGTCTTGGCTATATCCGCCGTGGCAGCAGGCGTCATGGGGATATTGTTCGGGCAATTGATCTTCTTGGTGATCAGGATATTAAGGTTAAATTAACCAGCCAACATTTCTACGATGCAGAGGGAACACGACTTCATGGCTAGCCCCTCACCCAAGCAAAAACTTAACTTTACATTAACCGCGTCGAGCCCACTTGGTCGCCACCGTACAATCGTTGATGGTGCAAGCCTTATTGAAGTATCCCCGCGATCCGTTGTTTCAGTTTCACCCTTTAACGGCCATGAGGCTGAATTTAATACGGCAATTGATAACTTATTTGACGGTGCCTATCCAAGTGCCACAAAAGCATTTGAGCTAACTGGTGAGAATGCCTGTATACTCCTGCCAAGTTCTTATAGTCAGTGGTTTCTTTGTTTTGACGATGAAGTTCCAGATCCAGTGGCTGCAGCTAGTGATCTGTTTGGCAAGAAGACGTCAAAACATGTGGCGATGACTGATCAGTCGGATGCATGGGTAATCCTAGCGCTTACCGGACCTCTTGTTTACCGAACCTTAGAGCGGATCTGCCCAATTGATTGCAGCTCACCAGCAATGCCCATTGGCACCACAGCACGAACAATAATTGAACACCTTGGGACCATTATTTTGCGCCGCCCTAATGATGATAATGGGAATCCATGTTTTTGGCTTATGGCAGCTCGGTCATCCGCAGCCAGCTTTTTGCATGTTGTCACTGCGTCACCTCCTTTTACCCTTCAATGAAATGCCAATTTTTTTTATTCCTGAAGTATTCTTTCCTTTTGCATCATTGCGCCTCCTGCGCTATCACCTGAGACACTCCCTCCATGCGGGCGTGATGGAATGGTAGACATAACGGACTTAAAATCCGTGGGCCTTAGGCCGTGGGAGTTCGAGTCTCCCCGCCCGCACCACATTTTTCGAGATACTCTCTGATCGCCCTGATACCCACAGGTATTTCAGAAACTTCCTGAGGCATTGATACAAGATATTGCTTGGCACTGCATCGTCTCAGTATGACTAAATTGAAAATACGGGTGTTTATCAGATTGGGTAAGTTTAGCTGATCTTCGAAGGTAAACAGGTCAGTTCCATTCTAATGGATACATCGCCTCGTTCCGTCTCAGGAACGGTGGTGTAAATGGTGAATTGTAAGTTGCTTTTACAGGTGGGCCTGTAATAACCAAGCCGTCATTTAATAAAACCCTGCGCAATTCTTCATGGTGCTTTTCAAAATTACTCTGTGACGCGAAGCCAGAATAAGAAATAACCCCAAAATACTGCTCCGGCAGATCAATAATACGAACCCTTCTATCAGTTGGCTTTGGGGCATTTTTCGTCGAATACTGGTCAGGTAGGAAGAACCTCATGATCATTTTGCCATTTGTATTTAATTGTGTGACTGGAATGGTCATAGCAATCTTCTCTGATTGTGTGACTGGAACGGTCATCTCTAACTTCTGTGAACCGAGGTTAGCTCCTGAAATATAATCAAAAAGAACTCTAAATCCGCTGTTATCTGACTCAGAGGTGACCTCCGCAACCGTTCGATTTTTATAGCGCCGAACCTCATAAGTATCTGTCTCACTCACAACAGTATATTGCGGTTCTTCATATGACATGGCTGGACCTGCTATTTGGAACCCAAAAAGAACACTGAGAAACAAGACAATGCTTAACGAAGACAAGTGATTTGCCATATAGATTACCTAAACTTGCTATAATTCGTCAGAACTTCCGCAGAGAACAACCTAGCACCAAGCTCCAAGTGCTGAATCCAATCATTAGCCGCATCACCATTGGCATTATCTGAGATAAATTTAAAACAGTGAAATTCAACGGCTTTCTGCTGACAGATTTTGGCCAGCGCATAGGCTTCCATGTCAACAAGATCACAACTCATCTCCGGCGGCGCACTTACAAAGTTATCACCAGTGCCACAGCTCAACCCATCACCATCAAGATCGATGATTACATCATCTTCGAATGGTGTTTGCCCAAGTGAAAAACCAAGCGCACGCACATCCATATCCCTTTGCAAAAACCGTGTTACACGGCATAGACCCGATAAACCCTTCCGCAACGCCCCCGCACTTCCATAATTTACTACCCGCTTGGGCCGGAAGGATGACAATGCATCACAGAGGGTGATAGCAGCATTCACCTTGCCGACCCCACTATAAACAATTTGCCACCCCACCGCCAATTGGCGCGGTAGTTCGTTTTCCAAGGCAACCACGAGTAATGTTGTTCTCGGATCAAATTTAGTCATCATAGACCTTTAGGGCAATTAACGGCACATCTAACACTGCACGCCCACCAAGCGCTGCCAATTCTATAACCACAACGCAGGCAGGAACCACCGCTTCGCAACTTCTCAATAGCGATTTTGCCGCCATCATTGTCCCGCCCGTGGCCATTAGATCATCAACTAGCAAGACAGATCGACCAGCCACTGGGGCATCCGCCTGTATGGTCAATTCCGCGCTTCCATATTCAAGATCGTAACTCTCATGGACCAAGTTTCCAGGCAGTTTGCCGGGCTTTCTGATCATCATCGATCCAATGCCGAGCCGTGCTGCAAGCGGGGTAGAAAACAGAAAGCCACGTGACTCTATCCCGGCTACAAGGTCTAGTTCCAAGCCCGCAACCTGAGCTGCAAGTTGATCAATTGCACAGTTCATACCTTTGGCAGATGCTAGCAAGGGGCTGATATCACGGAACAAAATTCCCGGCTCGGGGAAATCGCGGTAACTGGCGATATATTTGTCAAAGTCAATTGAATTACCTTGCACTAGAACTTTTCCTTAAACCCACTAAAAATGCGAACAACAATGCTCAAAATACCTGTCATGTGATGTAACCTAACCTACTCACATCAAAAATCCAGTGCGAAGGCAAAAACGACTCTAATCCAAATGTTCGATTGTGACATTCAGTTGTTTGATGGCGGTTTCAGGCATCAGCAAATAGCTGGCAAAAAACAAAAACGGCACAGGCGCATCCGGGGCGGCGGAAAGTCGAAGTTGACCGCCATGGTCCAAGAACTTATCTATAGCTGAAAACAGGCGTGGCCCTTCATTGGGAATATTTACGTTTATTCCTTGTTCAATTTTAAATCGAATATCTTCAATCGCCGCAGTAACCGATTGCCCAGAGCGTTTTGCGTGTAGATCAAAAAGCCTCTCAAAAGTCCCGTAATCCCGAACACCCAGGCTCACCTTTGAAAGTGCAGCGTTGGACTGGAGAAAACTCGCAAAAAAACTTTGACCAGACTCTTCAGCAAATTTACCAGTGAAAACAGTGTTCATATCTTTCGAATGCATAAAATCCTCAAATAAAGGCAGTGGAATTTGAGCATTAAATTCTATATCCGTGCTGAAATGGTTTTTGATATCAACACGCCCACTCAATTCAGAGTGCATAACTGCACCATCTTCAATGAGCACATTTTCGATATCAACGGCAATTTCAAAATTTTGCAAGCCAAGCTTGGTGACCAATTCATCCCCAGCGATTTTTTCAGCACTTCGAACCCTATTTTGATTATGCAATCGGCGGTGTTTGACCGAGGCCTCCCCTCGCACTCCAATTCGGTTAAAATAGCTGTTTCCCGATGACAAGGTTGTCCGCCGAACGGGTGTCAGTTCCAAAGATTGAACGAAGATATTATATTCAGCGCCGTGTTCAATCGGTGCCGAAAAGTCAAAAATACCCAAGTAGGCATTATCTAACGCATGATCTAAGAGCGAGCCAATTTTCCCCGCAAGTAAATGGTCATATTTGTCCAAAGCAATATTGCGAACATTGATACTTCCCACTTTTACCTCGTCCACCGAGGAGACAAAGCCGTCAATTTTTAAGTTTTTTACTATTAATGTCTGGCCATCAGCTAAAAGGATTGTATCCAATAATATTGCATCAGCGTTCCAGTAACGTCTGTCGTTTTTGAAAACCTCAACGTCGGTGATTTGCATATGGAATGTTTCAGTATCAATTTTGCCACCACCGAAACGTATTTCATACCCGTGCTCAAGCATGATTTGAGTTGCGGCATAAGTGACTGATGATAGAAGACATAGCAGAAAAAATAATGTTGAAATTATTATCATCCGTAGAGTGACTTTGGGAGATGCTATGGACAACTCTGATGTAAAGCCTCTCAGCTGTCGTAACACTGTTCTAATTTCCTTTCATTGTGCCTTTCATCATTTATCTAAATTTCATCAGAAAAAAGGAAAAAAAGTGGCACCCTCCAAACCCACTATCGCCATTGGCCTTTCACGGGCATTTTGCGTTTTAAGCCAATTGCCGTTTTTACCAACTCGCGCTAGATTGGCATAAAGCCGCTCACCAGCCAACCTTGAGGCACCATTTATGTTTTTCTTTCCCCTTTTTGATGAAAACTCCACTAGCCGGCGCCCAATTGTTGTATGGATCATGATGGCCGCCTGCATTATGGTGTTTCTCTGGCAGCAATCACTTGATGCTGTCTCAGCACGCCTCGCTTTTTATCAACTTGGATTTGTTCCCACCATTGTGTTTCAGGGCGATACTCTACCCACCAAACTAATTCTTGTGCCAGCATGGACAACAATTATCACATCAATGTTTTTGCATGGAGGATGGTTACACATCGGTGGCAATATGCTTTATTTGTGGATTTTTGGTGACAATGTCGAAGATGCAATGGGACGATTTCGATTTATTCTGTTCTACCTTTTATGCGGTGTTATTGCCGCCCTGGCACAGACCGCAATCAACCCATCATCGTCCATTCCAATGGTAGGAGCTTCTGGCGGAATTGCCGGAGTTCTCGGTGCCTACTTGATGCTACATCCAAAGGCTGCCGTGCGATGCCTTATGGTTATTATCTTCTTTTTTCGTTTTATCAATTTGCCGGCATGGCTAGTTCTCGGTGGATGGATCGGCCTGCAGTTTGCCGCTGCACCTCAAGCCTTTCAGGGGACTGGGGGCGGCGTAGCCTACATGGCACATATAGGCGGTTTTATGGCAGGCGTTGCGTTAATACCATTTTTTAAAAAACCCTACATATCCCTGTTTGATCGCGGGCAACCGCCAAAAACATGGTCAGGTAAGCCCATCAGTTTTTCAGAGGTTAAGCAGGAAGCACGCAAACGTTTCCAACGTTCAGCACAGCAAACGGCGCGCAGTTCTTTTCCCCATTCAAATCAGAGACCATCAAAAGGCCCTTGGGGATGATACCAAGCAGCGGGCACTCTATTTAACGAGTGTACCATCAGCATTAACTATATTAGCCTCGGCGCCAAAGGCTCGCACTCTTCTCTCAACCATGGTGGCCGCCTTGGTGGTAAGTTTAACATCAAGCCCACTTACAACAACTGCGGTTCCAAAATGGCCCGGCTTCATGTAGGGATAGCTTCCAATACTGACACCATGGTATTGGGTATCAACATCGGCAAGGATTGATGCGATATTGCCCTCACCGGTAGAGCATTGAACAGTGATACGTGTCATCACAACGCCACCGGGCAATTTACCTTTTATACCCTCGAACATAGCTTGCAGAATTAATGGCACACCCGGCAAAACATAAACATTGCCAATAATAAAGCCAGGCGCGGCCGAGAGAGGGTTATCAATCAACGTTGCTGTATCCGGAATATTTGCCATTTTTTGCCGGGCTTCATTAAATTCTAGATCCGTATTCTTATAATGGGCAATCAGTCGTCGTTCAGCTTCAGGGTGCCGGATAACTGGAACATTGAAGGCGGCCGCCACTGCGTCTGTGGTAATATCATCGTGTGTCGGACCAATGCCGCCGCTAGTGAAGACAAGGTCATAGGCATTAGAAAGGGTTTTCACCGTATTGATAATAATAGATTTTTTATCAGCGATTACCCGCGCTTCTGCTAGTTGAACACCCATCGCACTTAGCTGATCCGCGAGCCAGCCAATATTTTTATCTTTGGTACGACCTGAGAGGATCTCATCGCCAATAACAATAATAGCGGCGGTTGGAGTTACTTCGAAGTTTGAAGGGGAGGAAGACATATCAAATAACCTTAAACAAGCGGTTTGAATATTGTCCGCAATTTGCTCATATATGCTGAAACTGTCAAATGGTTCAGTGGGCAAAATAACCAATGCCCACATTAATTAGAGTTTATGGGTTTCCCAAATAATAAAATATGCTATTCCAAGCGCAAAAGAAACACTCTCACCCACTCTTAGTCAATTGATTGCTCACAACTTCAAGAGAGATCTCAATGCGCAGCGAAACAGTAATTAAACATGGTCCTGAAGGATTTGCAGGAATGCGTGAAGCCGGCCATCTTGCCGCTGCAGTTTTAGACATGATCACGCCGCATGTAGCTGCTGGGGTTAGCACCGATTATCTAAACCGCCTGTGTCACGACTTCATAGTAGCAAATGACGCCATCCCGGCTCCATTAAATTACCGAGGTTTTCCGAAGTCTACTTGTATCTCACTAAATCATGTTGTGTGTCATGGCATTCCCGGAAAAAAAACACTTCGGGATGGTGATATTTTAAATATTGATATCACGGTTATTCTTGGTGGCTGGTATGGTGATACATCACGCATGTTTTATGTTGGCACTCCATCCATAAAGGCGCAAAGGCTAACCGAAGTAACATATGGTTGTTTGATGCGCGGCATAGAAGCAGCAAAGCCGGGCAATACCCTTGGTGATATTGGTCATGCCATTCAATCATATGCAGAGTCATACCGCTATTCAGTTGTTCGCGACTTCACCGGCCATGGGCTTGGTCAGGTATTTCACACAGCCCCGACCGTTCTGCATTATGGCGAACCAAGCAGCGGAATGGCCCTAGAACCAGGAATGATCTTTACCATCGAACCAATGATCAACGCTGGACGAGCCGAAACCAAAATCCTTACCGATGGCTGGACCGCCGTAACCCGAGACAAAAGCCTATCAGCACAGTTTGAACATTCAATCGGCATTACCGACGGCGAGGCAGAAATATTTACCCTATCACCAGCAGGTTTCGATATGCCGCCTTATAGCTAACCTGTCCCGACTCATCATTTTCTACTAGATACATCTGTTCTGTTTCCTTTATTAGCCCCCATTTTTATTATCAAACATTTTTTGTTTTGCCTTGCGCGTCAATTCACCTGCCCTTCTGCTTGCGCGCAGCAATGATGGCCGTGCTTGCTGTAAGGCTTTGCCAGCCACCTCACCAGCTTTTTTTTGTACTGCAGAATTTTGAGCAGCCCGTATTAACACCCCAAAAATAAAACGACGAAACAGCATGTAGATGTCTCCAGCCAAAATAGGCACAATAGCTTGTTATGCACTGGCTTTTTGCGTATTCGAATGGTACAACCTAGCCCCATTTTAAGCAAAAGGAATTTGAATTATGATTTCGCGATATTCCCGCCCAGAAATGAGCTCTATCTGGTCCGAGGAAAGCAAATTCCAAATTTGGTTTGAAATTGAAGCACACGCTTGTGATGCACAGGCCAAATTAGGTGTCATACCCTCGTCAGCTGCCGCGACAGTCTGGAAAAAAGGCGCCTTTGAGATTGACCGTATTAACGAGATTGAACGCGAGACCAAGCATGACGTTATCGCCTTTCTAACTAATCTGGCAGAGCATATTGGTGAGGACGCACGTTTTGTTCACCAAGGAATGACATCATCAGACATTCTTGACACAACATTATCAGTCCAAATGGCACGAGCCTCAGATTTGTTAATTGATGGCATCGACCGGCTCCTCGCCGGGCTAAAAAAGCGTGCGATGGAACATAAACGCACGCCAACCATTGGCCGCAGTCATGGCATCCACGCTGAACCAGTTACTTTCGGCCTTAAACTTGCCAGCTTTTATGCGGAATTTAACCGCTGCCGTGATCGGCTTGTTTCTGCCCGGCGAGAGATCGCCACCTGCGCAATTTCTGGAGCAGTTGGCACTTTTGCGCATATTGATCCATCGGTTGAAGCACATGTAGCTGCCAAAATGGGCCTAACAATTGAGCCCGTGTCTACCCAAGTGATCCCTCGCGACCGGCACGCAATGTTTTTTGCCACCCTTGGGGTGATCGCAAGTTCAGTTGAAAGACTTGCAACCGAAATTCGACATCTGCAGCGTACAGAAGTCCGCGAAGCAGAAGAGTTCTTTTCCGCAGGGCAGAAAGGATCATCTGCAATGCCGCATAAGCGTAATCCGGTTTTGACTGAAAACCTGACAGGTATTGCCCGCATTGTCAGAGCAGCAGTGGTACCGGCACTTGAAAATGTGGCTTTATGGCATGAGCGTGATATTTCGCATTCATCGGTGGAGCGTGTGTTTGGCCCGGACACCACAATTGGGTTAGATTTTGCCCTTCACCGCCTCGCCGGGGTAATTGAAAATCTGCTGATTTATCCAGAGGCGATGCAGGCGAATCTCGACAAACTTGGCGGCTTAGTTCATTCGCAGCAAGTAATGCTAGCACTTACTCAAAAAGGGGTCAGCCGCGAGGACGCTTATGTCTTTGTTCAGCGCAATGCGATGAAAATCTGGGCAGAAGGCGGCAGCTATCTTGATAAACTAAAAACCGACAGCGATGTGGCCGCAAAACTTAGCCATAACGAACTTGACGCGCTTTTCGATCTCGACCAGCATTTTCACCACGTCGACACAATTTTTGAGCGCGTTTTTGGCTAGCTCATTCCAACCTGACCGTGATCCGCGCTTACCACAGGGTTTGACAGCATGAAAAAGAAAAAACCGCTTTATGAAGGCAAGGCCAAAGTCATTTTTAATGGGCCAGAAGCTGATACGCTTGTTCAGTATTTCAAGGATGATGCCACTGCTTTCAACGCTCAAAAAAAAGATGTGATCACGGGCAAAGGCATTCTGAATAACTACATCAGCGAACATATTATGCTGGCGATTCGCGAACTTGGCATTCCAAATCACTTTATCAGCCGCATCAGTGATCGCGAGCAGCTGATCCATAAGCTAGAGATAATTCCAGTAGAAGTGGTGGTTCGCAATGTTGCCGCCGGGTCTATTTGCTCCCGCCTTGGCCTTGAGGAAGGCGCGATGCTCAATAATACACTGGTCGAATTCTGTTTGAAGAATGACAGCCTCGGCGACCCCATCGTTGCACCAGAACATATTTTCACCTTTGGCTGGGCAACACCGGATGAGCTTGAAACCATTGTCGAGGATACCTTGCGAATTAATGATTTTCTAACCGGCCTATTCCTCGGGATTGGTGTCAGATTGATTGATTTCAAACTTGAGTTTGGGCGTTACGGGACCGACGCTGCGGCTGAAATAATGCTTGCCGATGAAATCAGCCCTGATAATTGCCGGCTATGGGACGTAAAGACTAACGAAAAAATGGACAAGGACAGGTTCCGGCGTGATCTGGGTGGACTGCTTGAAGCCTATCAGGAAATTGCGCGGCGCCTTGGGGTAAAAATACCGCAGGTTGACTAGACAGCAGGTCGATTGACGCTGTAGCTGTTTTGTTATCCGTGCATTAAAAGACAAACAAAATAAAGGGTCTAAAGATGCAAGCTATTGTAAATGTTATATTAAAAGATGGTGTTCTTGATCCGCAAGGACGGGCAATTTCGCATTCGCTAAACGATCTTGGATTTAACGAGGTCAGCGATGTACGGGTTGGCAAACAAATCTTGCTTGAAATTGATGAAAATGACCCGGCCCGGCTTCGCCAGCGCGTTGCTCGAATGTGCGAGACATTATTGGCAAACACCGTGATCGAGGATTATTCAATCGTTGTCGCTAACGAAAAGTGAGAGCCCCAAAAACAGCGCCTTATCATCCCACAACCAGTAATGCGAAACAGACCATGACCCTTTCAGCCTTGCGTGTAGCCATCATCGTTTTCCCCGGATCTAACTGTGATCGGGACATGATGGTTGCCATTGAGCAGTTGACATCTCGTCGCCCCGCACTTGTCTGGCACAAAGAAGCCAGTTTAGATGCTGCTGATCTTGTTATAATTCCAGGTGGATTTTCCTTTGGTGACTATCTGCGCTGCGGTGCGCTTGCAGGCCGATCCCCCATCATGAATGCGGTGCTGGATCATGCCGCACGGGGCGGGGCCGTTATGGGCATTTGCAACGGGTTCCAGGTCTTAACAGAAACCGGTATGGTACCGGGTGTTCTGATTCGCAATGCCGAATTAAAATTTGCCTGTCGGAATGTCGGGTTACAAGTGTGCGAAACACTGGCATCGCCATTCACGTCCGAATTGGCAACCAACAAGAATTTGATCCTTCCGATTGCCCATAACGAAGGTAATTACTTTGCCGAACCAGACGAGCTTGACCAGTTGGAGGGTGAAGGACAAGTTGCCTTCCGATACACCGATAGCAGTGCAATCGGGCCACCAAATCCGAATGGAGCAGCCCGTGATATTGCTGGTGTCATTTCCAGCAATGGACGGGTAATTGGCATGATGCCTCATCCTGAACGTGCCATGTCAGATTTGCATGGTGGCAACGATGGAGCTTATTTTCTGTTAAAATCGCTTGAGGCGTTAGTATCATGACCCCAACATCAGATAAAATGACTTTTAAGAATGCTACTGCGATGGGGTTGTCCCGCGATGAGTGGAACCTGATTACCCAACGTCTTGGTCGTGTTCCAAACCTTTGCGAACTTGGCATATTTTCCGCAATGTGGTCCGAACACTGCTCATACAAATCATCAAAAAAATGGCTAAAAACTCTGCCAATTGATGGCCCTCAAGTGATTGAGGGACCCGGCGAAAATGCGGGGGCTGTCGATATTGGTGACGGGCTTGCCGCGATCTTCAAAATTGAAAGCCATAATCACCCCTCATTTATCGAACCCTATCAGGGGGCTGCAACGGGCGTTGGCGGTATCTTGCGCGATGTTTTTACCATGGGTGCACGTCCTGTTGCGCTTTTGAACGCGCTTCGCTTCGGTGAGGCCAATAATGACAGAACTCGTCACCTTGTTGGTGGTGTCGTGTCAGGCATTGGCGGTTATGGCAATTGCATTGGCATTCCAACTGTTGGGGGCGAAGTCAATTTTGACAAGTCCTATAATGGTAATATTCTTGTGAATGCGATGGCTGTTGGCATAGCAAACAGTGACCGCATTTTCCGGTCAGCCGCCACTGGTCCAGGAAATCCCGTGATTTATGTTGGGGCAAAAACCGGGCGCGATGGCATTCATGGTGCCACCATGGCATCGGCAGAGTTTTCTGATGAAACCGAGAGTAAGCGACCAACCGTCCAGGTTGGTGACCCATTCACCGGAAAACTGCTTATGGAGGCCTGTCTTGAATTGATGGCCTCTGACTCCGTCCTGTCGATTCAGGATATGGGCGCTGCTGGGCTTACCTCATCATCGGTTGAGATGGCCTCAAAAGGCGGGCTAGGCATGGAAATTGACCTTGATCTGGTGCCAGCACGTGAGGGTAACATGTCAGCTTATGAATTGATGCTATCAGAATCACAAGAACGCATGCTGATGGTGTTGAAGCCTGATGCAACCGAAACAGCTCGGGCCGTTTTCAATAAATGGGATCTTGATTTTATGCCAATTGGCCAGGTGACAGAAACCGGCCGACTTGTCCTTTTGAAAGATGGCGAAACCGCTTGTGACATTCCCATTGGCCCACTGGTTGATGATGCACCTGAATATGATCGCCCGCATGATGAAACCCCGCCCCGCCCGCAGCTTGCCAGCGCCAATATTGTCACTGACAGTCCGATTAGCCTGGTGTTAAAATCAATGCTTAGTCATGTTGATCTGGCCAGCCGCCGTTGGATTTATGAACAATACGACAGTCAGGTTATGGCCGACACCATGGCTGGGCCCGGCGGAGATGCAGCGTTAGTTCGGGTACATGGGAGCAACCGCGGCCTTGCAATCAGCACCGATTGCACGCCCCGTTATGTCGAAGCAGATCCAAAAACCGGTGGCGCACAAGCCGTTGCCGAGGCCTATCGAAATTTATCAGCAATTGGCGCAACTCCACTTGCAATTACCAATAATCTGAATTTTGGCAACCCTGAAAAACCCGAAATCATGACCCAGCTCGTTGAGGCTGTAACTGGAATGGGCGATGCTGCCCGTTTCCTAGATACGCCAGTCGTTTCTGGCAATGTATCCCTATATAATGAAACGGATAGCAATGCCATCCAGCCCTGTCCGGTAATTGGCATGGTTGGGGTTATTGAAAATGTTGAGACGGCTGTTGGCAATGGCTTTATCGCCGCTGGTAACCATATTTTAGTTATTGGTCAGGGTAATGACACAATTGATGGCTGGCTTGGTGCATCAATTTACCAGCAGCATTTTGGCGATAATATAATCTACAAACCGCCACCAATAAACCTTGCAGCTGAACGGACACACAGCAGCTTTGTGCGTCAGCAAATCCTCGCTGGCAAGATTAATGCCGCGCATGATATCAGTGATGGTGGCTTGGCAGTTGCGATCGCTGAAATGGCCATGAAATCAGGGCTTGGCGCCAGCATTGAGACCCCAGACTCGAGTCTCCTTCATGGTTGGGCTTTTGGCGAGGACCAGGCACGTTTTGTTGTCAGCACGGCTTATGACGCCGCTTTGATCGCGGCCGCAAAAGATGCTGGCATTGAAATCACAAAGATTGGTATGGTTATCGAGGATAGCGAATTGAAATTTGGTGATGGTGACACTATATCCATTGAAGAGATTATCGGCGTCTTTGAGAGCTGTATTCCATCACTGATGGCTGGCTAAATCCTCAACGTTATGGCCCGAGGCGCAATCAGCAACTAGGAGGAGCAGCACTTATGGCAATGGCAGCAAACGAAATCGAAGAGTTGATTAAAGCCGCCTTCCCCGATGCTATTATTACTATTGAAGATTTACGTGGTGACGGCGATCATTACGCTTGTAATGTTGTCTCAACCGCATTTACTGGCAAGAACCGCGTTCAGCAACACCAAATGGTTTATAAAGCACTCGGGGGACGCATGGGTGGAGAACTGCACGCCCTTGCCCTGCAAACATCGGCACCACAAAAATAGATACCAATTATAAAAGGGATAACTACTCAGTTTGAGGAGAAAATTATGTTAGACGATGCAATTAAAGCCCGCCTTGATAACGAAATCAAAAGTGAACAGGTTGTGCTATTCATGAAGGGCACACCTGTTTTCCCGCAATGTGGGTTTTCCGCAGCCACTGTCGGCGTTCTCTCACATCTTGGCGTGAAGTTTCGGGGCATTAACGTTCTGGAGGACGATGAAATCCGTGAAGGGATAAAAGCTTATTCAGATTGGCCAACAATTCCACAGCTATACGTAAAGGGAGAATTTGTTGGCGGCTGTGACATCATTCGTGAAATGTATGAAACCGGTGAGTTAACTGAGATGTTCCAGACACATGGCATTGATGCTCATCCAACCTAGGCCAATAATAGAAACATAAATGGAACGAACAGCAACCGGAGACAAACCCTGTGCAATAGCTAGGCAACGGGGCCCGCGACAACTGCGTCACCAGACATAAAACCCCGATCTGTTAACACTTCTGCAATACGTATTCGGTACCATTGATAGAATTCCTGTCTGCCCATGCCCTGAACAGACAAGTGTTCGGCTTGCCGCCCCCAATCTTGGATAGCCTTGCGGTCGGTCCAGTAGGAAACCGTGATACCCATGCCATCATCACCACGAACTGACTCAAGGCCCAGAAATCCCTGTTGCTTCTGAGCCAGGGTTATCATTCGGCCTGCCATAATTTCGTATACATCATCCCCACTTTGGCTACGTTGTGTCGTAAAAATGGCTGCGAAATAGCGATCTGGCCATCTATTATCTACTTGGTTTTTTAAGTCATTCATGGAAAAAGCCCTCCTCAGCCTCAAAGCTTCCTGCAACGCCCTAGAAACCGACTTTTTTACCTCTCTTTTTTTCTACCAGCCTATGTATAAAATCGGTTTAATAACGAAAAACGGTAAACAAAGCGAGTTAGAAAAAAGTGCCTGAACATAAAAAGGCGGTACATTTGTACCGCCTTTTTCATAAACTTTGCCGTTGTGCTAGCAAAAAAATTCGGAGCTACACACCTAACGTGAATAATACTCAACCACCAAGTTTGGTTCCATTTGAACCGGATATGGCACCTCGTCAAGACTCGGCACCCTAACAAATGTTGCAGTGAATTTATTGTGATCAGCATCGACATACTCTGGCACATCGCGTTCAACCGATGCGATGGCATCAAGAACAGCTGGAATGTTCCTTGCTTTTTCTTTTAAGCTGACAACATCACCCGGCTTTAACATTACAGATGCTATATTACAGCGTCTACCATTTAGCATGACATGACCATGGTTGATAGTCTGGCGTGATGCAAACACGGTTGGAACTAACTTGGCACGATACAAAACTGCATCTAGACGACATTCAAGAATACCGATCAGGTTCTGACCCGTGTCACCGCGACGCCGAACTGCTTCAGCATAATATTTCTTAAATTGCTTTTCACCAATATTCCCGTAATAGCCTTTCAGCTTTTGCTTTGCCATCAGCTGTACACCAAAATCAGTCGGCTTTTTGCGCCTCTGGCCATGTTGGCCCGGGCCATATTCACGAGCATTTACAGGAGATTTTGGACGACCCCAGAGGTTGACACCTAAACGGCGGTCAATCTTATGTTTCGCGGAATGCCGCTTATGATCGGACTTTGCCATTGATTGGCTCCCTTGTTCATTTGTTGTCCCGGTAGGGCCGCAAAACAGGCTTTGCTGTTTTATTGACCGGCATCGCACCCCGCTGGTGCAATCCACGTTCCCAAGAATTGGCGGGAAATTAAGGGGATTCAGGTCAATTGTCAAATAATTTAAACTGATAGAAAACCGCGGTTATTTTCGTTGACGTTTTAGGGCCTGAATAATGCCGTGAAGTGTTCTGATTTCCTGCACAGAAGGCATCGCCCGCGAAAACAATGCTCGTATATTCCGCTTCACTGAAGCTACCATATCAGGCGCGGTGAAGAAATCACTATCATCAAGTGCGGTTTCGAGCCGCTGAAAGAAGAAGTCTCGCTCCTGAATTGAAGCAGGCTGCCCATCTGGCATATTCGGTTGCGGAGCTGGAAGCACTGGCTCTGTTGTATCCCCCAAATGAGTTGCCATACGCCATTCCCACGCCATCAAGAACACCGCCTGTGCCAAATTTAGAGACGGGTAGGCAGGATTCAACGGCGCTGTCACGAGAATATCAGCGAGCACCACCTCATCATTGTTAAGTCCTGATGCTTCTGGTCCAAACAGCAATGCTGTTCGAGGACTTGTTTCTGCGCCCGTATTAATTGCTGACATGTCTCTAGCATGCGCCAATAGCAGGGTCGCAGCAACTCGGGGATCAGCATTTTTTATCGGAAGATCACGCCGCCTCGCACTGGCCGCTATCATAAATGATACGTCATGTGTGGCGGCGGCCAGACTTTTAAAAACTACTGCATTTTCAAGAATTTTCCTACCACCAGCCGCCATTGGCACTGCCAACGGATTCGGCCAGCCATCACGTGGACTCACGAGCCGGAGATCAGCAAGCCCGCAATTCATCATGGCCCGCGCTGCGGCCCCAATATTTTCGCCCATTTGCGGGCGCGCCAGAATGACAATGGGGGCAGCCGGCAGAGTCACCATAGTCATTATGCCTGATTTGGCTTTGGACCAGCAACCTTGTCATGCTGCAATTTCCAGATCATGCCATCACCGAGCGCGGCAACTGATGCGTCAATAATATTAGTCGAAAGGCCAACAGTACGCCAAACAGTGCCGTCTGGAACACAAAATTCGATCATCACTCGTGTTATTGCACCGGTGCCAGAGCCTTCGGCGGCATCCAAAATGCGGACTTTATAATCTACTAATTCAACGTCAGCCAAAGATGGATAGGCCGCAACAAGGGCCTTTCGCATTGCCGTATCCACAGCGTTCACTGGACCATTACCAACAGCAGCTTCGTGAAAACTCTCGCTACCAACAAAAATTGTTGTTGTGGCCTCGGACTCAACAACCAATTCGCCACGCGCATTGAAACGACGTTCATCCATCACACGAAACCGGCCAATTCGGAAATATTCAGGCACCTCACCCAGCATTTGGCGAGCCAAAAGCTCAAAACTTGCTTCCGCTGAGTCAAAAGACCATCCCTCAAATTCCTTTTCCTTAACCACACTAATCAACGTCTCAAGCCGCTCATCCTTGGGGTCAATCTCGATGTTGAATTGGGCAAACCGCGCCAACATATTAGACCGGCCAGCCTGATCAGACACGAGATAGTGCCGTTCATTGCCTACCTTTTCAGGAGGCACATGCTCGTAGGTGCGCGGGTCCTTTTGAGCGGCTGATGCGTGCAATCCACCCTTATGGGCAAAGGCAGCCGCTCCAACGTAAGGGGCATGAGCATCGGATGGCCGGTTCAAACGATCGTCAAGGAAGCGCGACAGCCCCATCAATTTAGGCAAATTAGCTTCTGAAACACTTGTTTCATAATCAGTTTTAAGAACCAGTGTTGGGATCAAGGAAATGAGATTGGCATTTCCGCACCTCTCGCCAAGGCCATTGATCGTGCCTTGAACTTGACGTGCGCCAGCAGCAACTGCAGCAAGCGAGTTAGCAATTGCAACACCGGCATCGTTATGGCAATGAATTCCAAGCCGTACATCTGGCATTTGTTTATGCACATGGCTCACAATCTTATAAACCTCATCTGGTAATGTGCCGCCATTAGTATCGCACAACACCACCCAGTTTGCCCCACCTTCTGTAGCAGCTCGGACACAGTCAAGGGCGAAAGTTGAGTTATTTTTATAACCATCAAAGAAATGTTCACAATCAAACATCGGCTCGCGGCCACGCTCTTTTGCAGCGATCAATGACTGGCGGATCATCTCAAGATTTTCATCAAGAGACGTATTAAGCGCTGTTTTTACGTGAAAATCCCATGTTTTTCCCACCAGACATGTAGCATCAACGTCAGCATCAATGACTGCATTCAGTCCCGGATCATTTGCCGCACTGCGCCCACCACGCCTTGTCATGCCGAAGGAAACCAGCCTGGCATTTTTTAATTGTGGTGGCTTTCCAAAAAACGCATCATCAGTGGGGTTCGCACCAGGCCAGCCAGCTTCAATATAATCAATGCCAATATCATCAAGCGCATGAGCAATCGCAATTTTATCAGCGCGCGAGAAGTCAACGCCGCGCGTTTGTCCGCCATCGCGTAACGTAGTATCAAAAAGCCATATTTTATCTCTACTCATTGGTAACCTCCCGCTTCGTCCTTGCTTGGCCACCAGAGGTCAGCAGGGCACATCATGCGTCTCTTGCTGAGACGGTCTAACAAAATTGTGCGGTCATTACTAGCGTCGCCGCCAAGTTGTGCCATCAATGCTATCTTCAAGAATGATACCAGCTTCGGTCAACTGATCACGAATTTCATCAGCCTTAGCAAAATCATGGTCTGCGCGCGCCTGTTTACGGGCCATAACCAGCACATCAATGGCGGTGTCGTCTATTTTATCTTTAGTGACTGTTTCGTCCGCTTTAGCCCATTCAGTTGCGGTTTTCTGTAACAGACCAAGAACGGCAGCGCTGGATTTCAACGCCTCACAAGCCCCCGCTTCTCCCTTGTTTGCCAACCTTGCAAGCTCATGCAAACGGGCAAATGCCGCCGGCGTGTTCAAATCATCTAGCAAGCAGGCGGCAAACTCTTCATCAACCCTATTGGGCATAGCATTAGTCTCGCCGACAGCCCGATACATGCGATCCAACCCATTGCGCGCATCGCGCATGGTGCTGTTCGACAAATCTAACGGTGCCCGATAGTGTGCAGACAGGAGGGCAGCCCGGAGAGTTTCTCCACGATATTTATCAGCTGCATCCGTTACCGAAATAATATTGCCACGTGATTTTGACATTTTTTCATCATCCATTGTAACAAAGCCATTATGGAGCCAATAATGTGCCATGTGCTTGCTGTCATGAGCACAACAGCTCTGCGCAATCTCGTTTTCATGATGTGGAAAAATCAGATCAAGGCCACCCGCATGAATATCAAAAACTTCGCCAAGATAAGCTTTCGCCATTGCCGAGCATTCGATATGCCAGCCCGGGCGTCCCCAACCCCATGGGCTATTCCATCCGGGTTGGTCCTCGTTGCTTGGCTTCCATAAAATGAAGTCAGCAGCTTCACGCTTGTAGGGCGCAACTTCAACACGGGCTCCGGCAATCATTTCATCCATCGGCCGTTTCGATAACGCGCCGTATGCGTCCATAGTTGAAACCTGAAACAGCACATGACCATCAGCTTCATAAGCGTGGCCTTTTTCGATCAACGTTGTGATCATTGCCTGCATTTCATCGATATGATGCGTTGCACGGGGCTCAATATCCGGATCAAACGACCCCAACCGCGCTGTATCCTGATGAAATATCTTAATGGTTTCTGCACATAAATCATTAATCGAGATACCGCGTTCCGCGGCCCGAATATTAATTTTATCATCAACATCGGTAATATTGCGAACATAAGTGACCTTGGCATGACGAAGGCGCAACAAACGAACCAACACATCAAACACCACAATGGGACGCGCATTACCAACATGGATGCGGCCGTAAACTGTGGGTCCACAAGCATAGATCCGCACATGAGCTGGATCAATCGGGATGAAATTTTCTTTTTTACCGGTTAGGGTATTGTATAATTGAAGCACATTCATGCGGGGACCCCATTGAGGCGCGCAAGAATTCGGTCGCGGCCCATAATCGCAAGCAGTGATGCCAGTTCGGGGCCAGAATCACGGCCAGTGAGCGCAAGCCTAAGTGGCATAAATAACCCTTTACCCTTTTTCCCTGTTTCGGTGGCAATTGCAGTTGTCCACATTTTCCAGATAGAGGCATCGACCGGGCCTGCCGGCAATAAGACTGCGGCGGCTTTCGTAACCTCTTTCGAGTCAATGATCGGTACAATTTCACAGGTGCATATGTCCCACCATATTTTCGCCTCGCTAACAAAAGTGATATTACCCCGCACCGTTTCCCAGAAAAGCGCTCCTCCACCAACACCTGAGGCCGCCAGCCGGTCTTTTACGATATCAAAAGGCATATCCTGAATGATTTGGCCATTAACCTTTTCCAGCTCAACAATATCAAATTTTGCTGTGGCGCGGCCAAAGCGGCTGATGTTAAAACCATCGATAATACTGGTGATATCAGCCTGTGCTTCCACCGGATCAGCGGTGCCGATGCGTGATAGGAGGCTGGCAATCGCAACGGGCTCAATGCCCTTTGTGCGTAACTCACCAATCGACAGGCTACCAAGACGCTTCGATAAACCCTCTCCATCTGCCCCAGCCAGCAATGCCATATGGCCCATCGTTGGAGCCTTTGCGCCTAAAGCTTCAAAAAGCTGGATTTGAGCAGCCGAGTTTGTAACATGATCTTCGCCCCGAAGGATATGGGTAATGCCGTGATCAACATCATCAACCACAGACGCCATCGTATAAATAACTCTGCCATCTTCACGCATCAAAACTGGATCGGATAAGCTACTCATTTGATAGCTGATAACACCACGCACCAAATCGTGCCATTTTACTTCGGTATCATTTAGCAAAAATCGCCAATGAGGGCGACGTCCATCTGTTTCGAATTTTTCTTTTTCTGACATGCTTAGCTCTAGCCCAGCACGATCATAAACCGGCGGACGACCCGACGAGAGTTGGGCCTTGCGCTTTAGCGATAATTCCTCTTGGGTTTCATAGCAAGCATAGGCGCGTCCAGACTCAACCAGCTTAGCAAGTGCTTCATCATATCGCGCAAGTCGCGATGATTGCCTATCTTCGCAATCCCAGTCCATGCCCATCCATTCTAGGTCATCCCGAATAGCAGCCTCAAACGCAAGGGTTGATCGTTCCTTGTCAGTATCGTCAATCCGAAGCATAAACTGGCCACCCATTTTACGCGCAAACAGGTAATTCACTAAAGCGGTCCGTAAATTGCCAACATGCAGCATGCCCGTTGGGCTGGGGGCAAACCGGACTTTGATTGCAGTCATTTATCGACTCCTCTGGGCGCACAGGCCAAAACTTATTTCCATAAACCACTAGTTAAACCCGCTAGGCATACATACTGTTCAGGGTTTTATCGGGTTAAACCCAGAGGTCAAGGGAAGACGCCTATCACGACCAAAGGCGACGGGTGTCATTTTTGGGCCAGGTGCTGCTTGAAAACGTTTATACTCAGCGCGAAATAATAATCGGCTTGCCTGTGTCACCTCAGCCCTGTCAAAACCTCGCGCAACGATGCTCTCAATATCCGCCATTTCTTCACATAACGCCGCCATGATGGCATCCAACCGCTCATATGGCGGCAGGGAGTCCGTATCTTTTTGATCAGGACGCAATTCAGCAGAGGGAGGCTTATCGATAATATCCTGAGGGATAACAACACCTTCAGGGCCAGCAGCCCCGCGCGGCAAATTCTGGTTGCGCCATTCACACAGCCGGAATACATCCACTTTCCAAATATCTTTTAATGGTGCATAGCCACCACACATATCGCCGTAAAGCGTTGAGTAACCTGCCGCGTATTCAGATTTATTGCCAGTTGCAAGTACCATTGGGCCATGCTTATTCGAAATACCCATTAGAATAAGGCCTCGAAGGCGGGACTGGATATTTTCCTCGGCAACACCTGGGTTTGTTCCTGCAAACTGATCACCAAGCATTTCATCAAGGGCTGTCATCGCCGGTGTGATAGGTACAGTATCCAGGCGAATACCGAGTAAAGATGCCAACTGTTTTGCGTCATCAAGGCTTTTCTGACTGGTATAAGCAGAAGGCATCATCACCGCATGAACAGAATCAGCCCCCAGTGCGTCAACAGCGATTGCCGCAACAAGCGCAGAGTCAATGCCGCCTGACAATCCAAGAACAACACCAGGAAACCCGTTTTTTTGAACATAATCACGCAAGCCCAAACAAAGGCCCCGATAAAGTGCGGTCAAATCGCTATCAGGCGGCGATAGCTGCCCTGTTAAAGTGAGAACCCCCTGAGACTTTTGCGCGGTTACAACCAGGACTGACTCTGAAAAACTGGGAGAATAGCATGCCAACTTGCCACCCGTATTTATGGCAAATGAACCACCATCATAAACTAGCTCGTCTTGACCGCCAATCATATTGACATAAATAACGGGTAAACCTGTCTCGACACCTCGCGCAATTACGTTCTGCATCCTTCTCTCTGGCTTGGCGCTATCAAAAGGTGACGCATTCATCGCGATAATCAAATCTGCACCGGACTCTTCTAAACATTCGGCAACATCGGGTTCCCAAATATCTTCGCAAATCGGAAAGCCAATTTTCAATCCACGAAGCATAATTGGTCCGGGCATCTGACCTGGGGTAAAATTGCGTTTATCGTCAAACACCCCATAATTTGGTAAATTGACCTTGTCAAAGCGAGCGACCCGTTTGCCATCATCGAGAACGAAGACCGAATTATAAATACTGCCGCTATCTTTAGTTGGTGCGCCAACCGCAATTGCTGGCCCACCATCGGTGGTTAATGCGGCCAATTGATCAATGCCGGCAGCAATATCATTCATAAAATCATCGCGTAGCACCAGGTCATCGCAAGGATAGCCTGAAAGATACATTTCCGGCGTAACAATAATTTCAGCACCATTGGCCGCAGCCTTGGCCCTTGCTCCGGTGAGGCGACTGATATTACCTTCGATATTGCCCAAATGCGCATTCAGTTGCGCAAGAGCGATAGGAACAGGATTTGTCATTGAATAGATAACCCTTTACTTTCGGATAAGAAATTCGCGACCAGCCTTTACGCGGGGCTGACCATCATAGGAAACAATATCTGCGGTTGCGTAGGTCTGCGACCAAATTTGTGGCAGGAACGAGCCTGTTCCAATTACATCAACTGGCGCGCTAGCGAGTCCAAAGACTCGGCATTTGTCAGGGCCAAATCCGCTAGAGGCAACGATTTTAACCTTTTCAAATCCGTGGCGATCCAGCTGTTCGCGCACATGCCATACCGCCGCCGCGCTGACCCCGGTGCCGAGAAGAAGCCGTAATTCATTGTCGGTGCGATATCCTCGCAGCGCTTTTGCGGCATTGCGCTCAAGAACCGCATATGATGACTGTGTGTCAAGTCCTTCAACATATCGGCCACCATGCGTGTCAATGCGAAGCGATAGCCGTCCAGCTTCACTTAGACCTCGAAAATGCTCCGCAACGGCCAGCCCATCAGTAATTTCCTGCCCAAAATAGTCAACAAGAACTGTCAATGGAGCATCAGGAACAGTTTGATGGAACAACTCAGCCGCACGAAGTGTTGACCCAGCATAGCCAATCAAAGCATGAGGCATTGTTCCCATGCCCTTTTCCCTCCCGAAGAAATGTGCAGTTGCATCAGCAGCACAGCCAACAAAACCAACGGCATTCGCCTTAGCCTTGGCCTTAGCCGACCCAACAGACGCACCATATGCCATTAACTCGGCCATTTCACTTCCCGCACAATGACGGGCGTCCATTGCTAGAAAGGCCACTTTTGGTAATTCAATACACATATTGTATGCATTGTAGGCTGCAACGCAGGCTGGACCAAGGCGTTGCAAAAAAATCGTTTCCAGATCTACAAGAACAGATAATGGACCAGTGATGTAGCACATCGGTTCGCCCGCACCAATCCAAGCTCCTTCAACATAAAGCTGTTCAATTTGCAGTTCGGCCCCGCGTGCCTTGGCCATAGCTGTTATCCATTCGATAGCAAGGCTTCCGGCAAAGGTTACCGGACGACGCATGAAAACCGCATAAGTTACTTCGCAATCACCATTTGCCAGCACAACATCGCGGGTATGCTTGAAATAAGTATCGGTCAGAATTGGTTGAATTTCCGGGGTCGGCCCACTGCTCGCAAATTTTGCCATCAATCTTCCTCACTAACGAGTGGACTAAGCTTTACAATTTTTAACATCAGCAGTGCAAAAAATAGCTCATTCGAGAGTTAAATTGCTTTCGAAATGAAAGACGGTGTGCCGCGCCGTCGCTTCAACAAATCAGCAAGTAGGAACGCAAGTTCCAGTGCCTGTGCACCATTCAGACGAGGATCACAATGAGTATGATAGCGATCACCGAGGCTTTCTTCGGTCACTTCAACAACCCCACCAACACATTCAGTAACGTCCTGACCAGTCATTTCGTAATGAACACCACCCGGATAGGTACCAACCTCATCATGCGCGTCAAAAAACCCAGTTACTTCTGCCATTACATCATCAACACGGCGCGTTTTATAGCCACTACTTGCCTTAATTGTGTTGCCATGCATCGGGTCACAACACCATACGACGTTCGACCCATGACCCTGCACAGCGCGTAGCAAAGGTGGTAATTCACTTCGCACTTTATCTGCACCCATTCGGGCGATCAGAGTTAACCGGCCAGCCTGATTTTCTGGATTCAAAACATCAATCAACCGCAGCAATTCATCCGGTTCTAGGCTTGGCCCACATTTCAAACCAATTGGGTTAGATATACCACGCATATACTCAACATGTGCACCGTCTGGCTGGCGTGTGCGATCACCAATCCACAGCATATGCGCAGATGTATCATACCACCCCTGTTCTTCAGTAATTGTATCGCGACGTGTCATAGCTTCTTCATAACCAAGGAGAAGTGCCTCATGACTTGTAAAAAGTTCAGTTTCAGCAAGTGGCTTAGCATTTGCCGATGTAATGCCGCACGCCTTCATAAAATTTAAACTTTCCTCAATCCGTTCAGCAAGTGCTTCAAAACGCTGGGTCTGCGGCGTACCAATCAAAAAATCTGCCACCCAGCTATGTACCTTGTTTAGATCGGCAAGGCCGCCCTGAGCAAATGCCCGAAGCAAGTTCAAAGTTGCTGATGATTGCTCATAAACCCGCAATAACCGCCGTGGATCGGGGACGCGTTCATCCTCGGTAAAGGCAGGACCATTGATCATATCCCCGCGATAGCTTGGCAATTCAATTCCATCAATGACCTCGGTGGGGGCGGATCGTGGCTTAGCAAACTGACCGGCAAGCCGGCCAACTTTGATCACCGGCATTGAGGCACCGTAAGTCAGCACAACAGCCATTTGCAAAATAACTTTAAAGCTATCCCGGATATTATTTGCAGAAAATTCGGCGAAGCTCTCCGCGCAATCCCCACCTTGCAGCAGGAACGCTTCTCCACGCGATACAGCACCTAAGCGATTACGTAAACTCTGAGCTTCGCCAGCAAAAACTAGCGGTGGACGAGTGGCAATGATTTTTTCAACAGCATTTAATCTTTCAAGATCAGGGTATTCAGGGACCTGCCGAATGGGAAAGCTACGCCAGCTATTTGGTTGCCAAGTCATTTTACTCGTCCTTTTCACAGTTAAATCACCGACATAAAACGATGCCCATGCACAGCCGACGTTTCGGATTTTTGTAGTAATATTCCGGATTTATGCCGTTTTTTCAAGTATTATTGCGACCCGGCCACCAACGGCAAACATGTGAACCTACCTGTCTTTCCTCGCACTGCGCATGGTAACAAATTCTTCAGCCGCAGTGGGGTGAATGCCGATCGTCGCATCAAAATCTGCCTTTGTCGCTCTCATCTTAACCGCAATCGCAATGCCTTGCATGATTTCCCCGCAATCTGGCCCCATCATATGAACGCCAACAACAGAGTCAGTGGCTTTATCCACAATCAGCTTCATATAAGTTTTTTCGTCACGGCCAGAGATGGTGTTTTTCATTGCGCGAAATTGGCTTTCAAACACCGTTATTTCATCATAGACCTTTTTTGCAGCCGCTTCAGACAGGCCAATTGATGCAATGGGTGGCTGGCTGAAAACTGCCGAGGCAACATTCACATGATTGGCTTGGCGTTTCAAATTGCCAAATTCGCTGTCGGCGAAAGCATGCCCCTCGGCAATTGCAACGGGTGTCAGATTAATTCGGTTTGTGACGTCACCAATGGCATAAAGGCTTGGCAAGTTCGTTTGTGACGTATCATTAACAATGATTTCGCCTTGTTTGCCAAGCTTGACCCCCAAATCATCAAGGCCAAGATTAGCGGTATTAGGCCGGCGGCCTGTGGCTGCCATAATCTGATCAACCGCCAGCCTGCTGCCATCGCTAAGGTGTGCTTGCTTGCAGCTGTTTTCAGCCGTGACCTGATCAATGGTGGTTTTGGGGTGAAGAATGACTCCACGATCTGTTAGCGCCGTTGCGATATGCGCACGAACATCATCATCAAAGCCACGAAGCGGCAAATCACCCCGATAAATCAGATGGGTTCGCGCTCCAAGCCCATTAAAAATACCGGCAAATTCAAGCGCAATATAGCCGCTGCCATAAATGGCAATTTTTTTTGGCATTTCGGGCAGATCCAGCGCTTCGTTTGAGCTGATGGCATGATCTTTCATGCCAGGAACATTGATAAATTGCGGAGCACCACCAACCGCGATCAAAATTTTGGCAGCACGATAGACATCTGCTCCAACGCTTACCTCATTCGGGCCGGTGACCCGCCCCCAGCCCTCGATCAAGGTGGCGCCAACATTTTTCAATAGCGACCGGTAAATATCTTCCAGCCGGCTAATTTCAGCATCTTTCGCTGCGATCAAGGCAGGCCAATCATGCGATAAACCATCAATCTGCCAGCCAAACCCGTGGGCATCTTCAACATCGGCAGAAAAGCTGGCTGCATACATCAGCAGCTTTTTCGGCACACAGCCACGAATAACGCAGGTTCCTCCCGGCCGGTCACCTTCGATCACCGCAACCTTGGCGCCGTGACCAGCAGCGATGCGCCCAGCACGAACGCCGCCAGACCCTGCGCCAATCACAATCAAATCATACTCAAAATTCTGCGAAGGTTGTGTCATCACCTTTTGCCTTTGACTACCGGTTGAATTACGAAGAGGGAATGCCTCTATCAAACAATCTTGTCGCGCATTCACCCGCCAAGTTCAAGATGATTCCCAAGCCATCACGCTGCGGATTAGATGCT
>QCPZ01000012.1 GCA_003212345.1 SAR116 cluster bacterium AG-447-A06
CAAATATCCAGTTTGACCTATCGCACCCGGTCTGTCTGCAGGCAGGAATTTTGACGGCGAGCGCATCACGCCGCCTCATCACTTGCGTCAAGCGCTTCAAAAAATTGATCAACCGCAGCAAACACCATCGCGGAGTCGCTATTGTTATTGGCAATTTCACGCAATTTCGCAGCACCGGGAAGACCATGCGCATACCAGGCGATATGTTTGCGTGCCAACCGCATCGCCGCAGTACCATAATGGCTAAGCATATCGTCAAGATGCGCCCGCATCAGTTGATGGCGAATGCCAATTGATGGCGTTGGGCGAACTGCCCGCCCTGCCAAAAAGTCACCAGCCTGCGCCAAAAGCCACGGACGCCCTTGCGCCCCACGTCCGATCATCACACCAGCAGCACCGCTTTGGTCAATCGCATTTTGCACTGTGTCGAGACAGGTAATATCACCATTAGCAATAACCGGAATATCAACTATGTTCACAACGTCAGCAATTTTTGCCCAATCTGCCGTGCAATTATACATCTGACAGCGTGTTCTGCCGTGAATGGACAGCATTTTGACTCCAGCATTTTCAGCCATCTTGGCAAGTTGCGGCGCATTCAGGCTGTCATGATCCCAACCAAGCCGCATTTTCAACGTAACCGGCACATCAACAGCATCAACCACGGCCGCCATAATAGCACCGGCAAGATACGGATCACGCATCAAGGCCGAGCCTGATAATTTGCCAGTAACCCTTTTGACAGGACAACCCATATTGATATCGATAAAGGTTGCACCAAGATCAGCACAGATTTTCGCCGCTTCGGCCATAACCGGCGGTTCCCACCCAGCAAGCTGGATTGATAACGGCGCCTCGGCGATCGCTTCAGTTCGCAATTTCCGCATCTCGCTTTTCACATCGCGCAAAACGGCGGCGCTGGCAATCATTTCGGTAACCACCAAACCGCCGCCACAGCGGCGTACCGCGCGCCGAAATGGCCAGTCGGTTACCCCTGACATCGGCGCCAGAATGGCCGCATGGGGCAAGAGGTTTCCATCAATAGTAAGAGACATAAAGGACTCCGAAACAGACCCGAAAAGATGCGTTCCGATCATGAAAATCGGTAAAAACGCCTATATAATAGGCAATTAGTGCACAAAAATCCATCACTTAACGTCAATTGTCACCAAAGCGCCAGTAATATTATCAAATTTGCTGGCAGCTCCGATGACGCTAGCTCGCCTAGCTGAATATCCATTGGACAAAGTGGCATACATTGGGGATAAGAAGGACTGTTATGCAAAATAAAATAACCTCACGCCCTGATCAGGCTGACCCTAGTTCGTACGCGGCGGTTATCGTCGCTGCTGGCTCAGGCGTGCGTGCGGCAAGCACCGGCAAATTCGATGCGCGCCAAGATGGCTCCTTTGGGAACAATAATTTGGGTTATGATCTGCCAAAGCAATTCTGGCGATTAGGAGACAAACCCGTTGTCGCCCATGCGTTTGACTATTTTCATCACCATCCGGCGATTGCTGCAATCATTCTAGTCGTGGCCGAGCCTTTTATCACCCTTATGACCAATACTTTACCGAAAGCGCTGAAACCTGTTCACCTTGTCGCTGGCGGCGCTACACGACAGGAGTCGGTTCACGCTGGTTTGACCGCCCTTGCTGGGCTCAAAGATTGCAAAAATATCGACTATGTTGCGATCCATGATGCCGCCCGCCCGTTAATACCAACCAATCTATTAGACGATTTGATCGCGGCTATCGACAAAACCAATTACAAAAAACAGAAAACTGAAATCATTGGCGCCGTTCCAGTTATGCTGCTTGCCGACAGCATCAAAACCATCGACAAGAACAACAGCCAAAACAAGCCTTATTACCGGCGGCGTTGACCGAAACCAGCTAGCAGCCGCGCAAACACCCCAATTATTCCGCCGCGATATCATCACCAAATTGCATTATGATTTTGCCGGCAAAGGCGGCTTTACGGATGATTGCAGCCTTGCTGAGGCAGCCGGTTTCAAAATAACCATGATAAATGGTGCCAAACAGCTTATGAAGCTGACCGATGCTGATGATTTTGCTATGCTATCGTATCTTGTCGCGTCCGAAAGGGCAGCGCAGAGTCACCAGCACAAAACGGATAATAACAGCATGACAGAAACACGCTTTGGCACGGGCTTTGATGTTCATAAATTCAGCGATGAAGCTGGCCCAATCTGGCTTGGCGGTATCAAGCTGGATAGCGACCGTCAAATCTTGGCGCATTCTGATGGCGATGTTGGTTTACATGCCTTATGCGACGCAATTCTGGGTGCAATTGCCGATGGCGATATCGGCGCCCATTTCCCACCATCTGATCCGCAATGGCAAAATGCAGATAGCACAATATTTTTAGATTTTGCCACCAAACGTGTTTTGGCTTGCGGCGGCCGCATTACGGGTCTTGACCTTACCTTTATTTGCGAGATGCCAAAAATTGGCCCGCATCGCGATGCCATGCGTCACCGCATTGCCGAAATATGCGGTATTTCAATAGACCGCGTTAGCGTCAAGGCCACAACCTCCGAAGGGTTGGGCTTTACTGGTCGCGGCGAAGGGATCGCAGCGCAAGCAAGTGCCAGCATCACCTTGCCTGCCCCTTCTGACCAGGGCTTGCCCGCTGGCACGACAAAGTAATGTTTATTAGCGGCTCACTTCGATCGTCGCTTACCTATCTCGCCACGCTTGGCCCGATTGGGCATTTACGCCCTGCCCCGGGTACAATCGGATCGGCTATCGGGGTTGTCAGTGGCTATATGATTGCCAGCTATGGTGCTGGAATATTAGTCGCAGTAACATTGCTTGTTACAATCATTGGCATTTTAGCAGCCGATGCTCATAGTCAAGCCACCGGCCGCAAGGACGCGCCAGAAGTCATAATTGACGAAGTGGCGGGGCAATGGATTGCCCTGATCATTCTGCCGCTTGATCTTTGTTGGTTCGCCGCTGCCTTTGTTTTGTTCCGGTTTTTTGACATTACTAAGATTGGCCCCATTGGCATAGCTGAGCAGCTTTCAGGCGGTGTTGGCGTTATGGCTGATGATATTGTCGCAGGTATCTTAACCGCCCTCTGTCTTTGGGGCGCAGGGCAAATATTTTTCGGTTTTCAGATTTAAATCCAGTGGCGAGGCGCAATGACTGATAATGCAACCATGACAATATCTGAACTGGCCAATGCCATCATTAAACTTGCCAGTGAAAAAAACGTGATGCTTGTTCTTGCCGAGTCCTGCACCGGCGGCATGATTGCCGCTGCCTTAACCAATATTGCCGGTTCATCTGCGGTTCTTGATCGTGGCCTTGTGACCTACAGCAATCAGGCAAAACAAGACCTTCTCGGGGTTAGAGATGACATCTTGGCAGGGTATGGCGCGGTCTCGGCCGAGACTGCCATTGCTATGACCAACGGCGCGCTGTTGAAAACGCCGGCTGCCCGTTTGGCAGCATCGGTTACCGGCATTGCCGGACCTAGCGGTGGCAGCTACGATAAACCTGTCGGACTTGTGCATTTTAGCTGTCAATGGCGCGGCAAGCCAGCGGTTCATGAGCATCAAACCTTCACTGGCGATCGTGATACGGTTCGCAAAAAAGCCTTACATAAAACACTAATAATGATTTATAGTGAGTTGAAATAATATACTATTTATTGATAATTCTTTTTCCGTATAAAGAATCGGCACGTGTTTCAAACGCCCGAACCATACGTTTAACCGCCTCGGTAAAAAGTGCCTCAATGACCGATTGCAACAGCCGCGAATTAAACTCAAAATCGACATAGAAATCAATTTCACAGCCATCAGAGTGATCAAGAAACCGCCAATGGTTAGTCAAATGCTTGAACGGCCCTTCGGCATATTTTACCGTGATTTCCAGCGTTGTAGGCTCAAGTTCGACATAGGATGTGAACCGTTCGCGAAACATATTAAATCCAATGATCAAGTCAGCGGTCAAAGCATCGGTTGATTCTTGCCGGATGCGTGACGCCAGACACCATGGCAGAAATTCAGGATATGACCGCACATCGGCGACAAGCGCGTAAAGGTCTTGTGGCCGGTGATGGATCACCCGTTTTTCTTTATGGATTGTCATTCTTGAGCGCTCCGGTAACTATGCGCCGAGAAAAGCAGCGTTTCGGGCCACCTGCAATGCGGCAAAATCAGCATCAGCATGATAGCTGGATCGGGTCAAAGGCGTTGACGATATCAGCAAAAACCCCTTACCAACCCCTAATTTTGCAAATTGCGCGAATATAGACGGCTCGACAAACCGGTCGACAACCGCATGTTTTGGTGTTGGCTGCAAGTATTGACCAATCGTCATGAAATCAACATCGGCACTTCGCAGGTCATCCATCAATTGCCCAACCTCGCCATCGGTTTCACCAAGGCCAACCATAATGCCCGATTTGGTGAAGATGGTTGGATCAAGCTCTTTGACCTTCTGCAAGATGGATAGCGAGTGAAAATATCGCGCACCGGGCCGAATTGTCGGATAAAGGCGCGGTACCGTTTCCATATTATGGTTAAACACATCAGGTCGTGCCGAGACAACAATTTCAACGGCGCCATCTTTGCGGAGGAAATCTGGCGTCAAAACCTCAATCGTGGTGCCAGGTGACAAATGGCGGATAGCCAAAATCGTATCGGCAAAATGCTGTGCGCCGCCATCATCCAAATCATCGCGGTCAACTGACGTAATCACCACGTGACGAAGTCCAAGCTTTGCCACGGCTTTGCTTACATTTTCCGGCTCATGCGGATCCAAAAGATCAGGTCGCCCCGTGGCAACATTGCAAAAAGCACAAGCCCGCGTGCAAACCGATCCTAAAATCATCATGGTGGCGTGTTTTTGTGCCCAGCATTCGCCAATATTCGGGCAAGCCGCCTCTTCACATACGGTCACAAGATTGAGATCACGCATTAAGGATCTTGTTTCAGCATAGGCAGCGGAAACCGGCGCTTTTACGCGCAACCATTCAGGGCGGCGCGGTTGCGGCCGGTCCGGATTTTTGCGTTTTTCGGGGTGGCGTTCCGCCCCTTTGCTTGTGTTCATCTGTGGCATGGTTTTTTCTTAGCAGACTGACCAGATAAAGAACAACCGATTAACGGCTGGCAAAAAGGCTTTTGCCAAAAAACAGATAATGCAAAGACAAGACAGCCAGCATCATCAGCCTTACAATTTTAGAAATGAATGGCGCGATCATAGGCATCAAGAACCGACTCATGCATTGCTTCAGACAGGGTTGGATGCGGGAAAATCGTTGCCATTAATTCGGCTTCGGTTGCTTCTAATGTCCGCGCAATTGCATAGCCTTGAATCAATTCGGTAACTTCAGGCCCAACCATATGCGCCCCGAGCAATTCGCCGGTTTTCGCATCGAAAATCGTTTTGACAAAACCGCCATCATCACCAAGGGCAATCGCCTTGCCATTGCCGGTAAATGGAAACTGGCCAATTTTCAGATCATGGCCAGCCTGTTTTGCCGCCGCTTCGGTCATGCCAACTGATGCGACTTGTGGGCGGCAATAGGTGCATCCGGGCACAGCCCCCGCGCCAATAGCATGAACATCTTTTTGACCGGTGATTTTTTCGACACAGATGATGCCTTCATGGCTGGCTTTATGCGCCAGCCACGGCGGACCGGTTACATCACCAATGGCATAGATGCCAGCCTCGCCAGTCGCCCCCCATTGATCGGTCACGATATGGCCGCGATCGACTTTTATTTTGGTCGTCTCAAGGCCAAGATTTTCGGTGTTACCGGTAATGCCAACGGCAAGAATTATCCGGCTTGCCTGCAATGGCTGGTCACGGCCTTCAATGCTAGCCTGAACCCCGTTTGCGTCGCTTGTTACCGCCTGCAATTTGACGCCAGTCATAATCGTGATCCCGCGCTTTTCGAAGGCTTTTTGAACGAAAGCAGACACATCTTCATCTTCAACTGGCAAAATACGCTCAAGCGCCTCGACCAACGTCACCTTTACGCCCATATCATGATAGAATGAGGCAAATTCGCTTCCAATCGCACCGGAACCAACAATGATAAGCGATTCCGGCATGGTTTCGGGAACCATTGCTTCGCGGTAGGTCAGGATGGTTTTGCCATTAGCCTCGATATTCGGTAAAGCGCGGGCGCGGGCGCCCGTAGCAATAATCACATGCTTGGCTAATAACGTATCCCCATTTGACAGGTTAATCTGGCGCAAACCGCCCTTTGCCGCACCAAGCTTGGCTTCGGCCGCAATCACCGTCACCTCGTTTTTTTTCAGCAGATGCTTAACCCCCATCGACAGGCGGCCGGCAACCTTGCGTGATCGTTTCACCACCGCCGCAAGATCGACTTTCACCTCGCCAACAGTGATACCAAAATCGGCCATTTCATCAATTGAATGACGCAATTCGGCAGCGCGCAGCAATGCTTTGGTTGGTATACAGCCCCAATTCAGACAGATACCACCAAGATTCTCACGCTCGATCACCACCGGCTTTAGCCCAAGCTGGGCCGCCCGAATGGCCGCAACATAGCCACCAGGCCCGCCACCAATCACGGCAATGTCAAATTGGGTATCGGTCATTCTTGTCTCCTAATCGGCGAACTGGTCGGCTTGCAATTGGTCAATCGCACGGCGCATTACAAAAGCATCGTGCCTTACAAAAGCATGGTAACGGGATTTTCAACAAACCCCTTAAAGGCCTGAAGCCATCTGGCACCAACCGCCCCGTCAACAGCGCGATGATCGGCCGAAAGGGTAACGCTCATCGCCGTTGCCACGGCAAGATTGCCATCAATGACAATTGGCCGCTGTTCACCGGCACCAACCGCCAGAATACCACCATGCGGCGGGTTAATGACCGCGGCAAATTCACGAACACCAAACATGCCAAGATTGGAAATTGTAAAGCTGCCACCGGTATACTCGTTGGCGGCTAATTTCCCATCACGCGCGCGGGCAGCCAGATCGGCGGTCACCTGCGATAGTGCGGCAAGCCCCTTTTGTTCTGCGGCCCAAACGATTGGCGTGATTAACCCGCCATCAATGGCCACTGCCATGGCAATATCGGCATGATTGAACATGCGGGTATTCTCGCCTTCCCATGACACGTTGGCTTCAGGAACAGCAATCAATGCCATCGCCGCGGCGCGAATAATCATGTCATTGACCGAGATTTTTATCCCCTCGGCTGCCTTGGCATTCAATGCTTTACGCGCTTCAAGTAAATTGTCGATCACACAATCAACAGTCAGATAGAAATGTGGCGCCTGCTGTTTTGAGTCTTTCAGCCGGTCAGCAATCGTCTTGCGCATCTGGCTGTTGACAACAAGATAGCTGTCACCCTGCTGTATCGCCTCTGTCTGTGCTGCGGTTGTTTCCGCGATTGGGGTGATTGCGACAGCATCAACATCACGGCGCAAAATCCGGCCATGGGGTCCGCTTCCCGTAATGCCATCAAGCGCAATATGCCGATCAGCTGCAATCCGGCGCGCTAGTGGGCTGGCAAAAATTCTTGGCTTTGCTCTACTATTGGTTTGGGGAGCTGACGCTGCGGTAGCTATTACCGGTGCTGCGCTCACTGATGCCGGCACTGGTTCGGCTAGCGCTTTTGCGTCGGTTGCGACTGAAAGCACAGGTGCTACCGATGATTCCTGAAGGCTGGTTTTGGCAACATCACTTGCAGTTTCGCCATCTTCTGCCAGAACCGCGATTACCGCGCCAACAGCGACATTCTCGGTGCCGGAGTCAACAAAAATTTTGGCCACAACGCCATCATCGACGGACTCAACTTCCATTGTTGCCTTATCGGTTTCGATTTCGGCAATAACATCTCCCGAATTGACGCGGTCGCCCGCGCCAACAAGCCATTTTGCCAGCGTTCCGGTTGTCATGGTTGGTGACAAGGCCGGCATTTTAATTTCAATCGCCATCAGCCCTACCCCTTAAAACCTTTACAGGTGGTTCGCACTGCGGCAACAATGTCGCCGATTTGTGGCAATGCCAGCGCCTCAAGATTTGCTGCATAAGGCATTGGAACATCCTTGCCGGTCACTCGCATAATTGGCGCATCAAGCCAGTCAAAGGCCTGTTCCATCACCTGCATGGCAATTTCAGCGCCAATACCAGCATAAGGAAAGCCTTCTTCACACGTAACCAGACGCGAGGTCTTTTTCACCGACTCAATAATCGTCACACTATCAAGCGGGCGGATTGACCGCAGATCAATCACCTCGGCACTAATGCCCTGTTCGGCAAGACGATCAGCCGCCTCTAATGCGCGGCCAACCATGATGGAAAAGGCCACGATTGTAACGTCGCTGCCTTCACTCATAATTTTGGCCTTGCCAATCGGAACCACCCAATCATCATCATCCGGCACATTAAAACTTTGTCCATAAAGAACTTCATTTTCCAAAAAAATAACCGGGTTTGGATCACGAATAGCAGCCTTTAGAAGGCCTTTTGCATCCGCTGCAGAGTAAGGAGCCACAACTTTTAGCCCCGGGCAATGAGCATACCAACTGGCAAAACATTGTGAATGCTGGGCTGCAACGCGGCTAGCCGCCCCGTTTGGCCCACGAAACACAATGGGACAACCCATCTGGCCACCAGACATATACAGCGTTTTTGCCGCCGAATTGATAATTTGGTCAATCGCCTGCATGGCAAAATTAAAGGTCATAAATTCAATAACAGGCCGCAATTCGCCAAAGGCCGCCCCGACACCAAGCCCGGCAAAGCCCTGTTCGGTAATTGGCGTGTCAATAACTCGTTTTGGTCCAAATTCATCCAAGAGCCCCTGCGTTACCTTGTATGCGCCCTGATACTCAGCTACTTCCTCGCCCATGATAAATACATTTTCATCACGGCGCATTTCTTCGGCCATCGCATCGCGAAGCGACTCGCGAACGGTAAGCGGTGTCGAACTGCCTGACCAATCGGTTTCTGCCGCCCGGGTTGTAACCGTTGCTGAGACTGTTTCTGCCACTGTTTCAGCGGATGCTATCGCATCATCGGCAACAGGCGCGGCCGCTGGTTCAGCGGACGCATCAAGCGTTGGTAACTTCATATCACTGGCGTTTTCGCCATCTTCCAGCAAGATTGCAATCACGGCATTCACCTTTACATACTGGGTTCCAGCAGGCACCAAAATCTGGCCGATTTTGCCATCTTCAATAGCCTCGACTTCCATCGTTGCCTTGTCAGTTTCAATTTCAGCAATTACATCACCGGACCGCACCTCATCACCTTCAGCAACCAGCCATTTGGCAAGGGTGCCCTCTTCCATGGTTGGCGACAATGCTGGCATTCTGATTTCAATGGCCATGATCTATGCCTTTGCAATAAGCCGCGCATCAGTCAACGGCAGCAGAATGTCAGTGAAGAGTTCGCTTGGGTCTGGTTCAGGGCTGGTTTGAGCAAACTCGGTCGCTGCCGTGACCATTGCTTTGACGTCTGAGTCAATGTCTTTCAGGCGCACATCGTCAACATTCTGGCTTTTGAGAAGATCGCGAATATGGTCAATTGGGTCATGCTGCCTGCGCATCGCATCCACTTCTTCGCGGGTGCGGTATTTTGCTGGATCTGACATTGAATGCCCACGGTAGCGATAGGTTTTCATCTCGAGGATATATGGGCCTTTCCCTTCCCGGCAATGGGCTAAGGCTTCAAGAGCGGCGGTGCGCACGGCCAGCACATTCATGCCATCAACCTGTTTTCCTGGAATACCATAGGCCATGCCCCGATCAGCCAAGGCCCGACCCGCCGCGGCCCGCGTGACCTTTGTGCCCATGCCATATTGGTTATTTTCAATCACGAAAACGACCGGAAGATCCCACAAGGCAGCCATGTTAAAACTCTCGTAAACCTGCCCCTGATTTACCGCGCCATCACCAAGATAGGTCATGCAAACATTTGGTTGCGCTTTGTATTTATGAGAAAAAGCAAGGCCAACGCCAATGGGCACCTGCGCGCCAACAATACCATGACCACCGAAAAAGTTTTTTTCACGGCTGAACATATGCATTGAGCCCCCTTTGCCGCGCGAATACCCACCCTCGCGGCCAGTCAATTCTGCCATAACGCCGCTGGAGTGCATCCCACAAGCAAGCATATGGCCGTGATCGCGGTATGAGGTAACAACGGTATCGCCTGGTTGAGAGGCTGATTGCAACCCAACAACCACGGCCTCTTGGCCAATATAGAGATGGCAGAACCCACCAATTTGCCCCATGCCATATAGCTGTCCTGCCTTTTCTTCAAAACGGCGGATCAACAGCATATCCTTATACATTTCCACGAGTTCTTCAGTTGGCAGCATGTCATCCACGCCAGAAGCAACTGTTTTTGGCGGTCGACCCGGCCCACGCTTACGTTTGATTGCTGCTTTTGTGTTCATGCTTCTCACCTCATTTTGACCGTAATACCATAACCAAAAATGGACAGACCATGCGAACGTGACTTGCGGCCTCACAAGCTACAAGCAACTTTACGATTAAGAATTCAGCGATTTTTTAATTTTTGCAACATTTTTATTATGCTGTTTTTATTATATTTTTTATGAATAAACTGAATTTTAGTTAACTAATTATAAAAATTTTGGATATTAAAATTTCAAATCTGGCAGATCTATTGAAACAATCACATCATTTGGCGCAAACAGCCCCAACTCAGAACGCGCAGTTTCAGCGAGAATATCAGCATCAACACCGTCTTTATGCATCAACGAAATACGATGGCTCAAAAAAGACTTATGCTTCTCAAGTAAAGATAATTGTTCTTGAGCCTGTATGATTTTATGCTCGAGTTGTGGCCTCGCGAGAATTCCGCGATCGCCGGCGATAGTATGGAACCCAAAAAACGCGACCATTGTTCCCAGTAGAAAGAAACTACCAGCAAATGCAAAGGTCTTTCTCATTACATACATCGGTCGCAACCCCATCACGATACAAGTTGCACAAAAGGCTGAGCAACCCAACACAAAATACAGTGAATCAGACCCCGAGTACCGCGTCAAGAAAAATACGAATCGCCGGTTTTACTCGATTTTTGCGATATTCTGGCTACCCACGCAGAATTGTTCGCCCAGCATAAAGTCCCGTGCGATCCAACTCCTCCTCAATACGAAGCAACTGATTGTATTTTGCGAGACGATCAGACCGCGACAGGGAACCAGTTTTGATCTGGCCAGCGTTTGTTGCCACTGCAAGGTCAGCTATAAAGCTATCTTCGGTTTCACCAGACCGATGCGAAATTATCACGCCAAACCCCGCTTTTTGCGCCATATTGATAGCCTGCAATGTTTCAGTCAGGGTGCCAATCTGGTTAACCTTAATCAGGATTGCATTGCCTGAAGCTTCAGCAATCCCTCGTCTTAGCCGTTCCGGATTAGTAACATAAAGATCATCGCCGACAACCTGAACTGTACCTCCAATAGCATGGGTCAGTTGCCTAAACCCATCCCAATCGTCCTCATGTAACGGATCCTCAATTGAAACAATGGGATAACGAGCACTTAATTCCTGCCACATGGTGTTCATCTGATCGGTTGCTAGCATAAGTTTTTCACCGGCAAGGTTATATTTACCGTCAACACAAAACTCGCTGGCAGCGGCATCCAAGGCGATCATCACATCATCACCCGGCTTATAACCTGCTCTTTCAATTGCCTTCACGATATATCCAATTGCCTCATCAGTTGAATTTACCGCCGGCGCAAAACCGCCTTCGTCTCCTACGGCCGTTGATAATGACGCCTCTGACAGCAGCTTCTTCAACGCATAAAAAATCTCGGCACCCATTCGCAGGCCGTCGGCAAAATGGTTTGCCCCAACGGGCATGACCATAAACTCTTGGACATCAAGCTTATTATCAGCATGCGCCCCTCCGTTGATGATGTTCATCATTGGCACTGGCAAAAGGTGCGCGTGCACACCGCCAAGATAACGCCATAAAGGCATTTCGACTGAATGCGCCGCCGCACGGGCGACCGCCATTGATACACCCAAAATTGAATTTGCACCCAACCTTCCCTTGTTTGGCGTTCCATCCAAATCGATCAATTCCTGATCCACCCCTGCTTGATCAAGGGAGTCGGCACCGGTCAATGCATCAAAAATTTCATGATTAACTGCCTCAATGGCTCTCAAAACACCCCTACCGTCATAGCGATCAGCAGCATCATCCCGCATTTCCACAGCTTCATAAGCCCCAGTAGACGCCCCTGATGGTACCGAGGCACGGCCAACAGAACCATCTTCCAAAACAACATCAACTTCAACTGTTGGATTGCCGCGCGAATCCAGAATCTCACGCGCCTGTATATCTATAATAGCGGACATGATTTTGCTCTTCTCGATTAAAGGATGTTTCGGATGCGGGATGTGTACCCAAAATCACGGACCAGTGCAACCATTCACCAAGCGCTAACCCCGCCTCGCCTGATCAATTCGCATCAACATATCTAGCACTGCTGGCATTTCAGATAATGGAACCATATTTGGCCCGTCAGATGGCGCCTGATCAGGGTTTTGATGAGACTCCATGAAAAGACCTTGCACACCAACAGCCACCGCCGCGCGTGCCAACACTGGTACAAATTCCCGTTGCCCACCCGAGCTATCTCCGAGGCCACCCGGTTGTTGGACCGAATGAGTGGCATCAAAAATAACTGGGTGCCCCAACGCCGCCATCGTTGGCAAGGCGCGCATGTCAGATACTAATGCGTTATAGCCGAATGATGTTCCCCGCTCAGTTAGCAATAGTTTATCATTACCAGCCTTGATAATTTTTGCTGCAACATGTTCCATATCCCATGGGGCCAGAAACTGTCCCTTTTTCAGATTTATCACACATCCGGTTTTGGCCGCTTCGACTAGAAGGTCAGTTTGCCGACACAAAAAGGCTGGGATTTGAATGACGTCCAGCACTTCAGCCGCCGCAGCGCATTGCTCAGGAAGGTGGACATCACTTAGCACTGGTACACCAATCTTCGCTTTAACCATGGCCAAAATTTCAAGGCCACTATCCATGCCAACGCCCCTCGCAGCGCCGGCAGATGTTCGATTTGCCTTGTCATAAGATGATTTATACACAAACCCCATTCCGGCCGTGGCTGCCATTTTGGCGAGCGCCTCGGCACAATACAGAGCATGGTCAGCGCTTTCGATCTGGCAAGGTCCTGTAATCAACAGCAGCGGCGCATCGCCGCCACATGCAACGTTACCGATTGTTACAGCCTGCATAACACCTGCTCCCTGACACAAATAGCGGTCGCTCACGGCCCATAGCCACGATTAAACGAGACGCGATTTCTCCATCGAAGCCGCGATAAACCCCGTAAACAAGGGATGCGGTTCAAATGGCTTTGATTTCAGTTCCGGATGGAACTGGACAGCCACAAAAAACGGGTGATCGGCCCGTTCAACAATTTCTGGCAAACTGCCATCCGGCGATAGCCCCGAAATAGACATACCAGCATCAGCAAGCCGATTGCGATAGGCAATATTGACCTCGTAACGGTGTCGGTGACGCTCAAAAATAGTCTCTTCACCATAAAGACGGCCAGCGATTGAACCTTTGGTTAAGCGGCACTCATAAGCACCAAGCCGCATCGTACCACCAAGATCATCCTCAGCACTTCGTTGCAATTTTTGTTTGCCTAACGTCCATTCGGTCATCAACCCAACGAGTGGCACCTTGGGCTCGCCAAATTCGCTTGATCCCGCATCCGGCATATTAGCCAAATTACGCGCTGTTTCTAAAACCGCCATTTGCATGCCGAAACAAATGCCGAAATAGGGAATATTCTTCTCACGAGCAAACCGCACCGCGCGGATTTTTCCCTCAGAACCACGTTCACCAAAACCTCCTGGGACAAGGATACCACTTACATGCTGCAAATCCTGGAGGGCGGCATCTTCTTTTTCGAACAACTCGGAATCAATCCAATCAATATTGACCCTTACGCCATTCGCGATCCCACCATGGACGAGAGCCTCACCAAGCGATTTATAAGAGTCCTGCAAGCTGGTATATTTGCCAACAATGGCGATGTTAACTTCCCCCTCCGGGTTGGCAATCACATCACAAATCCGTATCCATTTGGACAAATCAGGCGTTTCATCATCTAAACCGAAATGCCGAACAACCTCACGGTCAAGCCCTTCTTCGTGATAAGCCAAGGGCACTTCATAAATGTTACGCACATCACGCGCCAAAACCACCGCCGACTCGCGAATATTACAAAATAGGCCAATCTTGCCACGCTGTTCGGCAGGCAACGGATGCTCTGTTCGACATAATAGGATGTCTGGCTGAATTCCAACCGATTGCAATTCTTTAACCGAATGCTGGGTAGGCTTGGTTTTTAACTCACCAGCAGCCGCAATATAAGGAATTAGCGTGACATGCAAGAAACAGGTGGCATCACGGCCAAGCTGGTTTCCGATCTGACGAATGGCTTCGAGAAAAGGTAATGACTCTATATCTCCAACCGTGCCTCCAATTTCACATAGAATGAAATCTTCATCATTATGGCTCGACAGGACAAATTTTTTAATAGCATCTGTAACATGCGGAATAACCTGGATGGTGGCACCAAGATAGTCGCCCCGACGTTCTTTCGCCAGCACATCAGAATAGATACGGCCTGCTGTTACATTATCGGTGCGCTTGGCATGGACGCCTGTAAAGCGTTCATAATGACCAAGGTCCAGATCGGTTTCCGCACCGTCATCGGTAACAAACACCTCGCCATGCTGGGTTGGTGACATCGTGCCGGGATCAACATTAAGATAAGGATCGAGTTTACGAAGGCGCACGGTATATCCGCGCGCCTGAAGCAATGACGCCAGCGCTGCCGCACCTAAGCCTTTACCTAGCGAGGAAACCACGCCACCAGTGATGAAGATATATCGAGGCATGGACATATTTAGTAGCCTATCACCGCGATCTTGGTAAGGCACAAAATGCGTCGAAACCCGAAAAATTCAAAATTGTTTGGATTGACAAATGGCGAATCACCACTTGCAATTATTTTCCTGTTGGCACAGCCGGGCCGGAGGGGATTGATGGCACTTCTTTAATAACATCATCGACAATAGACATAGGCGGCTTTCCGACACCGGCCATAATTGCAAGAATTATGGTTGTTGAAAAGAAGCCAACGGCCAAAATGGTTGTGGCTCTTGTAAGTAAATTTGCTGTTCCACGCGCTGTCATAAAGCCTCCGCCAGCACCACCGCCGCCGATACCAAGACCACCACCCTCACTCCGCTGCAATAAAACAGTGATAACCAGCCCTAGGGCGATCAGAATATGAATGGTCAGAACCAGCGTTTCCATAGTTTAGTTTTCCTGAAAGTTGGAGTGATTGGGCGCTTATATGGTGTCTTTATTTTGTTTTCAACAAAAATGCCGCAAATATGGCTGAATTTTGGACTCATTTACCTTATTTTCAAGACAGGCTAGGATTTTGACATCTGTGTCCGCGCCGAGTCGCAAATTGAACCAAAAGCCTCGGCGTCGAGGCTTGCACCACCCACAAGCCCTCCGTAAACATTATCAAGCGCGAAAATAGCGGCCGCATTTTCCGCATTCACCGACCCACCATAAACGACCGGTACTTTAGCCGCAGCCACCCCCTCCTGACTTTTGGGGAGTTCGCTGGCAATTGCGTTATGCATGGCAACGATATCATCAAGTGAAGCGACTTCGCCCGTACCGATAGCCCATACCGGCTCATAGGCAATCATCAAACGATCGTGCGGCGTATCATCAGGCACCGAAATACGCAACTGATCAATAACAACTTGTTCAGCCTTCCCTGCCTCGCGCTCGCCCAGCGTCTCGCCAAGACAAATCATAACATCCAAGCCATGCGCTAATGCCTGACGCGCTTTTGCTGCGACTAACTCACTTGTCTCGCCGTGATTTGCTCGACGTTCAGAATGCCCTAATAGCACAATTGAAGCCCCGCAATCTCGAAGCATTGCAGCTGAAACGTCGCCCGTATGTGCACCAGCCGCATCCTGATGGCAATCCTGCCCACCCAGACGGATTTCACTTTGCCCAAGGCGCACCGATAACGGCACTAGGTAAGGGTGCGGCAAAAATAAAATGCGCTTTACCGGTTGAAAACTGCACGCATCTAGGCCGGCTACAAGCCTGCCCGCGGCATCAAATGACGGGTTCATTTTCCAATTAGCGGCAACAATCATTTCATAACAACTATTTTAATATTTTTCATTTACGGTTACCATACCGAGCTAAACCTCATTCGTCGCTGGTATTATAAACTATCTGATAAAAACCTAACCAAAAGAGCATATTCAATTGCGGATTCCAGCATTCAACTTTCAGTTCCATTCGTCCTTTTTCAATACGTTGTCCGGGCAACAGTACCCGCAACGGGATAACCTGACTAGCCTTGGCTTTACCTCCTGTGTAAAATGGGGCAAAAAGCCCTGATTTTTGGTGTTAAATACGATATCTACCGATATTGAAGTTGCCCCGCTTGTTGGCAATCTTTATTACCATATCTAACGACTAAAGTTTTATGACTCAAACCCTGCTATGATCTCATAGCGAAAATCGACTGACTAAACCAAGAAATGGACACCTGAAAAATGCTACAAGCAATGCGCAGCGGCACCAAATCACCAATTATGAAGTTTTTTCTGCTGTTTTTGGCAGCTGGATTTGCTTTGTGGGGTATTGGCGATGGTACAACCGGCCTCATTGGTGGCAGCGATAAAGCCATTTCAGCCAGTGAGGAGGCTGTTTCACCGCGCGAAGTCGCCTTTGAGTTTGAGCGCACACGAAGAAATTATATGCCAAACAGCAGCGTTGGCGAAGCCTTGCAAGACGGCTTACTCAGCGATGTGATGGGCTCTTTGTCGCGCGAGGTTCTTTTCCGGGCTGAAAATCGCTCGCTTGGCTTGACTGTAACGCGCGAAATGCAGCGTGATGCAATCATCAGCGAAAAATCCTTTCATGATGACACAGGCGTTTTTTCAGAAGGCCGATTCATACAGACGCTTGCCAATGCGGGGATATCCGAATCAAATTATCTAAAACGTGTCGATAATGTGTTGATGCGCGACCAATTGGTTGGTGCTCTATCATCTGGTGTCCGTTTTGACAACACCACCGCTCATGCTATTGCCGCTTTTGATTTGGAAAAGCGTGTTGTTCGGCTAACCAGCTTTTCTGTTAATCCCGAGACGATTACCCTGCCAACCGATAGCGAAATTGACGACTTTTTCGCAGAAAACAAATCTGCCTATGATGCTCCTGATCTCCGAAATGTAACCATTGCGAGTATATCAGCCGATATGATTGCCACCGGGCTTGCAATTAGTGAAGCCGAAATAAAAACTGCTTTCGAAAGCCGCCTTGACGAGTTCAGCACGCCGGAACGACGAAACATACGGCAAATGGTTTTTGATGACATAGATAAGGCGAAGACCGCCCTATCGCGCCTGGATGCGGGGGAAGAATTTAATGCCGTTGCTGCCGACATGTTGAACTGGACCGAAGATGACACAAAACTCGGCGATGTCAGCAAATCAGCGCTAGATCCAGCCTTGGCAAAAATTGCCTTTAGTAGTGAAACTGGCAGCCCCACGGGGCCTGTGGAAACAGCTTTTGGGCAACATGTCATTATCGTTGATAAGATCACAATGGGCGGACAAGCTTTGCTGCCGGATGTGAAAGAAAAAATCATAGCTACACTTCGTGCCGAACAATCGATTGACCTACTTTATGACAAGGCCAATGAGTTTGAAGATGCAATCGGCTCGGGTGCCACCCTGCGTGAAGCTGCTGAAAAATTAGGCGGTAGCCTTGTCACCGTCGAAAATGTCAGTCGAAATGGCCGAGATATTGATGGCGCCGTAATCACAGGCGACGGGGCCAATCTAATACAGGATACCGCTGTGCTAGATTTGATTTGGAGTAGTGACGTCAACGAAACAAGTGTTATTCAAGAGGGCGGCGACGATATGTTCTTTGCGGTTGAGGTCAATTCAGAAAGCCCGCAACAAGAGCGCAGTCTTGACGACGTCAAAGCGCGTGTCATTGCTGACATGAAACGGATCGAAGCTATAAAGAAAGCTAAAGCCAGTGCCGAAGCCGCGGCCAAACTCAACAATGATAACGGCACCATCAGCGAGCCGTTTCGCCGTAACGGTCTGGGCTTTGATCACGAGGCCGCAGGCATTATTGCCAACCAAGCCTTTGATCAGGCGAGTGGTAGCAGTGGTGTCGTTGAAACCGGCAACGAGGTGATTGCTGTAAAAACAGTGAAAATTGTTCCAGCCGGTGACAAAGAAGTCAAAGAAACCACCAAAATTGTTGTTGAGGTGTTAAATAACGCGCTTCGTGAGGATATGCTCAATATGGTACTATTGGCTTTGTCGGAAAGTCATGATCTTCAGTTAAACCCAGCAGGTGTTCGCCAAATATTGGTCGGGACCCAGTAGAGATGCCGGTAATTCGTGACGAATTTAATAAATTTGCTGCCACCTTTGATGCAGGAAAATGTCAACTTGTTCACCGCGCCCTAGTCGCAGATACCCAGACCCCTGTTTCCGCATATCTTAAGCTAGCTGTGGGCAAACCAAATAGTTTTTTACTGGAGTCTGTTGAAGGTGGTGAAGTAAGGGGCAGGTTCTCAGTCATCGGCTTGGATCCTGACCTGATCTGGCGTTGTCGCAAGGGGCAGGCAGAGATTAATCGCACACCACATGGTGAAAACAAATTTGAAGCGGATAACCTACCACCCCTTGAGTCATTGCGGGCATTGATGCGGCAATCAGAAATGCCTGATACAGGCGACTTGCCGCCCATGGCTGCCGGATTATTCGGCTATTTTAGCTATGATATGATCCGCCAAATCGAAGACATCCCTGATACCAATAAAACAATTGTTGAAATGGATGATGCCCTATTATTACGACCATCTCTTATTGCAATTTTTGATCGGCTGAAAGATAGCATTACCCTTGTCACTCAGGTCCGGCCCCAGGATTGGGATAATGCGAGAGTGGCATTGGATAGTGCGCGAGATCGCCTCGCCAAGGCCATTGATGACCTTGATAGCCCACTTCCTCATACTGAAATTGGTAACTCTGACGAACCACTTCCCGAACCACAAACCAATATGAACAAATCAGCCTTTTTGTCTATGGTCGCAAAAGCCAAAGAATATATTCGTGCAGGCGACATCTTCCAGATTGTTGTCTCCCAGCGCTTCAGCATTCCATTTCACTTGCCCTCTATCAATCTTTATAGGTCATTGCGCCGCTTAAACCCTTCACCATTTCTGTTTCATTTTGATTTTGGAGGAATGACACTTGTCGGATCCAGTCCAGAAATTCTCGTTCGGTTGCGTGGCAATCAAGTCACTATTCGTCCGGTTGCTGGCACCAGGAAACGTGGTAACACACCTGATGAAGATGCAGCAAACGCAGCTGATTTAATGGCCGACGTCAAAGAGCGAGCTGAACACTTGATGCTGCTTGATCTCGGACGCAATGATGTTGGCCGTGTTTCAAAGCCCGGTTCCGTGCGGGTTAAATCCAATTACGAAGTTGAATACTACAGCCACGTGATGCACATAGCATCGGAGGTTGAAGGAGAAATCCGTGAAGGCCTTGACGCGGTTGACGCATTAATTGCCGGATTTCCAGCTGGCACAGTATCGGGCGCTCCAAAAATCCGGGCAATGGAACTTATTGACGAACTTGAACCAGATCGCCGTGGCGCTTACGCTGGTGCCATTGGCTACATTTCAGTTGCCGGCGATCTAGATACTTGCATCGCGCTACGAACAGCGATTGTTAAGGATCAGAAAATGTATGTTCAGGCTGGTGCGGGCGTTGTTTATGACAGTGATCCAAACTCTGAATATGAAGAAACGCTCAATAAAGCGCGTGCCTTAATACGGGCAGCTGGTGAGGCCTTGCGCTTCACCCGCTAAACACTGATCTTCAGTAAATTGTCTCTATTATACCGTACTAAAGTTAGTTTCACATTGGTAACCTTCATGTTGTCAAATCCAGATATCTCTGCCAAAAATAGGGCTGGAGTATAATTAAGTATCAAGGCTTCACCCGGCTCACAAATCAAAAGCACCCAATGGATTTACCAAGCATTTTGTCATTCACTCTATTTGCATCTGTTTCCGCATTTACTCCAGGGCCTAACAACATAATGCTGGCAGCATCGGGCGCAAATTTTGGGTTTCGAGCAAGCCTACCGCATATCCTTGGGGTCTCGGTGGGCTTTATCTCATTGGTGATTGCAGCTGGATTTGGGCTTGCCAGCCTGTTTGCTGCGTTTCCCAACCTTTATGATGTTATGAAAATCATCAGCTTTATATTCCTGATCTATCTAGCATGGCGGATTGGCAGTGCTGGCCGAGCGCAAACTCGACGGCCCAACGAGCCTTTGAAGTTCTGGCAAGCTGCGATGTTTCAGTTGGTGAACCCAAAAGGAGTATCTGTTATCATTAGTTCGGTTACCGCCTACACCAGCAGCGCAACAACAGTAGCAAGCGAGGTATTTGTGCTGTTTGTTGTGTTCTCTTTTGTCACCGTTGGATCCACCATCACATGGACCCTATTTGGTCTGGTGATCGGACAAGTTCTTAATACACCAAAAAGGCTGCGACTGTTCAACATCGCAATGGCCAGTTTGTTACTCATTAGCCTTCTACCAGTTGTTATCACTTAGCCAATTTCCTGTTTTGGCGGGACTAAAGGGATCCACTCCGTCCTGCTCACTCCGCAAAAATTCGTCGAACAAACATGCTCACATGTTCGCGGGAGGTGTATATGGAAGGCAAAATCTAAAAAACGAATTTAAATTTTCTCGCAATCAGATTTGCAATTAGGCCAACTTTCGATAGGCTTAAAAATTACTCATTATCAGAACAAAGTACCACAAGCATGAATCAGAAACCTGCGACATCGATTGATCAAAGCAATGGTAGCAATGCAAACCTCGTTTCTGCTTTTTTCAAAAATGCGGTCAGCTTAGGTGAGAGGCCACTACTGTTTCACAAAAAAAAAGGGAAATGGACCGGAACATCCTGGAATGAAGTCTCGGATTCAATAAAGCGACTTTCTGGAGCTTTGGTTGCTGCCGGCGTGCAACCGCGCGACCGCGTTATGATCTGTGCGGAAAACCGCCCTGAATGGGCCATCGCCGATCTCGCTATAATGGCAATCGGCGCTATTGTTGTGCCGGCTTACACAACCAATACCGAAGATGATCACGTTTATATAATGGAGCATTCTGGTGCGGTCGTAATCATCACGTCGGGGGGCATTTTGAGCAACCGTGTGGCCCTTGCGGCATCACGTGTTCCAAACATCCGCATGCTAATCACAATGGATCCTGACACTGATTTGCCTGACATTGCCCCTACCACTATCACTACTTGGCAATCTTTGCTGAAAACAACCAAACCTCTTGTTGATATTGATGCCCGCATTTACGCTCAGAATGCCGATGATATATGCTGTTTTGTTTATACATCGGGCACCGGAGGGCGGCCAAAGGGAGTAATGCTGACGCATCGATCTATTCAAGCCTGCATCACAGCTGCAAAAGAAATTCTGATGGAGGGTGGTGTTCCTGAAAACCAAAGATTTTTATCACTTTTACCATTATCGCATTCCTATGAGCACACCGCTGGCATGCATCTTCCCATACAAACCAAATCCGAAGTGTGGTATTGCGAGTCCGCTGAACAGATTGGCGCAAATTTGCAAGAGGTTTCGCCGAGCCTTATGACCGCTGTACCGCGCCTTTATGATGTTCTCCATGAGCGCATTATTCGGAGCGTTCGCGCCAAAGGTGGGCTGTCAGAAACACTTTTTATGGAAACGGTTCGCCTTGGTCGCAAACGGCTTGCCGGGAAACGGTTACTGCCACATGAATTTTTGTTAGACCGTGTGCTTGAACGCCTCGTCCGTAACAAGATACAAGCACGGCTTGGTGGCCGGCTGAAATATTTTATTTCCGGTGGTGCTGCACTAAATCCGGAAATAGGCACCTTTTTTATGGCGCTTGGCGTTAAGCTATTGCAAGGATATGGCCAAACTGAGGCCTCACCATTGATTTCGGCGAACCGGCCAAATAAAATTAAGATTGAAACGGTTGGCCCTCCCGTTGCAGGTGTTGAGGTACGCTTCGCTGAAGATGGCGAAATCCTTGTGCGGGGCGACGTTCTGATGAAAGGCTATTGGCGCGACGAACACAGCACCGCAGCTGCAATCCAGGATGGTTGGCTACACACGGGTGATATCGGCAATTGTGACAAAGATGGTTACATCACGATTACCGGCCGAAAAAAAGAAATGATTGTTAATTCTGGTGGTGAAAACATCGTACCTAGCCGGGTTGAAGCCTTGCTAACCATCGAACCTGAGATTGAACAAGCTATGGTTGATGGCGATCAACGGCCATGGCTGGCGGCAGTGATTGTGCCAAGTGCCGAAGCCCGCGAGACTGCTGAGTCAAATGAGGCGTTAAGATTGCTGATTGCGGATACTATTGAACGGGCAAATGGCCGCCTATCCCAGATCGAGCGCGTTCGCCGTTTTGTTATTGCTGATGAGTCTTTTACAACTGAAAACAGTCAATTAACAGCAACACTTAAAATTAGAAGGCATATTGTAAAAGCGGAGTACCAAGACAGGATTGCCGCTCTCTACAACCGCCAATAATTAATATCAAAACTTTGAAACGCGAATCAATGACCCTATTTCACCCAGGTTGAGCTGCGTTTTGGCCCAAGGTCATCGCGCATGAGTTGGCTAAAGGCTTCTGCAAAATTGCGATGCGCCTCACGGTTCTTTTTCAAAACCGCGTCCAGCGGAATCACAATGTCGCCGTCTTTACGAAGTCTTGGTGGATCATAATTACTAAAGCGGACAGTTAAATCCTGCAAAGCTGCCATTAAATTTTTTTCCTGTTCATCATACGCCATATCAATCTCCTCAACATGAAGCGTGAACCGCATATCACGCATGTTACATTAGGCAACGACACGGATTTTTGCAATTAAAGCTACAATCCCCCTTTTATTGCCAAATCCCTGCCTTATACAAAAGCAAATGCTTTGCCCGTGCACCGGCGCATTAAACTACAGATACCTGTGGCGCAAATGTCGCTTGCTCTGAAGTTCATTTGAAACCGGCCTAGACCGATTTTTTCTTTAATCAAAAACTGATTTAATTAGATTAAATCTACAATTGATGAACCCAAAATCATTGGTAATTTTTGCCTGATTAGTCTTGCTCTTACCGCCATTGATGCTGATGTAATCGTTAACGAGTCTGTGCCCAATGCTGGAACCATCGTGCACCGGTTCACTTCGGGCGGTTTTGCCAATGCATCGCAAAGATCGATCACCCTTGCAATAGCACCAAAAACCATGCATCAGGTCTTGATCGCTAGACAGTTGACTTCTTGGTCTACAGGCTTGATGCTGACTATTATGTTGCGCCATTATTGGGCGCTATCGCGAGCAGAATGCGTAATTAGGCAAACAAATGAAACAACAATTTTTGGCTATAGTTCAGTCACCAACTGGTGACAGGCCGATAATTGCTGTAATCTTTTTACTTGTTGGCGTCTTCATTCTTGCCCTTCAGGACGTAACGGTAAAATTGATTGCGACTGAAACTTCCTTCTGGCAATTTCAAACATTGCGTTCGGTTGGAAATGGATTGTTTCTCGCAAGCTTAGCATGGTTTAGTGGCGGATTTGGCATTCTTGCCTCCAAAAGCTGGCGCCCTGTATATTTTCGGGCATCAATGCTAACCATATGTATGTTCTGCTTTTTTTCAGGCGCACCATACCTATCTGTCGCGCAAATGACTGCCGGACTTTATACCTATCCATTATTCGTATCGTTGCTTGCCGGTCCCTTCCTCGGTGAGTCAGTGGGGCCGTGGCGTATCGGCGCCATTGTTGTTGGTGCGAGCGGAGCGGGGCTAATCCTTGATCCATTCAATGCTAGTTTTTCACTCGTCCAACTACTTCCTATTGCAGCAGGTTTTTTTTACGCCTGTAACATTCTAATCCTACGCCATGCGTGCCGATATGAGTCGGCCTTATCACTTATGATGCCAGTTGCCGTTTTATTTATTCTTAGCGGGCTTTTAGGAGTTGGGCTTTTAACGCTGTTTCCCCTTACCAGCGATCTCGCAATACAAATGCCTTTTGTCGCGATTGGCTGGCCCAAATTAACAATGGTTGTGCTTGGTATTGCCATTTTCTGCTCCGCATTGAACCTAAGCGGTAATATTTGTCTTGCGCGAGCTTATCAGACCGCAGATAGCAGCTGGCTGGCACCGATAGATTTTACGTATTTGCTCTTTGCTGCCTTTTGGGGCCGAGTTATTTTTGGGACATGGCCAACACCAAAAGCCCTTTTGGGCATGAGCCTGATTGCCACTGCTGGCATTGTGATCGCTTGGCGAGAGCAGCGTCGCTTGAAGGATTGAGTCTAATTTATCTGAACCCAAATCTGCGCGTTGAAATACGTGCATCATATGTCTAAAGTGGGTCCATAGACATTAATTTACTTGCTATAGATAAAATTTGAAACGAAATTTAGGAGTTTGTTTTTATGAATAAAGTTTTAGAAGGTTTAGCGCAAAAATGTCAAAAGATACTAAGAGATCGACCCGGGCCAGAGGGCCGTGAAAAAGTTGCTGAATTACTGCAAGTGCTATTATCTGATCCGGCAAATGTTGACGCCCTTGTCCCAAAAACAACAGGCGAGCGCGACATGTTATATAAGGATCCTGAGCTGGGTTTTTGCATCCTGGCGCACAAATATGACGGCGAAAAAACATCGCCACCGCATGACCATGGACCATCATGGGCGATTTATGCTCAGGCTCGTGGTGAGACAATCATGCGCGATTATGACAAGATAGAAGACGCCTACGCCGACAAGCCTGGCAAGGTAAAAGTATCACGCACATACAGTCTTACCCCGGGCATTGCCCATGTTTATAACGAGGGAGACCTCCATTCGCCAACACGCGTTGGACCAACGAGCCTTGTTCGTGTTGAAGGCACTGATATGAGTCAGGTAAAACGGCATCGCTACGAGCTTGCTTAAATATTGCTATACAGACAACGCACGCGGTTCCCAGCAGGCGTTATCGTTCGGACGCCTCACCCTTACGCCAAGGCTCGACTAACGTGCAATATCTTTTTTGAGTTTTGCTTGACGCCAGATAATCACAAGACCGCCTGCAACAATGGCAAAAACACCCGGAAACAGGCGCTCAATCGGGGCTTCCGCAAAAAACCACCAGCCCAGCAACAAGGCGAAGGGAATACCAAAATATTCAAACGGGGCGAGCAGACTCAGCTGCGTCATGCGGTAAGCAGAAACAAGTCCTAAAACCCCAACACCACCTAAAGCTCCAAGCGCCAAAAACAGGCCAAGATCATTGGCGGACGCAATGGGCTTTATCTCGTCAAAGCACACCCATAGGATTAACGAAAACCCAGCCGTGAAAATCTGTGATCTGAATTGAATTACACTTGACAAGTAATCGGCTGGGAACAGTTTTACGAGCGTACTGGATGTGGCATAGCAAAGTGCCGCCATCACGGGCAAAACCGAAAATACCGAAAAAATACCGATGCCGGGCTGCATTATCATCACTACCCCGCCAAATCCCATGAATACCGCCGACCATCTCCAGAAACCAACCTGCGCGCCAAGCACTGGGACCGACAAAGCGGTCACAAAGAACGGACCAGCAAACACCAACGTACCAACTGTAGCAAACTCCAGCTTTGTATAAGCGGTAAAAAGGCAAATTTGTGCTATTGCAACACTGCCGCCGCGTGTAACGCAAATCAGCCATTCGCGCCGCGTAAAGGGTACTTTCAATGCATTTATTTGCCGGCTATACGCCAACATTAATAGGATAGGTAAAAAACCAAACAAGTTACGCGTAAACGAAATCTGAAACACCGAATAATCCGCAGTCAAAAAACGTACAGCGACGCCCATCAAGGAAAACGAAAAAATGGCTCCGAGGATTGTTAAAATGGCCCGTGTCACAAAATTTCCTTTAGCCCGGTGTGTTTAGACTCGTAAGCCACTGTTTTTCTCTAGTGTTCAAATAAATTAGCGCTCGCTTGGACTAATGCTCACCCTCATCAGTTGGTATTGGATCAATATCAAATGTCTTGATAGTCATGGAGATCAGCGCATAGTAGCCCAGTATTCCAACCAAATCGACCGCACCAGCCTTACCCAAAATCGAAACCACGCGCTCATAAAGCTCATCAGATACACCACGGTTAATGTTTAATTCACGGGTGAATTCATATACTACTGCCTCATCCTCGGCCGCGAAAATTGGATGCTCATCTGCCGATAGTGAGTCAATAACGGTAGGGTCAAGACCGGCAGCCAAGGCAGGCGACAAATGTGCCTGCCATTCAAACGTTGCCTCCCAAATACGGGCTGTTGTCAGGATTGCTAGTTCCGACAAACGTGGTGCCAAGGAAGAATCATACCGACAATATTGCCCTAGTGCCTGCGCCTTATCCGCAAACTCAGCCCGGTGGAGCCATATCGCCAATGGGCCACGCACATTCCCTCTTGGACCAGTTGCGATGACATCATATACCTGTTTCTGTCGTTCATCCATCTGGCTTTGTTCAAGCGCGGGCAATCTGGCCATAATCAAACCTTTTTCAAAACGGAGGGACTAATGGTGGAATATATCTATCCGCCACTATAAGCACGGCACATTGTTATTGCCAACGACTTGTTTGCCAGCGAACTTCTGTATCCTGATACGTCAATTTTTTCAAAAGATCATCGGCAAAATATTGTATATACTTTGGTCCTAGGTCAATTTCGGCACGGTATTATCATGTCAAATCAAACTGCAATTCCTTTCATTCAAATGCGCGGCGGCAGTTCAAAGGGTATTTACTTCCATTCCAAAGATTTACCCAACGATAGCGATCAGTGCGATGCTGTTTTGAAATGGGTTATGGGTGCGCACGGTGATGCCCGGCAAATCGATGGGTTGGGCGGAGCTGATCCATTAACCTCAAAAATTGCCATTATCTCTCCTTCCAAACGTAGTGATTGCGATATCGACTATAAATTTATTCAAGCCATTGTTGGTGAAAATCGATTGGATGACACCCCAAATTGTGGGAACATTTTATCCGGTGTTGGCGCATTCTCCATTGAAACCGGTCTTGTTAAACCCACTGGAGATCAGGCAAGTATAAGGGTTTATATGACCAATAGTGGAAATCGTTGCCTGCTAAAATTTCCGCTGGAAAACGGGCAGCCCATCTATCATGGCGATACACGAATTGACGGCGTCATTGGTTCCTCAGCAGCCATAATGTGCCTGTACCAGGATCTCGAAGGGTCTGCCTGCGGAAGTCTCTGCCCCACCGGAAACCAGTGTGACGAATTTGACAGTATTCATGTAACCTGCATTGACAATGGAATGCCTGTTATCTGTTTGCGGGCCAAAGATTTAGGCCTTAATGGTTTGGAAACCCCCGATCAGTTGAATGCTAATGAAAATTTGAGGTTGCAACTGGAATCAATCCGTCTCCAGGCAGGTCTCGCAATAGGGCTCGGAGATGTATCGAGTAAAGCTATACCCAAAATGTGCCTTGTCTCTGAACCCAGACATGGCGGCACAATAAACACTCACACCTTTATCCCTAAAAAATGCCACAAAGCCATCGGGGTTTTAGGAGCAGTTTCGGTAGGTACTGCCGCACTAATGCAAGATAGCATTATTCATAACCTTGCCAGCTTTTCCGATAATCAAATAGCAGAAAAGAACTTGGAAAAGATAATTATTGAACATCCATCGGGCAGTCTCACAGTGGAGCTTGAGATGTCACTTAAAGGTGCTCAACCTATGGTTAAACAAGCTGGTTTGTTGCGAACCACCCGGATGCTTTGTCGAGGTGAGGTCTACATCCCAAAATCGGTTTGGGACGGAAAGAGTGCGTCAATCCCGCCGAAATAAAGCACCTCTTTGATACCCTTTTATGAATGCTTGTCATCTAAGGCAAGGCGGCTTGACATTCCAACAACCGCCAAACAGGCCGGAACGAGGCATAAAATACCGAGGCTCCAATTCTGGGTTACATCAACAACCCAGCCAACAAGAGCTGGACCTATAAGCATGCCAAGCCCTTGAATTTGAAACGTCCATGCCACAAACATCGGTAAGGCCTTCGGATCATGATTTGATCGACTAACAAGAAAGAAAAAGATAGGGGCCGACCCACCAGTGGCTAGCCCGACCAGGCCCAATAGAAGAAACAGCAACGGTGATGAGTCATTGAACAAGACAAGGGCAATCAACAACAACGGTACAATTGAAAAAATAAATCGTATAATATGCGCGGGTTTACTGCCACGTTGCAATGCTCGCCCGGCAATCAAATTTCCAAAAAAATTCAACAAGCAAAACAACCCTGTTATCAAAGCACCTTCAGTAGCGCTAATGCCAGCAAATGACTGTGTTATCAATGGTGTAAACTGGATCAGGGTTTGATAAACTAGCGAATGACAAGCAAAACTGAGACCTATGAAAGTCAATAATGGCAAACAGACCGCACGCCGCAATGGGGCTATGTCAAAATTATATTGTATCGGCCTAGAATCATTTGGAATAAATAGCCATCCCAGCAAACATACAATAACCGAAAATACGAGCCCCGCCTGCCATACCAATTGCCAACCACCCTGCTCAATCAGATACGGTGCAGAAATGATAGCAATCGCACAGCCAAAAGGCATAAATCCACCCCAGATTCCCATTACCCAGCCCCGATTTGCCAATGCGGTATGTTGGGCTAAAATAGTCGGTGCGGTTAAAGTTAGTGCGATCAAGCTTACCCCCTCAATGGCGCGTCCAGCATAAAGGGTTACCAACGACCCACCAAAAAGGCTAATCATGTTTCCAAGACAGGCAACCAACAAAGCCGCCAACAAGATGCGCTTCGCTCCAATTCCGTGCACAAAGCCACCAATTAATGATCCAGCGAGCACCATGATGATGGTAAAAATTGATGCTAATATTCCTATTTGAGCCAAGCTGAGGCCAAATTCTGCCGCAAGTGTGGTGATCGTTGGTGCCAGCTTGGCGATATTAATCCCACTCAATGCACCACAGAACAGAATGACAATTGCAAGCCTCAGGTCACGAGTGAGAGATGAAAGAGATTCTGCCATGTTGTCCATTTGTCCTTCGTTGGCCGCATGGCCACAAAATCACCGGAGCAGCCGTTTAAGGCTGGTACCACCTATGCAGGTTGAATAATCAACCGCCATCCCGAAGATCGAACAAACATTGTGAGCGCAAACATAAAAGCCAGTGCGACAAAAATATGCATTATTTCGGGTTCAATAAAGGCAAGACATGCCCCCGCTGCGAGTGGGCCAGCAGCCGCGCCAACATCACGCCATGTTTGGTTGCGCGCTAATGCTTTGACCTTATCTTCTGGATAGATGCGCGCAACGGCAGCAGGAAATAGGGTTCCCAATGCACCGCGTGATATTATGAGGGCAATAGATCCAAGCATCAATAGTCCACCACCAATTAACCCAAACCCCGCAATCGTTAGCGCAATCGCTAAAAACAATGGCGAGCGAATGCCAAACCTGTCTGCAATCATACCGGCGCAAGGGGCTATCAACATCTCGCTTAGGCGCCGCCCAGCCAGAATACTTCCCCCAATAAGAATAGCTGTTTCGATTGATAAATACTGTGCCCACATAAGAGAAATTGACACAGTAAACACACCATCAATGCCCGCGCCCATCCAAAATATTAGAAAATCCAGGCTATCTGGCCGAGGAAAGATTTTATCACGTGCCCTCGGCCGCTTTACCCGCCTTTTTTGACCAGAGTCATTTAGTCCAAATGCAAGGCCAATTGAGACTGCTGTTGCCAACGACAAATACAGAAACACATCCCGCGGACCAGCAATGGCTGCAAGCCACGCACCAACAGTCATTGCCAGCAATGGGCCAACCTGCTCGACCGATCGACTTATTCCAATTCGGGTGCCGGTTTTTAGCGGATTCGCTGCCGCGTATGATAGAGTTACGAGCAATAAAGCAGCAAAAGACAGGCCCCAAACCATGCGTGATATGGTTAACAGAATTTCTCCCTCTAGAAATCCATAACCGGCGGTTGATAGAGTTGCGCTTAAAGCAGCAATGAGACACATTTTTTTTAAGCCAATACGCTCTGCCAAATCAGCAATAAACCCATAAGCAAAAGTACGAATGATTCGGTTCACCGCAAGTAAAAACCCAACCATCAGCATGCTGATACCGAACGCATCAGCATGGACCGGCAGTATCACGTAGAGGAGCGCATCTCCAAAAAGCGAGAGCGATAATACCCAAGATGAAATCCAGACATTTCGTATAACCAATCGATCGTTCATGAATAGGTATCCTGTAAAACAACATTGGATGGGCTTGCTCACCGATACTCTGCAAGCTTCGGCCTCAGAACGATCAAGGAATTAAATGCTGACAGCCCTGACGCTAATCCGCAACAATTTTATCCGAGGGTACCTTTCAAACGCGGCTCTTTAAAAAGCTAATTATAAAAATTGAGGCAATTTATAATTACTTTTGGTTGCCCGTTTTCAGGCAGTGGCTACGTTAAATGTTATTAAGAGCAATACTGTGATTCCGATTGACAGCGCAGTAACTAACGGAGGCATTATTCTCTAAATCCCACTATCTGGTGTATATACAACTGAGCGACACAAGATCTAGCGAATTCATTTGGGGTTGTCAAATATCAATGTGCCTAAAATCAACGAAGACCATCCCCACCCCTAACATCTGACTGACTGAGGCCACCAAGCCGCGCATGAAGCCGGCCACGAGAGGCTCCCGCGAATAAAACCAAGATTTCGTCTGCTCTTGGAGCATCATGCGCAGACACAGTTACGGTGTCATAATGTGAGCGCACGTATAGTGCATCTTTATGCGCCAACGGAATATCAACAGCCGTTCCTGGACCACCAACTTTGCCAGTTGATGGTATCCAAGCTTGTCCACCACCGATGGCCTTACGAACAGGGTTTGCAAATGCAGTGGTCAGGCACGCATTACCGTGCTCATATTCGCCATCAACACCAACGACGCATGATTTACCATAGCTTTGGACAGGGTGCCCATTGGCAGCCCTGATCAAACGCTTGCCAAAAGCGTCACCGAGCCTACTCGAGTGCTCCGTCAAAAGAGACAGGTCCTGAGAGAATTTGTTGGCGTAGGGGTTTTGTATTACAACGCCAACAACGAACTTAGCGATAGGTTCGCCGTCAGCTTCAACACCCATCTCATTAGATGCGGATTCTTCAAAAAACTCAAACCATTTGCGAACTTTATAGCCTTCCACATTTGTGTTCATCAAACTGCCCTATCCCTCATACATATCGATGATATTCGATTTAATAACTTCTATCTTCCGAACCGGTGGCGGCGTATTCCTACTTCGCCCCACGAACCTCGGCACACCCGCTGTTATTACAGCACCTACTGCACATGGATCCCCATTTTTAAGCGCTGACAGCGCGTCACTCTTGGTTCCACCAAGAGGCGCATCAATCAAAACGACATCAGCATCATAGCCAGCTTTTAAAAAACCACTGCTAAGGCCATAACATTTTGCAACATTACCTGTCGCAGCGGCAATTAGTTCAGCCACGTCAAAATCCGCAAGTGAAGATATCTGGCTGATCGTGTAGATCAAACCAAGCGGCATAATTCCACTTCCTGTTGGTGTATCCGTCGCAATAAGAAAGCGCTCAAACGCATCATGTTTTTTTGCCATTTCAGCACAGAGTATTGCCGTCCTGAGGTTTCCAGCGGTGCAAACCTGCATCGCTATTTCTGTATCTCGGGCAATAACCTCGAAATATTTGTCCTCCATTGATACCGGACCACCATTAATGTGAAAAGACACCTGCGGATTGATTTTGATAAGATCTTCGCCAGTTATCGGGAATGAACCGGGAATGGACGCCCCACCGGTGTGCAAGGTGGTAAATAAGCCAGCGTTTCTGGCTTCCGTTACTAGTTGGATGTATTCGGACGCGTCACCAACGGCGCCAAAGCCAGCTTTTGCAAGCCAAACACCCTTTGACACAACATCTTGGTAATCCTGTGATGTCAATCCTGGCTCTAAAATCAAAGAACCGGCATGCACACGCATGCCACTTGGTCTAAAATTCTCAAAACATTTTTTGGCGGCAACAGCCAGTGCTTTTACACCATCAGGGTCCGTTGGCCGTCCCGGTACATGTACTTCTGAAGCCGAAATACTAGTAGTGACACCACCGTGGAGATAACTGTGAAGGTAACCCACAGTGTTTTGTCTTGGAGTATAGTCACCGAAGGTAATGTGCACATGTGAATCAATCAGACCTGGTACTGCAACTGAGCCAGCAGCATCAATGATAACGTCACTGTTATCAATGTCGGAACCCGTGACCTCACCGACTTTACAGATCTGCTCTTCCTCTAACAAAATTGAGTTACCAGGAGTTATTGGATACCGCCAATTGCCCGATATAATCTGACCAATATTTAAGATGGCTGTTTTCATAACACACTAATACGCCAATGAGCCTATATTTGGTTGCCGCAAAGCTTACTTTATTAACAGGCCTTTTGGACCTTCCAATCTATTCACAAGGCGTTGCACTCCTATTCAAGATTTTTGGATTCAACGATGTTTGCAAAAAGCAGTCTCCCTGCCCCCGGGTTGGGACTGTTTCCATGTTTGGCCCAATTTAGCAAAGCGATACCTTCTTTTCCAAGACGGTTTAACAAAATCAATAACTGTCTCACCCCAGACAAGTTTGTTTTGAAGCCGCACTCCAGACAATTTACAAATCGCAGTACCCCGTCCAAATGATGGCTTTTGAGACTCAGTTTCTGGACACCAATCTATAAACTGGCCTTTGGGTTTTTTATAAAGGACCTTGCTTGAAAAAATTCCGCTATCGAGGAAAAAAATACGCTGGCCGACGCCTTTAACTTTGCAGATAATTTCTTCATCTGCAAACGACGTTGTAACTAAAAAAAAAGAAAGAAAGAAAATCCCTATCAAAGAACTTATCAGCTTCATCAGTGCCATCTACCTTCTTAACCAAAATCCAAAAAAGTATCACCACCTCCGGACACAGATATTTGTCCCAAAGGCAAACCAGTGCGAACCCGCCATATCTTCAAGTCCGACCCCCAAAGGTTAACACAACTCCCACAATTGCAAAAGTGAAGCAGTTACAGCACCTCAAAAAATTCCCAGTGTTGCCCTGTAACGTATTAACGCCAACAATAATTCATCCGGTAAGAGAACCATTGCGGTCTAGTCATTTGCATGTTTCATTTGTTGCCCAGCACTCATGTTGGTCTTTCCTTGTACAGATTAATGGTGCTAACTTTGTTGCGCCATGTGAGAGAAGAACTTCAATGCTCAACTGGGACAAAAAATATTGGGCGTATTATCGTCGTGATCACTCGGGACGAGTACAACGATGGTGTCTTCATGAGGTTGACGAGAGAACAACAAAAACCATCACACGAATTATTAAATTTACGTGAACTAACCTGAAGGAGGTAAGAATGGGTTTTAGAACTGGAAACACCACATTTGGCTTTACGATGCGAGTGCCGGCGAACGAGGCCGCAACCGTTGACGATTTAATTGACTCCCACGCAAAATGGATGTCAGAAACCCATTCACTCGAACCTGAAAATGGAAAACTGCAAACACTTGAGTACTTTGTTTCTAAGGCAACCGAACTAAATGACATGATGGACCCTTCAAAAGGTTCTACTGGAAATATTATCTACAACGTGAGTGAGGTTCATATAGACGATGAGCACTTTGGCAAACATGTTGAGCTTGGGCAAAGTTGGGATCGCATCGGTGAGTTTTTTGGATTATTTGAAAGATACTCGCCTTTGGTGACAATGGGCGGACGGGTTATCGCTAAATTATGACCTATTACAAAACATAGAAAATGAAATTCAATGCCCTTAAAAATAACATTTTTCACCGATTACATATCTGAAATTGGAAGACTTCTGTTTTTGGCAACCTATGAACTGCAAAAACACGATGACTGAAGTGATCCATAACATTGTTGCTCAAATCGAACAGATAATTTTCTGGCTCACGGTCACGGTTTACTTTATTTTTGGAATTTGTATTGTATGGCTTATCGGGTTTGTCAGGCGTCATCTTGGGTTGGACGCACACTCTATTGAATTGCGGCGTATTCGAAGAATTCTAGAAGGCCAGAATTCAGGGAAATAGTTTGCATTGACCTTTTTAAGCCTTGATTAACTCAGCCGCCGCGGGCCAGGTTTCTTAACACCATGAGAGAATACCCAAATACAAAAACGAATCTGGGTGATAAAGGCCGGTGACCAATAAAAATTGATTGATGAGAAGTTTTTGGTCGGAGCGGCGGGATTCGAACCCACGACCCCTACACCCCCAGTAAATAAAATAAGGGTGTTGCAGTAGGTTTTCTAAGGTTTTAAGCCAGTTTTTACTTGTCCAATACGCTGCTGTACGCTGTAGTTTACTCCCCATTTACTCCCCAATTATGCTTTCTCCTTCTTCTATTTAAAGCCACCGAAGGTTGCTGCCGTGTAAAGGCGGTAACACTAATTCAGAACTTAAAAATCGAAAGATTCCTGTCGCCGTCTAAAAATGGGCAGATCAGCAGTCAAGTCAACTTCTCTTCCATCATCTAAAGCCAACACATCTTTAGTAAAAATTTCTGTATTTCCTTTACGAAAAATCTTGGGACCCGTGTATTTAAATTCGTTAAATTCGCCTAAAATATCGCTTTCAAACTTCTCTGCCTCTGTACCCTTTTCAAAACGCCACAATTTTACTATTCGTATTTTAGCTCTATCTCTTACTGGAAAACGCTGCTCCACCGAGTGATTAGTTATCCCAACTTTATAGAGTATTTTTCCATCATCCAAATTTATAGCTATGTAATAGAGTAGCGCAGGTAAGTTGTGATCAAACCTGAAGTCTGCACATTTTGGACAACCCGTGAAGCGCCTGCCGTTAATGCTGGCTTTCCATTCGTGGTCATTTACTTTTGGACACTTCCACCAAAATAATTTTGATGATCCTTCAGTAAATTGTTCTGGTCTGAGATCGCCATTTTTTGTTGGATGCCAATCTTTAGCAATCTCTGGATATTTGTATAAAAAATTATTAGTTTTGCTAACTTTTTGGCCCGCACAAAATGGACAGCCAGTTTTTTGCCTTACTCTTAGAATAACACTGGTCATCCATTCATGATCATCACCTTTCGGACATTTCCACCACACTCTTTTATTTGACTCTGAAACAACTTTATCTGGTCTTAAGTTACCATTTTTTGTTGGGTGCCATTCTTTAGCTATCACTGGATGATTGATTAAGAGAGTATTGTTTTTACTTATTTTTTGATTTGCACAAAAAGGGCATTTTCGTTTATTGGCTGTTCTATTATTTATTGCCGTTTTCCACTCATGATCATCTCCATGAGGGCATTTCCACCACACTTTTTTTCCTGAACCAAAGGTTGAATTCTCTGGTTTCAAATCACCATTTTTTGTTGGGTGCCATTCTTTGGCGATCTCAGGATATTCAACTAACAGATTATTAGTTTTACTTACCTTTTGACCTGCACAAAATGGACAGCCAAATTTTCTTTGAGTTCGAAGGTTGATCGGCGTTGACCATTCATGATCATCCCCTTCTGCGCACTTCCACCAGACTTTTCTTGTCATGTTTGGCGTGACATCTTCCGGTCTTAAGTCACCGTTTTTTGTTGGGTGCCACTCATTGGCGATTTTAGGATCGCTGACTAGCAGGTTATTAGTAACACTCACTCTTCTGCCAGAGCAAAACGGACAACCCCTACCCCTAGTTCTATCGTCTATTCTTGTAACCCATTCATGGTCATCACCTTCCGGACACTTCCACCACACTTTTTTGCCTGAGCCATAGGTATAATTCACCGGGTTGAAATCACCATTTTTTGTTGGGTGAATTTGCTCACATAAATTTGGATAGTCTGCCAAAGTTCTCATCAGGACATTTAAGCCCAATTTAGGGTCAGTCTCAACGCCGCAAACAGGCGAAAACTGTCAGACAAAGCAATAAATTACTCCCCAATCACTCCCCAAAATCAAAAAAAGCCATCAACCAATTTAGATAGATGACTAGTAATAAATTGATTTTATTTATAAAATTTGGTCGGAGCGGCGGGATTCGAACCCACGACCCCTACACCCCCAGTGTAGTGCGCTACCAGGCTGCGCTACGCTCCGGCCATGCGTATTGTATAGTCGCACCGAAGATTATAGGCAATCAGCTTTTCGATGAGAACAAGGGATACCCGTCCAATTATGCGACAGGGCTATCTACCATAGAGCCCAGCTTTTGTTTAAGCGCGGCAATTCGTATTTTAACGTCATTCAGCATGGTAATAGCTGCAGAAAAACTCTGTGAATCTGAACCTGCAGAGTCTGTCATGAAAATAGACTCTTCACAAGAATCTTTACTGCGTATCAGCTTTTGCGCGCCTTTTATTGTAAAACCATCGACGTAAAGCAATTTTCTGATCCGACGCAGTAAGGCGATATCATCGGGCCGGTAATACCGTCTACCGCCACTGCGTTTTAAGGGACGTAGGCTAATAAATTTTCCTTCCCAGAACCGCAACACATGGGGCGGCACGTCAAGCAGTACAGAAACTTCAGAAATTGTCTTGAGAGCGTCGTCGGCCTTGGTGCTCATTTTGCGCCGTCTACGCGATCCTTGAGGATGTGGGAAGGCCGGAAAGATAAGACTCTTCGCGGCGTTATTACAGCTTCAATTCCCGTTTTCGGGTTTCGGCCAACTCGTTCACGTTTTGATTGGACCGAAAAAGTGCCAAAAGAAGATAGCTTGACTTCCTCACCTTTTTCCAAACAAGCACATATCTCCTCCAGCACTGACTCGACCAGATCGGATGATTCGTTCCTGGATAGGCCTATGCTTTGGTATACGGATTCTGTTAGATCTGCGCGAGTAAGTGTTTTCATGATGAAGCTACAGTATCCACATTTTTTCAGATGGTCAATTCACAATCTAAGCACATTTATGCGATTCAGAAAAAAACAATAAAGACGTTAAATGTGTCACCTTAGGAAATGCATGCAAAATCAATTTCTAGCCATTTTTTCTAAACTTAATGAGGTTTGCCAAACCTGACCAATGCAGCACCCCAAACAAGCCCACCACCGATTGCTTCCATCGCTACAACATCACCATTTTTGATTCGACCATCATCGACTGCTACCGCCAATGCCAACGGTATTGATGCGGCTGACGTATTCGCATGCTGCTCTACCGTTCGCACAACGCGGTCCGATGCCATTCCCATTTTTTTTTGCATGGCATCAATAATACGGATATTGGCCTGATGTGGAACAAGCCAATCAATTTGCGTGGCATCCATTTGGGCGGCATCAAGTGCTTCGTCCATCACCGCCGCTAGCTTTTCAACAGCGTGACGAAACACCTCTTTGCCCTCCATACGAACGTGACCAACCAGCGCATTGCTGGATGGCCCGCCATCAACATAAAGAATATCACGATAAGCCCCGTCAGAGTGCAGGACAGATGAAAGAATGCCCCAGTCATCAAAATTTTCAGCAAGTTCCAAAATCACGGCACCGGCACCATCCCCAAACAGGACGCAAGTGGTTCTGTCTTCCCAATCCAACAATTTTGAAAAACTTTCTGCACCAACAACCAGGGCACGACGCCCCCGCCCTGATTGAAGCATCGCCTCCGCAATATCAAGCGCATAAACAAAACCAGCACAAACAGCCTGCACATCAAAGGCTATGGCCCCTTTTGCACCAATCAAATGCTGCAATTTTGTTGCAGTTGATGGGAATGTATTATCTGGCGTTGTGGTAGCGACAATAATCAAATCGATGTCACGACCACTCAAGCTAGCATTTTTCAGGGCCTTTTTCGCGGCATGTTGAGCCAAATCAGCAGTAGTTTCGCCCTCGGCAACAAGATGGCGCTGAGCAATACCCGTACGCCGTCTAATCCAGACATCATCGGTATCCACAAAATTTGAAAGATCTTCATTGGACACAATGTTAGCTGGGAGGTAGGACCCGACTGCAGTCATTAAAACGCGTGAGCTATTCATTGCAAATCTTTCTTTTGTCGCGGATTAGATCCGCCTTTTTAATGGCAGCACTTACATCAGGAATAAACCCATGATCAACGAGGTTGGCAGCAACATCAATAGCGTTGGAAAACCCGAGCGCATCTGTGCCACCATGCGATTTAACCGCAATGCCATTCAATCCCAAAAACACTGCACCATTGTAGCGCCTAGGATCCATCCTTGCGCGAAAAAGCTTAAGAGCATTGCGAGCGAACAAATATCCCACCCGCGATAATAATGATGCCCTAAAAGTGCGGCGTAGCATCAAAGCAAATAGACCCGCAACCCCTTCCGCAGTTTTAAGCGCAACGTTGCCTGAAAAACCATCAGTAACAACAATATCGACGCTTCCTTTTACCAGATCAGATCCTTCGACAAATCCGCAATAATTCACACCCAAATCTGGATTTGACAACTCCTGTGCAGCCAATCGAAGATATTCGTGCCCTTTTTGCTCTTCTTCACCAACGTTTAACAGTCCGACTGATGGATTAACCTTACCCATTAATGACAAATAAAAGGCCTGTCCCATCAATGCAAACTGTACCAAATTCTCCTCATCACACTCTAGATTCGCACCAAGATCTAGCATACACATGGGGTTGTGTTCAGTTGGAAAGAAGCCGGCGATGGCTGGGCGGGTAATGCCAGGCATAGTGCGCAACTGTAATTTGGCCATCGCCATAAGCGCGCCCGTATTACCTGCTGACACAATTGCATCAGCGCGATTTGCAGCCACTTCTGCGATTGCGAGCCACATCGAGCTATCACGGCCTCGTCGAACGGCCTGCGATGCTGTATCGCTAGATGAGACTGCCTGATCGGTGTGAAAAACCTCAGCATTCTTAAAAAACTTGGATTTTCCAAGAAGCGGTCGGATGATATTTTCATCACCAACAAACAGAATTTCAATATGTGGGGATTTTGCTTTTGCAATATCTGCACCATCAACAACTGATGCAGGGGCGCTGTCGCCACCCATCGCATCAAGCGCAATCTTAACAACTTTAGACAGGGTATATCCTCCCAACTCGCAGGGCTACTATTTCGGGGGCTGGCGTTTTAACGCGGCTAGTCCAGCAAATGGATGCTCAGACATTTCCTCACCACTGGTATACGTTTCCGGCGCTTCAGGAGCCCGCGGCCAAGGTGTAACCGCGATCGCGAGTGATTGAGCCAGCAGTTCGCCAATATTGATTGCCTCATTTTCAAGTGGCTCCGCCACACCCATATGGACTTCGACTTCTTCCTGATGCCCAACGGTGCGAACATAGCGTTCTTCGATCAGAAAATCTACTGTCTCACGAAGCGGGACACCTGTTGAACTGCAAGTCTGCACAACATCACCTTTCAATTGCCCGACAACATCCCAACAATCACGGGCAGATTTACTAATTGTCAACTCAGCCGACAATGCTAAAACATCGAGAAATTTAAAACGCGTGGCAAGGCTTTTTAGTTCTTTATCACTCGCAACAAATGTGAAAAAATTTTGCGAATCCGGCCGAATTCGGTCAACGTTTAAAATCGAATCCAGTGTAGCTTTAGACATCATAACTCTATCAAACTATCTCTAGTAGATTTTCATGGCTGCTAGTGTTTAGGTTTACAGCGTAAAAACAACAGAACACATCTTTTTGAAAACCTGTTTTCTGCACTATTTGAAAACTTCAATTTGACCAGTCAGCATTGCTCTCGCAGGTAGATTGTCGATTTCTTTGCTTAAGTCTAGCAAATAATCAACAAGGCCATTAGCCAAAGGATCAATCGCTTCATTCCCACGAAACAAATTACGGACTAACGCAGCTGAAAATGCTTCTCTATCATCTTCATCAATGGCTGCGACATATGAGTTAAGCCGTCCCATAAAGGCCTCAGCCATCACTCTAACGCGTTTCGAAACTCCAATGTCCCCTGCGCCCATCTCACGAAGAGACAAATCCATATCCGCAAACATGGAATCAAATAAGTCTTGGCTTAGTGTTTTTCCGCCCTCATCAAGAGATTTCAAACGCCGCATGACAAGAATAACCATCAGACTCAACGCGTCAAAACGTCCATCAACATCATCAGCTACGCCATATTTTTGAAAAAACTCAGGCCTACGAGACAAGCGAATGGCTTCAGCATATAATTTTTCTGCACTTCCACTTTGACGACGGGCACCCCAACCCAGTAGATTGCCAAACCACGCTTGCGCTTTTTCCCTCATTGTTGCAACATCCCGCATTATTGACCAAATTCGTAATGATGAGCAAACTAACCGCTCGGCCATTCTATATCGCAGG
>QCPZ01000013.1 GCA_003212345.1 SAR116 cluster bacterium AG-447-A06
CTCACTTGCGGTGAATCTTAGAGCAATCGTTGAGTCATTGGTTGTTGATCCACTAGTTACACCAGACGTGGTAGACGTGATCGCTATGGTTGGCACCACATTATCATAGGTCCAGGCAAACTGTGTGGCCGCAGTGTTGTTATTGCCTGCCGGATCCGTAAATTTGTTTGCGGCAACGTCAACAGTGGTCGCACCAGCACCAGAAGGCGTGAAGGTTGCCGTATAAACCGTTGATGATACAGCAGTAAAGCTGCTTATAGAGCCTCCCGAAACTGTAATGTCACCCGCGACAAAGTCTGTAGTGGCCTCACTTGCAGTAAATCTTAGAGCAATCGTTGAATCATTCGTTGTCGACCCACTACTAACTCCAGACGTAGTCGATGTAATTGCCATTGTGGGTTTATCGGTATCAACTACAGTAAAGTTATTCGATGCTGTGTTGAGATTTCCCGCGGCGTCTTGAGCTACCGAGCCTGCAACTGAAACCGATACGGTTGCTCCGACCGTTGGATTGATAGTGACCGTGTAAACTGCTCCACTACCGCTAAAGTTTGTAATTGTTCCGTTTGCAACATTAACTTCACTTTGTACCAGTGTTGCAACATTCTCAGAAAAAGTAATAGTGGCGTTGAATGGCGATGTAGCGATTGTTGATGGCCCAGTGATGGCAACTGTTGGCGCAGCGGCATCATAAATCATAGTGTAATTATTGGAGCTCGCATTTGCGTTACCTGCGGCATCTTGAGCCACACTGCCAGCTACAGAGACGGTAACAGGGGAACCACCTGTTGGTGTGACCACAAAGGTGTAGGCGCTGCCACTACCACTAAAATTGCTTGCCGTACCATTGGCAACAGTGATGTCGCCTAAAACAAACCCCGTAACATTTTCAGAGAAGGTCGCCGTCGCAGTGAAAGCGCCATTAACCGCGGTCAACCCACTTGGTCCAGTTACCAACACCGTTGGCGCTTGGCCATCACCAGTTGTAAAATTGAATGTTGTCGTATCATTGATACCGGCATAGCTATTACCGCTAAGATCATCAATTGCCGTCGCTGCGACTTTCACATAATAACCCTGAAAGGAGTCCAAATTTGAGCTTGGATTAACTGTTACTGCAGCACCCGAGACTGTGACTTGCCCTGAAGTTACATCTATGGCTTCAACTTGCGTGTTGTCAGATTTAAAAATGGTGATGTTGCCAGAGCCAACTTGAACATTTTCACTAAATGTCAATACGACATTCGCACTCGGGACAACACCCGTAGCGTTATCAGCCGGCGTTGTAGAGGCAAGCGTCGGACTGATATTGTCGACCGCGATAAAATTAAGTGTGGTTGCGTCATTGATGCCAGCGTATGAGTTGCCACTTGTGTCATCTATAGCTGTGGCTGCAATCTGTACATAATAACCTTGGGAAGAGTCCAAGTCTGCGGTCGGATTAATTGTTACAGTTGTGCCAGATATTGAGACATTTGCACCACCCACCGCCATTGCTTGAACGGTGCTATTATCCGATGATTTTTTGAGGGTAATATTGCCACTACCAGCCGAGACATTCTCATTAAAGGTTAAGACAATGTTTGCTCCAACAGCAACACCAGTCGCGTTGTCCGCTGGCACACTCGATGAAAGCGCAGGGTTCGTTGCATCGGCAGCTGTGAAATTTATCGTTGTAGCGTTGTTAATTCCAGCAAAAGAATTACCACTTGCATCATCAAAAGCTGTTGCCGCTACCTTAAGATAATAACCCTGAAGAGACTGTAAATTTGCAGTTGGATTAATTGTAACAGCATTTCCTGAAATGGTTACCTGCCCTGATCCAACCGCTATAGCTTCGACTTGAGTATTGTCTGATTTAAACAGTGTCAAATTACCACTACCGGCTACTACGGCTTCATTGAAGGTAAGCGTTATATTTGAGTCTAAAGCGACACCAGTTGCATTGTCTGCTGGCGAGGTTGAGGTAAGTGTTGGAGACGATAAGTCCGCCGCAATAAAATTAAGCGCAGAAGAATTTCCAATTCCTGCGTATGAATTGCCACTCGCATCGTCGATTGCAGTGGCGTCAATCAGGATATAATAGCCCTCTAGAGTAACTAAATTAGCAGTTGGATTAATTGTGACAGTATTAGTCGATGCAGTCACTGCTGATGAAGAGACGTTCATCGCCTCAACTAAGGTCCCATTAGTTTTAAAAAGACTAACATTTCCAGAGCCAAGAACGATATTCTCATTAAAAGTTAGGACTATATTTGTACCGCCAGCAACCCCTGTGGCATTATCTGCGGGTGAGCTTGATGAAAGCGTTGGCCCCAAAACATCTGCAGCGGTAAAGCTCAACGAAGTTTTATCACTAATGCCGGCATAGGAATTACCACTCGCATCATCAAAAGCTGTTGCCGCAACCTGAATGTAATAGCCTTGCGACGAGTCTAAATTTGCTGATGGATTAATTGTCACAACCGCGCCGGATACACTTACATTTCCACCACCCACTGGCATCGTTTGTACAGTACTATCATCTGATGATTTCTTAAGCGTAATGTTACCACTACCAACCACAACATTCTCATCAAATGTAAGGACAATGTTTGCATCGACAGCTACACCCGTCGCATCGTCCGCCGGCACACTCGACGCTATCGCTGGCCCAGCACTGTCAGCTGCAGTAAAACTCAAAGTGGTGGTATCACTGATTCCAGCAAAAGAGTTGCCACTCGCATCATCGATTGCTGTCGCATCAACTTGCACATAATAGCCCTGGGAGGAAACTAAGTTAGCTGTCGGGTTAATTGTTACAACGGCGCCAGATATACTGACATTTGCTCCACCCACTGCCATTGCTTGCACAGTACTATTATCTGATGACTTTTTAAGTGTGATATTACCACTGCCAGCTGCCACATTTTCATTAAATGTCAGAATAATATTTGCCCCAGCAGCAACTCCAGTCGCATTATCAGTTGGGGAGGTTGATGATAGTATTGGTGCTACTACATCAGCAGCGGTGAAATTCAAAGTGGTCGCATCATTTATACCAGCAAAAGAGTTGCCACTCGTATCATCGATCGCCGTTGCGTCAACCTGCACATAGTAACCCAGCGAGGAGTCCAAGTTAGCCGTTGGGTTAATTGTTACAACGGCACCGGATATACTAATATTTCCGCCACCGACAGGCATCGCCTGTACCGTACTGTTATCGGATGACTTCTTAAGTGTAATATTACCACTGCCAGCTGCCACATTCTCATTGAATGTCAAAGTGATGTTTGCACCGACTGCCACTCCAGTTGCATTATCAGCCGGCGAGCTTGATGATAGTGTGGGGGCAGCAACATCCGCTGCGGTAAAGTTTAGCGACGTTGTGTCATTGATGCCAGCGTATGAATTTCCGGTCAAATCATCGACTGCGGTCGCCTCAACTTTCATATAATAACCTGTGAGAGAAGTTAAATCAGCCGCTGGATTAACAGTTACTGTGGCTCCCGAAAATGTGACAGCGCCTGATGTTACATCTAAATCCTCTAGAAGTGTATTATCACTCCTGTAAAGTTTAAAGTCTCCAGATCCAGCCTTAACAGCTTCACTGAATGTAAATACAATATTTGCTCCAACCGCCACACCGGTCGCATTGTCAGCTGGTGACGTAGACACTAAAGTTGGATTGACTGTGTCAACGGAAATGAAATTCAATGTTGAGGAATTACTAATGCCAGCATAAGAATTGCCCACAGCATCATCGAATGCTGTTGCCGCAATCTGCAGGTAGTATCCTTGGGCAGAATCCAAGTTTGCAGTCGGATTAATTGTAACGCCCGTGCCTGACACCGTTACCAAGCCAGAGTTTACGTCAATCGTTTGGACTAAGGTAGAGTCAGTTTTGTAAAGCGTTATGTTGCCGCTGCCCTTTGCAACATTCTCGCTGAATGTAAGTACAATGTTCGCGTCCACAGCGACACCCGTGGCGTTATCTGCTGGCGAACTGGATGCTAACGTTGGATTGACATTATCATATGTCCAGGTGAATTGAGTTGCAGCGCTGTTATTATTACCAGCTGCATCTGTAAATTTATTACCGGCAACATCAATAGTCGTGGCACCAGCAGAGGATGGGGTAAATGTTGCCGTATAGACTGTTGACGAAACTGCTGTAAAGCTGCTCAAAGAGCCTCCGTTTACAGTGATATCACCTACGGCAAATCCTGTTGCTGCCTCACTGGCGGTAAATGTCAGATTGATAGTGGAATCATTTGTTGTCGAACCGCTACTAACACCAGAAGTTGTCGACGTAATCGCCATTGTCGGCGCCACATTATCATAGTTCCATGTAAACTGTGTCGCCGCACTGTTATTATTGCCAGCTGCATCCGTAAATTTATTTGCAGCAACATCAATAGTCTTGGCACCTGCTCCAGACGGTGTAAATGTTGCTGTGTAGACTGTTGATGACACAGTCGCAAAGCTACTCAAAGAGCCTCCGGTTACGGTGATATCACCCACAACAAATCCTGTTGCAGCCTCATTTGCAGTAAATGTAAGGTTGATAGTGGAGTCATTCGTTGCAGCCCCACTGCTAACTCCAGAGGTAGTCGATGTAATCACCATTGTTGGCCCAACAACATCCGCAGCTGTGAAACTCAGGGTGGTCGTATCATTTATGCCAGCGTAGGAATTACCACTCGCATCATCAAATGCTGTGGCGGCAATTTGAAGATAATATCCCTGTGAGGAGTCTAGATTAGCAGTCGGGTTAACCGTAACAGCTGCACCTGATATGGAAACGTTAGCACCACCCACAGCCATAGCTTCGACTGTGCTATTATCAGAAGACTTTTTGAGTGTTATATTACCGCTGCCCGCCACAACATTCTCATTAAATGTAAGAACAATGTTTGCGTCTACCGCAACACCCGTTGCATCGTCCGCTGGTGTCGATGATGAAAGCGTTGGTCCTGCCACGTCTGCAGCAGTGAAATTTAGCGTCGTCGCATCATTGATACCTGCATAGGAATTTCCAGCAGCATCATCAAAACCGGACGAAGCTATCTGAACGTAGTAACCTTGCGCTGAGTCTAAAAGGTTATTGGGATTGATTGTTACCACATTGCCCGACACACTAACCAAACCTGATCCAACTGCGATTGTTTCAGCTGTCGCGCCACCTGTCTTAAATAATGTGATATTTCCACTCTCAGCATCAACATTCTCATTAAATGTCAAAACTATATTAGCATCCACAGCGACGCCAGTTGCATTATCAGCAGGAGAACTGGATACAAGAGTTGGTGAAACATTGTCAGCTGCTGAAGTGAAATTAAGCGTGGTAGCATCTGCGATGCCGGCGTAAGAATTTCCAGCAAGATCGTCAACTGCCGTCGCTGCAACGTGCAAATAAAACCCTTGATTTGACGCAAAATCCAGAGTTGGATTCAAGGTTAAAGCTGCGCCAGAAACAGTTACATCGCTTGCAACGTTAAACACTTCCACTTGAGAATTGTCAGCTTTAAATAATATGATGTTGCCCGTTCCAACTTGAATGTTTTCGCTGAAGGTAAGGGTAATGCTGGCGTTCGAAGCAACACCTGTTGCATTGTCTGCAGGTGAACTAGACGAAAGAGTTGGCGCGATTATATCAGCTGCGGTGAAGTTGAGTGACGTTGCATTGCTTATGCCAGCGTATGAGTTACCGCTAGCATCGTCTAATGCGGTCGCGGCAATCTGAAGATAGTAGCCCTCTGAAGAGTCGAGGTTTGCCGTTGGATTAATCGTGACCGTATTCCCAGATATCGTTACATTTCCGCCATCGACTGGCATAGCTTGGACTGTACTATTGTCAGATGATTTTTTGAGGGTAATATTACCGCTGCCAGCAACTACATTCTCGTTGAAGGTAAGGACAATGTTTGAGCTAACCGCAACGCCTGTAGCATTATCTGCGGGTGAGCTGGATGAAAGCGTCGGTGCTGCAACGTCCGCAACAGTGAAATTTAATGTTGTATTGTCGCTTATCCCCGGGAAAGAGTTACCGTCTGTATCGTCAATCGCAGTGGCGTCAACCTTCACATAGTAACTTTGAAGAGAGTCAAGGTTTGACGATGGGTTTACCCTCACCGCATTACCCAAGAAGGTTGCCGCGCTGGCAATATTAAAGGACTGAACAAGGGTGTTGTCAGATTTGTAGAGTTTTACAAACCCACTACCAGCTTGAATATTTTTGCCAAAGGTGAGCGTTATATTCGTGTCTGCGGCAACACCCGTGGCTCCATCAGCTGGCGCACTCGAAGACAATTGTGGTATGCCCCACAATGGTCGTTTATTCAGCGCCCATGCATTTGCATTGTTGGAAAAACCGGAGGGTTGAGATGCAAATCGACTGACATCCCAGCCAGTTAAGTCCTGATTAAAGGCTGATGCACCATCGAACATGTAAATCATGTTTGAGACATTAGCCACGTTCCAATAAGAAATATTTTGATTAAAAGATGTGGCCCCTTGAAAAGTGTACCAGGTATAATCAACCTTGCTTGTGTCCCAGGAACTAATGTTTCCATTAAACGCCGTCGCTCCTTTAAATGCACTTCCCATGTTTGTTACATTGGCAACGTTCCAAGAGTTTAAATCTTGGTTAAATGAGGTGGCGTTTTGGAAGGTTGAGTCAAGGTAAATGACTTTGCTGACATTCCACGACCCGATGTCCTTGTTGAACGATGACGCGCCACGAAACATATTCGTCATGTCGGTGACATTACTTACATCCCAGTAACCAATATCAGCATTGAAAGAGGTCTTACCATCGAACAATCCGTACATGCTGGTCATTTGCCCGGTAAAGATATTCCGGGCAGAGTTCCCAAATGTATAGCTATTAGAGTCGGGTCCAGTTATCGCATAACTGCCATTTGAAACGGCCGTATTTAACATCGTCTGATCGACGATCAGCATACCTGTACATGGACTGGCTGTGCCAATAGTATTCGGGTCAGCAGAATAGCAGCTCGCATTCGCTGCATTTGCGCTAAGCAAATACGCAAAGAGCTGCAAGACGCATAAAATGGCGAGCCTGGCTATCACCGAGTTATATCTCCCAACAGCAAGAAGTCGCTGTATTCAAGGGTATGTAACGACCGGGTACCACTGTTTCTTTAATAACTTTTACAATTAAATTCAAATATTCACCAAATGGGCGCGAAAGGCATACTGGTCTATAACTAATAAACACTTCGCCAAAAAACCTAGAGAGATGGTGGCGTATGGCATAATCAACAAATCATTCAAAAAAAATTTAACATTTATGGAGATGCGCAAAACAACTTTGGCGGAAAAAATAAATTGATTAAATGCTACGTAGATCATCATCCATTTTTAAGTAACGCCAGCGGTAAAAGAGCATTGCGGTTGCAACGGTAGCGCGGGAACTGCCACGGCGATCAAAACATTTCCAAAGTATTTGAAAACAGACAACTTTTGGGGTGAAAAGAAATAGCGGAGGGGAAGGAAAAGTCTTCCTTGGCAACCTAATAGTCAATTAAATCAATAATGTCATATAATTAAGAATATGATTTGGTACAAAGTTTGGTACAAAATAACGACTATTATCTCAAGCAATCACCCTGTATCAGGTGATTTAGTACCATACTCCAACGAATCACCCCCCGCACCTGTCGTAATCTCAAGACTTCACTAAAGGGACCAAAGCGGCATTTGTTCTTTTGCCATTTACATTCCCTCAGGCTTTTTTTGACTGAGGGTATGTTTGTCGTGGAGTTTTGAAAGGCTAAAATCTAAACAAAATACCCGCGTGAAGATAGGTTACGGTCTCATCGTCTAATTTGAAGTTGTCATAACCCGCAAGCAATGAGGTTTTTTCACCCATTTTGTACTCAGCTCCAACGCCCCACAATATATCAGTTCCATCTGTTTTTGTTGAGGCTGAGGCTGTACCCGCTGCGATTTTCGCATCGGCATCCCAGGAGTGAAATCCTCCCTTTACGTACCCTTGTAAGCTATCCCCCATATCAAATTTGGCCTTACCTGCAATGCCCATGGACTTTGCAGAAACGGTAATACTTGCTGTGGTGTTGAATTGATAAGCCGTACCACCAAAAGTAAAAGTGTCACCGTTATCACCACTGAGACTAGCCTTACCAAGGTCGGCGTAAAACCCCTCAATGGAGACTTTTTCGTTAATTTCTTTTCCAAAAAAGAAGGAGATTCCTGTACCAGTTTCGTCAAGTGTCGCACCTGATACCGCGGTTATACCCGTCTCTATATCAGTGCTTCCACCAGCAATACCGGCGTACCATCCTCCATCTTTAGCTGTCCCTTCTTTAGCTGTCCCTTCTGCGTTAGCTGTCATTGGCAAAAGTAACAGTGTGATTGTTCCTATTAGTCGTTTCATATAATCTTCTCCTCTAAACATGAGTAGCTACCTTAGGCATAAGACTGTTGTAACGGCCTCAATAAACAAGCAATATAGAAATCATTGCTATAGAATTTGTCAATCTTTCTGCTCTTATTATGTTTGCCCCACCACTACTATCATTTTGAAACTGATCTAGACGCTGAGACCGCAGAGTAACTCTCGGCGACCTGTTTACCGAGTTCGCTCTCGAAAACTACTATGATTATTGTCTTAATTATAAACCTCAGTCTTAGGTACTAAAGGGTTACATTATTAACTAATACGGCCAACACCTTAGTAAGAACCTTAACTAGGGACATCATAGTTACCTATAGTTTTTATAGGGGGGGAGATGATGATGTTGCTGTCGTCGTCTTTTTCGTCTTAATCGGTTAATCAGAGGCTAGTTGACCAAAGGTACTGAGGTCAGTGTTTTCTAAATCGCGATTTAAGACTCACTGAAGCCTCTTTAGGGGGTGTTTGCTAGGCAAGTATGTCTCGACCATTTAACCCCACTCAGTGATTCTCAAATCCCTGTACTTTGGTAAAAATCCAAGCCATCAAACTTATAAAAATACAGTAAAATCAACAAACATAGTGGAATAAAAAGAAATGGCGGAGGGGAAGGGATTCGAACCCCCGAAAGGAATTTCTTCCTTTAACGATTTAGCAAACCGCCGCCTTCAGCCACTCGGCCACCCCTCCGCCGGGGACATGAGATTAAGCACAAAAATTATCGTGAGAGCTCATGTTTTAAAGTGCACGGCGTATGCTGTCTTCTTCCTAGCTTCGATTGTACTTACTGTCAAATGCCAAAATCATCCCATCCTTGCTGTGAACATTTCCAACCGCCATTCCATTAAGAAAATTGACATGTCCCGGGCATATTCGTGCTCGCTTTATCAGCTCAATACCTATTGAAATGCGTTTGATGAGCCTCCAACCGAAGTCGCCCGCCGCGTCATCCTTCGACTAGCCGTTGAGCTTGCTTCGCAGGATTTGATTCACCATGCCCGGATTTGCCTGCCCACCAGATTGCTTCATCACTTGGCCAACAAAAAAGCCAAACAGCTTGTCCTTGCCACCCTGAAACTCTTCAACCTTTTCCGGATTGGCAGCAAGCACCTGATCGATCAACCCTTCAATAGCACCGCTATCCGATACTTGTTTGAGGCCTTTTTCTTCGACAATTGTTGGCGCAGTTTTTCCGCTTTCAAACATAATGGCAAATACATCTTTGGCAATGCGGCCAGAAATTGTGCTATCGCTAATCAGTTCAACAAGCCCGCCGAGCATGTCTGGGGACACTGGACAATTAGCAAGCGTTTTGCCAGCTTTATTCAACGCGCCGAATAACTCCACCGTCATCCAGTTCGCCACCAACTTACGATCACGACCTGCGCTGGCCGCTTCGTAATAGAGTGCCGTCTCGCGTTCATCGGTTATGACCGATGCATCATAGGGGGATAGACCATAATCACCAATTAGCCGATCACGAATAGCGTCCGGCAATTCAGGCAAGCCTGCGGCGAGCGCATCAACCTCATCTTGAGTTACAAGCATTGGCAACAAATCAGGATCGGGAAAATATCTGTAATCATGCGCATCTTCTTTGCTGCGCATGGTTCGCGTTGTGCCAGTGCTAGTGTCAAACAATCTGGTTTCTTGATCAATTTCGTTGCCATCTTCGATAATTTCGATCTGACGTGCCACCTCATGATCAATCGCCATCTGGATAAAGCGCAGCGAATTCAGGTTTTTGGTTTCAGTTCGGGTACCAAGCGGCCCGCCCGGCCTCCGCACAGACACATTTACATCAGCCCGAAGCGATCCTTCTTCCATATTACCGTCACAAGTTCCGAGATAGCGCAAAATTGAACGTAATTTTCGTACGTAAGCGGCCGCCTCAGCCGATGACCGAATATCGGGGCGCGAGACAATCTCCATTAGAGCAACGCCTGTCCGATTCAGGTCAATATAACTTTTGCTCGGATGCTGATCGTGCATGGATTTACCAGCATCCTGTTCAAGGTGCAGCCGTTCAATGCCAATATCGCGCGTACTGCCATCCGGCATCACAATCCGTAATGATCCCTCACCGACAATAGGGTCTTTGAACTGGCTAATCTGGTAACCTTGTGGCAGATCAGCGTAGAAATAATTTTTGCGATCAAAAACACTTTTCAGGTTTATTTGCGCCTTCAAGCCGAGGCCAGTGCGGATTGCCTGATAAACACATTCACGGTTTATGACTGGCAACATGCCAGGCATTGCCGCATCCACAAGTGATACATTTTCATTCGGTGCAGCTCCAAAACTTGCCGGTGCACCAGAAAACAGTTTAGCGTTGCTCGTTACTTGCGCATGAACCTCAAGGCCAATTACTACCTCCCAATCACCTGTCCTTCCTGCCACAAGAGCGTTCATGCTAAGCCTCCAAATGCCATACGGTCTGGTGTGGCGGTAAACCCTGCCGCATCTTCGAGAACGGCGGCGACCCGGTAAATGCTCGCCTCATCAAATGCGCGGCCAACAACCTGCAAACCCAATGGTAAACCATTGCTTGTCAAACCGCCGGGTACCGAAATACCGGGCAATCCAGCCAGATTTGCAGGTACAGTGAAAATGTCATTCAAGTAATTTGTCACCGGATCATCTATCTTGCGGCCAACTGGAAATGCAGCCGATGGTGTTGCTGGCGTCAACAGCGCATCAACAGACTGAAATACATTATCAAAATCATCCTTAATAAGGCGACGTACTTTTTGTGCTTTCAGATAATAGGCATCATAATAGCCAGCCGAAAGAACATAGGTACCGATCATGATCCGGCGCTGGACTTCCTCACCAAAACCAGCAGCCCGAGTTGCTTCATACATCCCATCAAGGGTATCCGCCTCAACCCTCAAGCCATAACGCACACCATCATAACGGGCAAGGTTGGATGATGCTTCAGCAGGGGCAATGATATAATAGGCAGGTAGCGCATATTTGGTGTGCGGCAGTGACACGTCAACAAGTTCGGCCCCGGCATCACGGAGCCATACCTGTCCCTGCTCCCATAATTTGACCACCTCGTTATCCATACCATCCATGATATATTCGCGAGGCACCCCAATTTTCATGCCCTTTACACCATTTCCAATTGTACCAATTAAATCTTGCAGGGGGGTTTGAGTTGAAGTTGAGTCCTTTGAGTCATGGCTGGCCATCGCGGTCATCATGAGCGCGTTATCAGCTACTGTTCGCGTAAACGGTCCAGCCTGATCAAGCGATGATGCAAAGGCAACAATACCCCAGCGTGAACAGCGGCCGTAAGTGGGTTTCAGCCCAACAACACCGCAAAATGCCGCTGGCTGGCGAATCGATCCACCAGTATCAGTTCCAGTAGCCATCAAGGCGGAGCGTGCTGCCACCGCAGATGCCGAACCACCAGATGAGCCACCGGGCACCAAATCAAGGTTATCTTTGCCCTTCCAAGGGCTAATTGCTGGGCCATAGGCACTTGTTTCATTTGCAGAACCCATCGCAAATTCATCACAATTGAGTTTGCCAAGCATCACTGCGCCTGCAGCCCACAAATTTGACGTCACGGTGCTTTCATAAGGCGGCGCAAAACCTTTTAGGATTTTCGAACACGCGGTACTCCTAATGTCCTTGGTACAGAACAGATCTTTCACACCAATGGGCAAGCCCTCCAATAACCCGGCTCTCCCTTCTGCAATTCGTTTGTCAGACTCGGCAGCCATAGCCAACGCGTGATCAGCTGTCAGTTCGACATAATTATTTAGATCGGATGTTGCTTCAGCGGCGGCCAAATAAGCCTGGGCCAGTTCAACCGCCGAAGTGGATTTTTCATCAAGCGCCCTGCGCGCCTCAAACGCATTTAAATCAAGCAAATCAGCCATTATTCAACAACCTTTGGCACAACAAAAAAACCGCTGGCGCCTTCTGGAACATTGGAGAGGATATCATCAAGGCGGTTGCCATCAGTCACCACATCATCCCGCAGCGGCAGGGCATGGCCCGTAACACTCGCGAGCGGCTCAACATGATCGGTTTTTACTTCGTCAAGTTCGGCAATCCAACTCAGAATGCCGTTTAATTCCTCGGCAAGTGGTTCCAGACGGTCATCTGGAACACTAATTCGTGCTAAACGGGCAATTTTTGCCACTGTGGTCTTGTCAACGGACATATCATTGTGCTTTTTGCTGTTTGAACAAAATTACCAATTGGTGACTTATCACTCGGCATGACTATCTGCAAGACAAACGATATAATCTTGATGATTTCCAGCGGTCAACGGCTGCTTGGGCTTGATATTGGCAAGAAAACCATTGGTCTCGCCCTGTCTGATCGTGGACTGAAGATAGCTTCCCCCCTAAAAATCCTCTATCGAACCAAATTCACCCTCGACGCAACTACCTTGCTAAAGATGATCGATGCTGAGTCAATTGGTGGGCTGGTTCTTGGCTGGCCGATAAATATGGATGGCAGTACAGGTCCGCGCTGCGACGCGGTTCGTGATTTTGCTCACGCGCTTCTCAAATTCCGAGATATACCGATTGCCTTTCAAGATGAGAGGATGTCCACTAGAGCTGTGGAAAACGCAATGTTGGCCGCAGATCTGACGCGCGCTAAACGCGCTACGCGTCGTGATGCGCTCGCCGCCTGCTGGATTTTGCAAACGGCACTGGATGTGGTGAATGATAATCAAACACTCAGCGCCCAAAACGATTCCCCAACCCATCAATAACTACTACCGTTGTGACCGCAACAGCAAACCAGTTTATTTAACGCTAGACCAGCGGCACCAGTTACGGTAAGAGACTAACCACATGTTTAAGCAGGGTTATACAGGTAATCAATTGAACGGTGACGGCGGACCGGTTGCATTAACCAGTCGGCATCTCCTTGGTATAGAGGGCATGTCCCCAATTGAGATTCGTGCCCTTCTGGATCGTGGGCATGTGTTTGCCGATAACCCGCATGATAGCGTCAGCAATGCACTCCGCGGCAAAACCATTATCAACCTGTTTTATGAAAATTCCACCCGAACCCGCGTTTCTTTTGAACTTGCGGCAAAACGTCTTAGTGGATCGGTTCTGAATATTGCTGTTGCTGGTTCATCGGTCAAAAAGGGCGAAACTCTGCTTGATACCGCTACAACACTGAATGCAATGCACCCCGATATTCTGGTGGTTCGGCACAATTGTTCCGGTGCTGCATTATTGCTGAGCCAGTATGTTGATGCAGCCGTGATTAATGCCGGTGACGGCCGCCATGAACATCCAACCCAAGCTCTTCTTGATGCTTTGACTATTCGGCGCCGGATTGGCCGGATTGAAGGGTTAAAAATTGCTATTTGTGGCGACATTGCCAACAGCCGTGTCGCACGGTCCAACATCCACCTTCTTGGCACACTTGGTGCGGAATTGAGGCTCGTTTGTCCAATAACACTGCTGCCTGCCGATATTGGTAATATGGGCGTTTCGGTCTTCACCGATTTTGAAGCTGGCATAAAGGGCTGCGACATCGTAATGATGCTGCGACTTCAAACCGAACGCATGGCCGGTACGGAGACGCCGTCGCAGCGTGAATATTTTAATCTGTTTGGCCTTGACAGTGGCAAATTAATGCGCGCAGCGCCAAACGCATTGGTAATGCATCCTGGGCCGATGAATCGCGGCGTCGAGATTGACAGCGGCACAGCTGATGATGTTGAAAAAAGCCTAATCCGTACGCAGGTGGAAATGGGAGTTGCAGCACGCATGGCCTGCCTTGAGGCTTTGATTGCGAGATCACAATGATGGGGACCCGCTTTCTCAATGCGCATCTTTTTGACCCATCGCAATCGATCGATGGCATTGGATATATGGATGTCTTAGGTGGCGTGATCACGGCTATCAACCTTGGCACTCCGCCCAAAGACAGCAAAATTGAAGGGATTATTGATTGTAAAAAAGCAATGTTAGTCCCGGGCATTATTGATATGCGTGTCCAATCTGCAGACCCGGGTTCCGAACATCTTGAGAGCCTACCAACATTACTTACCGCAGCAGCGTCAGGCGGTATAACTGCATTGGCCTGTTTGCCTAATACGAACCCGGTAATGGATGAGGCCAGCACAATTGACTCGTTATGTCTCCGCGCCTCGCGCATTGGCGGACCGCGCCTCTACGCCTACGGGGCCGCCACGAAGGCGCTAGCTGGCAATGAAATGGCAGAATTGGGCCTAATGGCGGAAGCGGGTGCAGTTGGCTTCACCAATTGTACTTCATCAATCCATGACAGCCTTGTAATGCGTCGTCTTCTTGCCTACAGCAATATGTTGGACAAGCCTTTTATCCAGCATTGCGAGGACCGCGCGCTGACCCGCGAAGGTGAAATGAATGAAGGTGAGACATCTACACGGCTTGGTCTGATTGGAAGCCCAAGCGAAGCCGAGGTGATAATCATTGACCGTGATCTTCATCTATTACGGAGAACGAAGGCACGCTATCATGTCGCTCATATTTCGACCCGTGCTGGCATTGATGCTGTTCGGAAAGCCAAGAGTGAGGGGCTGGCCGTGACAGCGGACACATCGCCACCGTATTTTATGTTGAATGAGTTGGCCGTTAGCACCTACAATACGGCCTTCAAATTATCACCGCCACTACGAAGTGAAGATGACCGTAAAGCGGTAATCGAAGGGCTTGCGGATGGAACAATTGATGCCATCTCATCAGACCACATGCCGGTGGATCGTGATGCCAAAATGCAACCCTTTGGCCCGGCGCAACCGGGTGCATCTGCAGTTGATACCTTGCTCGCGCTTTGCTTGACACTTGTCCACCAGGGGCAAATTAGCATGACCCGCATGATTGAAGCATTAAGCATGGCCCCAGCGTCAATCCTTGACATTGAAGGTGGCACATTAAGCCCGGGCTGTGCCGCTGATTTCATTTTATTCCGCCCTCATAGCAGCTGGATCATTACCGGTGCTAATTTCATTTCGGACTCGCGGATAACCCCTTTTGAATCGCATCCAGTTCAAGGGCTTGTTGATGCAACCTATGTTAATGGCTTGGCTGTGTTCACACGTAATTGATCTTTTTTGAAGCATTCATCAGGAACGACAAAGATTATGTTTGATGATTTTGGGTCCTTTTTACTGGTTATTTGTTTTGCTTACGGGCTTGGCAGTATCCCATTCGGTCTAATCTTGACACGATTAGCTGGTGCTGGAGACATTAGGAAGGTTGGCAGTGGAAATATTGGTGCAACCAATGTACTGCGAACAGGCAATAAAAAATTGGCAATTGCGACCCTTCTTTTTGATGCTGGCAAGGGCGCCACTGCAGTTCTATTGACCACTCACCTCATCAGCAATGCCTTAACCGAACTTGCTGCTGTTTTAGTCGTGCTAGGCCATTGCTTCCCGGTTTGGTTGAAGTTTAAGGGAGGCAAAGGTGTTGCCACAAGCCTTGCCGCGCTTGCCGCGCTTGATATTTACATAGGTGGTCTTTTTGTTGCTGTATGGCTAATCACGGCACTTGTTACACGCTATTCGTCACTATCAGCCCTGCTATCAATGTTAGCATGTGTTATAGCAGGATTTATCGTACTTGATGATATAACGGCACAAGTTGCTATCCTATTATTGGGTGCTCTTGTTTGGAGCCGTCACCGCGCAAATATTGGCAGACTCCTGGCCGGTGAAGAGACCAAAATAAGAACCAAAGACATCTAAAATATACAATGTTTTTGGCGGTTATCACCTTATTAATACTCTGTATTTCACATTGACATATGGGTATTTGCAAAAAATCAACAGATAGAAGTCGTAGAATAACGCTCATCACTTTGGGTCAATGGCTCTAAACTCTCGGCTCGAAACCAAAGCCCTATTTAAATGTTACCTGCTGCTGCATTTTAACTAGCGAAATGCGATCGCCGCATTTTTTTGTTTGCTTGTCCGACTAAGTTGAAGCCCATAATCGCTGTAGAAAGAGATTTTAGGGTCCATCCCTTTCCAAAATCCCCGAACTTTCTGTGGTGCTTGTTGTTCGTAATCATCATAAAACCAGCTTAATTTTGAAAAAAACATCAGAAATTTTGACAAAAGCTATTTTTGCCGTTATCGGAGGCGTTTCACAATATAGCAGGGGCAAGTGATGAAAGTCGTCGTTGTCGAATCTCCAGCCAAGGCCAAAACCATTAACCGTTACCTCGGTGATGGGTATAAAGTGTTGGCCTCATATGGTCATGTTTGCGATCTGCCAAGCAAAGATGGGTCTGTGCTGCCCGACACTGGCTTTGAGATGAAATGGCAAATCTCATCAGGATCAGAAAAGCATTTAAAAGACATTACTTCCGCCCTCAAAGGTGCTGAGAAGCTGATCCTTGCAACAGATCCCGATCGCGAGGGTGAAGCAATTAGCTGGCATGTCCTCGAACAGTTCAAAAACACAAAGCTTTTAGACGGTATTGATGTTGAACGCGTGGTGTTTAATGAGGTGACAAAAACAGCGATCCTTGCAGCGATGGATAATCCGCGGCAATTGGATTCGGAACTGATTGATGCATATCGGGCACGCCGCGCCCTTGATTATCTTGTTGGCTTTTCGATCTCACCGGTTCTATGGCGTAAGTTACCTGGTTCCCGATCAGCAGGCCGTGTTCAATCGGTCGCACTGCGGCTGATATGCGAACGCGAAGCCGAAATTGAAACCTTTATTTCAGAAGAATACTGGAGCATTGAAACTGTCCTCGGGCTTCTGGCAGGCGAACAGTTTAAAGCCCGACTAACTCACCTTGATGGTGCCAAGCTTGGCAAACTAGATATAAAAACTGAAACAGAAGCAAATTCAGCCGTTGCAGCAATTTCTGCTGCCAGTCTTGCTGTTCAATCAGTCGAGACAAAACGCGTGCGCCGCAACCCGCAGCCACCTTTCACAACATCAACCCTGCAGCAAGAGGCGTCACGTAAGCTTGGATTCTCCGCAAGCCGAACAATGCAAATTGCCCAAAAACTATATGAAGGCATTAATATCGGCAGTGAAACTACGGGCTTAATCACCTACATGCGAACCGACGGTGTGCAGCTAGGCGGCGAGGCGATTGCCTCGATCCGGCAGAATATTGACCAACAGTTTGGGAAACGCTATTTGCCAGAAAAGCCGCGCGCCTACAAAACAAAAGCAGCCAATGCTCAAGAAGCTCATGAGGCCATCCGGCCTACCGAAATTACCCGTCACCCCAATGATATGCGTGCGTTTCTGGATCACGATCAATCGCGGTTATATGAATTGATCTGGAAGCGCACCATTGCCAGTCAGATGCAATCTGCCGAGTTGGACCAAACCGGCATCGATATTGGTGATACTGCCCGTAGCGTGACTCTAAGGGCTAGTGGACAGATCATGGTGTTTGACGGATTTTTATCAGTGTACCGCGAAAGCAAAGACGCCGCCCAGGATAATGGCAATAGCCCACAAGCCCAAGGTGACGGTGATGATAGCACCGCGTTGCTGCCCAATATGGCAAAAGGTGACCAACTAGATACGCATATGGTCACTCCCGAGCAACATTTTACGCAGCCACCGCCGCGCTTTACCGATGCAAGTCTTGTAAAACGCATGGAAGAACTGGGCATCGGCCGGCCATCTACTTATGCATCGATCATTCAAGTTCTGCAAAATCGTGATTATGTTATGAAGGATAAAGGCCGGTTCATCCCCGAAGACAGGGGCCGGCTTGTTTCAACATTTCTCGGCAATTTCTTTGAACGTTATGTCGAATACGATTTTACTGCACAGCTTGAAACGCAACTTGACGAGGTTTCAGCGGGTACATTGGATTGGAAAGCGCTGCTGACGCATTTCTGGAATGATTTCAAAGCTGCAATTGATAGCACCAAAGATCTAACAATCACCAATGTCCTTGATGTGATTGACGAAGAATTGGGCCCGCATTTCTTTCAGGCAGATGAAGATGGCATATTAAAGCGGTCTTGTCCGAATTGTGACAATGGACGACTTGGACTGAAACTTGGCAAATTCGGTGCCTTTGTTGGATGCTCAAATTATCCTGAATGTAAATTTACCCGCCAACTAACAAACCGTAATGACAATATCGATGGCGAGCCTCCTTTGACCGATAAAGAGCTTGGTTCAGATCCGGTGAGTGGCGTACCTATTTATCTGCGTAATGGCCCCTATGGTCCGTATGTTCAGATCGGCGATCCCGAAACAAAAAAGCCAAAGCGTGCTTCATTGCCAAAGGGAATCAGTGCTGCAAGCCTCGACCTTGAGGCCGCGTTGGGACTTTTATCGCTGCCGCGTGACATTGAACCACATCCAGAAAGTGGCGATATGATTCAAGCTGGCATTGGCCGGTTTGGACCCTATTTGAAGTATCAGGGTAAATTTACCAGCCTCCCCCCCGAAGATAACGTTCTTGAAATTGGTATTAATCGTGCCGTTGACCTGCTGGCTGAGTCCGCCAAAAAAGCTGGGCGGCTCCTTGGCGAGCACCCAACTGGTGGCGAGGTACATGTCAAGAAAGGTAGGTTTGGACCCTATGTCGAACATAATAAACTGCGCGCTACCTTGGGCAAGGCGCACGATATAGCCGATATCACCCTTGAAACAGCCCTAGATTTGCTAGCTGCTAAGGCTGCAAAAGCGCCTGCAAAAAAAACTGCAGCCAAAAAAACACCTGCAAAAAAGAAAACTGCCCCGAAAAAGACAAAGGCCAAATAAAGCGGCTACAAAACAGAAAGCATGTTAGATGGCACAACCTCCTGCTGATAACAGCCCGGATAAACAAAGCCCTGTCACTGACCCGCTGATGCCTGATGAAGACACACTACTTGACTATATTAATAGCTGCCCCACCCCGCCGAACCTCCGCGTAATTGCCAAGGCATTTAAAATAGGTAAAGACCGGCGTGCATCACTGCGGCGCCTTCTGCGCGACATGGCGGATCGCGACCTACTCGCCGGAAACCGCCGTGGCATCGCCGCCCCTGATACATTGCCGGAGGTCACCGTTCTGGAACTTACCGATTTTGATGATAATGGTGATGGTATTGCCCGGCTTGCTGGCAATGATAATGGAACACAGCCAGAAATCCGCGTTATTCTTAGCCGCCGAGCTGGACATGCGCCAGCAGTTGGCCAGCAAGTTCTGGCCCGTCTTGCCCAAGTTGGCCCGGCGCTATATGACGCTCGCATCATCCGCATTCTCGACCGTCAGCAAAAGCAGCTTTTTGGTGTAATCATAGCCGCAGGAAAAGGATTTCGCCTTCAACCTTCTGAACGCGGAAAGCGGGGTAGTCTGGAGGTTCAGGTACCCAATGATATGACCATTGAAGCTGGCGATCTTGTCGAAGCTAGACTACTACCAACGCGCGGCTATATTGGTAAAACAGCCCGCATCCTAGTCAACCTTGGGAATGCGTCATCGCCGGGCGCCTTTAGCGCGCTTACCCTTGCCGAACTTGGCATACGACATCAATTTTCAGATGCATCAATCAGCGAGTCAAAAGGATTGAAAGTCCCATCGGTAAAAGGTCGGCGTGATCTCCGTGACCATCCGCTCGTGACCATCGACGGGGCTGACGCGCGTGATTTTGACGATGCGGTATTTGCAGAACCGGCAAATCATGGCGGCTGGCGGCTAATTATTGCAATTGCTGATGTCTCGTATTACGTCCGACCTGACAGCGCACTTGATCTTGAAGCCCGTAAACGTGGCAATTCGGTTTACCTACCAGACCGCGTTGTGCCCATGCTCCCAGAGACCATTTCAAACGATATTTGTTCATTGCGGCCAGATGAGGACCGCGCGGCCATGATTGCCGAACTTAACATTGATAAGGATGGCAAACGCCTATCGCATCGGATTGAACGGGCTTTAATCCGATCACATGCGCGACTGACTTATGAACAGGTGCAGGCCGTATATGAAGGCACCATGGACGAGGCTGATTGCAATGTGTCACATGGTATTCTGCATGCACTTTTTGGCGCATGGCGTGCACTTGATGAAGACCGGAAAAAGCGTGAGCCACTAGCATTAAACCTCAAGGAGCGAAGGGTTGTGATGGATGATTGCGGCAATGCCATTGCAATTTCCCAGCGCTCACAAACAGAGTCACAACGGCTGATTGAAGATTTCATGATTGCGGCGAATGTTGCCGCCGCCGATACATTGATTGCCAGTCGCCTTCCTTGCGTGTTCCGAGTGCATGACACGCCCGATCCCAAAAAAGCTGCCACACTCACCAAACTGGCCGAAACACTCGGTAGTAGTTTTACCACCGGACAGGTTCTGCGCCCGCATCACTTCAACAAAATACTAGCCCTTGCCAGTGACACGCCCGATGCGCTAACGGTAAATGAAGCGGTGTTGAGAAGCCAGGCAAAAGCATTTTATAATACTGAAAATATTGGTCATTTTGGGCTATCACTTCGTAATTATGCGCATTTCACATCTCCGATCCGGCGGTATGCTGATCTTCTTGTTCACCGCGCCCTTGTAGATGCTTCTGCCAGCCCTAAAAAAGGCCCAAAAGATGGACTGTGCGGAATGTTAGCGGATCAGATTGCCGAAATATGTTCGCATATTTCGGAGACTGAGGCCACTGCAGCGGCAGCAGAACGGCGTACCGTTGACCGATTTGCCGCAGCCCTTTTTCAGACAAGAACTGGCCTTGTTGTTGATGGCATCATTGCATCTGTTACTGGCTTCGGGGCCTTTGTAAGGCTTGAAGATGGCGCCGCAGATGGCCTGATGCCTCTAAATGCCTTGCCGGATGATTTCTATGATTATGATGAACAGGCCCAAATGCTAAAGGGACGGCATAATGGCTGGCAATTCAACGTTGGCATGCATGTCCGTGTGAAAGTTACCGAAGTTACTCCGGTAACTGGCGGTATTCTTGTTGAATGGACTGAAGGTGGATTACAAAGCGACCACCCAAGACGGAAAGGCCAAAATCACGCTAAAAAAAGCTTTGGGAAATTAGCAACGGTTGCGCGAGGTCGAGGGACCAGCAACGGCATGCCACGCGGCGCGAAGGGAAAAGGCGGCAAACGAAAAAGACGCTGATCATGCTTGACATTTGCCAAGATTTACCGCAACTTCGGCGCATTATTAGGCATCTGCTGCCTCAGCCCACAAATCAGGAGTACGTGTCATGGCCAAGCCAGCGACCCTACAGATTAAACTCGTAAGTACCGCTGATACCGGCTATTTTTACGTCACTAAAAAGAACCCGCGTACCAAGCCAGAAAAATTAGAACTCAAGAAGTATGATCCACGCGCTCGCAAGCACGTCATCTTTCGCGAATCAAAAATCAAATAGGCAGCGTTTCAGGCCAATAGGCCAAACATGAATTTAGGACTATCGATACAAAATAGTTTGATTACCGCCGCCATCGTAACGAAAGACGGCGATTTTGTTTGGCAAGACAGCTACCCTGTTGAAAAGGATGGCGCACCGTCTCTTTTGACTGGCTGTACCGCACTTGTTGATATGGCAAGCCGCGATAACCCTGGCTTAAACCAGACTGTCGGCATCAGCGCGCAAAGTAGCTTTATTGACCAACCTACACCCCATGATGGTATTGGCTCTCTTACATCGGTTGATTTAAGGCGTAAACTCCAAGCCAGTCTCGGCCGCCCTGCTGTTTTGGTGAGCCCAGGGCAGGCTCTCGCCTTATATGAAAGCTGCTTTGGTAAAGCCCAGCAGAGCGAAGTTACATGTTGCCTCTTTCTGGATAACCATGTGTACGGTGGGGTAACCTTTGGCCAAAAACTGTGGCGTGGCGCAAGTAATATTGTAGGGGCTTGGGGTCACATGCCACTGCCATGGCCAGTGCCCCATGAACTTGAAGGGCGAGATTGTTGGTGTGGGCGTAATGGTTGCCTCGAGGTGTTTTTGTCACTTCGCGGACTGGAAAATGAATACTTCAACATCACCCAGACAAAGCTGGACATCCAGGAAATTGCCGATGCGGCCGATGCAAGCGATTTGGTGGCATCAAGCGTTTTGCAAGTGCTTGATGATAGATTAGGCCGCGCTACTGCCGCAATCATAAACATGTTTGACCCTAACGTGATTATTCTTGGTGGGCGCATTGCCAAGTTAAACCGACTATATTTAAATGTGCCGCGCAAATGGCCGGGCTATTCTTTAAACAAGGTCAGCAAAACAAAACTTCTCCAGGCATGCAATGAACAATTTGCATTGGCAAAGGGCGCAGCCTCGCTGGTAGCATCATAACGCTGCCATCCAAGAAGCAAGAAAGGCAAGGCTTTCGGAGTTTTGTTATGGGCAATTAGGCTCGGTAAGTGGTTCCAGCTTCATTAGCTCAGCAATAATAGTAAAATCACCGTAATCAATGACGTAACGGCGAACAACTCCATTAGACTGCATTGAATAATTGATCTCATATTCAGGCTCCGCAGCTTTTGCCGCTGGCTTGAAGTATGCAGTTTGCACGGGCCAATAGCCTTTTCTTCCAAATTCCCCCAAGCGCGCCGCTGGGGCCTCAATCTTCCAGCTTCCAATTACCGTGTTAGTGGCAAGCAGCGCATCGTCGGGATCAGCGCCCGTGAAGACAGACGCTGCAAGTATTGTTTTACCTTGTTCCGCCCCATCAATAATGGCGTTCAAATGCCGCATTGGGAAATAGGTATCAGCAGGAAGCTTCATCGGTGAGTTATCCGCTACTGAAAAATATGCGTTCCCTGCCTCAGAAGTTACGTTGGCATAACCATTAAAGTCTTTCTTTGCTTGAAAACTGCTTTGTTCGCTGATCTCGAAACTATACATGTCGCCAGCATCCGACTCCCAAGATTCGAAACGCGATATAATACGATTTGTGTCTCCCTCTTTTCCTTCAAACTCAATTATATAATCTTCATTTGATCGCCAGCCGCTGCAATCGCGGCCGAGCGTGAATGCGGACCGACCTGTCACAGCCTGCACGGTTGAGTTTCGGTCAGCATTGCCCAGTTGCATCTCGTAAAACGCTCTATGCGGGGTCACTGTCGCACTGAATGCAGCCCCTACAGGCATCAAAGCAATAGCAAGCAGCGGCGCCGATGTGAGTTTCATCAGCGTTGGTACCGAGATATGCGAAAAGTGGGCCATGGAGGTGGATGTGGGAATTGTAATATGGTAAATCAATAGGCCTACCTCTCAGGTCCGCATTTTTTTGCCGTGTATTCTCTGGATAGAATTGAGATGAAAAATGAAAAGACATGCAAGCTGCGTAATCGAAAACGATGCGCCCGACACCGAGGCAGCGACGCCAATAACAACAAATGAAGACTTAAATACGATCATAAGGGATTATAAGAAAGCGAAATTCCTCGCGGTAGACACTGAGTTTATCCGTGAGCGCACTTACTACCCACAATTGTGCCTGATCCAGGTTAGCGACGGTGTTAAGGCAGCAGCTATTGACCCCTTGGCCAAAAATCTTGACCTCGCGCCCGTGTGGGGGCTGATGCGCGACCAAAACATTACCAAAGTATTTCACGCTGGCAGTCAAGATATGGAAATTTTTTTACATCTGATGGGTGATCTACCGCGTCCAATTTATGACACACAAATTGCTGCCATGGTGTGCGGACTTGGTGATCAAGTGGGCTATGACAAGCTAGTAAAATCCATGCTCGATCAAGATATTGACAAAACATCGCGCTTTACTGATTGGTCAAAACGCCCACTTAGCAACCGACAAATTATGTACGCGCTTGATGATGTGATCTATCTCGCCCGGCTATATCCGATAATGCTGGAAAAGCTAGAGAGTGAAAAGCGCAATCACTGGCTTGATGAAGAATACGCAAAATCAAACGACCCAGCGACATATTCTGTTGACCCACAATTTGCCTGGCAGAAACTAAAAGTACGCAATATGCGGCCAGCCGCCCTCCTGCGGTTAATGCATCTAGCGGCGTGGCGTGAAAATGAAGCTCAAACTCGTAATATACCGCGTAACCGTGTGATACGTGATGAGACCCTAATTGACCTTTCCGGCTCAAATCCACAAGACCGAAATGGATTTGCCAATATTCGTAATTTTCCTGGCGGCAAGGATGGCAAGCTGATAGCCCCAATACAAAAAATTTTAAAAAAAGTTGCGTCGTTGCCGGCATCTTCCCTGCCTGTCAATGAAAAACGCGGTTCCAGCAAACGTCCACCAGCGGCAGTGATGGAGCTTTTACGCGTCTTATTAAAACATGTAACTGATAAGCACGGCATTGCCCCGCGCCTTATTGCATCAGCTGATGAACTAGAAGCCCTCGCCACCGATGACCATGCCCCAATCCGAGCACTTGCTGGCTGGCGCCGTGAAATCTTTGGAGAGTTGGCCTTACGGTTGAAACGGGGGGAAATTGCTCTTGCAGTCAGGAATGGAAAAATCCTGCTGATGGAACACGATAAAAAACTAGGTGAAATTGTTCATGCCGCAAAACAATAATTAGAGCCCGTTTTTAAATTATCACGACAAATCATCAAGGACATTACGCGCCAACGCGACTGACAATGGTTTTTTTTCGGCTATGGACCGATGGTCAAGGGCAGCAGCCAACCTGGGAACAGCGGTGAACGACCGCTCCATGCGTTTGATGAGATAGGATAGCATTGCCGGTGGTGCCATCACTTGACGATCGGCAAAATATTTATTTAACAACGCAAATAATAACTTATCATCGGGCAAATTAATTTTGGCCAGATTGACCGAGCGCATACGCGAACGCAAATCAGGCAGCTGCCAGTCCATCTGCCCTACCGGCATTTTCGACAACAGCAGAATGCCACCCATCTTGTTGGCACAACGGTTAAAGCAATGAAAAAGCGCCTCTTCATCCCAAGCCCGTGAATGGGCCACATCATCCAAAACATAAAATGCTGGATTTAGCAACCGTTGGCCCGCCATCAATCCTGTTAATCTTTGGCTGTTTTGGACCACTGACTGCCAGATTGCTGCAAGGTGTGATTTTCCTGCCCCCGATGGACCAACGATATTTAGGGCCCTGTAACTACCCCGCCAATTTGGCCATTGATCTATTGACGCTAAAGCCAGTGCGTTACAATCACTGACTATGAAATCATCGCGACCTGCCAACTGGCGGAATGGTAATTCTAGCGGTAATTGTTTCATGTCATCGTATCCGTGGTCTATTTTGAACCGTTAATGTTTGCCCGCTCAACCATGACCGTTTATTTACAGGTGGGAAGTGGACGTCAACCACTTTCAGGTTTTGCACTAATCAACTGCCGCCCCCCTTGGTCAACAAGCTGTAACCGATGCGCAGACAGCGCATTTTGCAACGCTTCTTGGGATCCGGCTAGGCGCAAATACAATTGTCCGCCCCGAGTATCGAGTGTGATAATATCATAACTTTGTATCACCGCAATCTCATCCAAAGCAATTAGACGTTTGGCCCATTCTTTCAGCGATGTCACTGGCAAAAATACAGTTATATGGCCACTTTCGCTGTTATCAATCAGATTTGCCCTCTGCCAGCTTTCATTCATCTTCTCAATAATTTTTTGGCGCATAATATCGAAGTCACTCGCAGTGAAATTTTCCAGAGTACTCTGGTCACCGTGTAGAATATCGGTAATCATATGGCCGGTCTTGTCAAACAAACGTGCGGTGATTGTGACCAAGGGCTTGGAACCCTCATAATCTAACGACGCCGCAACCAAAAGAACCTGTTCCGCACGCACCAGCCTAGCGGCATTTTTAAGCTTGGCCGGGTTCGCAATGATCAAGTCCTCCCCACGAAATTGTCTCTCATTGATCAAATTACGCTCCAGCTGGCGAAAAGATAACAGCCCATCATAGGCTGCAACCGCATTCCACCAGCCAGCAATCCATTGATTATCCCTTTGCCACGCCCGCGCTCCATCCGGCCCACTCCAAATAGGAATGACTAGAACGGGCGGGCTTTGCAATTCAGACCAGCTCAGTTGGGCTGTTATCATGGCTTGGCGTAACCTTGCAGCATCAAAACAAAAGTCCAATATCGCGATATAGCGTTGATCCAGATAATTTTCTTCTACGATATGGATAAAATCAGAAAAATCATCAAGATCATGCAATGTCATGAACTTATGTCGCGCGTCATTTGTCAGAAGAATCCGGTCCAGCACCGTTGAAAACGCCTGCTCCGCGGCCTTGCGCACACCAATGTCGCGAGCGATGGACGCGGTTTCGGCCCGCTGGTCAATTGAAATATTCGAGACGCCGAAAACCGGCTCGGCACACCAGCTATTCATGGCCATCGCTGGTTTTACCGCCAGAGAGCCAAGCAGCAAAAAGGCCAGCAGTCTGCCCTTCCAGCGAAATATTACGAGGGAATGAAAGATAAATGCTGCGCGCATGCCGTCAAATGCCTATTATACGTTTAGACTCTATCGAAACAGATTATCTATACCATACATCAAACTTAATCCCCGAGGCCAGCATGTCTAGCGGACAAAAACAATCTAGATCCTATAAATATAGTGACACTGGTGTCGATATTGACGAAGGGGATGCGTTGGTTGAAGAAATTGTTCCACATGCCAAACGCACAAAGCGGTCTGGTGCTAGCTCCGATCTTGGTGGGTTTGGGGGGCTGTTCGACACAAGGGATGCCGGATTTATCGACCCTGTGCTGGTTGCTGCCACTGATGGTGTTGGCACCAAACTGGAACTTGCTAAAGCGACTGGCCTGCACCATGCTGTTGGCATTGATTTAGTGGCCATGTGCGCAAATGATATTTTAGCGCAAGGAGCCATGCCTCTTTTTTTTCTAGACTATTTTGCAACGGGAAAATTAGATCGCGCGATGGCTATCGATGTCATTGCCGGTATTGCCGATGGCTGTATCGAGGCTAATTGTGCATTAATTGGCGGAGAAACGGCCGAGATGCCGGGCATGTACCCCGAAGGAACCTATGATCTTGCCGGATTCTGTATTGGAGCTGCTGAGCGCGGAACGTTGCTGTCGCCGGGTCAACCAAAGGTCGGTGATATTGCCATTGCCCTTCGATCCTCCGGCATTCATTCCAACGGTTTTTCACTGGTTCGAAAAATCATTGAAATTTCAGGTGCCACCCTTGATGCACCGGCCCCATTTGAGAGTGACGCTGATAATCTTGGTGCTGCATTAATGACCCCAACGCGCATTTACCAAAAAGCGGCTGCTACCGCTTTGGCAACTGGCGGAGTTAATGGAATTGTGCATATCACTGGTGGTGGTCTGATCGAAAACCCACCAAGGGTTTTTGATAAAGGAGTTTCCTTCCGGCTAGAATGTGCAACGACGCCCTTACCACCTGTTTTCTCCTGGATTCGTGATACAGGCAACATGGAATTATCAGAACTTGCCCGCACGTTTAACTGTGGCATTGGTCTTATCATCTATGTCGACGCCAGCAAAGCCAGTGAGGTTTTGCACGCCCTCCGAACCGGCCCAGAACCAGAGGCCTACATTGTCGGTGATCTTGTTTCGAGGGATGATCAGCCTGCTGTCATCCTTAACGGAGTCGATCATTGGCGCGGGCAGTCATGATCCGCGTTGCCGTTCTAATTTCGGGGCGTGGCAGCAATATGACTTACCTTGCTGACGCGATCAAAGATTATAGCATTGCAGCCAAAATTACCGTCGTGATTAGTAACAGGTGTTGTGACGGAATCTTCCTTGCACAAGATCGCGGCATTCCAACCAGGGTTATCGAGCGGAAAAATTTTGACACACAGGCCGAGCATGAGGCTGCCATCGCCGCAGCCATTAATTATCACCGGTCTGAATATATATTTCTAGCTGGATTTATGGCCATTTTAAGTGGTGATTTCGTCAATCAGTTTGCTGGGCAAATTATCAACATTCATCCCTCATTGCTCCCAGCTTTTAAAGGCCTTAACACTCATCAACGTGCCATTGAAAAAAATGCTGCAAAGCATGGTGTTACGGTACATATGGTCACCGCGGCACTCGATGAAGGGCCAATGATTGCCCAAGCAAGTCTTCCCCTAATGGCCAGTGATACCGCCGACAGCCTAGCAGCACGGGTGCTTCAGCTAGAACATAAGATTTACCCGTTTGTTTTATTCGGGTTGGCAAAAAAATTTCTATCCTTATCACCGGAAGGGGCTCGCTGGCGCACTCCGTCATCCGCCCTAGCCGATGCACCTGTGTCAATGCGAGATTTGCTTGCTCAATATCTTATCTGGCCCACACTTACATTAGAGGATTGAGCAATGAACTGTTATGTTGATTTGCGGTGCCGATTCGGTCATAAATTGGAGGCTATCTTGAATAGACATTTTAGGTTAAAGACTAGTGATGCAATCCTAGCATCACCTTTTTACCAAGGAGTTGGCGATCATGGATACAAAATCGTTGGATAAGCAAGGCAAAGAACATTTGCAGTTTTATTATAATTTTATGTTCGCCAGTAAACTTAGTGTTGTTGTCATCGTGGCGACTCTTGTCATCATGGCAGCAACATTGCTCTAAATGGTAAATACTGGGTTGTTGGTTCTGCATAAAAACGGCAGGCCTTTTTCTCGCAGTTTTATTCGCGTCAGCCGACACCAATTGAATGAGAGAGGTCTATTCTGTGATCTCACATCCAGCAAAGAAATAAGATATTTCAACAGCTGCATTTTCTGGGCTGTCTGAGCCATGCACCGAATTGGCTTCAATCGACTCCGCAAAATCCTTACGGATAGTTCCATCAGCCGCATCAGCCGGGTTTGTTGCACCCATGACTTCGCGGTTAGCAAGAATGGCATTTTTACCCTCAAGCACCTGAAGGACAACCGGCCCCGATGTCATAAAGGCGACAAGGTCATCGAAAAAAGGGCGTTCCTGGTGAACAGCGTAAAATGCTTTGGCTTCCTTTTCGCTGAGTTGTTTGCGCTTTTGTGCAACAATACGAAGACCGGCAGATTCAAGCCGGGCATTGATCTGACCGGTCAGGTTACGGCGTGTTGCATCGGGTTTAATTATTGAGAAAGTTCTTTCGAGTGCCATCATGCGTCCTTTTTTATCAAAACACGGTTTATCGCTGCACGTGCTTTTTTGATCTAGAAACTTTGTCGCTTTAATAAAGCAAGCCGCAGCCATGGCACAAGATAAAAATAAACTTCACCTCAAAAAGATCCCGTTAACAGTTTCAAGGTAGCATTGACTAACTTCCACGGATATGCTTACGCATCGCGCAGGCGGGACTTTACAGAATCTGAAGAAACCAAACTAGTTTTTTTATCCCATCCCCCTTCCGCATTCTGCGCGTAATAGCTAAGGGTCGTATCATCAAGCTCTTGCCATTCTTTCCACTGATTACGTGCTTGTTGCAACTGTGAATCCGACTTCCCATCAAACAAACAGAAACACCGCGTAAAACCAGCCCATTGCGCAGGCGCACTCCCATGCAGAAGAAACAGATATTCGGCTTTAATAGGGTTGGCCGCCATATCGCTTGACAACCAGACCTGGCAGAACTCAGCGCCATTTGCATCGTCAAGTCCGTGCGGAATCCATGACTCCGGATCAAAAGTCCATAATGAGGTATCAATCGAACTTGCCGCTGGCATTGGACACAGAACAAGTGCCTTTTGATTTGCAGCAAGCGTCTTCTTCAGGAGAATCAACATAACCTTTTCAAGCCCAGCCTGACCAATTTGGTAAAAATCAAGCTGCACCGTTTAAAGCCTAATTTTAGTCATCAGATTGCTCCCACTTGTGTGACACGCTAGCCCCTTGCCAATCATCAATTAATCGGTTCAATAAGCGTACACCATAGCCTGTCCCTCCCTTTGGCACAGTAGCAGTTGCTTTGTCAGACCATGCTTTACCTGCAATATCAAGATGCGCCCATGGAGTGCGTTCAACAAACCGGGCTAGAAAACAGGCTGCTGTAATGGCGCCACCATACGGCCCCCCAATATTTTTCATATCCGCAATGTGTGATTTAAGCATCCGGTCATAAGATGGCCCCATTGGCATTCGCCAAACACCTTCCTCGGTTTGCCTACCCGCATCCTCAAGCTGGCTTGCCAAATCATCACTATTAGCAAAAAGCCCGCCATATTCCTTGCCGAGAGAGGCAATGATTGCCCCTGTTAACGTAGCTAAATTGACGATAGCGTGTGGCTTGAATCGCGTTTCAGAATAATGCAAGGCATCAGCAAGAACAAGGCGACCCTCGGCATCTGTATTTATCACCTCAATTGTTTTCCCAGACATTGCGGTTACAACGTCACCCGGTCTTTGAGCATTACCATCTGGCATATTTTCAACAAGACCTATCACGCCGACAATATTCTTATTCAGCTTGCGTCCAGCAATCGCACACATCGCACCAGTTACCGCTGCAGCTCCACCCATATCCCATTTCATGTCCTCCATGCCCTTTGGAGGTTTTAACGAAATACCACCAGTATCAAATGTGACACCTTTTCCGACAAAAGCGAATGGTGGCTCATCGCCACCTCCCCTCCAATTCATCACTACCATCCGAGACTCGCGACGGCTACCCTGACCAACGCCGAGAAGCGCTCCCATGCCAAGCTTTTCCATGGCGGTTTCATCCAAAACTTCAACCTCAAGTCCAAGCGAAGATAAAGCTGAGCAACGGTTGGCGAATTCAACAGGATATAATTTATTAGCCGGCTCAAAAACAAGGTCTCGTGCGAAGAAAACGCCATTTGCAAGAGCCTGACGATCTTGATAAACACTCACGTTTTCATCGAGTGCTTCGCCGCCAACACAAAGGCGAACCATGACATCGTCTTTTTCCTTCTCAGTAAAATACCTGTCAAAATGATATGAAGCCAGATTCGCTCCAAATAAGACATCAGCCAAAACCGTTGGAGCCAATTTATGATCAGGCATCCAACCCATTTTGGACGCGGTTCCATTCAACGCCGAAAAAAGCTTACCACCCAGTTTTTCGGCTTCAATGCCCGATGCCAGCTTGTCACCAGTCCCGATCAACAAATAGCTATTCGTGTCGGTGTAGATCATCAGGCTTTTGCCAAATTTCCCAGTAAATTGAGCCAGCGCCATAGTTCTAATCAAATGGGCCGCAATATTCCGTTCAAGATGAGGTATTATTTCACCGTTTTTGCCAATCAAACAGATGGTTGCCACATCGCCTTTTGGGCTAGTTTTGGAAAAGCTAAGCTTTAATTTAGCAGGCATTTTTGTCTCATTTTTTAGTTACAAAGGATCCCTAGTTAAAACAAACCTAGCGTATGACTGTCAATCCAACCAATTTGTAATGCTATAGGTTTTGCCATCACGTATGCGTTTGTGCTATCCAGAATCCACAACACACATGAGGTTTAATGTGCAGTTCAGCCTGTATATCTTTAATCAGCTTTTTAGAACCACTCTTGCGTTAACATTAGTGCTGGTTGGGATCATCTGGCTATTTCAAACAATCCGCATTCTCGAACTTTTGGTTAATCGAGGCGCCGCGGTTGGCGACTTTCTGCTGATGTCGATTGCCTCAATGCCACTGTGGCTCATGATTGCAATTCCAATTTCTGGATTTATTGCGGTAAATTGGGTATTTAACCGCATTTTGGCAGATCGTGAATTGCTCGTTATGCAATCCATTGGCCTCAGCCCACTTCAATTGGCCAAGGCGCCAATTGCACTTGGCGTCGTGCTGACCACATTTCTTGTGTTCAATTCTGTCTATTTGTTGCCAACATCCTTTGGCGTATATAAGGATTTACAATTCAAATTGCGTAATGGCATTCCCACAATTTTGCTAAGGGAAAGTGTTTTCATTGAGGTCGTTGACAACATGACCATGTTCATTGGGGCCCGTGACAATAATGATGTTATGAGAGATATTTTTATCCATGACGCCCGCATCCAAAATCGTATCATTACCATAACAGCGGAAGCTGGAGAATTTATTGACCGAAATGGCACCCCCACACTTGTCCTGCAAAATGGGGAACGATCTGAGAGAAATGCCGAGGGCCAAAGCGGCGCGGTTTTGTTGTTTGACTCCCATTCTGTAACCATCACTCGGACTACCAATCAACCAACCAAGCGCTCCACGATTGATATCAACGAAGATACAATCGGTAATTTACTATCACCAGAAACGGCGCCGTCATCTCAGTACTATTTGCAACGAAATGCCGAAGGGCACTATCGAATCGCCTCACCATTTCTTGGACTTGGATTGGTATTATTGTCAGCAGCCATTATTTTAAGAGGGCAAATTCGCCGGGATTTATGGGGGCGAAGAGCTAGCACCAATATTTTAGCCTGTGTTTTGGTGATCATCATGGTAGTGATTTCACGCGGCCTCGTAACCAATAATGCAAACCTGTGGCCACTGCTTCATCTTAGCGTTTTTATTCCGATCATACTCAGTATTTGGTTTCTTCACCCTGGCAACATAGCGAAAAAGCCATCACTCCCGAATAAGAGGTTTGCATGAGCCAGTTTGCACCTTTTGGCACACTATTCCGCTATTTTGCTATGAAGTTTGTTGCCTGGATCACGCTTTGTTTATTTGGTCTTGCAGCTATCATCAGTCTTATTCAAACCGTCGAGCTTGTTCGTCGCGTGAGTGTACTAACTAATACAAAGCCAAATGTTAATTTCTTGAACATGGCCCTACTTAATTTACCAGCAGTTATTGAGATGATCTTGCCCTTTGCCATGCTGACTGGCGCGATGTTGTGTTTTTCTTCGTGGAACCGAAGCAATGAATTTGTCGCAGTGCGTGGGTTTGGTCAATCAATCTGGGCTGCACTGGGTCCTGCGTTATTTTCAGCATTTCTTTTTGGCATGCTGTTCGTCACTGTGGTAAATCCTATTGGTGCGGTTACATCGACACGCCATGAGGCGCAAATGGCTAAGATTTTTGGCGAAGCAGATAAAAGCTTTTCTATTTCGGCTGATGGAGTTTGGCTTCGTGATAAGATCAAGGATGGTAAATTAATCATTCGCGGTGATGCCTTGAATGCCGAAATGGCAAGCATTATTAACCCAGTCATTTATTTGTATGAAAATGATATTCAATTGAGGGCTCTATACCGAGCGAATGTTATGCAACTAACCGACAAGGGTTGGATGCTAGATCAAGCAACACGCTGGCACACAGATGGAAGGCAAACAGATTTGGGAAATATAATTTTGCCAACAGGGCTTGAAGCATTGGATTTACGCCAATCAGGGCTGCTTCCACAATCAATCTCGATCTATTTATTACCAAAGTTCATTTCCTCGCTCGAACGAGCCGGTATCCCAGCAACCCAATACCGATTTCACCTCTATAAAACGTTGTCTATACCGCTATTAATGATGGGGATAGCCATGCTAGCCGCTCGTATAACCTTAACTTATACATCACGGAGCCATAGCTCACGTTTATTTCTGCGTGGTGCCTTGCTCTCAATCGTCATTTTCATGTTTAGTTATTTTATGCAGATTTTAGGATCATCTCTGAGAGTTCCGATGTCGGTTGCCGCTTGGACACCTGCTGCCGTGATCGCTCTGCTGGGTGCCATTATTCTTGCCCGGACTGACGAAAGCTGATTTATAGAGGGAACAATTTTAAGGGTACGAAAGCTCTTAATGATCGTCGAAGACCAAATTCCAACTGAAAACGAAAACAATGATGATGACGCGTAGACATAAATTATTTGCAATTTTTGCTCTTTGCTTGATGTTTTTTGTTGGTGCGAGGATCCCGCATGGACAAGCAGCACTGGAGATTGTGGCGAAGGTAAACGGTAAAGCAATTACGAATTATGATGTTGATCAACGGGCGGCTTTTTTGCGTATGGTTACAAATCTGGAGGATACAAAAGCTAATCGTCAGCAGATAAGACAGGATGCAACCCAAATGTTGATCGACGAAATTTTGAAACTTGAAGCGGCTAAAGCAGTCGATCCAAACATCGTGGGTAAAAGCCGCGAGGCAGCTAAAAATCTTTTAGATGAAAACTTTGCTGATAATGGAAAAAGTGGTTCACATAATCTGCGCGATAAGGGCATTGATGCAGTCAATATCCAGTCGAAAATTGTAAGTGATATCGTTTGGGGAGAGTTCATTAGGTACAAATTTGATAGTAAATTTAGAGAGCTCGAATCCATTGTCGATAAGGCACTTTTGCAAATCAAAAAGAACTCAAAACAGCCGCAGGTTAGGCTTAGCGAAATAATTTTGCTACCCGGACCGAAACGGCCCATGAACAAAACGCTCGAACTTGCCAATGAAATTATCAAATCAGTCAATCGCGGAGCAAATTTTAATGACATTGCAAGACAGTATTCTGCTGCTGGAACAGCACGAAGCGGTGGCTCCCTTGGTTGGGTATTAGTTAATCAATTACCACCAGAAATAAATGAAGAGATCCAAAAAATCGAAGTTGGAGCAATTAGTACTCCGCTCCAACGTGACGGGCTAGTCATTTTAATCCGCAAAGAAGGAACTCTGCAAAATGGTGCCGCCGATCCAAGTCAAGACGTAATTACAATTGCCCGGGCCGTTTATCCGCTCAGAAAGAACGCGTCAAATGCCAGTAAGCTGGAAGCTGCCGCCAAAATTGAGCGGGAGACAGCAAAAATGAAAAACTGTGATGATCTGGTTGCGCTGAACCAAAACTACGGTTCAAAGATTAATGGGCTGATCAAGAATGTTAAACTCGGGTCATTTAATACCCCCCTGCAGAATCTCATTAAAGAACTCGAAATTTTGGTGCCCAGCAAACCACTATCGTTCGTCGAGGGTGTAAGCGTTTTTATGCTTTGTAAGCGACAAGCGCATAAAATAATTTTGCCTTCACGTGAAGATGTTTTCCGTGCGGAATTTGACAAAATTTTTGGATCATTGTCAGAACGCTATCTATTTCGTTTGCGCCGTTCTGCAATCATAGAAACAGATTTATGAGTCTAATGCCTGCGCCACCGCTTATTATCACCCCGGGTGAGCCTGCTGGTATCGGAGCTGAAATTTGCCTGAAGGCCTGGCATTCTGGAATAAAAAACATCTGCTTGATGGGTAACCCGGAACATATTGCTCAAACCGCCCGGTCGCTTGATATTGCGGCTAATTTTTACGAAATAAGTAGCCCTACTTTATATGATCACGACACATCTGCATTAGCTATTATCCCCGTATCTTGGAGAAGAATGCCAATCGCGGGACACCCAGACCCATTGAACGCCCCTATGGTCATTGACGCTATTCGACAAGCCGTTTTGTGGAGCCAGTCCGGTACCGCTGCTGGCATAGTAACGAATCCTATCCAAAAATCATGTCTTTACAAAGCTGGATTCAGCTTTCCCGGACACACGGAGTATCTGGCAAGCCTTGCCACGACTATGCCGGGCGGTCCATTGATGATGCTCGCGTGCGATAAATTGCGGGTCGTTCCAGCTACCGCCCACATTCCATTAGGCAAAGTGCCGGTCTCTATTACCGAGGACTTGATAATAGAAAAATGCACTTTGATGCATTATTGTTTGAAAACAAGTTTTGGCATTCAATATCCGCGGATTGCAATTTGTGGGCTAAACCCACACGCTGGTGAAGATGGGCGAATGGGCGAGGAAGATGGCAAGGTTATTGTGCCAGCTGTCCACCAGCTTGTTTCGGCCGGCATAAATGCCACTGGCCCGCTTCCTGCCGATACGCTGTTCCACGCTGAAGCCCGTGACACCTATGATGCAGTTTTGGGAATGTATCATGATCAAGTTCTTATCCCACTAAAAACAATTGATTTTTTTGGTGGCGTCAACATCACCCTGGGGTTGGATTTTGTTCGCACATCACCTGACCATGGCACTGGGCTAGATATCGCGGGCACCGGCGTTGCACGTGCTGATAGCCTTATAGCCGCTATCAACATGGCCAGAAAGCTAGCCGAAAGCACCAACGCTTGACCCCCTTTCCACATTGCGAATGCCGACCCAAAAGAAACCATATAAATGATAGCTGACCAGCAAAATTTAAAAGACCGTATTGAAGCTCTGCCCCCTTTGCGCCAGCTTGTTGAATCGATGGATATGCGGGCACGCAAATCACTGGGACAAAATTTTCTTTTTGATCTCTCCCTTACACGACAAATAGCTCGCTCTTCTGGCACTTTGTGTGGCACAACAATCGAAGTTGGCCCAGGACCTGGTGGCTTAACGCGCGCCCTTCTTCTAGAAGGGGCAACTCATGTGATTGCCATTGAGAAGGATCGCCGTGCCGCGGATGTCCTTGCCGGATTGACCGATGCTGCCGGTGACCGGCTGCGCTTGATTTTGGCTGACGCAATGCACAGTCCTATCTGGGAAATGGGAACTAGCCCACGCCGCATCATCGCCAATTTACCCTATAACATTGCTACGACATTATTAACTCGGTGGTTGACCCATGCGCATGCATTTGAGTCGATGACATTGATGTTTCAGCGCGAAGTGGCTGAGCGCATTACCGCATGGCCAGGCGATAAAGCCTATAGCCGATTAAGTGTTCTGACACGCTGGCTTGCCGATAGTGAAATTCTGTTCGACGTACCAGCATCAGCCTTTGTGCCTGCTCCAAAAATCACCTCTTCTATTGTCCAAATTGTGCCACTACCAGCCCCGCGATTTCCGTGTAGTAAAACGGCATTAGAGGCCGTAACACGCATTGCGTTTGGGCAGCGTCGGAAAATGCTGCGTAGTTCATTGAAAAATATTGGCGGCGAACGCTTGTTAACTGCTGCCAACATCGACCCTAAAAAGCGGCCTCAGGAAATTGATATTGAAGCGTTCTGTAGGTTAGCATCCCGATATGAAGAGCAATAAAATAATCCAGTTCAATAGCTAGCTCCCAGAGTAATAACCAACGCCAAAACTAATAACCAGCACGAAGCCGTTTTACAAAATCGGTGAGCCCAACCAGCCTGTCACGGCGCAGTCGTTCCGCATGCAAGATGGCTTTTACCTCGCTAACCGACTGATCTAGATCAACATTTACTAAAATGTAGTCATATTCACGGTAATGGCTAATTTCATCAGATGCTTTGGACATGCGGGCAGCGACGATATCAGCGCTGTCTTGCGCCCTGTTTAACAACCGTTTTTCAAGATCACGCGTTGATGGCGGAAGGATAAAAACAGATACCAAATCGTCGCTATTTGCATCGGCCAACTGCTGGGTACCTTGCCAATCAATATCAAACAGCACATCGCGCCCTGCAGCCAATGCGGTCATTACAGGGGCTGATGGTGTGCCATAATAATGGTCAAACACCTTCGCATATTCCAGCATTTCACGATTATTGATCATCAAATGAAAATCATCCTTCGAAACATAATGATAGTCTTTTCCCTCAACCTCACCAGGACGCCGTTTGCGCGTGGTTGCCGAGACTGACAACTCAAGCTCCTTTTCCCCAGCCAGTAAGCGCCGTGATATTGAGGTCTTTCCTGCCCCAGATGGAGATGAAAGGACCAGCATTAGACCTCTGCGGCCGCCAAAACCAGTTTCTTTGCCTAAAGCCGATGATGAGTTTTTAGTCATTTGCCCCTGTCCCTCTCAGCTGCTGCTTTGTATTGCCTGAATAGTCTTACATTGCGGTTGTGTGCGTCCAGTGTTTTTGCAAACCGAAGCCCACCCTCGCCATCAGAAACAAAATATGTGTAATCACTTTTGGCTGGATGCAAAGCAGCCATAATCGATTCCTGCCCTGGATTACAAATCGGAGTTTTAGGCAACCCATTTATCACATAGGTGTTCCAGGGTGTTTTTGTTTTCAAATCTGTTTTCGTAATTTGGGGCGGCTTTGGGGGACTTTCAGACGCTTCATACAGCACCGTTGGGTCTGACTGCAGACGCATGCCTTTTTTTAGCCGATTCACCAAAACCGCTGCGACCAACCGCCGATCGTCCCCTGCCGACGCTTCTTTTTCGATGATTGAAGCCATAATCAGCGCATGATACGGATTGTCGTAGGGTAAATCTTTCTCACGCTTGCTCCACGCTTTGGAAAGGGCAAGTTCTTGGCTTTGCTGCATGCGGTCTATCAGAGCTTGCCGAGGTGTAGCGTGAACGTAGAAATAGGTTTCTGGCCGCAAGCTACCTTCATCAGGCATGGATTTGACCGACCCGGTAAGATTAGGCATCGCGGTGATCAACTTCAGCACATCGGCACTCCGCAGCCCTTCAACAATCGTCAACCTGCGTTGATGGTTTTTGCCCTTATGGATTATCGAAAAAATTTTCTTAACATTTGCTTTAGCCGGCAGTAAAAACTCGCCAGCTTTTGGCGAGAAGCTCTCGCCTGCAAAAATGCGAGCAACGTCATAATGATAAATATGGTGAATTACACCGGCACGATACAAAACGTGGCGGAGGGTATTGTGGCCACTGCCAGGCGCAATAACAACCAGAACATCATCCTGATGTGGACCAGCCACAGTCGTCATATTGTCATGCCAGACATACACACTAGCGGATGAAATAATACATAGGAGCGGGAAAATAACTGCCGACCGGGATATAAACCGGGCGGCTTTGATAAACATCAGTCAACCTCACCCATGATCAAAGATGCATTAGTGCCGCCAAATCCAAACGAATTTGACATTGCATTCCGCACTTTTTTATTACGGGATTTCAATGGCACGAGATCCAAATTGCTCACCGCTTCTTCCGGATTAGTTAAATTAAGTGTTGGTGGCAAATCACCGGTTTGAACTGTTTTGATTGTGAAAATTGCTTCAATTGCTCCAGCAGCTCCTAAAAGATGCCCAGTAGCGCTTTTTGTTGACGAAATTGATACCGTCCCTGACGCATCCCCTAAAAGTCGCGTAACAGCCTTGGCTTCTATTATATCACCAAGCGGGGTTGATGTGCCATGGGCGTTCACATAATCAATATCCCCAGCAGCCAGCCCAGCACGTTTCAAAGCAGCCTGCATCGCACGAAAAGCTCCATCACCATCATCGGCAGGTGCGGTAATATGATGGGCATCACCCGACATACCATAACCTTTAACCTCACCATATATTTTAGCACCACGAGCTTTTGCATGTTCAAGCTCTTCAA